>NZ_BAAGXU010000012.1:0-205545 GCF_054779675.1 Emticicia fontis
AATGCCATAGTGCATATCTTTGGAGCTTTGGCAGCTTATTGTTTTTATGAAACTAAACCTACCGCTTTTATTAAAAAATAATCCCGAACTCACGTTATTTTAATAGGAGTTTTAATATTCGTGTAGTAATCGTAGAAATAATAAAACAAGTAATAAAGAGCATTAGTGTCCTTTTTTGAAGCCCTATTTGTGTAAATAAATCATTTCTATGAATATAAAAGAAAAACTGCGTAAAAAATAATGCAATAAACCCTCTTAAAAAACCTGTTGTTGATCTTAATAGATTAGAAGCCCATACGATTATGATAACGAAAAATATTATAAATACATATAACCCTATCCATCCATAGCCTGTCCATATCGATGCCCATATGTTGCTAGCTATTCCGTATTTTACTCCTGGAAATATCATTTCTTGACTTAAATACTTGCCAAAAGTATTACCAGAGGCTTCAAATCCAATTTCAGGAGAAAAAGGTATCAAAACGCTTAAAATATCAAATATATGATAGCCATCAGTAGTTATATCAGCAGTTAAAACTTTGTTTAGGTTTGCTTGAATTAAAAAAGGCTCAGATTTAGTAAATGCTAACATCCAATACTCAGACTTTTCCGCATTTTTCGAAAGATATTCAAAATTTAGAACTTTTAATAATGGTAAAATCAACTTTATAAAGAAGAAAAAAGTGATAGATACTATAAATAAAATGAATTTTAATGCATGCTTTTTTATTATTTTTATTAAAGTTTTATTTTTAGTCATGTCACTCAGTAAAATAGTAGTGACAGTAATGAAAATAAATGCAGCATTAGATCTATGACCAATAACTAAGTGTATACAAAACATAAGTATTGAAAGACTAATAAATATCTTAGATTTGTCATGCCAAGCTGATAATAGACAAAAACTTGCAGAGTATATCCAAAGAAGATTCCATCGGTCTCCAGCCATAAGTTCTAGAACCTCTTTTTTATTATAAGTACCAAAACTGAAAACTATATTCCCGAATTTTAGATACATTATTATAAAAGCTATTAGACTTATAAAAAAAGAAGTATATGTAAATAATATTGGTTTTTTTATATCAAATTTTCTGTCCGATTTTTCTGAAAAATCGTATAAAACCATACCTATAAATATTGTAATTTCTACTAATATAAAAACTAAGATTGTTTTATCAGATATTGGTGTGTCTAGCTTGGTATATGCATAAGGGTTCATAACCTTTCCTACAAGACCTGGTGTAAAATAGACAACAGCTGATAAGAACGAAATTGAAAAAAAATCGAATTGTCTTTTTTTTATAAGAATATAAATAATTCCTAAAAGACTTAATATTATAAAAATTAATTGCATATTCAGCGAAAATAATTAATTATGCGAATAATGGGTAGAAACTATATGTTTAAGTGGTTGCCTATTCAATTGACGTGGTTCCTTTATGCTTTACACTTTTTGCGAGTTTTAGAATAATTTTCAACTTGCCTTTTTGTAGTAATTTTCCATAAAACTTTGTGGACTTTGATAGTTGAGAGAGGAATGCAACCGCATTTGATTGTAATACCCTTCAATGTATTCAAACAAAATTCCACGTAATTCCTTGATACTTGCATAACCACCTTTGGGCATATCTAACTCAGCTTTTAATCTACTCCAAAATGACTCAGCCGTAGCGTTGTCATAAGGGTCATCGGCTCTACTCATGCTTTGTCTTAACTCAAAGATAGTCACAATGTTCTTGATATTATCTGACAAATATTGCCCCCCACGGTCGGAATGAATTATCATGTTTTTGGGAGCATTCCTTTTCAATAAAGCGTTTTCTAACGGGACTCTGACCATCTCTTCACGCATATTATCTGCCAAGCTCCAACCAACAATTTCTCGGCTGTATAAGTCTTGCCAAGAAGATAAATATGCCCACTTGTCACCTTTCATGGGCATATAGGTAATATCTGACACCCATACTTGATTCGGTGACGTTGGCTTTGATTTATCCAATAAAAGGTTCTCACAAACTCGTTTACCATGTTTACTATCGGTCGTTCTGGGTATGAATGACCTGGGCTGGATCGCTTTTAAGCCTTCTTCCTTCATGATTTTTGAAACCGTTCGACGACCTAATTTATACCCTTTTGTTCTCAACACTACTTGTATGCGTCTTGAACCATATCGTTTCATATTTCTAAGAAACTCTAAGCGAATTTCATGTCTGGGACGAGTATATTTTCTCTCTAAATTATAACTCCGCCCAGCTTTGAAATTATAATTACGACGTTCGGCTTACTTCAAAAATCAAACAGAGTAATGCAACTTTGTAGTCCGTACTGAGCATTTTTATCAACTCATAGACGTCTCTTAACTGGACATGCTGAAGAGACCTAAGGCCTTTTTTAGAATGTCTCGTTCATCTTGTAGTCTTGCATTCTCTTTTTTAAGCCGTTCGTTTTCAGCTATTAGCTTTAAACTGTAGCTGCTTTGCTCTTCGGTGGTTTTGGTCTTGACTTTTGTTTTTGCTTTCATCTTCCAAGTGTAAAGAACATTTTGTCCAATACCAAATGTTCTTGAAATTTCACTGGCTTTTTTCCCAGAATTGAGCATCCTGATAATTTCTTCCTTGAAATCAGCCGCATAATATTGTCGACTACTCCTTTTCTTTTTCCATTTTTTGCTTCTTTTAAGCAAAAAAGTGTAACGTTTTATAGCACCACCTCATTTTGCAATTTGACAAAATGCTGCTTGTTTGCTGTTTATCATTTCAACCCTTGATTCACATTTATCTAATTAATAAGCTATCATTTAAATAACTTGAAAATTTATTTGCACCTATTTCGTTAAGATGTCCTCCATCTTTCCAATTCTCTGGGCTTCTTAAATCATTAAAACTTTTAATGTTACTCATATCTATTACTCTTACAAAATTTGCTTTTTGATAAATAGACGATTTAAGGATATTATTATAAAAAGACTCCTCATTATTTAGTTCTTTAAAATTAGGAGGTAAAACTATATATAATTTTATGACATTTTTTTTGCAAATGCTAATAATATTCTTTAATGCCTCTAACCTAATATCTGAAAAACTTTCATATTTTATTTTTTTAAGAGGTAGATTTATAATTTTTGATGTATCTAAAGACCCACCTAAAGGTGAAAATCCATTATCATCTTTAACTTTATTTCGATTAAAAAAATTAAAAATAAGAAAATAGTATTTACTATTAAATTTATAAAAATCGGAATTACTTAAAATTTTTTCTTTCCAACCACTTTGCTCAACATAATCTCTTAAAAATGAACTTTCAGAAAGAAAAGGATAGATAGCACTCATTTCTTTAACACAATTATTTGATTCTATAAATTGTCTCGAATCAAGCTGCAGGATTACAGTTTTAAGATTTATACCTCGCTTCAATATTACTTCTAAAGCTACACTACAATATATAACTCCTCCTGCCCCGTTTATACCTGCGTTAAATCCCTCACCATTAATATTAAATAAACTATCTGGATTTATATGATGTTTTGCGCGAGAAGAACCCAAAATAACAAAATCTATATTTTTCTTTCGTTCTAATAAATAGTTTAAACTCCCCCCTCGTTCACCAGAAATTGTTTTTTTAAAAATAAAATTATTGAAAAGAGCCCCAAAACCCTTATCAATAACAATTAGGATTATTACAATTGTTATCACTTTTAAAAGTATTGCTCTCATAATTTAGAATTGAAAATAGATAAACTGTGCCCCGTTGAAATTTCCTTGCATAAGAGTATATATGATAAAGAATATAGTAATTACATTTAAATATCTCTTTCCATATTTCATTAAGTATATTCTATCAAAACTATATTTTCTGAATAAGAAAAACTCGAAAATAATTAATAGTATAATTCCAGATATTATTGAAAGAAAAATAGACCCATCTAAATGATTAAATTTCCTAAGAGATAAATCTGTGAAAATTTTGCTAATAATGAATGTCGCCTGAGAAAAAGTTATTGCTCGAAAGAATATCCAAGTAAAACATATCGCAATAAAAACATACATTACTCGCATCAATTTTATAATGAAATTTTCAGGATTTTTTAAAGAAATATTTAGCATTTTTTCTAAAGATAGATATATGCCGTTTAGACCTCCCCAGATAACAAAATTCCAAGATGCACCATGCCAGAGACCTCCTATTAGCATTGTAAGCAAAAGATTTCTATATGTATTAATTGCTCCTTTTCTATTTCCCCCAAAAGATATATATATATAGTCTTTTAACCAACTTGACAAAGAAATATGCCATCTTCTCCAAAACTCGGTGACACTCTTAGAAAAGTAGGGTATAGAAAAATTTTCTCTAAATTTAAATCCTAGCATTCGGGCAATCCCAATGGCCATATCGGAATATCCTGAAAAATCACAGTATATTTGAATAGCAAATAAAAAAGTAGCTACTAATAATGTAATTCCTGAATGCTGATAATAATTATCATAAGCAGCATCAACAAATTGACTAACTACATCTGCAACAGCAACTTTCTTAAATAATCCCCAAAAAAAACGACTGAATCCTATTGAAAAATCTGAATATGATATATTATGATTATTGTTACGCAATTGAGGTAAAATATTATCTGCTCTTTCAATAGGACCAGCTACTAGTTGTGGAAACATCATTACAAAGTTAGAGTAATTAAGGAGATTTCTTTCGGCTTTAATATTGCCTCTATATACTTCAATTACATAACTTAAACTTTGAAATACATGGAAAGATAACCCTATTGGAAGTATAATATCCCAGTGTTTAATACTAGTGAAGCCTATGTAATTTAAATTATCTATAAAAAAGTTATAGTATTTAAAAAAAAATAAGACAATACATGTATTAACGATTCCTATAACAAGATGCTTCTTTCTCCCAGCCTTATTTTTGCTGTCCTCAATATGAATTGCAGCATAGTAATCTATAAAAATTGTAATAAATAGAATAATTACATATACTGGTATAAACCACATATAAAAGATACAACTAGATATAAGAAGGACTAATCCTCTGGTAACTCCATATGAAAAGTAAAAAAGAAAAAATACGATAGAAAAAAAAATCAAGAAATCAATAGAGTTAAAAATCATAAAATCGAACGTGTTTAGTATTATATTTTTGTTTGAATTTTGGGTAGAAATTGGATAGGGAATGAAATTAAAGCTAAAACTGTCCAATTTGCAACCTTTGTCTCAAATCTAACTAATAATCCTTTAAAACTATATACCCGAGCGTTTGCCTGTTTTAACAGTACGTTTACTATAAAATTCTTTATCAAAGTATAAATATACATCAATTTCTAATTCACTTTTTGTACTCCTAAAACTTGTATCAATATTTTCTTCTAAGTACGAGCAAAGAATTAATTAACAATATTTTGAGAATCTAATTTTCAGTTTGGAACCTACCTGATTTAAACAAGAGACAATCGCATACCGAAGGTTATCGAAAGAAGTATCGTCAACAGGTTTCAGCCAACCAGCCTTCAATTCTTTCCATAATCTTTCTATAATGTTTAAATGTGACGAATAAGGAGGCAGATAAAAAAGATAAAGTCCTCTTTTTTGCCAAAACGTTAAACGTTATTTGACTTTTTGAGCAATGTGAATACGAGCATTGTCCAATACAACGACTGTATGTTTTTGGATTTTAAAAGAAAAATCTTCCATAAAATCGACTATAAAGTCAGCATTAATGCTGTTTATAGTTGTTTTATAGAACAAGGTATTGGTTCTTGAAAGTATTCCAAAGCAGTTAATCGGTTCGCCGCCGCAGCTGTTGTCCACGATTAGCCCTTATGGAGATATTTTCATCTTTTGCCTGCCATCCATAAGGCACATATCCTAATTCACTAATACCTGTTTCATCACCATAAAATAGTTCAATGTTGCTTAACTGACTTTGTTGTTCTAAAAGCTTAAGTTGTCCTTTTTTAATACTCAACAATTCAGCATCTGGTTGACCTTTGGGTCGCAATCTTATACGTTTATATCGCCAGCCAAGGTTTTTAAAAAATTCCTTAATGTTTTGATATTGAACATCTTGTTAAGTTCTTTTTCGAATATCTCTTTGGCATTTGTTAATTTTTGTCGCTCACTGATGACAACATTCTTAATAAGTTGAGCTTCATTTTCAGAGTCGAAAATTGGTTTACGTTCTTGGCCTTCTTTATTACGAAGTATCTCTATTCCAAGTGCTAAATAATGCTTTTTATAAGGTTTTATCCATTTATTGACTTGATTCTGACTCTTGATTCCAACAATATCGCAGATGTCTGAAGTCTTACGATTAGCTGATTTAAGTAAAATAATTTGACAACGTTGTCGTAAAATATGATTAGTACTTTGTTTGTAAAAATGCTCTAATTCTGCTTTTTGCTCAACTATTAGTTCTATTGTTAAAACTCTTCCCATATGTTTACATTTTGGGGAAAGTTAACTAATATTATTAAATAATTTATTCCTTATACTTATTTCTTTTTATTTATAATCAGACGAAACTCTTTCTTATAAATCCAGAATTAGCATTTAAAAAGCAATACATTTACATTTATAATCGTATGTTTAAATATTGGGCATAGTTCTAAGCCTAAATAAGCTCACATAAATTATGATGGTTGATGTCTTTATTTATCTTAATTCGGAAATCTTCTATTTATTCTAAAAAAACTCAGTATATAAATAAATTGATCTTAAACTAGGTGATTCTTATCAATAACGTTATTATGTGTAGTATAATTTTCATAAATACTACACAACCCATTTATCATCCAAATAATTTATTTTAGCCAATGTTTATACCACTGATTTAATATATATATATACCAGATAAATGATGGTTTTTGATATTTACCTATTGCGTAATTCTTAATAATTGCAGTAATGGCTGATTGATTTAAAGAAAATAATTCAAAAAAATCTTTATCGTTTGTTAGGTCTAACAATTCTTTCATCAATAGAGTTGAAATCCACTTATCTAAAGGTATGGCAAAGCCTTGTTTAGGCCTATCAATTAATTCTTTCGGAAGATACTTATAGAGTATTTGGCGTAATATCCATTTCCCCTTCCCATCTCTCAATTTTAAATGGTTTGGTATCCCTAAAGCAAATTCTATTATCTTATGATCTAAAAACGGCTCTCTTCCTTCTAAAGCAATTTGCATGGTTGCTCTGTCTATTTTTGTAAGAATATCTCCTTCTAAATATGATTCAATATCAACAATGCCAAAAGACGAATAGGAGCGTTGATTAAATAATGCAATATCTTTATTAAAGATAGGTTCAACTAATGGATGGATTTCCTTTAACTCTTTAGGAGTCATATATGAGGTGGAATTATACAGAAAATCAATTTCATTTTTTGCTTTTAACGTTTCAATCAGTCTCGGTAATTTAATATTTAAGTTATTAGAAAAACCATTCCCTATAAGATTAGCTGTTCTTTCAATTTGCTTCATGGTTAATTTATCTAATAGATTTCCTCCAGCATATCTTATGGGATAAGGTATAGATGTAATTTTTTTGTAATGATTTTGAGTGCGTAGGTATCTACTGTAGCCAGTAAATATTTCGTCACCTCCATCTGCAGATAATGAAACAGTGACATACTTACGTGCAAGTTGAGAAACTAAAAAAGTTGGAATTCCTGAACTATCCCCAAATGGCTCATCATACATATCTGATAGTTGGGGAATTATATCAATAAAATCTTTTTCTTTACAATATAACTCAGTATGGTTTGTTCCTAGTGTTTTGGCAACATTTTTAGCATGAACGGCCTCATTAAACCTTTTATCTTCAAAACCAATAGTAAAGGTATTTAATGGTACTTGTGATTCTTTTTGAAGAAGTGTAGTAACTAAAGATGAATCTATGCCTCCGCTTAAAAATACCCCGACAGGTACATCGGCAACCATTCTCAATTGAAAACTTTCTGTTAATACATCTTCACATTGGTTAATGATATCAGTCTCAGAATCAGTATTTAGTTTAGTATTATTATATTTCTCTCTAACGTCCCAATATTTCCAGGTTTTTATGTTGAAATCTTTATCAACTTCTAGAAACGCTCCTGGTTCTAGTTTGTGTGCATAGGTAAAAATGCTAAATGGAGCTTTAATATATCCGGTTTGTAAATAAAGAGAGACTGCTCTCTGATCAATAGTTTTATCAAAATCCGGATGTTTATGAAAGGCCTTTATCTCAGAAGCAAACATAAATAAACCATCTTTATAATACCAATATAATGGTTTAACACCAACCCTATCTCTACATAGTAAAAGCTTTTCTGTTTTTTGATTCCAGATTGCGAAGGAAAACATACCTCTAAATTTATTCACGCAATCATATCCCCAGCATTCAAAAGATTTTAGTATTACTTCAGTATCTGATTTTGATTGGAACTCATAACCTTCTTTTTGAAGCTCTAACATTACTTCTTGGTAATTGTAAATTTCTCCATTAAATACAATTACTAAATCTTTATAGAACATTGGCTGATGACCAGCTTCGGTTAAATCAATAATTGCTAGTCTTCTATGACCTAAACCTATTCCACTTGATTGATTACAGAATACTCCAGCGTCATCAGGTCCTCCATAGGAGAGTTCATCTCTCATTTTTACGATGAGATTTTCAGATACTTTTTTATTTAGAACTCCAATGATTCTGCACATAACTTTATATATTTTTCTTGAAATTTAGGCCACTAATATAAGTCTTGAGAATATATGTCTTGTTTTATATAGAATAAGAACTTAAGTCTTAAGTAAGCGCTCTATAAACTGTTATATATGAATTCACCATTTGATTGATATCATAGTTTTGAGAATGGATATAACACTTTTGAGCAATCTCATTATAATAATTCTTATCGTTGATTAACTCTATTATATGGTTAGCTAGCTCTTTTGAATTTCCTTTTTCGAATAACAACCCTACACCTTGAACTACTTCTCGTAATCCTGGTACGTTTGAGGCAATAAAAGGTTTTCCAACCGCCATCCCTTCAATACTAGATAAAGATAAACCTTCATGCACAGATGATAGAATAACAATATCACTTGTTTTGAGTAATCTAGGGACATCCATTCTGAGACCCAAAAATTTTACCCTTTCTCCTATATTTAAGGAGTTTACTAAGTTAATACAATATTCTTTTAAATATCCATCACCAACTAAAATTAATTTAACATTCTCTGGCAATTCAACCATTGCTCTTATGAGAGTTTCATGATCTTTTTCTTTCCTAAAACTAGATACTTGAATTAGTATTTTATCAGATTCATTAAAGAAATCTGTTTTAGGGTATGAATTCGAATTAAAAAATAAAATAGTATCAATGCCATTTTTAATCATCTGAAAATTTTCTGATGAAGAACTATTTAAATGCTTTTTTAAGTTTAAATCAACTTCTTCAGCTATTGTAATTATCTTATTATAGATACTATAAATTATTTTATCAGTAAATTTGAAAAAAGTTGAAGTTCGTCTTTTATTAGAGGTACTATGTTCAGTATAAATAATCTTAGTGGTAGAGAAACTGAAAAATTTTGCTAAAGCCACCCAATAGAGTGCTGGAAATAGATGTACATGAATTATATTATATCTTTTTAAGTAAGGAATTAGCTTAAAAATTAATAATGGGTTATAAACACTCTTGTTTGTCAAGCAAAATAAGTTGGTAGAAGAGTTATTCTTTATTTTTTGTGAAAATGGAGTTTCTTTACTGCTAATAGTTAATACATCAACTTCTATATTATTTTTTATATATACATCTAGGCTATCAACTAAAAGTTTTTCTGCTCCTCCAGTTGAAAGACTAGTTATTACTTGTAGTACTTTCAATTTATTCTGCATTTTTATTCAGTTGTTTGATAAGCCAATTATTAAAGTTAAAATTTTCTAAAACTGTTGGATTTTGTTTTGATAGTTGTTGGCATTCTATAATACCATTTTCTAAAGACTTAACACTATTCTTTTCTACTACTAATCCATTTTTATAATCAAAAATGATATTATTAAAACTCACGCAGTTTGTTGCTAACACGACAGTGCCAAGTGACAAAGCCTCTAATACAACATTGGGGAAGCCCTCTTTTCTTGAAGATAAAATAAATAGGTTTGCATCTTTTAAGAACGGATAGGGATTAGATTTAAATCCATGCAAAATTACACGATTTTCTAGGTTTAAACTTATAATTAAGTCAGTTAAAAATTGCTTATAGCCTTTATTACTCCCTTCCTCGCCAAGTATATGTAACTTTAATGTTGGAATTTGTTTTACCACATTTGGCAATGCTTTTATTAATAAATCGAAACCTTTTGCTGGGCCAAGTGTTCCTACACTAACAACATTATAATCAGATTCTACGAAATTAGACCTTTCCTGTATTGATAATTGATGGATTTGGCTTTGATTCACTAAATTCGGTATAACAGCTATTTTACTCTCCTTTATATTAAGAATATTTACAAGTTCTTCTTTCATTTGTTCTGATTGTGATATTACAACATCAGCAAATTTATAAGTATAATAACTTAGCTTTGATACGATTTTAGACTTTATATTTTGGGCTAATTTATTGCTTGGTAAAGTAGGTACTCTAGTGATTGATATGAATTTCTTGCTAAAAACTTTTTTAAAAAGTACAATAAACGTACTTAAATGCTCTGAAGTAGTGAATACAATATCTACACGTTCTTTACTGAGAATTTTGTAAATATTAAAAATTGCATGTTTAACACTTTTTTTTTTGAGATATATAATATCTAGATTTTTAGGTAATAACTGACCATAATTGTTCTCTCCCCCGCATATAATTAAGCTAGCATTATAAAAATTCAGATCAATCGAATTTAATATATTGATAGTATTTTTTTCTGCCCCCCCTCCTTTTAAAGTTGGCAAAATGAAAAATATTCTTGGAGATTTACTTTTGAAAATTTTATTTTTCATAACTCATTAAAAAGTAAATTTAGCAGTATCGATAAAGATAAATTAATTAAACTGTTTCAAATGCAATTAATTGGACACTATAATTGATTTAATAATTTTGTAAATTTTCTTTGAGAATGGGATTTTTCATGTCAACATTCTTATGGATTAGATATTTATAAGGGCTTTTAAATCCTAATCCTCCATGAATTCTGTTAAAATTATAAAACTCTCTGAAACGGTTCATAATGTCTCTTGCATTTTCTAAATTTTCAAATTCCATTCTCTGACAAACAGCACTTTCCAGTATTGAATGATACGACTCAATATGTGCATTTTGCTTTGGAGTTGCGGGCAGAGTAAACTCTTGAACCACCCCTTTAGTTCTCATGTATTGCTGAACTATATCAGCCTCAAATTGGCTACCATTGTCATTCCTTACAATAAAATATTCAGGCATTTGATAATTCTGAAAGATTTCCTCAAATAGATCAATTACATCGTTGGCTTTAATAGACCAGTTGATAAAATGTCCCATATTCCATCTGCTATAAATATCTAACATCTTCAACACCTGTACATTAGCTCTTTTGCCACTCACATACATATATTTAACATCAAATTCCAGAAACAAAAACTCAGTTAAAGGATTAGGTACCAAATCTTTCACCCAATTTCGTTTGCCTCTGATTCTTCCTGCTCGTTGATACTTTAATAGATCATTAGCTTATAAACACTACAAGAACCAATTTGATAGCCTAATTCCTGAATAAGATAGATGTAGGTTTTATAATATCGAATCGTCGAACCGTCCATAATCTACAAATTCCCCTGAAAGCAGTGTTTCAATCTCTTGCTTTATTGCTTGCAAAGAATGTCTACTTCCAGAAGAATTTACTATAAAAGAACTTGCTATTTTGCCTGGTTTGATTCCCTTAGAAATATAGTAGTAGGTACTACGAGCCAAACCCGCCAGCTTTAACAGACAACTTAATGGAAAACCTGTTTCCTGAAAATCCTCTACCACCATCATTTTCTCTATTTTCGTTGCTGGCTTTTTTTAATAAAGAATCCTTTACACGAATGGCTAAGTCTTTTTCAGCCACTATTGCTTTTAAGTCCCGATTCTCCCTGCGAAGTTGCTGAAGTTCTCTTTCAAGTGAGGTCTTGGCGCCTTTTTTAAAACCTTCTGGGCCTTGTTCTGAATAAACCTTCTCCCAATTAAGGATGCTTACCGTACTTACTTCAAACTTTCGTGAAGTCTTCGTAAGTCCATACGTCTTCTTGTAATCCAGAATCTCCATTTTCTTCTCCGGAGTCCATTTCTTCCGATGTTTTGTCATAGTACACAAAGTTAAGTAGTTAACTTATTTTTGTGTCCAATTTTTAATTACGCTACTACCAAACCTATTATAGTAAAGTATATGCTAGTGAATATAAAGACTCCAATGAATATTTGTAATTCTTCCAAAGTGTGTTCTAGGAGTTGTTTCGGAGTAGGATTTTTTAATGAAATAGCTAATGATTTAATTATTTAAAGTGGAAATCTCTTTGTTTAAAAAATGTCTACAAGTAAAGAATCCAATCATAAATACAGCTACTTGTGTAAATAGATAATTATAGCCAAAATAATCAAAACTAAGATATTTCGAAATGATGATTATTAAAGTTAAACTTATACTAAGATATATAGCTGTCAATATTGCAATTACATATTTTCTATTTAATAGTATGAATAATTGATTATAATATCCACCAAAAGGAGAGAATATTATAGCAAAACACATTATTTTAATTTTAGAGACTGCATCTTCCTGATTCTCACTTAGCAGAAATGATACAACTAGTTTAGAAGATATGAAAACTATTATAGCAGTTAAAAAACCAATAAATAATAGTAGTTTTTCAAATCGTTTAAAAGCATTAAAAAATACAAATTTGTCTTGTTTAAAAGTTTTTGATAAAATCGGAAAATTAGCAATATTAAAAACATTTATTATTGAGATAAAAGCCAGTACTATTTTTTCAGATATACTATATATTCCTAACTCTTTTTTAGTGTAAAAAAAACCCAATGTCAATACAGATAAAGAAGAATAGGTCGTAGATATTAAAATGGGTAAAAATAGCCACATCCCATGTTTTAAATAATACAGATAAGATAAAAAACTAGGAATAATTAATTTAATATACCTATTATAAATAGCAAATAAGAGAATGACTAATGTTGAAATTACATTTGTAATTGTTAAAAAATCATTAGCTAAGATGAAATCTTTTTTTTCCTTAATAAAAAGAACTATGAGTAAAAAATATAAAAGTTTGGTGAAAAATAATATAACAGCAATTATCTTAGTTTTACTCTTTATAATAAATACCCAATTAATATTTATTATATAGGTAAAGGACAAAATTATTGTAGATATGAATAAATGTTTCTCAATATCTGTAAAAATAATTATAAATATTCCAAATATTAATGTGCCAGCTAAGAAGAAAACAATTCGAAGAAATAATGTTGTAGAAAAATCACTGTTTATTTTAATATCTTTATTATTAACATTTCTAAAAATTAATATTGATTCAAAACCAAAATCAATTATTGTTTTGAGATATAATCCAATTGTCTGAATAAATGCTATTTTTCCAAAATTTTCAAGCCCTACTTTTTGAATCAGGATTGGTGTAACTAAAATTGGGAATAATAAATTTATACCATTGATGGTAGACAATCCCAAGAAATTATTGATAATTGTTCGATTTCTACTTACTAACTTGTTAATAAATTTGATCGCCCTAAACATATAAAATTCTAAATTTCTTCATTTACTTTTTAATTTGAGATATATTCCTTACAATAATATTTCTTAAGAAATATCTTTTAAAAAATTAAAGTCTTGCTTGTTCGGAGGTCTAAAAGAATAATTCTACTTACATAAAAGCCATTATTTTAGTGCAATTTCTAACAACTATTATTATTCAAATAGTAATTTTTAGAAATTACACTAATAAATTATAAATCAAAATAATTTAAACGTCCTCTCTATCCCATCTCTAACTGATACCTTTGGATCATAGCCAAGCAAAGTTCTTGATTTACTAATATCTGCTAAGCTATGCTTAATATCTCCTGATCGCGTTTCACGGTATATAGGTTTAATATCTGACTCGTTTATGCTATTGATAGTCTCCCACAATTGATTTAATGTAATACGTTCTCCGCAAGCTACATTATATACTTGATTGATATTATTAGGTTCTTCTGTCAGTAAAGACAAAATATTTGCCTGTACAGCATTTTCAACGAATGTAAAGTCTCTTGAAGTTTCACCATCACCATTAATAAAGGGTGGATTATTCTCTTTTGCAGATTGTATAAACAAAGGTATAACCGCGGCATAAGGTCCTGTTGGACTTTGTTTTGGTCCAAATATGTTAAAATACCTTAACCCGATTGTCTGGATGTTATATAAATTCGCAAAAATATTGGCGTATAGTTCATTTACCAGTTTTGTTATCGCATAGGGTGACAAAGGAGCACCTATGCGATCTTCTCTTTTAGGCAATTCTTTACTATCACCGTAAGTGGAACTTGAAGCAGCATATACAAATCTCTTGGCTTTATTATCTCGCGCAGCAACTAACATATTTAGAAAGCCCGTAATATTTACCTCATTAGTTGTAATAGGATCTTGAATAGAACGAGGAACAGACCCTAAGGCTGCCTGATGTGTTATATAATCAATATCCTTGCAAGCAGCTTGACAAGTGCTTAAATCTCTAATATCTCCTTCTAATATCTCTAACGCTGGATTATCTACAAAGTCTTTTAGATTTTCTCTACTACCGGTAGCAAAATTATCAAGTACTCGTACTTTTTTTGCTTTAAATTTAAGTAAGTACTCAACAATATTAGACCCAATAAAACCTGCCCCTCCTGTTACCAGAAAAGATTTGTCTTCTAAGCTTGTATGGTGATATTTTATTTCGTACATTATTACAATCTATAAGTTGAAATCTCTTCTGGATAAAATGCTTTGATGTCAAATATAATTCCTTTGAATTGATTTAATTGACTAAGCATCGATTCTTCTTTAAATTCATTATGAGATACGGCTAGCACAATTCCATCAAAATCATTAATGTCAACTGAAGACGTTAATTCTATTCCATATTCGTGCTTAACCTCTTCGTGGTCGGCCCAAGGATCATATATGCTCAGATTTACTTCGTAATCTTTTAATTCATTGATAATATCAATTACTTTAGAATTGCGAATGTCAGGGCAATTTTCTTTAAAAGTAATACCTAGTATAAGAACTTTAGATTTATTTACAGATTTTCCGTTCTTAATTAAAAGCTTTACAGTTCTGCTTGCTATATGTTTACCCATATTATCATTGATTCTTCTTCCTGATAATATAACCTGTGGGTGATAGCCAAGTGATTCTGACTTATGTGTCAAATAGTATGGATCTACACCAATGCAATGCCCACCAACAAGACCTGGTCTAAAGTTTAAAAAGTTCCATTTAGTACCGGCAGCTTCCAATACAGAAGCCGTATCAATATTCATTTCATTGAATATTAAGGCTAATTCATTAACAAAAGCAATATTAATGTCTCTTTGACAATTCTCAATTACTTTTGCCGCTTCTGCAACCTTTAATGATTGAGCTTTAAAAGTGCCAGCTTCAATAATAGAATTATAAAGGCTGTCAACAAAGTCAGCAGTTTCTGCAGTACTTCCTGAAGTTACTTTTCTGATTTTAGTCAAAGTGTGATGTTTATCACCTGGATTAATTCTTTCTGGAGAATATCCACAGAAGAAATCCTGATTGAATTTTAATCCACTTTCTTTCTCCAAGATAGGTACACAATCTTCTTCTGTACAACCTGGATATACAGTCGACTCATATATTACAATATCACCCTTTTTCAAAACTGTTCCTACTGTTTTAGTAGCTGAAAGTAATGGCTTTAAATCCGGCTTTTTGAAATTATCGATAGGAGTAGGAACCGTAACAATATAAATATTACTATTTCTAATATCTTCTATATTTGAAGAAAATGATAAATGAACTGATTCTGCAAATTGTGATTTTTCAACCTCTCGAGTACGATCATGACCTTTTTTTAGCTCATCCATACGTTGTTGGTTGATATCAAACCCTACAGTTGAATATTTTTTTCCGAATTCAATTGCTAGTGGCAATCCAACATATCCTAGACCAATTACGGTAATTTGTACATTATTTAAGTTCATTATAAATCAATTAAATAAATATTACTTGTTTGAAATTTTTGTTTTTTATTAAAGTTGCAATGATGGCAATAAGTCCGCCTAAAAATATATAAGAAATCAAGATTAATGCTCTTTTAGGTTCTGTCTTTTCTGCTGGAGTGGTTGGAGGCTCCAATACTTGAAAAACAGGTGTTTCTTGCTGCAATCTGATTTTCGCTTCCTCGTATTTTTTTAGTAATTCATTATAAAAAGTAGAATTAGTACGATAATCAGCCTCAATACGCTCGCGTTGAATATCAGCAGATTGTAACCTGATAGTTGGCAATTGAAACTGGTCACTATATTTTGCTTTCTGAGTCTGGCTGGAATAATATTTCCCTTTGGCTGCTTGTACCTTTGCTTCTAAGAAATCTACATCTTTCTTCTGTTTGTCTGTTCTGTACTTGGTAATATAGTCGGTTAGGTATTGCATTGAGAAATGAGCAACTTTAGCCGCAACAACAGGATCTGGCATTTTTACAGAAATACTGATAATACCACTTTTTATATCTATACTAGCGTCAATAAGTTTTTCTAGTTTTTCTATTCTTCTTTCACTCAATCGATTCAGAACTAAGAAACCATCTTCTTTAACTGGGTATTTACGAAGATTTTTTTCAGTAATTTCTTTCCCGTCTTCAATATACTGATGATAATAATCTTGAAATTTTAAAGTTTTATTATCCTTGGTCTTTATGTCTTGTTGAAAAAGTGCCAAAAAAAATGGAGTACTTTTTAATATATAAGGATAGATATCCGGACGAATGGCATCTGAACCATCCATATTATTAACATCTATACCTGCTAAAGAAGCAAGGCCAGCTAAATTATCAAGTTTGCCAGTTTTGGATTGTATTTCTGGTAATATCTTCCCCTCTGAAACAAATTGCTCTTTTGCCAAAAAAGCATGTAAAAGACCAAATCCCATGAAAAGAATTACTATCAATAAAAAGAAAATTTTTTCTTTCCAAAGAATCTGAACTAGGGCTGTATAACTAATCGTAATATTTTCTTTTTCGGGTTCTTTCATTTCTACACTTTATAAATAAAATCGCTACTTCGTAAAAGTAAAAAATATAATATCAATTATATAAAATACAAAAGAGTGACTTTTATATTTTATTCTAAATCTGACCTAGTTTAATCTTCTGGCTGATCTAAGTGATGTGAAGTTTTAAAAAACAATTCTTCAGCTAAACATTTATAGAAGCCTGATAAGCGTCAATAATACTGCAGATAGAGAAACAAAGCCTGTCCCAATGGCTATTCTTTCAGCTGGTGACATACGCATTCTGTTTCTGGTAGGAACATAGATAGCCATACCTTGTTGCACCTTCGGATATACCTTTATTCCAAAAAAACTGCGTGTTCTATCTGTACTGCCATTTGCATATTGAACATAGGTTTTCTTTACAAACGCGCTATCTGTAAATCCACCGGCTTGAGCAATGTAATCTCCAAAAGAAAAACTCGGCTGATACGCAACTCTTGTAGGGTTTAGTACCTGACCACCAACTGAAACTGTCTGTCTTTCTTTAGGTATTTCTACTCTATCTCCACTTTCAAGTAATAGATTAGACGCCGTTTTTTTATTTTTTAAAGCTTTATCAAAATCTACAAATATGAGTTTATCATTTCTATACAATCGGGCACCGTTAATATAAGCCTCTGAACGAAGCCCACCAGCTCTATCAATAAGATCACTTAGTCTTTCGCTTTTACTCTCAATAGTGTATGCTCCTGGATAGTTTACCTCACCTTGAATACTAACCGTTTGTTGTACTTCATAATTTGGAAGATTACGAACAAATATCCTATCAAAAGGCATTAATTTAATACCTCCCTCAGCCGGGTTTAAATCTTTTGATATATTAATTGGAATAATTATTACAGGCTTTTCATTGGAATCATCATTGTATTGTCTTCGGGCGACTTCAATTCTTTTAGAAGCTGCTCCATCATTGAAACCACCGGCTAATAGAATAACATCTCTTATTGACATATTTTCAGCATAAGCATAGCTGCCTGGATTATTAACAGCTCCTTCAATATTAACTTTTCTCTCTTGTCTGATTTCTACTATTGATTTTATCAATAATTGATCTTGCCTCTTTAACTCGATATCAGGAATTTCGCCTTTTAGCAATTTTCCTAAATCAATGGGCATATACATTGGGTCAAGGTTATCTTGCTCTCTTACTAAAATCGCCCTGTTTGCATAGGCATCTTCTCTTAACCCTTCTGCACTTTCGATTAATTGCTTAACTGTTTTAATTTTATCTCCTAAAGCAAACTCACCTGGTCTGAATACCGCTCCAAGTACTTCTACTTTATTTTCAAAACGATCCAATATAGTACCAATATAAAATTGATCTCCATTTTGTGTTATGAATTCAGCGTTTGTCAGAGGGTCAAAAGTGAATAATTTCTTCTCTGTTTTTGTATTTCTTTTTACATTAATAGTAGAAGTATAGGCTTGTTCTGTATAGCCTCCGGCATAGTTCAATAGCGCTTTAAAATTATCACCCTCGTTTAATTCAAATATGCCACTTCTTTTTACTTCTCCTTCTATTTTTACTTTCTTCTGAAAAAGTGGAACTAATATTACATCCTGATCAAAAAGATTTATGTTATCCTCAAGTGTTCCTTTCAGAAGAAAATCATAAACATCTATTTTTTTGATTAAGGTATTATTACGGAAAATCTGAATATTACGGAACGAACCATTGTTGTTTGGCCCTCCTGATAAATAGAGTGCATTAAAAGCAGATGCTAAAGAAGAAACTGTATAGGTACCAGGGTTATTGACTTCACCAACTATGGTAACTTTTATACTTCTGACGTTACCAAGTGTAATGTCAGCATTTAATGTTCCATTTCTCAAGCCTGCAAAAAGAGTTTTCAATCGCTCAATAATTTTTGTTTTTGCCTGCTCAATAGTATTCCCATTTACATAAATAGGGGCAAGGTTCTCAATTTTTATAGTACCCTCTGGTGAAACCTTAGTATCATAATGTTGATAAGCATAGCCAGTGATATCTATTTTAAGTTCATCGTCAGGGCCTAAAATATATCCTTTGGGCGTTGGGAGCCTAAGATTAGGTTCAAAAGTAAGACTTTTGTTATTGAACAACTGACTACCAAATGTCTCTAGTTTTTTGCCAACTTCTTGTTTATCAGATACAGCTACCGAAGTTCTTTCAGCTACTTCACCAATCTGTTCACGTGTAACGTTATCTGGTTTAGCTGTATTTGTTCCAGTACCTGGGGCGTTAGTTTTTACCTCTGTAGTTCCGGTTTTTAAACGATTAATTCTTTCCCTTACCTTCGCAATATCCTGTGGAGAATATCCATTCACCAAAGCAGCCGCTTCAATTTGAGCTTCACTAAGCCCTCTTGACTCAGCTTCCTTTAGAAAAGCCTCAATTTGCTTATCAGTCAGGTTATCAACATTAGCGGGGGGAGTTGGCGTTTGTGAATAAGCTACTTCAAATACACTGAATACTAATAGAAATAGAACTTTATAGAAAACTTTAGAGTAGGTCATGACTTAATTTTAAAAACACACTTTATGAACAAACACTGCAAATCTAGTTAAATACGATGAAAGAGGCAAATCATAAATGCTAGGCATCCAGGAATAGTATACTATTCTAAATTAAGGTTTAATAAATACTGACCATAACCACTTTTTACTAATGGCTCAGCAATTTTTCTTAATTGTGGGGCATCAATAAAGCCCATTCTATAAGCCACTTCTTCAATACATCCTATTTTAAGCCCTTGGCGTTCTTCAATAACCTGTACAAACTGAGCTGCCTGCATCAATGAAGCGAAAGTACCTGTATCTAACCAGGCTGTACCTCTATTCATGATTCCTACACTTAATTTGCCATTTTCAAGATATTGTCGGTTAATATCGGTTATTTCTAATTCACCACGAGGAGAAGGCTTAATGTTTTTGGCAATTTCTACTACATCATTATCATAGAAATATAAGCCCGGAACGGCAAAGTTAGATTTAGGTTTTGAAGGTTTCTCTTCAATTGATATGACTTTCTTATTTTCATCAAATTCAACTACGCCATATCTTTCAGGATCATGAACCTGATAAGCAAATACAGTACCGCCATCAGGGTTTGTACTACTCTGAAGTAGTTTACTTAATCCGCTACCATAAAAAATATTATCTCCTAAAACTAATGCTACGCTATCCTTTCCAATAAAATCTGCACCTATAATAAAAGCTTGAGCTAAACCATCCGGACTAGGTTGTTCGGCATAACTGAACTGACATCCTATTCTACTACCATCACCTAATAATTTTTTGAAATGCGGTAAATCATGAGGGGTAGAGATAATTAAAATTTCTCTGATACCTGCTAACATCAGGATAGACAGTGGATAATAAATCATAGGTTTATCATACACAGGCATTAATTGTTTGCTAACTGCAAGGGTGAGTGGGTGCAGACGTGTACCAGAGCCTCCAGCAAGAATAATTCCTTTCATTAGATTAAATAGAAAAACGAAGTAAAAGATATTTTAACCGCTAATATGAAAAAATCGACCTAAGTCTAAGAGTTTGCGACTAAACTACACTCTTCACGTAAAAAGCATTTCAATAAAAATCGTGGTTTTTTTATGCAAGTTATATCATTTAATGTGAATGTTAATACAAATATGGAGAAAATTTACAAAATCTTTATCTATCGGCAAATTGTATTATTCTAATAACCGAAAAATAAAGAAAAAGGAGATGTTTTCAATCATCTCCTTTTTCTTAGCATATTTACTGTTATCACTTAAATAATTCAAAGATTTAAGGGTGTTCCGGCTTTAAAATCTTTACTTGCCGCTTTTCCCAATAAGCCTTCATAATACTTAGGTGGCATACCATCTCCCGGACGTATCACTCTTATATTCTCTTCTGTAAATAATTCACCAGCCTTTATTTCTTTCACTACATAAATAGAACGTTTAAACAAAAGACTCTTTCTTTCGGATTCCTGTACACCATATTGAACTTGTCCTAAAGATTGCCAGGCACGTTCCGTCTCAACTACTAATGATTTAAGTTCATCAGGCTCCAAAGAAAAGGCTGAATCTACGCCTCCTTCTGCTCGACTCAAACAAAAATGTTTCTCAATTACAGTTGCTCCCAAGGTTACCGCGGCACATGGCACACCAATCCCCATGGTATGGTCGCTCAGGCCAATTTCACATTGAAATAATTCACGCATATGCGGAATTGTACGTACGTTTGAATTCTCAGGGTTTGCCGGATAATTGCTGGTACATTTCAGTAATACTAAATCTTTACATCCATTCTCTTTTAAAACATTGACAGCTTCATCTAAATTAGCCAATGTGCTTGCGCCAGTTGACATGATGACTGGTTTGCCGGTTCTGGCAACTTTCTTTAATAGAGGGAAATGGTTATTTTCGAAAGAAGCGATTTTATGCGCAGGTGCTCCCAGATTCTCCAGAAAATCTACTGCTGTATCGTCAAATGGCGTAGAAAAGCAGATAATATTATTATCAGCAGCGCATTTAAACATGGCTTCATGCCATTCCCAAGGAGTATGCGCTTCCTGATATAATTCATAAAGATTTCTGTTTTTCCATAGAGAGGTATCGTCTTTTATATCAAAAAGGCCACCTCTTTGATTAATAGTTATCGTATCAGCAGTATACGTTTGTAATTTGAGCGCATCTGCTCCACATTTAGCAGCTGTTTCAATAATTTTTAAAGCTCTTTCCAATGAGTGATTATGGTTGCCACTCATTTCGGCTATAATAAAAGGCTTATGGTTTTGGCCTATCTGATAATTTCCTATTTTCATTGATTACTCTTTGTATATAGTACTGAGGCTATCCCCTGATAGTCTAACTCCTTTTCAAAAGAAAAACCTGCTTTTTTGAAAGCATTAATAGAACCTTCATTACTTACTTTTATAAAGGCCTGGATTGTATAATCAGGGTGTTCTTTAAAAAAGTAAGTAGTGGCTAAGGCTAATATTTTGTTAGCTAATTTTTGCCCTCTAAAGTTTTTGTCTACTGATACTCCTATAACACTGATTTTTTGCTCTTCGTTGCTTTCAAATCTTACTTGTCCGATAGGTGTTTGTTCCTTATCCTCAAAAACAAGCATTAAACAATGCTTATCAACCAATTTCTTATGAAACCATTTTTCGTGATTTTCTAAGACAATGGATTCACTATTAAATGATTGTTTCCTTACTTCTTCATCGTTCGTCCATTCAAAATATAGCATCAAATCATCTTTTCCTGCTTTCCGGATATTAATCGGATTGAATTTTGAATGAAAGAAAACATCCACAAATTTACCCTCAAACAAGCAATGATTGTGAAGCATGGCTTCTTGTTGATAGTTGTTTTTTTGAAGAACTGGATATAAGTGAGGTCTTAAATTAAAAGAGTACGTATATATTTTATGCAAATTAAGCTCCTCAAAGGCAACTTTTTCGATGAGACTAAAATAGGTTGTCCAATGAAATTCAAAGAAATCTTTTTCGAGAGCAGTGTTGATAATGAATGAGATTTCGGCATTTTTATCAATCCAATTAATATGAACCAATCCTCCATAGCCAATACAAATATCATTTTCCAGGTAAGAGAAAAGTATTTGTGTTGGTTTTTCCTGTTCGAATAAATTTGCCACTACATTACTGAAATACCATTCCTGTTTTTCGGTGGTAAGAGGTTCGCTTTGACGTAAATGATAGATTTGTTCATTGCGCCATTTCATAATATCGTACTTATCCTCATCGCGTAGTGGCACAATAGAATATTTACCAGTACTAAATACCCGTGTGTTTAAAATAGCGTATTTTCTCATGAATTCATCAATCTAAATTTCATTTCGGCCAATTTCCAGTCAGTTTCGTTGTCAATATCCTGTGCTTCTAGTTCGCTTATCTCTATCCCTCCTGAATTGGCAGTCAATAATTGTTTGGTTTTCAGAAACGTATCGACATTAAAAAAATAAAATTGCCCTACATCATGAAAGGTCCTGGTTAAATCCTGTGACCTGGTCAGTGCATGATTCGGTTCTACCCACCTCACTTTATCATCTTCTTTATAGAATGCCCTTTGAATAGGAAACGAAAAAGGTTGAATAGGCAAAACAGTATCAAAGTTTTTATCAGCCAATAATTGATAAGCATCTTTCAATTTCTGTGCTGTAACAAACGGAGCAGTAGGGTAGATGCAACAGCCGTATTGAAACTTTTTACCCAAATTAGTGTAGCTATCTAATACTTCAGTCAAAACAGATGCTGTTGTAGCGTAGTCGTTTGCATTATCTGCCGAACGAAAGAAAGGCACACTTGCACCATATTGCTTACTTATGGCAGCAATCTCTTCATCATCAGTTGATACCATTACCTCATCAAACAATTGGCTATCAAGTGCCGCCTGAATAGAATAGGCAAGAATGGGTCTACCACAAAAATCTTTAATGTTTTTTCGGGGAATCCTTTTACTGCCTCCACGTGCGGGAATGATAGCTATTTTGCTCATAGTTGAATTACCCGATTTTTTGCATTAAAAACCAGGTAATATCGTCCTGAGGGAAAGCTGGGTCTCTTTTATAGACAAAGCCATAATCGATTAACTTTAAGTCAGGATATTTTTCTAACATCTCTCCGGCAAAGTCGCGCTTGAATAATCGGTCGCTATGACCTCTATAGTTAATCGTAACCGGAGCAGGATTATAGTATTCACAAACCAGAATATATTTGCTCGAAGCCTCATATAATTTCTGGTAGATAACAGGCAACATTTCGGGGTTGATGTGAATTAATACACCCTTGATTAATGCTACTTCAAATTTATCTGTGCTATCATAATCAAAAATAGAGCCATGAAATACATTGTCGCCACCTATCACATCAGTTAATTCTTTAGCTGCCTCCGCATTGATTTCTATACCACTTAATTGAATGTTGGGAAATAAGGCTTTAATGGCTCTTAAATTCATGCCTATGTTTGCACCAAATTCAATCAATGACTTGGGTCTTGAGGCCTGATTTAAAGCTTTAACAAAAAAATTGAGGTTAGAAGCCAGATATTCAGCACTTTGATTGCGGTTGATGTAGTCATTACCAAATTCTCCTGCCCAGAATTCTTCCTGTGGAGTGATATATTTTTTCTCTTCCAACGTTATTCAGATTTTAAAAAATTAGTGATAGTCTCAATTACATACGCTTGCTCTTCATCAGTCAGTGTGGGATACATAGGTAAACTGATGCAATGCCTATAATATTCTTCCGCCATCGGTTGATCGCCTACTTTTGACCCTAATTGTTGATAATAAGGCATCAGGTGAGTAGGAATATAATGGATTTGCGCAAAAATATTATGCTCTCTTAAGTAATTGTAAAGACCTAGTCTATTTTGAACCTCTATGACATATAAGTGATAAGCGTGCCCTTCTATGTCTCCTGATTGGCCTTTGATGCCATCTGTATTTTTGAACGCCTGATTGTAGCGGGCAGCAATTGCTCTTCTTCTGATTAAGCCTTCATCAGCTCTTTTGAGTTGGCTACTTCCTAAAGCTGCCTGAAAATCGGTTATCCGGTAGTTGAAGCCCAGATTTTGCATTTCCATATACCAACCCGGATATTTATCAATCCCACCAGCAAGTTCGATACTGTTTATATATTGATTCTCTAGCTTCGTAATGCCATGCGTTCTTAATTGCAGGAGGCTTTGATAGAGTTTTTCGTCATTGGTCGTAATCATTCCACCTTCACCACTTGCGATATGTTTCACCGGGTGAAAAGAGAAAATGGCTAAGTCTGCAAATTTGCCATTGCCACACCATTGTTGTTGTCCTTTTGAATCTACAAAATAACCACCGGGTGCATGGCAGGCATCTTCAATAATCCAGAGATTATATTCATCTGCCAGTTTTCTGAACTCCTCCAGATTAGCGGCTCTACCAGCAAAATCAACAGGAATAATTCCGGTATAGGTGCCTTTAGGAGAACTTTCTAATAATGCTCGGACTTTATCAATGTCCAATAAATAAGTATCCGGTTCAATATCCGCAAAGACTACTTCTCCATCACAATAGCGAACACAATTGGCCGATGCAGCAAAAGTTATGGGAGTAGTAATCACTTTATCCCCTTCTTTTACTCCCAAAGCCAAAGTACATAAATGCAAAGCAGCTGTACCGTTTGCTACGGCTACGGCATATTTTGCTCCGATATAGCTGGCAAAATTGTCTTCAAACTCCTTTATCTTCGGGCCTTGGGTCAGGAAAGGACTCTTGAGCGTCTCTATCACTACAGCTATATCTTCGTCAGTGATATGCTGTTTGCCGTATGGAATACTATTCATCTGAGTTTAAACTTCAAAGTTTGGATCTACGTGTTCTTTAATGAGGGCTCTCAAATCTTCTACAGTTTCCCAGTCTGTATTCTGATTTGAGGTATACTTAAAACCTACGGGAACTTTTGTCGCATTAAACTCAGTCATGAAATCTTCGATTTTCCACTTATGTGTCGAAGGTAAAATGGTATAATATTTACCTAAATCATAAGTCAGAAACGAGTCAGATTCTGTAATCATTTCTTCATGTACCTTTTCGCCGGGTCTGATACCTACAATTTTTACTTCAGCTTCTGGTGCAATGGCTTTAGCCACATCAAGAATATGATACGAAGGAATTTTAGGAATAAAAATTTCGCCGCCCCACGCATGCTCTAAAGCGTGCATCACCATATCAACACCACCTTGCAATGAGATATTGAAACGGGTCATGGTAGGATCTGTAACCGGAATAACGCCTTCTTTCTTTTTCTTCATAAAGAAAGGAATCACAGAACCATTTGAGCCCATTACATTTCCGTATCTTACTACCGAAAACCGAATTGGATTCCAGCCTTTGATATTATTAGCAGCCACAAATAGTTTATCAGAGGCCAGTTTAGTTGCTCCATACAAATTGATAGGTGCACAGGCTTTATCAGTCGATAAAGCTACTACGCGCTCCACATCTGTTTCAAGACAAGCATTAATCACATTTTCGGCACCTAATACATTAGTCTTTACACATTCCATGGGGTTATACTCTGCAATCGGAACGTGTTTCATGGCCGCAGCATGAATCACATAATCAACCCCTTTTAAGGCTCTTTTCAAGCGTTCGAAATCCCGCACGTCTCCAATAAAATACCGCATTTGCGAGTATTTGCTATCAGGATACTCATGGGCCATTTCGAATTGCTTCTGCTCATCTCTGGAAAAAATGATTAATTTCTTTATTTCCGGGTGCTTCGCTAAAATGTGCTTGGTAAGGGCCTTTCCTAAAGAGCCAGTACCACCGGTAATCAATATGGTTTTATCTTTGAAAGTGAATGACATATCAAACCTGAAAAATGATTTTGGTATACTCTTCTTACAGCTAGTAAGGAGTTTTGTACAAAAGTAGTTAAGATTGCTTTAAAAAAGAATATAACGCCTAAACTACTTATAAACGTATCATTTTGAATGATGGTCTAAAAATAAAAAAGAGATGCCCGATGGACATCTCTCTGATATAATCAGGCTAAAAATTAATTATTCGTTTGGAATAACTCTTTTAGCATTTGAGAAACGTTTTTGTACAGCATCCCAGTCAACTACATTCCAGAAAGTATCAATATAGTCAGGGCGTTTGTTTTGGAATTTCAAGTAATAAGCATGTTCCCATACGTCTAATCCTAATACCGGAATACCTTTTTTATCAGCCACATCCATCAATGGATTATCCTGATTAGGGGTAGAAGTAATGAAAAGTTTCTCCTGGTCGTCTACTGCTAACCATGCCCAACCTGAACCGAAACGACTGATAGCCGCTTTTTTGAACTCATCTTTGAAAGCATCAAATGAACCGAAAGCATCATCAATCGCTTTGCCCAAAGTACTTGATGGAGTTCCGCCTCCGTTTGGTGAAAGAATATTCCAGAATAAATCGTGGTTGAAATGTCCGCCACCGTTGTTTCTTACAGGTGCTGGATATTTGCTGATATTAGCTAATAATTCTTTCAATGATAAGCTCTCCATTTCTGTACCTGCAATCGCATTATTCAGATTGGTTACATAAGCTTGGTGATGACGGTCATGGTGAATTTCCATAGTTGCCTTGTCAAAATGAGGCTCCAGTGCGTCACTTGCGTAAGGGAGCGGATCGAGTGTGTATGCCATATTCTAAAGTAAGTTTTAAATGTTGAATATAATAGTTCGTTTATTACAGCCTAAAAGTTAAACGCTAACGGCAAAAATTATGTTCGCAAATTCCTGAAAAAATTCTTCACAATCATTTCGCAATCTTTTTCTAAAATGCCTTTGACAATAGTCGTCTTGGGGTGAAGAATATTTGGAGAAACCCTTGCAAACCCTCTCTTCGGGTCAGATGCGCCATACACAATACGGTCAATTTGTGTCCATTGTAAAGCACCTGCACACATCACACAAGGCTCAAGTGTTACATATAATGTACAGTCTTTCAGATACTTGCCACCCAAAAATTGAGAGGCTGCCGTAATGGCAATAATTTCGGCATGAGCTGTCACATCATTTAACTGCTCAGTCTGGTTAGTGCCTTTCCCGATAATCTTACTACCTCCGGCCACTACAATAGCACCTACAGGAATTTCTCCTGCTTCACCCGATTGAATAGCCAAATCAAGTGCCTTTGCCATGAAATATTCGTGAGAGTAAAGAGGGTAGGAGAGTGCCAATAGTATAAGAGGTTTATTCGTAGAATGTTTTTCAGAAAAAAAAGGTTCGCCTGTTGAGCGAACCTTCTGTTATGAATCTATAAAATTGAGCTATTACAAACCAAATTTGGCCGAAAGCTCAAGCATTCTTTCAATAGGTTTTCTGGCTGCTTCGATTACATCCATTGGTAAAATGATTTCCGGCGTTTCATCTCTTAAACACCAGTAAAGTTTCTCCATCGTGTTTAATTTCATGTGCGGACAATCAGAACAAGCCTGGCAAGCATGACCATTACGAGAAGTAGGCGCTACAATGAATTTCTTATCTGGTGCAGCTTTTCTCATCTGGTGCAAAATGCCCGACTCGGTGGCTACGATAAACTCTTTATCCTTGCTTTCAATTACGTGCTTTAATAAACCAGTAGTTGAGCCGATATAATCAGCTAATTTTAAAACAGGTTGTTCGCTTTCAGGGTGAGCTACTACTTTGGCATCAGGGTGCTTATCTTTTAAGTCCTGAATCATTTTGCCTGAGAAAGTCTCGTGTACCATACAGGCACCATCCCACAAAACCATATCACGGCCTGTTACCCGATTAATATATCCACCCAGGTTTTTATCAGGTGCAAAAATAATCTTCTGATCTTTCGGAAAGCTCTCCACTATTTTCACCGCATTGCTACTCGTACAAACCACATCGGTCAATGTTTTCAGTGCAGCCGAACAGTTAACATAAGAAATAACGATATGATCAGGATGTTGTGCTTTGAAAGCCGCAAATTCATCTGCAGGAGCAGACTCTTCTAATGAGCAACCCGCGTTCATATCAGGCAATACTACTTTCTTTTGCGGAGACAATATCTTGGCTGTTTCAGCCATGAAGCGCACTCCTGCAAAAACAATCATATCGGCATCTGTTTTAGCCGCTTGCTGAGAAAGACCCAGACTATCACCAATATAATCAGCAATATCCTGAATTTCAGCTACCTGATAATAGTGAGCCAGAATAACTGCGTTTTTTTCTTTCTTCAATCGTGCTATCTCTGCTACCAGATCAATGTCTTCTTTTACCATTTTGGATGATTTTCTAAATAACTGTCAAAAAAAATGTGCAAGTCGTGAGCTTATTTGCAAAGGTATTCCCACTCTTTCTGAGTAGTGGCTGTACCTTTGGCATCAGAGAATAATTCTTTTGTTTTATTACTCTTCGCATCATACTCAAAACTTCTTGTACTTAAAATCTCATTATTATAAAAATAGTTCTCTTTCACCATTAATCCTTTACTATTATATTCGTAGGTAAAGTAATAATCAACCTGATTGCTACCGTTCAGGCGGGTTTTCTTTTCTAAAACTCCTTTGGCACTATAAGTATTTACAGTTGAAGCAAACAATACATCATTGCGTGTCGTAGTTTCTTTCGTCAGATTCCCCGCGAGATCATATTCATAATTGGTAATAGTGGTCATTTTATCGGCAGCATCATAGTGTACCCAACGACTTACTTTGCCTAATTGCGCATAGGTATATTTATCCGAGAAAGCCACAACTCCATTCGCACTTATTACTTCTTTGGTGATAATCTGTCCATTCAGATCAAACCCTGTTATTTCTCTTACGGTCTCAGTAACTCCATCTTTATCATAAAAGATTTGCGTTGAACCTGATTCTGTAAACAAGGTTTTTTGAAGTGCACTTGAAACACCATCGACCGAAATAACCTCCTGCGTCAGCTTCCCCAGCAGACTATATTCTCTCTTGGTTACTTTTTTCACCACATTGTTGAGGCTATAAGTAATCTTAGTATTATTACCCTTGGCATCATACTCATAAACAAATGTTTCTTTGTAGCTACCTGAGAACTGGCTTGAATAATTGTTTGTTTCATTCAACATTCTTCCTTGTGCATCATACTGTTTCAGGAATGATTGCTCAACTCTTCCTTGTCTTGAAAAAGTATATTTAGTTTCAAGGCAATTGCTGGTAGGATTGATAATATCTAATTGAGCAGTGCAAGAAGAGACGAATAATAATATTGTTCCCAGACAAATATAGACGCTCGTATGTTTTAGATTTAGTTTCATTGTCTTAATGAAATAAATGTGAGAAATTAATTAATGTAACGTAAGCGTGATGATTTTTTAGTCATAAAATTACAACTTTTCCCGAAAATGCTACTCCTGTTTTTATTTAATGGCAAAGTTTCTTAAGAGTATCGCTTATTCGATTAAAGAGTTTTAGGGGAAAAGTCCTATAATCTATATATCATTGAACACCTACAGCGAAGATAAATCATAAATTATACCAGAAAAACGGAGAATAAAAAAGAGCAGAACTTTGAGGTTCTGCTCTTTTGATATAATTCAATCAGATGATTATTTCAATTGGAATTCTACGCGGGTATTAGCTTTTTTGCCGTCTGGAGTCATGTAAGGAGTTGATGGATCTTCGTCACCTTTTCCTTCATAAGTCATACGTGCTTTGCTGATACATTTTTTCTTCAAGAAATAAGCGTAGATAGCGCATGAACGTAATTTAGCTGAACGAAGGTTAGCAGAAGTACTTGAACCATCATTGTAAGCTACGATATTCAAGATGCTATCCGGACATCTTTGCAACAATGAACAAACGCGATCCAGTTTTTTGTAAGAACTTGGTTTCAATTTGTTTGTACCATTGTAGAACTCGATGCCTTGTGCTGCGAAGCTCAATTCGTCTAATTCAGCTTTAGAAATCATACAGCCGCTCAATGTTCTATAACCCGGAGCCAAACCGTTTACATATCCTTCAGGACAACCATCGTTTGTTTGTAAACCTGGTAGATCAGGACATTTATCTTTATCGTCAGCTACACCATCACCATCGCGGTCTGGACAACCTTTTGCAGAAGCCACACCAGCTACTTTAGGACAAGCATCATCTTTATCAGCGATACCATCACCATCTGAATCAGGACAGCCATTCAATGAAGCAGGACCAGGCTCGTTTGGACAAGCATCATCTTTATCAGTGATACCATCACCATCTGTATCAGGGCAACCTTTCAAAGCTTTCAAACCTGGAACATCCGGACAAGCATCATCTTTATCTGCTACACCATCTTTATCTTTATCAGGACAACCGTTCAATGAAGCAGGACCTACTACTGTAGGACAAGCATCATCTTTATCGGCAATACCATCACCGTCAGTATCAGGACATCCTTGTAATGCCATTGGTCCGGCTTGAGTCGGGCAAGCATCATCTTTATCAGGAATACCGTCACCGTCAGTATCAGGACAACCCTGGAATTTACGTAAACCTTTTTCGTTAATACAAGCATCGCAACGGTCAACTACGCCATCTTTATCAGTATCTTTATCACCGAAACGATAAGACCCTAATAAGTTAACTACTGCATAACCGTCATTTTTAGGAACATTGGTTTCCAAACTTGTAGTAGATGCATGTGTACCATCCAGATAATCAGAGAAAACATAACGGTAGCCAGCTTCTAAGCCAAGTGTCCATCTTTCTGCTAAGTTCCATTTAACACCTAGACCAAACGGCAACATGAAAGCTGCTTTTTTCAGATTAGCTCTATCCTCATCCATTAATCTTTGAATTGGAGGGAAAGCACCACCCGGTTGAACTTCAAAAGTCGGGTTAGTGAATACGCCACCAACACCACCATAAATATAAGGTTTTATAGTTTTCTTGAAAGTTCCGTCACAATAATAAAAACGTTCCCCAAACGGATATAATTCACCTAATAAAGCTACTTCTGTTAATGGAGATTTAAATTTAAGACGACGGTAATCCCATCTTCCATCAGGTTGATCTAAATCATTTCCTGCTAAAGCACCTACCATTACCTGACCTCTTAATGCGAAATAGTTACCGAAGTGTCTACGAACAAATGCCCCGAACATTGGGCGGTTTTCTGAAAGATATGCTTTACTACAGTGCATATCACCGAAGTATTGATTAGCGCCAAGTAGGAGACCAACTTCCCACTTATATGGTTTACAAACTCTACAGGTGTCTTGGGCTTGCGACGCCAGCGAGATTGTAAATAACGCCGCAAATAATAGTATTGCCTTCTTCATGTTGGGGAATTTTTATGTTATATCAAATAAAACTAATGTAAAAATTGGACTAAATAAAGCATTTTGGGTCACAATCTGTTCGGAATATTTGGCAAAGAAAAAACAAAATGTTATAAATTTCTAAAAAAAAGGCTCATTTTTTTTACGAATATGATTAATCGGTAAAATTGGAACCTTATCTTGTGTTTTTAATAGCCAAAAATATAAACCAATAAAAGTACATAATTGTTTTAACCCAAAATATCAGCTAAATCCAAAATAAAAGCGTATTCTTTTGCAATTAATTTTAAGGAAGCAAAGCGCCCTGACGCACCGCCATGACCTGCTTCCATATCTATATACATCAATAATAAATTGCTATCGGTTTTAGACGTACGTAACCTGGCAACCCACTTGGCCGGTTCAAAATACTGCACCTGAGAGTCGTGTAAGCCAGTGGTTACCAGTAGATTAGGGTATGCCTTTTTCTCAACATTATCATAGGGTGAATACGAAAGCATATACTCATAAGAGGCCTTGTTTTTCGGATTTCCCCACTCTTCAAATTCTCCTGTTGTCAGCGGAATACTCTCATCTAACATGGTTGTTACTACATCTACGAATGGCACAGAGGCTACTATCCCTCTATATAAATCAGGCCTCATGTTAGTAATGGCTCCCATCAATAATCCTCCCGCACTGCCACCCATGGCAAATAATTTATTCGGGCTACAATATTTATTGGCGATCAGAAATTCAGAGCAGTCGATAAAATCATTAAAAGTGTTTATTTTCTTAAACATCTTCCCATTGTCGTACCACTCACGACCCATCTCCTGACCTCCTCTTATATGAGCAATAGCATAGACAAAACCTCTATCGAGCAGACTTAAACGAACAGAGCTAAAAGTGGCGTCTGTAGAGTACCCATAAGAACCATACGAATACTGAAGCAGTGGCGCTTTGCCGTCAAGTTGTGTGCCTTTTCTATAAACTATTGAGAGCGGAATCTTTACTCCATCCCTTGCAATAACAAAAACTCTTTCAGACACATAATTGTTTTTATTAAATTCACCAATTACGGCCTGTACCTTTTTTAGCTCTTTGGTCTGGGTGTCTAAATTATAATCAAACGTTGAGCCCGGCGTAGTAAGCGAAGTATAAATAAATCTTAGAGTATTGGTATTGAACTCTGGATTTGCTCCTATATATGCATCATAAGCAGGCTCGCCGAAATCTACATAATGTTCTTCTTTGGTGGTTTGATTAATAACCCTTAGATGAATGAGACCTTCTTTTCTTTCCTGTAAAACCAGATGATTTTTAAAAACTTCAATAGATTCCAGAAGTACTTCTTTTCTATGAGGAATAACCAGCTTCCATTGCGTCTTATCTGCTACCTGATTTTCTTTTACTTCCATCAGTTGGAAGTTAATGGCTTTATCCCGATTGGTATTGATATAAAATTTATCTTCAAAATGTTCAATGCTATACTCATGCCCTCGCTCTCTTTCAGAAAACACCTTAAACTCACCCATCGGTTTTGAGGCCTCAAGTAATCGGAATTCTGTCGAAACCCCGTTATGGTCACAACCGATGGCAATATATTTTTTAGATTTCATCCGGGCCAGCCCCATATAGAACTGATTATCTTTTTCCTCGTAGACCAGTTCATCGGTTTTTACATCAGTGCCTAAAATATGTCGCCATACCTGATAACCCAAAAGGGTTTGCTGGTCTCTTAAGATATAGAAGAAAGTCTTGTTATCACTTGCCCAGGCATAATTGCCGCCTTCGGTGTTTTTTATCTGCTCTTTATATAATTTACCTGTTTGCAGGTTTTTGAATCTAACCGTATAATTCCGGCGACTTACGGTATCAACACCATAGGCCATTATTTCTTCATTGTCTGTTACTTCATAACCACCAATATTGAAATACTTTTTATTCTTGCCTAATTTGTTTCCATCTAGTAGAATCTCCTCAGGTACATCTGACCCTACTTTCTTCCGGCAATAAATAGGATATTCACCACCTTCAATGAATCTGACGTAGTAATAATAATTGCCATCTTTTACAGGCACAGACTCATCCTGCTCCTTAATGCGACCCTTCATTTCATGAAAAAGCTTTTCTTCAAAAGGTTTGACAGGAGCCATTACCTGGTCTAAATAATCATTCTCTGCATTCAGATAAGCTACTACTTCCGGGTTTTCTCTCTCATTAAGCCAATAGTAATTATCAATTCTGGTATGTCCATGAATAGATAATTCTTTGGGTTGTATTTTAACTGTCGGTGTGGCAATACCGTCATGTTTCATCAATTGTGTGTTACTCATGTTGAAATAATTAAGAATTTCTCCAGGCGGTTTTGTTAGGTAAAATTTGAGTTTGATTGAAGAGCGTAACAAAGAAAGTGCTTTTTTACCAGAATTGTTCTAAAAATCTAGGTATTCAGACAGAAAAATGCTGATACTTATATCTTCTTGAAAACGATTATAACTGAAAATAAAACGGCCTTTTGTATAAAATAAAAAAAATAGCGATGTTTACACTAATATTACACGCCTAAACTGAATTGGCCCAACAACATAAATTACAGGTAGATGAGAAAGAGAATTTTATTTTTAACGCTTACCATTAGCATTGCCTTATTTTCGGCATTTACTTCTCCGGCGGATGAATTAGAAGCATTATTCACAAAGATTAATGATGATGTCTTAAGCCGTGGACGTGCCTATGAAACTTTAGAAGAGGCTACTTCTACAATAGGCCATAGACTGACAGGTAGTCCGAACGGGAAAAAAGCAGAAGACTTTGCTTACAAATTACTAAAAGAATATGGCTATGCTGATGTGAAGTATATGCCGTTTGAGGTAGAATCATGGGCAAGAGATACGGTAAGTCTGGCAATTGTACCTAAAGGAAGTGATAATTTCCGCGATGTAGAGGTGGTAGCACTGGCACACTCGCCGGTATCGTCGCACATCAAAGGTCCTATTGTTGATTGTGGCGATGGGATAGAAGCAGATTTCGAGAAAGTAAAAGACCAGGTAAAAGGTAAGATTGCCTTATTTAATATTAACCTTCAGGCAACAGAAAATAAGGGTAAGAAAAACCTTCACCGCTCTGAAAAAACAGCCTTGGCTATTAAGTATGGTGCTACGGGTGTAATTATTGCAAATGCAGTAGAAGGGGGAGTGTTATTGACCGGAACCGCTTCGGTGACTGGGGCATTGATTCCTATTCCTGCGGTTTGTGTATCGGTTGAAAGTGGTAAAGCTATCCGTAGATGGATGAACGATGAAAAGAATATCTGGGCAGTAATTGATATGCAGAATTTCAGCCGCCCTATCAAGGCCAGAAACGTAATAGCTACCTTACCAGGAAGTTCTAAAAAATATGCCAATGATAAAATTGTGATTGGTGGTCACCTGGATTCATGGGATTTAGCTACCGGAGCAATGGACAATGGCATTGGCTCTTTTACGGTATTAGACGTAGCCAGAGTTTTTCAGTCATTAAAACTGAAACCTAAACGCCCGATTGAATTCGTGATGTTTATGGGTGAAGAACAAGGTTTGCTAGGTTCTAAAGCTCTGGTGAAAAAATATAAAGAAGAAGGTAAATTAGATCAGATTCAGTTAATGATGAATCTGGATATGGTAAACAATGCCAAAGGATTCAATGCGATGGGTCGTCCTGAATTACGTGCATTCTTTGATGAAATCGGTAAGAAAATCAAGAATATAGATTCTACTTTCAGTAATACCAATCCAAATTCGGCAGGCTTGCATTCAGACCACCAGCCATTCATGATTCAGGGTGTTCCGGTGTGTTCGCCATCAGGCAGTTTCCCTGTAAAAGCGTATAACTGTTATCATGCCAATTGCGACCGCTTTGATTTGATAGACAAAAAACAAATCAACAATAACGTACGTTTTACGGCTATGATGCTTTACGCTCTGGCTAATGCAGATGCACTACCTGTAAAGAAAATGAACGATAATGATACCAAAGAGTTTTTGATTAAACAAAACCTCAAAAATGAGTTGATTATCGGTAAAGACTGGCGTTGGGAGCAATAAGATAATAGAAATAAAAAAGAAGAAGCCGTTTCAAAGATAATTTCGAAACGGCTTCTTCTTTTTATTGCAGACCACCAGATTTTTGTAATAGAAGTAAATGCTCTTTGGTAGCAGTGATTCTGGCTGAGGAACTCATTTGTAAAGATGCCTTATTGAGTTTCATTACTCCTAATTCGATTCCTGAAAATTTCTGAAGATTCATATCCAGATTACCGACAGAAGTGTTTTTGGCAAATCTTACGAATGATTTATCCGTAGTATTAATAGTACACTCTTTTATTTTTGTGCGAGAAATGGTTACTACTGCAATTTTTTTAAGATTTACTTGTAGGCTATCTATCGTAAGGCCATCTAATAGAACTCTGGCGGCATTAGCCTCTATTTTCTCAGGGTTTATTCCCGAAAGAAAAATATTCAAACCATAAGGATAAGGTAGCGTACTGCTAATCTTAAGCGTATCGCCCGATTGCTTGTAAGTTAAATGCTCTCTGAAAAAAGGATTTCTTGGTAAAAATATGGTTCTTTCATTGCCAGGAACACAATCCACATTAAACTCATCGACCAGATCCGCTTTATTTTTAGTACTGCCCTCTATAATCAGGTACTTTACAGGGTTTAAAGCTATTCGGTCGTAATTGCGGAACTTGTCATGCAGATTAATTTTTTTGTATGCTGCTTTTAACTGAAAAGCAGTAAAGATCATTGTCAGAATCAAAAAGCCTAAAAAGGCGATTAAAAGTTTATTGCTTGTTTTCATAAGGTTGTATCAGCGGAAAAGGTTTCGGTTTTCTCTTTCTTAAAAATCTCAAATTGATTTCGTAATTCGTCAAAATCAATTTTCAACAGGTCAATATTCTGGAAGAAAAGTGGCAGGTCATTTTTTAGAAAATCTTCTTTCCTGAAAGCTAAGGCCTTGCTTTTGCCATCTTCCATGACAAAGTATCCCATACCGCGTTTTGTAAAAATGATTTCCTTTTGCGTCAGAAACTCGTAAGTACGAGCCACTGTATTCGGATTGACTTCAAGGCTGATAGCCAACTCACGGACAGATGGAATTTTCTCACACTCTCGCCATCGATCTATCAATATATTTTCGCAAACCATTTCGGCAATCTGCAGGTAAATGGCCTGATTGTTTCTGAATTCCATAAACTTAAACTTCTTTTTCTTTGAGTTTCAAAAAAGTAATAAACGTAAAAAATATAACGGTACCTACGGTTAAAGTCAAATTGATTATATAACTGAGAGAAGAGGGAAGTCTAATAGTATCGACGATATTGTCATAAACAGGTACATTTCTTCTAGCATCTTGAACATCCATCTCGGTAAGATTAAATAGGCCTCCGCTTAACGTTCTGTCCCCAATTGTATCTGTAAGAATACGCTCTCTGATATTATTAAATAGATAAGTCAGTACAAATAATAGAATAAAAAGTAGTAAGGCTGTTTTTATATAAGAAAAACGTTCAAATAAAAGACTGCTCATTAAAGCGATAGGCTGTAGTACCAAAAAGAATATAGTATTTCTTAAAACGACAGAATATGGATCTTTGAAACTTAATGGATGCAAATCCCATTCATCAATTTTTATGGTGACAATTGATTGGATAGCCTGGATATAGAAAAAATCTAGAATGAAGAATACAGAAATATATACCGTGGGGAATACAATGCATGTATAAAAAATAGCAGTTATTAATTTTTCAAATGGCGTAGCGGGTAGAAGTAAAAAATTGATACTTTGACCCTTGGTAGAAAAGTCTCTCCAGATAAAATTGGCAAAAATAGTCCCCGCAGCTATAAGCCCAAAACTATAAATTAACTGGCGATTGTAAAAAGCAATAATGTGAGTCCGGTCAGTTGTCAGAAAATGAAAGACTATATATACCGCTACTAGCACACCTAGTGCTATCGCCCAAATTCTATAGTTTTCTATCCAGGTTTTCTTTATCAGAAGAAAAAGTCTTTTTGTGCTGAAATGAATCATAGTCTTAAGTTTAAGCGTGATAGTTGTCAATTAGGTCAGTACTGAATATTTGCTGTAATAACTCTTTCTTATGCGTAACAGCATTGAAAAGTAATTCTAAATCTACTTTGGTATGCTCATGGCTAAGATTAGGCATAAGCGCCATCAAGCCCTTAAGAGTCTGTTCGGTGTAGATAGCACCAAGTACATTTTCAGTATTTGAAACAGATTTAAAACTTAACCGTTCACCAATTTCTTCAATTGAGTGTTGTAAGAGAATGGCACTTTCTTCCAGAATGATAATATTATCAATGAGCCCATCAAGGTCTCTTACCTGGTGTGTAGAGATGATAATGGCTTGTTCTTCTGACAGGCTTGAAGCAATCAATTTACGGAACTGACTTTTGGAAGGAATATCCAGGCCATTTGTAGGTTCATCTAATAGCAAAAATTGCACATTGGTTGCCAACCCGAAGCCAATGAGGACTTTCTTCTTTTGTCCGTATGAGAGCTTAGAGAGCTTATCAGATTTTGATAGTTGAAACTCCTTTAAATAATTATCAAATTGTTCATGACTGAATTTTGGATAAAATGGACTGTTGATATTCAAAAATTCAGCAATACTAATGGCTGGCGTGTGAAATTCTTCAGGTAGAAAATACAAGTTTTCAAGCATCGCTATATTTCGGGTACGGGTTTCAATTCCATTAAATTGGCAGGTGCCACCTTTAGGGAATAGTAAACCTGCCATGAGTCGCAGCAAAGATGATTTACCTGCACCATTACGGCCTAGTAAACCATAAATGTTTCCTTGTTTGAGTGTCAGCGAAAGATTGTTAAATACCGGTTTTTGTCGGTTATAGCCAAAGCTGAGGTTCTGAATAGTGAGCATAAAAGAGATATTTAAATTGGAATCCGGTTAATCAGCGAACATTTTATTTAATTATTGACAATATAGTGTACTAGTTAAATAATACACTACAAAATAAGATATTAAGATTTTATTTTGCAAGGACTTTATGATTTTTTTTAGAACTCAGTTAGCTCAATACATTTAGAAGAAATATTGTAGTTTTGTAAAATACTGATACAATTTTAATTTAGAAGAACAAACAAGAGATACTATGTTATCAAAAACCTTTGGTGCTGCTGTGTATGGGGTAAATGCCACCTTGATAACAGTTGAAGTAAGTGTAATGCAAGGTGTAGGAATGGCAATTGTAGGGTTACCTGATGGAGCTGTGAAAGAGAGTCAACAAAGAATAGATGCTGCTCTGAAATATTGTAATTACCAGATTTCCCGACAAAAAACAGTCATTAACTTAGCTCCTGCAGATATTAGAAAAGAGGGCTCAGCTTATGATTTGCCTATGGCTATAGGGATACTTACCGCCGGAGAGCATATCAAACCTATCAAGAATTTAGAAGAATATGTAATTTTAGGTGAACTGGCACTAGATGGTATGCTTAGACCTATTAAAGGAGTTTTACCTATTGCCATAGAAGCTCGTCGGAGTAAGCTAAAAGGTTTCATTCTTCCGGCCGAAAATGCAATGGAAGCATCTATTGTGAATAATTTAGATGTAATAGGAGTAGAGAATCTGACCGAAGCTATTGATTTTCTGACAGGTAAAAAAGAAATAGAACCTCTAGTAACTGATACCAGAGATATTTTTTATAGCGCTATCAATGAATATGAAGCAGATTTCTCACACGTTCAAGGACAGGAAAATATCAAGCGGGCAATGGAAATAGCTGCGGCAGGTGGCCACAATGTGATTATGATCGGCCCGCCGGGTGCTGGAAAAACTATGCTTGCCAAGCGCCTGCCATCAATACTACCACCTTTAACATTGCATGAAGCCTTAGAAACTACCAAAATTCATTCAGTGGCAGGTAAATTGGGTGTAAAGTCTTCTTTAATTGCTCGCAGGCCATTCAGAGCACCGCACCATACCATATCTGATGCAGCGCTGGTAGGTGGGGGTGGTTTCCCACAACCTGGAGAAATCTCATTGGCGCATAACGGTGTTTTGTTTTTAGATGAATTGCCCGAATTTAAAAGAACAGTTCTGGAAGTAATGCGTCAACCTTTAGAAGAAAGAAAAGTAGTCATTTCAAGAACAAAACAGGCGGTTGAATTCCCGACCAATTTCATGTTAGTGGCTAGCATGAATCCTTGTCCCTGCGGCTACTATAATCACCCGGAAAAGTCGTGCTCATGCCCTCCCGGAGCAGTGGGTAAATATCTGAATAAAATTTCAGGGCCATTATTGGATAGAATTGATTTACACGTAGAGGTAACACCTGTCAATTTTGAACAGATTTCATCGACCCGTAAGAATGAATCTTCTGCCACTATCAGAGAAAGAGTAGTAAAAGCCCGGGAAATACAGACAAAACGTTTTGAGAATTATCCAGAAATTCATTCAAATGCGATGATGCCACCAGAAATGGTAAAAGAGATTTGCGATATTGGTGAGGGTGGCAAAGCACTTCTGAAAAAGGCGATGGAACGTTTAGGACTATCGGCCAGAGCTTATGATAGAATTCTGAAAGTATCTCGTACCATTGCCGATTTGGCAGATTCAGAAGAGATACGCATTGAGCATTTGGCAGAGGCAATACAATTCAGAAGTCTGGATAGAGAAAATTGGGCAGGGTAATAGAATAGTTCTTGAAACTATCAAAAACCTTTTAATAGAAAAAACTTGGAAACCCTTTTTAAACGCAAGCAATTAAACTAACCAGCCTAAAAAATGAGTTGTTCTATAAATATATTTGACTCTATAAAACAACTCATTTAAATCTTAACTTAGTTCGCTTCCGAAATCAGTTTCACTACCACTACATTTAAATTTGAACCAAAAGATATTCCTCTTTGACAAGTTTTATTCTGAACAACTTCCTATTTCTGCAACAAAAACCCCATTGGTTTCAAAACCTGCTGTAAGTAAAATAGAGTTTCCGGCTTTAAACAAAGTATTCGTTGGTGTTATGAACTTATTTCCTGCTTGAATTGAATTAACTGCTTTTATAGTATTATTGCCCGTGAGATTTTCGGTAGCAGAGATAATTTTGTTATTTGCATGAACTTTTAATGAGACTTCTGGACTTTCAACTACCGGATTGCTTGAAACAATTTTTATTTTATATGCAGTACTTCCTTTTATAGCAATAGGAACATTATAGGTAATAGTTCCAGAAGAACTACTTGTACCAATAGTGGTAGGATTCGTAAAAGAACCCGTAGTATCTGAAAGCAGCACTGAAAACTGATTGCCTGCTCCAAATGGTCCTGATACCTCAAATGTGATAGTAAGGTTTGATCCGGCACAAATGCTTGAAGCAGACAATACAGGTGTTCCAATTATTGGAGTTAGGCTTTGTTTAATTTCTAATCCTGTAATTGCCGTGCTAGCCGAAGAAGTACACCCATTTGCAGTGCATGTAGCAGAAAGAGTATAGGTTCCGACAGCTGAAAGCGTAACACTCGTACCGGTAGTATTATTCGACCAGGTTATTGTTCCTGCACAACCACTGGCAGTTAATGTAAGTGTATCTGGCCAGTAAACACTTAAATTTGCCGGGGCTGATACAGTTGGCGCAGGTGTTGAACTAGCACTAATGCTTGCTTGCACAGAGGCAGGATTTGAGCACATCTCTGCGGAAGGGAATAACACAACTTTATAAGTATCTGATGTACTGATTCCATTTGCAGCATAAGAATTGCCATTAATTATACTAGCAATGCTCAACCCTCCGCCTAGTGTTGCGGAGTAAAGTTTATTATCGGGGCTTATATATACTCCCCATACATTATTATTTCCTAGTCCGTCCGCTATCGTTTTATTTGTAAAACTATTACCTCCATCAGACGATATACCAATTCCACCACCTTGCGTAGCTACATAAATTCTCCCATCTGCACCAGATGTAACACCAAGCACTGAATTAACTGTTAGCCCGTTACTCGTATTTTTATTATTAAATGTATTTCCTCCATCGGTTGAAATACTCAATCCTCCCGAAGTTGCCGCATACAGTTTATTATCAGGTGCTAAATAGATACTACGAACGGTATTATGCCCTAATCCATTTATTGTTGTCTTGTTTGTAAAAGTATTTCCTGCATCGCTCGAAATCCCTACCCCACCACCACTTGTTGCCAAATAAATTTTATTATCGGCTCCTATGGCAATCGCGTATACTGTATTACTACCAAGACCATTAGTGGTATTTTTATTGATAAAAGAAGTGCCCCCATCCGTTGAAATACTCAAACCGCCGTTAGTAGCGGCATATATTTTCCCGTTTGTTGCTACAAATATTTCATAAACATTGTTATCTCCCAGACCACTTGCAGTAGTCTTATTAGTAAATGTATTTCCCCCATCATTTGATATACTCAATCCTCCTAATGTAGCTACATAAATTTTCCCATCACTTGTCACATGTACCCCTCTGACTGTATTGTTTCCTAGTCCATTTGCCGTAGTTTTATTACTAAAAGTATTTCCTCCATCACTTGATATACTTAGCCCTACTGAGGTCGCTACATAGATTTTACCATTATTATCGAAAAAGACATCATATACTGTGTTCCCTACCAGACCTTGGCTGGTTGTTTTATTAACAAAGGCAGATATATATTGAACTATATTATTTTTATACCAGAAATATTTAGGATTAAGGCCTTCATTAACGGGTAAAGCGGTCAATGTCTGATTAGTTCCGGCACAAATTAAAAGCGGGTTAATACTTATTGAAGGTACAGTGTTACTTTTAATTTCTAATCCTGTGACAGTTGAACTAGCATTGCTCATACACCCATTTATGATACATACGGCTGATAGGCTATAAGTACCAACTCCTGAAAGTGTTATAGAAGTCCCTGTACTATTATCTGACCACTTGACAGTGCCCGCACATCCACTAGCGGTAAGGGTCAGGGTTGAAGGAGAACATATTACCAAAGAGCCAGGTGGTGTAATTATAGGCGCCGCCGGACAAGTAGAAAAAGAAATTTCATTCCCATAAGCCGTTCCTACGCTGTTAATGGCATAGCCCCTTACATAAATAACTGTTCCTTCTGGCAGACCAGTAATATTTTGGCTAAAAGTACCAGTTCCGGTGCCAATATTTACTTTATTATCTCCCGTTGTTGGATTAGTGCTTGTAGACCATACTATTCCTCTTTCAGTTACTGCGGTTCCTCCGTCGATAGTAACATTACCTCCCAAAGTAGCTGAACTTGGTGAAATAGCAGTGGCAGAGGCAGTGATAACTGTTGCCAGAGAGGCTGGAATGTTACTAACTGTAATACTATTGTTAAGTATATCTGAAATATCAATTGCTGCATTAGCTCCTGCATTCCAATCATCAGTAGCCTCTAGATTATAAGTAGTATTATCTGCCGAAGCAGTTCCCGCTTTATTAAGTATTACACTTAAACCTGTAATATCTGTATTATTGAGAATAACTGTAAAAGTAGTTCCATTAGTAAGGTCAACACTAGCTGATGTTAATGTATAAGTACTGTTTCCTTCTCCTCTTATCTTTAATTTACTGACATTAATATCATTATTTAAGCCATCAGCTACCAGAAATCCAGTGCCGCTTACTACTAGAACACCCGTAGTAGCATCATAAGATGCGGAAGTAATAGTCGGAAGCGAAACATTGCTGACAGTAACAGCATTACTCGTTAAATCAGCACTTCCGCTTGTTGCTGCCAACCAGTCGTCTGCGGCCGCAAGGTTATAGGTAGTACCGTTAGTAGAAACTGCACCATTCTTATTTAAAATCAGGTTAACTGCTGCTTTGTCAGTAGAATTTAATGTTATTTCAAAAGAGGTAGTTGAAGTGATTTCAACATCGTCAGATGTTAGTGTATAAGTACTGTTTCCTTCACCTGTCAGAGTTAATTTACTAACAACCACATCGTTATCAGGCCCAATCATATTAACCAGGTTAGTGCCTGTTACATATAAGATGCCACCTGATGCATCGTAAGATGCAGAACTAATAGTTGGAGGTAATACAGTTGTTGCCTCTGTAAACACAAGATTATCAAAAACACCAAATACTGGTGTATACAAAAAATATGGGTCAGCGGGGTCGTATACTCTTAATCTAACCTCGTCCAGGTCTCTAAAATCAGCATTTAAAAGAATCGGCTTAGGGCTATTTAAATGTACTGGCAATTTGGCATAAGCTACCTGAACTCCGTCTTTATAACCGACAACATAAATATTACCAAAATAAGGGCCGCCGCCATAAAAAGAACCATCATCCCAATAGGTAAAACTTTCAAAATTGATTTTTTTTCCACTAGCTGTTTTAAAAGCAAGATATTTAGGGCTGGTATAGTTAGAGACGATAGATAGACTGTTAATACCTCCATATTGCGCATCATTCCAGACTAAACCATGATCTGTTCCTGAAGTAGGGGTTAATGAGGCAAAAGAAGTAGTAAGGGAATCGTCGGTAACTTTGAAATTAATGGTGCCGAGCGAAGCATCTGTTAGATTAAAGGCATTTGCATAACTTGAAGGGGAAGAACTCAATACCGGAACACCAGATGGCGCAGAATCAAAGTTAAAGGCAAACAGGCTGCCATTATAAACGCGAACAGATGTCTGTGAAGCTTTAGCTGTTGCCGAGCTATTTTTACTTCCGTCAGACACCTGAAAAATAATGATCCGATCGCCGATTGTAGTTGAAGAAGTAGAAAATGTAATGGTGCTGAGAGCTGTTTCATAGGTACTTATAGTAGCATTTCCTGTTAAAGTCAATACGCCAGTTAAACTATTATACGTTCCTGAAATGCCATTTTGATTTGTAAAATTAAGCTGGTCGCCATTCATAAATCCATTACCAATAGTTACTGCACCACCGCTTATTATAGAGACATCTATATCTGATATTTTAATAGCTGAATTAATTGTGCTACTACCGCTTCCAACCTGATGCATTAATACATTGGCACCACCATATACAGCGGGGGCGGTTTCAACAGGCAATACATACATATAAGAATCTATACTTGAACCGTTACCAGTAGTATTTATATCAGTTATTTGTGTAACTGTCTGTGTGCCAATATCATATTTAAAAATTTCTTTATCATCAGAATTGCTTTCTGAACGAACAAAGTATAGGTTATTCTCATAGGCGGCTAAACTGAAAATTGTTTTGTTTGTTGCCGTATGATTAGTCAATACAGTAACATTATTAGTACTATTATATCGCATAATCTCCATTTTAGTTGTGCTATAAGGAGACTTAAAATACAAAATATTATTAAGTACTACTAAGTTGGATGGCTGATTGGAGTTATTGATTAGAGGGGGGTCATACTCTATCGTAAGTGAATTAGAAGTATTTATAGAGTATACTCTGCCTTCAAGATAATTCGCCGCAGTGGTGAAGAACAATTTTCCATCAAATAGCGTAAAATCAGAAATAGTCGAACTACTATTATTATTACCCGTGGTATTCAAATCTGCGACCAAAGAAGTAGAACCAGAGCCAGCATCAGTATATCTGTATAGTTCTGTGTTTAAGGCCTGCCCGGAAGGGCTGGCCGCCATATATATATAATCATTAAAAACAAAAAATCTATATGGATTTGACGCTACATTTGAAAAGTTAGAGACAGTACTCACGGTACTTCCATCCCAGGTATATAAAGTAGTCAGCGCATTTAAATCTGTTGACGTTGTTGCACTAAAATAGAGCTTTGCATGATAAACCGCAAGCCCATAGCCTCTGGTTCTGCCCAGAGAAGCACTTATTTTAGTAAGCGTATTAGTATCAGGATCATAACGCCATAAATGATAATATGAATTATCTCCTGCTTCGAAATATAAATCACCATTATATTCAGCATATTCATTTATCGAAGGATTAACATATGGGTCAAGATTGCCGATAGCTACAAAATTACTTCCGTCATAATACCCAAACTGAGCAGTGCCATTTGAATTCTGGAAAGAGCCAAATAGTTTATTATTCCAGACATACCCTTTGCCAGAGATATTGTCATTACCAAAAGCATTTATATCCAGAGCTTTCTGGGCAGAACCTTTTGTCGGGTTATACCCATAAAATTCAGAGAAACCATTTATTCCGTCGTTAGTCGCTATAAATAAAAGCGTAGAAGGGGCTAAAGTTGTAAGGCTGATTTCATTTCCATATGCGGTGCCAGTAGTATTAATGGCATAAGCCTTGACATAAATAGTTGTATTAGAAGGAAGTCCTGTGATTGTCTGGCTGAAAGTACCTGTGCCGGAACCTATTGCCACTTTGTTATTAGCCGTTGTAGGATTTGTAGAAGTCGACCAGACAATACCTCGTTCAGTAACTGTAGTACCACCATCAGCTGTTACATTGCCTCCTAAAGTAGCTGAATTTGTAGAGATACTACTTGCGCTACCTGTAGTAACTGTTGCGGTAGTATTAGTAGATGCATACGAAAATTTAACAAGAGCCGAACTTGTACCAGCAATATAAAAATTATTACCGCTAGCTGTAACACTTCTTAATCTGGATGTTGCACTTACCAAGTAAGGTGTCCAAGACGTACCATCAGAGGATTCTAATATATAAGGATCAAAAGGGGTTTCTATTTGATTAGTTACTGCAACAAAGTGTCCATTTGAATAGGCAATACTACCAACTCCAGAAGCACCTAGTTCCTGCCCTCCGGTATTAGTAGTTGGTACCGTTACATTACTCGTAAAAGTATTTGAGGTAATATCGGTAGTGGTAGTTGAAAAGAACTCTCTACTGGAGATAGTTGCAGAATTAAGTCTACCAACTAACAAATACTTACTTCCATTGTAAGCAATATCATGAAAATGACCTGTAATACCTGGATCAATCTCTGTCCAGGTCTGGCCATCTGTTGAGTAAGCAATTCTGGCAGCTCCAGTATTAGCAGCCCCACCTCCTACTGCTATAAAGTAGCCATTCAGGTATCTTACTGAGTAGAAGTTGCTGCCGCTTGCGCCATCTTTTTGTACCGAAGTCCAACTTGTCCCATTAGTTGAATTGATAATTTTCCCTTGTGCTCCTACTGCAACATATTTACCATTCCCATAAGCTACCGCCCTAAGAGGGTCACTATCAGCACTGGTTTGCTTCGTCCATGTAGTACCATCTGTAGATGAAAGAATCGTACCTCCGTTTCCAACTGCAATAAATCTGTTATTTAAATAGCCTACACTTTGCAAAGGTGAATAAATAGCTGAAGTATTATTTGAAATAGTGTTTAAATCTGTAAAGCTAATCATTACTGCTTCGCTACTACCCGTACTCCCTACCACAACGGTATTGGTTCCATCAGTTGTAATCCCAGTGTAACTTCCACCCGGATAAGTATAATTTACCCCATCGGTCGAAACGCATAAACCCTCATTTCCTGTCTGAAAATACTTTCCGTTCACATAATCAGAATGCTGAGCTACGATGGTAGTTGTTCGGTTATGCAAGGTGAAATTTGTACCATCGCTTGAAGAAAATACACTTCCATAACCACCATGATATTGAGAACTGCCAAATAGATATAGTTTAGTACCGTCATAGATACCATGAAATATCTGATTTGGACTAGCCAAAGTCTGAGTAGTAGAATTCGGCATTGTTGCCACCATACTGCTTGTACTGTTGGCCCAGCTTGACCCGTTGGCTGACGTAAAAATGTCGCTTGAGGCTGTAAATATGTAAAATCTATCTTTTAAGTACTGTATTCTATTAATAGAAAGGCTTGCCGAAACTGTCTGGGATGTCCAAGATCCGGAAGTTGCGGTAGAAGACTTATAAACGTTAGAGCCACCATTACTCCCCCTCGTTCCTATTACAAATAGACTGTTACCAAAAGTAATGCTTCCTAAATCATCACTTGCCGAACCAACATTAAAACTCACCTGGCTCCAGTTTATACCATCACTTGAAGAGACAAGTGTCCTACTTGCACCAACAGCGTAGAATTTACTTTCAACAAATATTAGTTTATTAAAATTTGCTGTTACACCTGAAGTTCTTTGAGTCCAGTCCAGCCCGTCTGTAGAAGATAAAATCAAACCGTCGTCACCTACTAAAACAAAAATTCCATTTCCATAAGCAACCCCTTTGAATGTGCTGGTAGCCGGAATATCTGAGTCTATTACCTTTGTCCAATTATTACCATCATCTGATATATATATCAATCCCGGATTCGGACTATAACTACCTGCAGTTACATATTTGCTATTGCCATAAGCTACTCCACACAATGACGACGAACTGCCTATAGGCAAGTTTTGTTTAATAGTGATGGTAGGCGTACTTTGAGAAAAGCAGCAGGTAACTCTAAATGCAAATAATAAAAGTACCAGCAAACAGCTTTCGTTTGTTTTTGTTGTTTGTATCATATTAATTATAGAATGGTATAAGTCCCTGACTTAAACTTTTACACAGCAAAGCAGGAAGTGTCTGACAAATTTTGAGATGATTAGAATATGAATCAATGACTCATAAAAAATAGAAGAAAATGGATTTATAGTAGAAATTATTACATAAATTATATTTTAAGGAAGGTGATATATTAAATTATCTGTAACCAAATATACCATTTAATAATGAAATGAATACTAAATTTGTAACTTACTTATTGAGCGGTCTTATTTACTTAAGATTTTATTAATTAACTTAAGTTGCTACCTTGAATATTGAAGAACTTGCAGATATTAAATAAGATAATAATAAAGACAAAAAAGGTAGAAAAAATTTCACAATTGTTGTATCGGGACTGAATAGGGAAAGGATATTTTCTATCCCAGGCTTCCTCTAATCTCACTAATTTTCCAAAATCTTCCTGTATGCAAATAGCTTTATATTCAGGTTTTAAATCTGCTCTAAAACCCCTTTTATGTTTTCAGTAATATAGCGCAAGCCATTTCGGATTTAATTCGGACTTCCGATGCGGAACAATACAGATTTGAATTTGGGTAGAGGGAAAAACGGTAGCAATAGCTTACGGAAAACCCGCATCGGCGTTCTGTTTGTAGGCTGTCAATGCAAGTAATTAATATATCGGTCTTTAGATAAAAATATTTTTTTCCGAATCTAGTACCCTGACTGGACGTTCCCGTAGGGATAATATATTTTTAATTTCACCTAACGAGTATCATCTAAATCTTTTTTAAGTCAGCAATAAGAGATAACCAGAATTTCTCCCTTTTCGTTTTCAGAGATTTACATACCAATTAAATCTTTCTGTCTTCATTCAAATTCCATGATGCCACCAGAAATGGTAAAAGAGATTTGTGATATTGGTGAGGGTGGCAAAGTAATTTTGAAAAAGGCAATGGAGTGATTAGGCCTATCAGCCAGAGCTTATGATAGAATATTAAAAGTATCTCGTACCATTGCCGATTTAGCGGATTCAGAAGAGATACGCATTGAGTACTTGGCAAAGGCTATACAGTTTAGAAGTCTGGATAGGGAAAATTGGGCGGGATGAGTCTTTATCTGTTGCACTTGATTTTGCCAGACAACTATTTATACATAAATCAGTTTTGCCAGAAATACAACCAGATGTGCCAGCGGAATAATCAATAAAAAACTTAATCCGGTGCCGATTATCCGGGCAATGACAACAAAAGTCAGGTACCTTCTGAAGTAAACCTCAGAATAAAGGCCATTAATAACTTTATCGGCCATAATACCTAAATTAGGCTCTACAATAATCATATACAAAACCGTAGAGAATCCGACAATAAAGCCATTTAAAGACAAGGAGGTTGTGCGCAAATCCGGATTTATATAGCCTGCATATAAACATGAAAGCACACTGATGGTGGTTAATGAAGTAATAATTACATTCATTAAAATAATATGCTTAGGCATATCACTTATGCGATTCAACCTGCTAATGTTTGACAACTTAGGTAAAGAAAACGATTGCAGAAAGTGACGTAAAGAATTAAGCGTAAAAGACTTGGCGATGACTCTTATCAATGAATTTTTCTGATATACTTTTTCTACTGTCTGATACATCGTTCTCTGAAGAGTGGGTATAAATAATCCTCCGATAATACTCCCTAGCAAAGAAACCAGACATAATTTGAAAAACAACCAGTTGTCTGGCCCCTGCCCTTTAAGAATCGACTTTTCAATTGTTTTTACTAAAAGAGGCGCCTGAAATGTATTTAAAAACCTGACAGTTAAGAAAATAATATTATAAACTGCATACGAAGCCGCCATTTTGTTAGTACGTATACCAACCAACCGTACTGAAAGTACGGCGATACTAAAAAAATTGATAAAAAAAGTAAGGAGTAAAACCAGGTTGATAATCATTAACTAAGGAATGATGCTTTTATTCTGTTAAAATACCATGAGACGATAAATCTGGTAAGCGAGATGTCTGATTCTCGCAAAAATAATCTATGATAAAGAATTCTCTTGGCAGTCCCGCCCCATAACATACTTACTAATCCATATTTTCTGATATTGCCTGATATAGATCGGTAATACTTCTCTTCCAGTTCATCAGTTTTAAGCTGGCTTAATTTTTCCAGAAAATCGTTAGGTATATTAAACTGATGTTGTTCAACCAGATAAGGAAACGCCTTTTTGAGAAAAGGTTTAAACTGAAACCGATTAATTATTTCAAGTAATTCTTCCCAATCAATTTCCGATTTGTCAATAATAATTCTGGCATCAGCTACCCATCTGAAAGGGGGTGTAGAATCAAAATTTCTTCCATGAACCATACTCAAAAAAAGTGCATGAGTGGCCGACATCCGATAATTACTTACACCCGATTTTGTTTCTTTGGTTGCCTTGTCCCAGATAAAATCGCAGGAACTGGGGGTATATATATATTCCCGAAAAGTATTCCAGTGTAAGTCAATATCAACACTGCCATCAAATTCAAGATGGATGGCATGGGTAAAGTCCTTCATCGATAGATGATAGATTTTTGTTTTATTCCCAAAAACGCCAGCCTCTGCTAATTCAATTGCCTTTTTACGAAATTGATAAGGTATCAGAATATCTCCATCATTCATTGGCCTGTGAGCCGTATTCTCATAAAACCGGTTAGCTACATCTAAGCCTTTTATTTGCATACTAGGTATACCATGCTGCTCTAAAAACTTCTGTATCTGTAGTGCTTTATGTTCAATTTGTTTATTGCGTACCCAATAGTTTTTTCTTGTTCCGAGTAAAAAGCCAAAATATGGATGAGTTTGCTCTCCTAAATTATGAATGACTAAGGGCAACATTCTATGACTCCCCAAATCAAGACTATCCATGAAATCAGAGAGAAAATTCGGAGAAGTCATATCAAGATTAGCTAAATGATTCACCTCCAACCATTCAGTAAAGTACCTGATGGCTTTCAAACGTTCGCTCAGTGCTGCTTTTAATAATAGTGTTTGTTTTTCGTTTGGGAAATGCCCACCCGTATATTTCATGAATTTAATGCTCTTTTATTATTGATTCTGTCCTTTAAAAACTTCAACAGATTAGGGTAATAATTCTGCCCCTGCGAATGAGAATTGCTTCTTACTCTTCGGTATGCTACTAAATCTTCAGTCTGATTAAAAACAATTCCTTGTAACTTGGCCGAATCAAACCAGATAATAAAATCAAGGGTTTGTACTTCAGGGAAATATCCATACTTTTCAAACACTTTTTTTCTGAACAATGAAGTGATTTTCACTTGAGCCGCCACCTCTCCTTTATAAAACTGGTATCTGTCTTTATCTGATAATAATTCCGGACTCAGAAATTGCTCCATTTTTCCGAATGTAGTTTCAAGATCCGGGTTGTGCTCAAATTCTTTAATCTGTTTTTCCAGTTTGTTTTCTGTCCAGACGTCGTCTCCATCAAGAAAAGCCACCAGCTCTCCACTTGCTAATTTTAAGCCCTTATTCAAAGTTTTGGCAATCCCAATATTCTCCTGGTTGACCAATAATATTTTATCTTTAAAAGTTTCAAGAATCTGTAGGGTATTATCAGTAGAACCGTCGTTGATTACGATAATCTCAATGTTTTTATAGGTTTGTTTTAAAGCAGATTCTATTGCTTCGGCAACGTACTTTTCTACATTATAAGCTGTAATAATTATACTAATTTTCATTAATGAAATCTATTAGAGTTGGTGCAATTTGTTCCAGATTTACACCCGCCATCAATCGAAACGTTGGTGTTTTTGAAATCAGCAGTTTCATCTTTTCAACAGATTTCTTATTGGTTCTTAAAATCCAGACCGAAGAAGGAACCAGTGCTTTGATTGCATCAATTTTAGAGCATTCTTTGATAAAGGTATTTTCCAGCCCGGTAATAGTGGGCAAAAGAATGGCCTGAATACTGAATTGGTTTATCATAGAGTCAGTAAAAGATTCGTTGATATATACATGCCCTTTTTCTCTCGGTACATGCTCAATATTGCTTATCAGTGGTTTTAGGTGAGGGAAATTATCAAATTGGTCGATATTTAATTTTGCAGCACTGTAAAGGCTATAAACCATGCTCTTCTCTGAATCAACCAGAATGAAGTCATCTCCGGCATATTTGAGTTCTGTGTTCAGACAAGACAATGTACTTGTCGATTTACCCGAACCACTTTTCCCGGTTAGTAAAATACCTTTCTTAGAGAAACCTAATCCGGCCGCATGGCATAAGAATAACTCAGTAGGATCAAACCATAAATGGAAAACCATTCTTAAAGGAGATGCCGTTTCGTTGGGTGACAGACGGCAAAAGTCATCTATCCAGTAATAGATATCACGAGAGGCGTAATCTACAAATATAAAATAAGGCTCTGTTGAGTTAAACAGAGCACGGTTATCTCCAAAGTCTAATAATTCACCACTATAGGGGTCAATGGTGGGCCAGTTTAACCATTCCTCCGGAGGAGTTGAGCCAGTACTTTTTGACTCGATCAGATGCACCCTTACCATTTCTTCTGTTTCGCTCCGGACTGCTAAATGTGCCAGACCTCTGAGATATTTCTCCGAATTGAATTCTCCATACGATAGAATCTTAAAAGTCTGCCCGCCGATACTATAAATATTTTCAGTCTTTAGTAATTCCTCTTTCTCAAAATTAAGCATTTCTCCTCAATTACTTTTTTGTGGCCATCCTCTGAACGATTCTACATCATGTATCGGGTCGAGCAAGATAAGCTCCTGCATATCGTCAAATATCTCCAGTTCAAGCTTTTCATAGGGAAGTTTGATAGCAGATTCTTCACCAACCCCCGGAACTGCTGCCGATGCTTCAGTAATAATATTCTCATTTGCTAATTGGTCAAGAAAATATACTATTTCTGCGCTGGCAGTGGTTTCATCTAACTGAAATTCATTCTGAACAGTGGTTAATATACTTTCTGCATTTGCTGGCTCCTGCAACAATTCCAGTACTCTGATTCCCGTAGTTCCTCTGATACTATAATACTTTCCTAGTGGGATATTAATTAAAACTGCTTCGTTTCCAAAAACCTCTTGTGCAATGGTGGCACTATCTAACTGGTAAGTTTTCATTTAGGTTAATTTAATTAAAAATAGCTTATAAAGACTTTTATAATATTTTTTCTGTTATGCAGATTTTCTTTTCTTCAGCCTTTGAAAATTACGATTAAAACTATACTTTTTGCAAAAGGGAATTGATTCTCCTTATTAAAGCAAACGCTTAGTTGCTAGTAAGGATTTCTACCTATATAGTTGGTTTGTTTTAAAGGAAGTTCTGAACTACAAGAAGATTTTTTTCAATTGGCTATTTCTATTCATCTGCTTAAAGCAACTGATACGAAAGATAACCTATTGAATGATTTTGTCTGACCAATATTTAACTTCCTGATGACGTCTGACTCAATAAAACTTTAGGGTATTTGTAAATGATTTTTGGGTATAATTGACAAACCTTTTATCTTGCCTACTGAAAAATCAAAGACAAGGCTGTTGTTCAGAGAGCCCTCATCCGGTTTGCCTGTTTAAGCTTGCATTATACAAATATTACCTGACAAAATTAAATAATAATTAAGAAATTTAAGAATGAATGCTGTTCAGAGTTTTTGGATTACTTCCAAATCAAGCAATACCGGAGGTTGGATAAATAAGCGCTTCGAATACATAGGTTGGTCTTTAAGTTATTATTTACTGCAGAAAAATTTCAAGGAAGTTCATTTATATTGTAATTCGGCCGGGTATGAAATGCTCATAGACAAATTGGGTTTAAATTATAATAAAATTAATAAAACCTTAGATAATCAGGAAGAATTAATATCGAAATCGTGGAGTTTGGCAAAGGTCCTTAATTACTCTTTACAGGAAGAGCCCTTTGTGCATGTAGATGGCGACGCGTTCTGGTTTGATTTGCCAGACAAAGATTTTTTTGAAGCAGAAATATTTGCGCAATGCCTAGAAATGGATGAAGTAATGTATAAAAACATTCTGCAAAATATTCAGACAGACAATGGATATTTACCTGATTTCTTAAAAGTACCGAATGTAAAAGCATGTTTAGCAGCCAATATGGGAATTGTTGGAGGAAACAAATTGAAATTCTTTAAAGATTTTTATCAGGAAGCGGTACTTTTTATCGATAAGAACCTAGAAGTTTTTGAAAAGAATAAGCAGAATTATGAATTTGTTTGCGTTTTTACCGAGCAATTACTATTCATCTATTTTGCCAATTATCTGCAAACCAAGCTTAGATTTCTGAAGAGGTCCGTTTTCAGATGTAACTTTATTGAAGTACTTGATTTTAACCAGATTTCACCAGTTTCAAAAACTCCTAATTTTATTCATTTATTGGGCTCCTATCGTTGCAGGCTTAATTACTGTAATTTCGTAGAATTCTGGCTTCAAAAGTTCTGGCCCGAGCAATTAGAAAAAATTAATGCTATTTATCAGTCAGAGAAAAGAGAAATGACCGGATTATCCTACTTCTTAAATCCTGAAAGGGAAAAGCTACTTCCTCATCTGAAATGGTTATTCGACAAAGTACAAGATGTTTTAGACCATCCATTCCTTAGAACTCAGACTATTTTTGACATTAGCGTGGAAGAATACAAAGTCAATCCGTCTGAAGATGAAAAACTGATTGATTGTCTTGAATTTGAAAAAAGGAGAGTGGAAGTATTAAAGAGTATGTTGAAAACAACAGATTCAGATACCATGTTTCTGCATTTCGAATCACACCTGAATTTCTGTTTAAAAAATCTTGAAGAGGTAAAAGGGTTGGTTTTCGAGCTAAACCAGACTCGTATATTGAAGAGTAAAAACAATTGGTTCAACGATTTATGTTATGAATCTCAATATTATTGGTACAACCTAATTATAGATTCACAAAAAGAATGTTTTCAGGAGTTTATGTTAACAGAACCCCAGTGTGAATTGGTAGAAATGTTTCAGGGAGAAACCAGCTTTGAAGAGTTAACCACATTATGGCTCAATAAATATCCAGCTCAAAATAAGCAGAAAATTGAAAAGACCATTCATGAAATATTGAAAGAGTTGATTAACCTTAATTTAATTAATTTAACAGTTGATTCGATCATCAACCCGTAAAAATTAAAATCTCTATACAAATAAATACTGCTGCTTTTTTAGCGCTTTTAATGCAGCAATAATATTGATAGTTTGAATAAGTGAAATGATAATGCTTGTCTGAGAAGAGTGAAAAGTTGAAGTACCTAGCATATCTATATTTCTAATGAGTGCCGACTTATCTATATACTTTTCAAATATAAAATCAGTGTCTTCCTCATTTACTATTTTTAGAATCGTGTCTTTATCATTCTCTAGGCGGTTCTTAAAATCTGGTGCATAAGGACGCTTGTCGGGACGTTGCCTGATATACTCTGGTAATATGCCTTTCATACTCTCTCGAAGTAGACTTCTTGGAACACCGTTTTTAATAAAAAGCTGCTGAGGCACTTCAAGAAAAAATTCCAATAAGGATTTGTCGAAAAAAGGAACGGATGAGTCAATTCCATAATACTGATTTCTATTATAAATAGAGGTCAGCAATTTCCCTATCGTGCCATCTTCTACTTTTTGAGCTGTCCTTTCTTTATACGATTGTGGCTCAGGAACTAATAAGTCGGAATAATTCTTAATAAAATCTTTTCTGAAAAAACTTTTCAACTCTCCTATGCTTAATTTACTTTTTAGGCCTTTGTAAATAGGGATATGCATAAACAAATTCCTCCATACACTCGCTAAAATCGAATGTTTCTTGTATTGTTGAGATGCTTTAAGCAAGCCTAGCGCTTGTTGATAATGCCCATCAAGTATTAATTGAAATATGACAGATTCACCTTTCCATGAAATCCAGAAATCTCCGCCATAGCCTGTAAAAAGATTGTTTACACCTTTGTATTGAGCCGCCTTTAAAATTGCATGATCAACATAATGAAAAGTATTTGGGATAGCTTCATCTATATAAAAGTTTTTTTCCAGATTCTGAAATGTACCTGATTCCGGCAACTCTATATAAGTTATATCAATATTATCATATATTTGAAGTATGTGCTCAATAAAAGGCCGTTCATCCTTTTCCTGATGATTTAATGGTAATACTGATGAAAAGGCATACAGTGACCTGTTTTTTTCTTTAAGTATAGAGGCCAGTATGCAAGCAATAGAAGACGAGTCAAGCCCGCCACTCAAAGTAATACCTATCTGCTTATCTTCTGATATTCTTTTTTCAATAGATTGAAATATTAATGTTCTTGCACATGCATACCAGTCTTCATCTTTAGTGAATGCATATTTTCTTTTGTTAAGGAGCACCCAATATTTATTAATTTGCAAAGGTTTATCAGAGTAGTAACTTAAATAACTACCTGCTGGGAGCAAATGTATATTTTTATCAAATGTATTTGCGGGATTATGAATTCTGAAATAATAATTAATGATATACTCATCATTAATTATTTTAGGAGTATCAACTAAAGCTGTCAACTCCTTTATACAACTACAGATAATAAAATAATTAGTAGATTCATGATAATATAAAGAGCGCTGTCCTAAATGATCAGTTGCTGAAAATAGTTCCTGAGATTCCTGATTCCAGATAGCAAAAGCAAAGTCTCCCTCTAAATGTTCTAAGCATAATTTGTTCCATTTTTGGAAACAAATCAATATCAATTCAGCATCACTCATCTTTTTTTGATCGCTAGGAGGGATATTTAACTTGCTGGATAATTGGATTCTATTATCGATTCTGGCATTCGCTATAATGGTTAATTCGCCTAAAGAATAAACATGGTTTGAGGACAAACTACCCAGAGGAGGAATACTACCAATAATAATCTCATTTATCCCTTTTATGGCATGATAAGAAGCTGACTTTGACTTAAGTTTTTTGATTAAACTATCATTATTGTCAATAATGTAATGAGTCTTTTTAATAAGCCCGAAAATAGCATCCATATAAAATCCTTGTATACGATTGATTATTGAAAAACTTTCCTGATTCTGATTTCCTGCTTATAACCTCGTTTTTACATTCGAGCCAAGCATACAAATGTTTGTTCCAGATATTTGCTTCGCCAAAGGCAATATTTACTTGCTGTAATAATTGTTGAAGAACTATTTTTCAGAAGACTGGAATTTTATCTGATTCTTGAGACTATCAGAGATGGCTATAATTCAACCACAAGTGGATACCTTTGAAGACGTGTACCTTTAATCGTTGATAAGCTCTATAATAAATTTCTGTAAATCTTCTGAATCGAATACATTAGGGCGGATAACTTTATAAACAACGCAATTATTAACCAACTTACTTATTCTATCAAACTGTAATAACTGAAGCCTATTGGTCTGAAATAAAAAAGGTCGATATATCTGTTTTTGTAGTACACTAAATGCCTCAAATCCTTTCAGTTGTGTATATGAAATAGCTTTAGTATTACTTTTAGACAACACAATAACTTTCTCTATCGGGTGACAGTCTGTTATAAAATGATCATGAAAAAAGAAACCGAATTTACTCAGGTCACCTCTGACTCTAAAACTCTTATCTTCGAATATTTCAGACTCTAGTTTATCTACTGCATCTTCCCATAGTTTAATCATAGGATATGAAGCTATACCACCTATCTGGTCATTCCCTAGTTGGTCTAAAACTAATACATCATCACTGAAAATTTTATACCCTCTTTTGATTAGCCCCGCTATTGAAGTAGATTTACCCGCAGTAGACTCGCCTGTTATCAGCGTGAGTTTGTCATTTATCAAAACACTTGCTGCATGAAGAGGAAGCAAACTACGTTGTGCTAAAATAGCTGCCATAGCTGTAGCCAACGCATATATTCTAACTGAACGAGGTTCTATTTCGTCAGTGTAGGGTTCAATCAGAATACTATTTCCATTTATTGCAAAATATTTGGCGACAGGTTCTATATCCAATAAAAAAGTATCAGGCGTATGAGCTATTTTGCCTAGTCCGGTTTGTATACTTTCTGACACTGGTGGAATTAATCCAAACGTAATGGTAATGTCCTGTACCTCAAAGTCAAATGAGAATAACTCAGGAAACTCAATTTCAGATAATATTTTTAACCCGAATCCCCAGTATTTAAACATACACTTTTTGAACTAATTTTATCTGATTATTTTTATCTTTGCTTTCAGAAATACACTTAATAAATAGTTCATGCCACATAATATTACCAATGCCACTATTATCGTAGGAAAAAATAATAACCTACCGACTACCATTCTTGATGACGAATTGATTATGATGGATATTGAAAAAGGAAATTATATCAATCTGAACAAAACCGGAAATATTATATGGCAATACATTGAACCGCCAATTTCGGTAGAAGATATTATTCAGAAACTTGTTGAAAAATATAACATTGATGCTGATGTATGTACTTCAGACACTATTCAATATCTTGAACATATGCATACGATAGGTCTTATTCAAATAGCCTAAAAAATGAGGTGTTTTATTAGGAATAAAATTCCCTATAAAACACCTCATTTAAATTAACTTGCCTCACTTGCAAAGTCGAATCCGGCACCACCCTGTCCTAAGGTTTCTTCGGTAATTTGAAACAATTTAACTTCAGGTTTTACCCAACCGTCTGTGTTGGTGTCTTGATTGTTTTGAATTAGCGCATTTTCCATAATCATTAATTTAATTATAAAATTTAATTTTAAGCAAATATATTATTATTGAGTGATATAAACCCCTATCTTATTATTTAATTATTGAATGGTAATATTTCAAGAAAATATTATTAATAACCATGATTCAGATTTGCATTAAGAAGAAAATAAGTTTTTCTATATAAATAGATGAATTTTAAAAGTATCACAATGATTCGTACGCTAATTCTTAGTATACTAAGTTGGTTTATTTTTTATAATACCACTTTTGCGCAAAAGGTGATATTAGACCCTTGTATTTGTAAACAAAAAATTTTAGCAGATTCTCTTTACCTGAGCCAACTATATGCAAGTGCATTACCAGTTTACGTTGACCTCATCAGAAATACCAGAATAAATTCTTTTAAACAGGAGTTTAGATTAAAAAAAGGCCATTGCGAATTAGCAAAGGGTAATTTTCGGAAAGGATATAATAGTTTGAAATGGGCTTTTAATAAGCCTATATATGTTCCAGGGAATTATAGTATTGACAGTGACCCTTCTCTTCAGAATTATTTAAAATCTAATAAAAAGATTCAGAAAATCAGAGATTTGTATGAGAAAAATAAAAAGTTGCTATTAGGCATAAACGCAGTCCTATCTTACAAGATTCTTGAACTAAAAAGAGAGGATCAGAAATACAGAAAACCTCCTCATGAATCAGATAGCTTAGCAAAAAGCTTTCATATTTCTCTAGATTCTCTGAATGCCCTGCAAGACCACATTGATTTTGAAAATCGAAAAAAGCTAAACACTTTATTAGGCGAAATTAATAACAAATGGCCTGGTATAGAAAGTGTGGGTACTGACGGGCTCAATGGCATATGGTTGATTGTTCAGCATGCTGATAAGGATTTATCATTTCAAAAGAAGTGCCTGGAAGCTATGGGAAAAGGATTAGTAGAGGATTCAGGTATTTGGCTACATTATGCTTATCTATTTGATAGAGTTGCAGTAAATCAAAATACAGAACAGGGATTTTCAACGCAATTTGATGACGTTGTTAAAGACGAAAACGGAAGGTATATTGATATTGTTTTTAAAAAGAACCTTAAAGAGGTAGATGTTTACAGACAATGTATTGGTCTTCCATCGGTTAAAGAATATAAAGCAATAGTTCTAAAAAGATGGAACAAATAGTCTTACTAAAACAGAGAAACGGCTATCATATTTAATACGAATAGCCGTTTCTTTGTTTTATAAATTATGTTTATTGTCAACAATTGGAGAATTCAGATTAATTTTTGGACGACATAGAAGCAGGAGCATCTTCTGCCTTATTCCCCCAATCTTTATTAGGTTTTGCACCCATATTCAATACAAGTTTTCCTCCGTTGATTACACTTTCGTGCAGAATCCAAGGCTTATTCATCGGCTTACCATTCAACTGTGCCGACTGAATATACACATTACTGGCAGAGTTATTATTAGCTTCAATCACAAACTGTTTACCTTTATAATATTTCGGATTCAGATGGAAAGTTATCTTATTAAAAAGCGGACTACTGATTTCATAGAAAGGCTTTGGTGTAGTACCACCGTTAGTAGAAAAGATACCTGTTTTCAATAAAACTGCCAGAGACCCCATCAGCCCCTGATCTTCGTCACCACTATAGCCTAAATCTGGCGAAAGGCCACTATAAGCTTTATCAATCAATTGGCGGGTCCAGTATTGAGTCAGCCACGGCGAGCCTGAGAAATTAAACAAAAACGGCGTTTGCATACAGGGTTCGTTTCCATAATTAATATATACTCTGCGGAATTCTTCAAGTGCTTCTTTGTCGTGAGATTTCCCCGATACAAAATCATGCTTTTGAGCCTTTTCAAATGATGAGTTTAATTTTGCTGTAAAAGCGTCTTTTCCACCCATCAGATTGATTAAACCCTGTACATCATGCGGCACAAACCAGGTATATTGGGCCGCATTGCCTTCTTCCCAGCCGTTATCATAGCGTAGAATATCCACAGGTGTTGCCCATTTACCATCCAATGTTCTGTTCCACATCCAACCAATTTCTGGATTCCAGATATTTTTATAATTTTCAGCACGTTTCATAAATAGCTGATAATCGTCAGTTTTGCCTAATGCCTGTGCCATTTGCGCTAAGGTATAGTCCTGATAGGCATATTCAAGTGTTTGGGTAGAGCCATCCTGATGAAAACCATATTTCGTACTACTTAATGGATGAGGAACATATCCTCTTTCCATATAATACTCAATTCCACCACCTTTCATGGTCTTATGTTCATAACCTGCTTTGCTCATCAATCCACCCGGGAAATGGTTTTTCCTCATGCCCTCATAAGCCTTATTAATATCAAAGCCTCTGATGCCTTTCAGATAAGCACTCACAATAAATGGGGTAGAAGAGGCACCTGTCATCACAAACGTATAATTGCCTCCGGCAGGTCCACGTGGAATAAGTCCTCCATCATCATACATGGCTAACATGGAATTGATGAAAGACTCGGTTACTTCTGGGTAAACCAGATGCCAGAGCGTATTGAGCGACCATTGTGCACCCCACATGGCATCAAAATTATAATAATTGAATTTGGGCTTACCAGTAGCATCTAATGGAATCTGTTTAATCAGTCGTTCAGGGCCAGTCATATCTGAGTATTTTCCATTGACATCCGAAATGATTCTTCTCCCTAATAGCGCATGCCATAAATCAGTATAGAAGCGGCTTTGTTCAGTCGGTGTTCCACCCTGAATTTCAATTCTGCTTAACCAGCTATTCCAATCATTCTGACTATCAGTCACCACCTTGTCGAAATCCCAGTGCGCTAATTCAGTTTTAAGATTAAGCCTTGCCTGTTGTTCACTCACAAACGAAATGGCTACTTTCATTTTTCTTATCTCTCCCTGATTAGTTTTAAAGCTGACGTATGCGCCAGTTTTTTCACCCTCAATGGCATCTTTTATTTCCTCTAATTGCCCTTTTCTCCAGCCTTTGAAAGTCTCAAAAGGTTTATCGAAAACGGCTACAAAAAAGACTGTCAAAGCTTTAGGGCGGCGGATAGTCGGGGCCATAATGGCATAGCCTTCAATCTCCTGATTATTGATTTTCTTTACGTATCCTTTTTGGGTATCTGAAGGCCCTAAGAAAGTAGAAAAATCAAACAAAATATGGCTTTGGTCAGATTTTGGGAAAGTATATCTATGAAAACCTACACGCGTAGTAGAGGTCAGTTCGGCAGTGATATGATAAGCATCTAACACAACTTTATGATAACCCGCCTTCACGATTTCTTTGTTATGAGAAAACAAAGAGCCGTATTTCTCATTCCCCTGATGTCCTTTGAATTCACCAGTGGTTGGCATAACAGGAATACCTGATAACTGCCAGTCATGTGAATGGCTAAAGCACTTGATACTATCAGAATGATAGCGGTAGCCTGAGCCCCAATCAGAATTTACGCCCGTATCAGGACTCAAATTAACCATGCCAAATGGACGAGAGGCCGAGTTAAAAAAGAACCATCTTGAATTCGCCGCATCCACCCAGGGATAAACCATATCAACGGGTCTTAGTTTTTGAGAAAAAGAGGTGCTTACAATGAAAAAACTGATGAGATAACCAATGAAATATTTTAATCTGTTCATGCAAATTTTCAATTTATAGAAAACATTATTTACCCAGCCAATTCAACTGGCTCCAATACGCTGGGCCGTCATTGGTCTGGATTTTCCCTTTGGTGCTTCTGCCATCCTGCACGTGTTTCGTGAGTAATGCCGTTAATTCTTTCACAATTTCAGGATGCTCAGCATACACATTCTTAGTTTCGGCTATATCGTTTTTAAGGTCATATAATTGAATGGGAGGGAGTGACTTCGCTTCTTCACTTTCTTCTTTAGGTTTACCATTTCCACCCGAATGTGAGCACATAATGAGTTTCCATTGTCCTTTTCGGATAGCAAAGAATCCATTAGATGAGTGATGAATAATAGAAGCGCGTTGCTCAAAATTTGATTTTTTATCAGTTAACTGGCTTAAAAAACTATAGCTATCTTCAGCCACATTGTCGCTCAATTGTGCCTTGTTCAATTCAACAACCGTTCTGAAAAAGTCTGTACTACAAACCAACTGCTCTGAAACTTTGCCTTTTTTGATTACATTACTCCAATGGACGATAAAAGGCACGCGATGTCCTCCTTCAAAAATATCGGTTTTCAAGCCTCTGTAATCGCTTGATGGATTATGCCCTTTGGATAATTGCGCCTGTAAATTGGCAGAGTTGGCAAAGCCATTATCAGAGGTAAAAATAATAATGGTATTGTCATATATCCCGTTTTTCTTAAGTGTTGCCACCACTTTTTTTACTACATTATCCACCATCAACACAAAGTCGCCATAAGGAGAAACTTTACTTTTGCCGACAAACTCGCCAATTGGTAAAACAGGCGTATGTGGCGCTGCCAACGGAAAATATAAGAAGAAAGGCTTGTCTTTATTGGCATTCTGATCAATGAAACTTAGTGCTTTTTCAGTAAACTTGCCAATCACTTCTTCTGGTTGGAAATCAGGGGCAATGATACCTGCTCTGAATAATTCTATGCCTTTTCTGGCTACAGAAGTATCTTTAGGAATAGTGGTACAAAAACCATTTTCGACGTAGGCATAAGGCGGCATATCCAACGATGCCGGAATACAGAAAGAATAATCGAAACCTTTGGCATTAGGATTATTGGTCACTTGCTTAGAGAAGTCTACTTTTTTCTCTCCGGCTTCAATATTATTCCACGTCCAGCCCAGATGCCATTTTCCTACCACCCCTGTTTTATAGCCTTGTCTTTGCAGAAACGAAGCCACAGTTTCTCTTCTGACATCGATTAACGGCGTATCATAGCCATGTAAAACACCTTTTTTCATGGTAGTCCGCCAGTTATAGCGGCCTGTCATAATACTATAACGCGTAGGTGTGCAAACCGCCGAGGTAGTGTGGGCATCTGTAAACCGAATACCAGTCTTTGCTAATTTATCAATGTTTTCGGTTTGTATCTTTCCGTTCGGGTTATAAGAAGATACATCGCCGATACCTAAATCATCGGCCAGTATGTAAACAATATTCGGTCTTTTCTGAGCAAACCCTACCGAGAAAATATTCCAACAAATGAGAATACTTAAAATGTATTTCTTCTTCATGTTTATTGCATTTTATAATCAATTTTACTAATTCAATACGAATATATACTTACCCGGTTTTGCCTCAGGTAATAAATAGTAGCCGTCTTGCACTTTAATATTGCTGCGTTGCCCATTGATAGTAAGATTGGTGCTTTTATAATCAGCAGGCATATAGATATTAGCACTCGTACCCCCCGGAACAACAACTTCCATCGTTGCAGAGGTATTGCCTTTGTTAAAAGAAACCGAAACTGCACCTTTAATAGTCGGGGTTTTAAGGTTGGCAAAAGCCAGTTTACCTGGCTGTGGTTTAATCTGAAAAGTCTCAAAGCCGGGACTGATGGGCTCTACACCCATTAATTTCCGGACAATAATATTAGCGGGTACTGAGCCCCAGGCATGATTCCAGTCAAGATTGGGCTTATAGACCTTATCCCATGCTTCCAGGGATATAGTTGAGCCAATACGAATCATATTATACCAACTCCTTTGAGCAGTTGATGAGAGCAATTCAAGTGCATAATCAGCTTCTCCTGCTTCATATAAGGCATCCATCAGAAACTGAGAGCCATAGACACTACAAGCCATTTTTCTGCTTTTGATAAACTCAACCACTTTGTTTACATCTTTTTTGGGAATCAACCCAAATGCCAGCGCAAACATATTAGCGTGTAAAGAAGAATGGCTGGTACTATCTCCATCTTTAATTAAACCCGTTTGAGCATCCTGAAATATTTGAAGAAAGGAGTTTTTAACCTCTTTAGCTTTGTTCTCATATTCTATCGCATCTTCTTTTTTTTCTAAAATCTGAGCTATTTTTTGCAGAAAAACAAGGTTTCGATAATAATAAGCATTGATAACTGCATTATAAGTATTGAATACAAAACCATCGGTTTCGCCCTTATATTCTTTTTCATTACCTATGAAATCTCCGGTTTGAGGCCAATCAACATTATCATGTAAACCCCGTCTATTATCGAAAGTTTTGGTGATATAGATAGTCTTTAAAAACTCATCGGTTTGCTTATTGGTACGGGTACTGATTAAACCTCCTTTTCCCGCTAGTGGCATTAATGCTTTGTTTCGCAGGTGGGTGTAATAATTTTTCAGGAGGGTAGTATCACCTGTGTACTGATAGTCATTCCAGGCAATCAAAACATTCTGCAAACTCCATTCAGTCGGCCAGGTTGGGTGATAAATCAGGTAGTTCATCGAGCGTCGCCCGATGCTGTACTCGGCGTCTACTGCGTAATGAGACAACTGATTAATCAATGCATCGGCTTCGTAAGGAATCCTTTCCCTATCTCCATCAATATAGTAGCCTGTAAAGCTGGTGGCTTTCATCGAATATTTACATAAATCCCAGACCTGATTCAGAACAGTGTCGCTTGAGGCAAAACTGGAAGCCATTTCATCAAAAGGATAGAAAACAGCCTTTCGTTTGATAGATTGTTTATCAATGATGCCCTTGAAATTCTGAATACTTACATACCTGAAAGGGTAAACTTCACCAATATAATCGGGCATAAGTATCGGATTACGAGTATTACGTTTTTCATTGATTGGCCAATTGATCACATAATCATGAGTACCCGATTTAATAAAAAGAGGAAGTTTTAAATAACGGATATTGCGCCCGGCATTTTTATGAATATGAGCCGGACTCTCTAAGGCTTCACCTACTTCAATCCAGATAGAATCACTTTCAGGACTTGTCAGATGCAAGGTTAATTGCCCTAAAGCATCTTTCCCAAAATCCAGAAAGTGAGCATCTGACCCCGTTTTTATGATTTGAACAGGTTCCTGAATTTCAGCAGATAATGGTTGATGGGAAAAGGGTTCGGCTTCATTGGGTGTATCAAGATAAAAAGAGGAAGTTTTTGAAAAACCGGAAGTCCGACCCTTATCATCCCAGACCTGTACTTTCCAGTAATAAACTTTACCAGACGTTAAAGGCGTACCATTATATATTGCTTTGTTTTTAGTTGATTTAACTTTTTGTGTATTCCATAGGTCTGCTTTGTTCTGGTCTAATAACTGGGCATTGGAAGCGAATAAAATTCTATAAGCACTTACTGTTGCATTAGCCACTTCCCAACTAAAGTGCGGTTGCTTATTGCTGATATAGGCAAACTGGAATTGCTGCTTTTGATTAACAGCAGATTCAAGTGATTCACTGGTCGGAATCCCACTTTGATATACCTGATCAGTATTGAGTAATAAATCAGACCGTAATCGAAAAGGTACCTGGCTTTTTGCTTCAAAAAACAATACGATGAACAGTATGCCTGAAAGAATTTTATTCATAAAATTAAGATGGGTCGTAATCTGGATTTTACCCAGATTACGAATGCCCGAAATTATACCTTTGGAAAAACAAAGCCGTTATGGTAGGTCGGTTTTATTAATGAATTGGCTGTTTTGTTGTCAAATTTTCCTTTGGCTGCATCCCAATGAATTTTGTTTCCACTTCGGAGCGAGATATTACCCATATGAGCATTGAGTGCCACAGTTGCTCCGGCATGGATAGGGCAGGCTAGTTGGTCTAGTTTACCGTTTTTCATAACCGCAATAAAATTCTGTATATGTAAATCCATCCCAATATCTGATTTTTCAATGAGAGGCACTGCTTCCATTCTGAAACTTTGCCCTTCTCGTTCAGGTATTACTTCCCAGCCATTACGCGTTGCTATCAGCGTTCCTTTTGTACCAATAAAAGCTATACCGTGGTTTTTGCCATATTGTCCGGCTCCAGTACCCATATAGTGCTCCCAGGTATTAGTAAAACTACCAAAATCATAAGTGACATTGATATAATCAGGTGTTTCACGCGAATCATTTTGTAAGATTCTTTTTCCGCCTACAGACGAAACAGAGAGTGGTTCATTTACACCCATTCCCCAAAGAACAATGTCTATCAGATGCACGCCCCAGTCGCACATCAAACCTCCGGCATAATCCCAGAACCAACGAAATTCATAATGAAAATGATTGGCGTTGAATGGGCGTTTAGTCGCTGGGCCAAGCCACATATCATAATCGACTCCTGCTGGAACTGATGTATCAGGGAGGGTTGGTAAAGGCTGAGTGCTACGATACATCCAGGTTTTGGTATTGATAATTGTACCGAGTTTGCCAGATTTTACAAAGGCAACCGCATCTTGAAAATGCTTATTACTTCTTTGCCATTGATTTACCTGAACTACCTTGCCCGATGCTTCTACTGCACGAACCATAGCTTTGGCTTCACCAATAGAATTGGCAATTGGTTTTTCGACATATACGTGTTTTCCGGCTGAAAGAGTATCGGTTAATTGCAAGCAATGCCAATGGTCAGGAGTGGCTACTATTATAGCATCCAACTCTTTGTCTTCGAGCATTTTGCGATAATCTTTGTAAGTAGTCAGGTTCTGCACTCCGGCTTTGGTTAAATCTGCTTTGCGTTTGGCCAACTGGTCATCGTCTACATCGCAGATAGCTTTCAGGTTTACCTCATTAATCTTCAAAAAAGCACGGATATTATTAAAGCCTTGATTTTTGACCCCAATCAGACCTACATTGATTCTATCGCTGGGCGCAATCTTTTTTCTCATTGAAGCAAGCGCTTCTAATGGCAAAAATTCCATCAGACCTAAACCGCCGATGGCAGAAGCTGTGTTTTTGATAAAATTTCTACGAGAATTCATTTTTATCAGAGTATTTAAATTTATTGGTTAGGTGATATTTCAATTAAAGGTTTGTTACTATTCCAATTAGCCGGAATTTCATATACTACTTTATAGAAGTAAGGAATAGCATCAGAAATTGCATATTTATTACTGCCTTCTTTACTACTGATTCTTTCAATTTGAGCAGGTGTAAGAGAGGATTTAGTGTTTAGTTTTATACCTGCTAATTCCCATACCTGCTTTTCAAATACTTCTTTTTCAATCATTGGCGCATACACTAAAACCTCAAGTTTATAAGCAGAAGAGCTACCTGTGTAAATAAGTAGAGAAGATTGATTTACTTTTACATTCGTATTCCCATCACCCAGAATGGCTAGCCAGCCTATATCTCCATTACTGGCTTTCCAATGAATAGTGCCGATTTTAATTTGCTCCCAAACTCGTTTATTCCCCCATAAACCGCCCATCATCCAGTCTTTATTGAGGTAGATACTTACTTTTTTGATACTATCGCCTTTATAATTATTGGGCACATCAACAGTAATCAACTGAGGTTTTGAGAATGATTGTAGCGCTTTTAAATCGACTTTCGGAATCACTAAACCTACATTCAGAATAGTTGGGAGGTTACTCATTTCTCCATACTTAGGGTCTTTGGCAGGCGCTAAAGGTGCCTTTTTTTCGTCATCCAAAGCCAATGCAATCCAGATACCTGTGATGGCGAAATATTTGGTCATATCCATGCCATAAGCTCTGAAATAAGGGCCAGGCATATTTTTGAGATTGGGGTTGTAAGACTTAGCGATTTCATGCCAGAATTCTTTTTCAAGTGCTTTTCCCATTTCCTGAATCTCATTAGAGAAAGCCAATTCTCTCCACAAAGCAAGCCCGATGAGTGTTACCCCATAATAGGTAGGAGAATTATATTCGCTGAATGTTTTATGAGATTGATATAAATTGAAAACTTGTTTTGCTTTGACAATGCCAGCATTTTTGAGAGATCCAATGCCGAACCTTGTCCCCACATACTCCATCAGGAAGGCACTCATAATGGAAATATTGGTATAGTCAGCGCCAACATTTCTTTTAAATGCTCCTTTGGCTGCATGAATAAGACCTGTTTCTATGTCTTTAATCAATGATTGTGGAAGCAGAGGTTTGAATTTATGAAGAATGATTATCAGATCACAGCCAATAAATTCCCGCCAGTTTTGGTCAAATCTATCATTATCGACAGAGGTTTTCCAGATACCATACCATTTGTCGTTTTCATCCTGATACTGGTTTTTCAGAACCCATTTCAGAATAGTGATGGCTTTTTCTTTATCTCCTGCCGCATTTCTAAATAGTAAGGCTTGCGCTACTCTGGTTTTGGAACGTAAACTTACATCATTGGTTAAAGTATTTTCGGTTACAGTGCCCGCGGGTATCTCGCTTTCAAGAAAAGTGTCGAATAGCTTTTTTTGATAGGCAGAGAGCGTTTGATAAGTATATTTTTGGGTATAAACAGCATCGTTCGGTTGAGCTTTTATAGATAAAAAGCCCAACGTTCCGACTAGAATTACAAACCAACTGATAAATTTCTTTTGCATCTGACCTTGATTTAAGGTTAAGGAATTTCTACTTCTATTATTTAACTGGAAACACACGAAGTAAAACGACTCCATGATGTCGGATTTCGGTTTTGAATGATTTACCGAACACACCCAGGTCTTTTTGTCGCCATGTATCACGAAATTTGTATTTACCTTCCAATCCGATTTTATTGAAATCCAGAGTGAACTCCTTTGATTTTTCATTACCCCAATGGAAATAAGATTGAGGTGTTTTACCAAAATCGGCTGTATTAAATAACCCAATGGCCGAAGAGCCATCTTCCAACGGTTTCTGCCATACTTCAACACCATTTTCATTATAAAGCAATCTGCCTCCTTTTCCCAAAGGGTCTTGATTAATCTCTATCACTTCGTCATTAGAGAGCAGATTAATCGTAAAGGCATCTAATTGCTCAATTGGGCAGCCAATCAGCAGAGGTGCTGCTAATAAACTGAACATACTTACATGACTATACTGCTCATCGGCAGTGAGACGGGTGTCGTGCATCACAGGGCCAATGGAAACCTTACCAACAATCATCATATCAGGATCAGCCCAATGCCCAAGACCTGTGTAAGGGACCCATTTATCTAATGAAAAAGAAGTGAGGTAAAGGCTTGTCCAACTGTCTTTAATATCCGGTCCGGTGCGATACATATTTGAAGTACGAACCCAGTCATTCACTTTTTCAAAAGGAGCATTATTGGATAAACTAAAGACAACATCTCTCCCTGATTGCTTCAATGCTTTTTGCATCCTTTCGGCAGAGTTTACGTCTATCCGCCAGTCATATTTTAAAAAGTCCACGCCCCATTCTGCCATTTGTCTGGCATCTGCTTCTTCAAATCTATACTTGGCAATTCTGTTGAAGGCCCTTCTATTCACGATAATTGATTCATGTGTTTCACCTCCCTTTTCAAAATCAGAAGATGCCCCTGTATACCCCCCATAGCTCGAAATATAAGGTGTAGAATATAAACCCACTTTTAGTCCAAGCGAATGGATATAATCAAACATACCTTTAATGTCTGGAAATTTCTCATTAGGCTGAAGGGCATCATGCGCCCCTCCACGCTTCCCTTGCCAGGCATCATCAATATTGATATAAGTCCAGCCATGGTCTTTTAAGCCTGTTTTTACCATTGCCTCAGCTGAAGCGATTACTTTTTCTCTGTCAATATTCGCCTCCCAAGCGTTCCATCCGTTCCAGCCGATGGGTGGAGTTAAGGCAATGGTATCACCGATTTTGATAGTTAATTCCTTAGTCGCTTCACCAAGCGCGTTTCTGGCTTTAAGTGTTGTTTTATAGGTGCCTTTTTCGCCGATATTCCCTGTAATAATACCTGTTTTGCTATCTAATTTTAATCCTTTTGGCATATTAGCGGCTGAGAAGCTCATAGGTTTTTGCCCGGTGGCGGCAATAGTATATAAAAACGGATTCCCCGGTGTTGCTCCAAATAATTTTGCCGAATTGATTTTTGGCTTTGCAGAGGGCTTTGGAGTCAAAATATACTTCTTGTCTACATTTATTACATGTTCCGGTATGTTATCTGCAATCATTTCGATTTGTGCATCTATCCAATCGCAATAGGTTCTTTTATTGTTGATTCCGCCTACTTTATCCGTTACTAAAAGGCCTAATTGTTTGATGCCCGCTAAGTCTACTTCAACTTTTATAGCTTCATCACCGATCTTCATATCAGTTTTTTCAAACAATATTTTACCATCGCCTAATACATAAAAATTCAATGGGATATCTTTATTGCCTAAGTCATCAACACCAATTAATGCCGAGAAATGTTTGGCTTTCTCATTCAATAAAAAGGCTAATACGCAAGGAGATTGTGCTCCTAAACCTCTTTCAAACTTTTTACCGTTGATGCGTAAAGTATCTCCTGAATAATTTCTTTTCGCCTGAACAGGGCGTATGCCTTCAGAATATGTCTGGATTAACAAGTCATCTAACCACACCGCTCTTGTATTTTGAGCGGATGTAGTTAGTGACAGATATATAAAAATAGTGGTTAAGTGCTTATTTAATTTCATGATTACAATCTCTCTATTACTTTACAGGAAACATTCTTAACAATAAGACTCCGTGGTGTCTGATTTCCGTTGGAAAAGACTGACTGAAAATACCAATGTCTTTTTGCCGCCATACATCTCTCAATCTGAAATGGCCTTGTAAACCAACTTTGTTGAAATCAAACTTATAATTGATGGCTTTTTCATCACCCCAATGAAAATATGATTGTGGACTTTCGCCAAAGTGTGCAATATTGAAAATACCTACTGCATAAGAGCCGTCTTCTAAAGATTTCAGCCAGATTTGCACGCCATTTTCCTTTTTAACTAATCTGGCGGGTTTTCCCAATGGGTCTTGATTAATTTCGATTACCTCATCGTTGGTCAATAAATTCAAAGTAAAGGCATCCAACTGCTCAATGGGACAGCCGATGAGTAAAGGTGCTGATAGTAAACTGAAAAGGCTTACGTGACTGTATTGTTCGTCAGGCGTAAGTCGGGTAGGATGTAAGGTTGAACCTGTGGTAACGTTCCCTAAAATCATCATATCTGGGTCAAGCCAATGCCCACGACCACCAAAAGCTGCCCATTTATCTAAAGTGAACGCTGAATGATAAAGACTTAACCAACTGTCACGAATATCAGGGCCGGTTCGGAAAGTATTGGTTAGTCTTGCCCAATCTCTGGCATTAGAAAAAGGTGCAGAATTGGATATACTATAGATAATATCTCTGCCTGATGTTTTTAAAGCAACTGACATCCTTTCGGCAGAACTAACATCAATCCTCCAGTCATATTTCAGATAATCAATACCCCATGCGGCCATTTGTCTGGCATCGTTTTCTTCAAATCTGTATTTACCGATATAACGGAAAGCTCTTTTATTATTGATAATCGAATCCGTAATTCTGCCATCTTCAAAATCAGATGAGCCTCCTGTGTAGCCGGCATAACTTGTAATCATTGGCGTAGAGTATACACCTACCTTTAAGCCAAGGCCATGTATATAATCTATCATCTCTTTAAATTTTGAAAATTTTTCATTGGGCTGGATAGCCTTAAACTCACCACCTCGTTTCCCTTGCCAGGCATCATCTATATTGATATATGTCCACCCATGCTGATTCAAACCCATTTTTACCATCGCATCAGCCGAAGCTATTACTTTTTCCTGGTCAATGTTTCTGGCCCATGAATTCCATCCATTCCAGCCTATAGGAGGGGTTAAGGCAATGGTATCGCCAATAACAATTCTTAATTCTTTCTGTGCTTCGCCAAAAGCATTTTTCGCTTTTATAATGGTTTTATATGTGCCTTTTTTGTCAACTTTTCCCGAAATTATTCCGTTCTTTTCATTGACTGAAAGTCCATTGGGTAGGTTTGTAGCTGAAAATGAAATGGGTCTTTCTCCTGTGGCGGCAATTGTATAGAGAAATGAATTATCCTGTCTTGCGCCAAATATTTTTGCCGAATTGATCTTAGGTTTTTTATCTGGTAAGGGTGTTAATATATATTTTTCATCTTTATTTGGTAAAGTTTGCGGAAGTGTCTCATTCTTCATTATAATCTGAGCATTTGCCCAATTCGAATAAGTTTTATTCACACTCATATCAACTACGGCTAATAGCCCAAGTCGTTTAATACCACTTACATTTACCTTCACTGATTTAGACGCATCTCCCAGTTTCATTTCTCCACTTTCAAACAAAATCTTCTTATCACCAATTACATAAAATTTGTGTGATAAATCCTTTACTCCTCTATCATCTACCCCTACCATTGCTGAAAATTCAGTTGCATTACCATTCAGATAAAATGAGAGTACACTGGTAGAATTGACACCTACACCATGCACATAATACAACCCATTAATTTTTATCGAATCTCCCGCAGCATTGGTTTTAGGTAATACCGCAGGAATGCCTTCTGAAAATGATTTGATGGGTAAATCATCTAACCAAACACTTTTTGTACTTTGGGCAATGGCACTTGTGAATAGTAAAGTAAACACAAATAGCTTTGCTGCTATTTTCTTCATCTTAGGTTAAGTTTGGAAACAGATTTTAGGATAACAGAATGGTATGTTTAAAAGGGGTAAAGCCTGTGATATAGACAGTTGGAGCGTCTGATGCGGGTAAGGCGCCTCTTAACTGGATGTTTTTATGCTCGATTCTACCGGATGAAAACTGAATAATATCACCACCCAAAGCATACGAACCACTTTGTCCAGAGAAAAGAAAAGCTTTGGTATTAGTAGGATGATTGGTAACTCCTGCAAATGTACCTCCTGGTCTGAAAATCAATTCGAGTGAGACAGGTACGCCCTCGGTGCCTGTCATATTAATTTCTACTTCTATACCATTATTAGACTCCTGAATCTTTACTACGGTATCTAATTTCTGAATCTCGCTTTGCTTCCTGAGTGTTCGGGGCATTTTATCCAAATCACCATCAGGTGAGATTTTATCTTTATCCAATGGCTGGTAATATGGTCCTTCCAGATGATTTTTTAAAACCCAGGTATTTCCTTCTTTTTCTATTTTTTCTGATTGAAACTGACCTTTACCGAAGAATGATGCCGCAACACGCATGGCTTGCAAAACGGCATTGCCTTTATGAAAAGTAAGCCAGCCGGGATTGTTTGATAAGATGGTAGAATCCCAATTGCCTCTTCTGATTCTGACTACACCAGAATATGGAAAGGCTTTGGCATAGCTGGTTGGCAGGGGTTTATCAGCCGGTAGTTCTTTCCATAAAGATGGGTCTTCCAGGAAATAATCCAGATAGCTCGCTAATTCATTTTTGGTACTCGTCTTTTCAATTTGTCGGCTCATGGCTGCCATTTCGCCATTGTTTTTTTGAATGGCCATGAAGCGATAACAATAGTAATATTTATACATATTGCCAATCGTGCCTTTATCCTGGCGATTAGAGGCCTCAGTCACCACCTCACCGTTCGGATGAACATAGTAAAGTGTCATCTCTAAATTTTTTAGAACAGCATCTAATAATTCAGGTTTGTTGAGGCCTCTCGCCATGATTATCAAGGAGCGGTTGACGATTGGGGAATAACTATTCGTGCTTTTTTCGGTATACTGCCCGTCCGGATCAAGATCAATATGTTCGGCCAACCATTGGTCGATGCGGGCAATATATCGTTTGTCAGGAAATAACTCATTTAATTTGGTGAGTGCTGCGGATACTACCCAACGATGGTTAGGGGTATGGATACCTCCGACAATTAACCCCTCACCCGCATTTTTTAGAAAAATTTGTAATGAATTCAATGCTTTCTCAGAACCTTTGGTTTGAGATTGCTTAAGGAATTTATAGGCTGGAACTATATTCTCCAGGATAAAGGCTGTATCTGGTGTTGAGTGGAAATTGGTTGCTAATAAATCAATCGTGCCATCTGAATGTTGGAATTTGAGCATGGCATTAGCTGCTTCTTCCACTTCTCGTAATACTTCTTTTGACTGATAATAGGTCGATTCAGGACAGGACATCAACATACAGGCTTCCATAATAAAACCAGCGGTTGTATGCGGATTTGGTATTTCTACATGATCTGTATACCCTCCAAAATATTTGCTTTTAGCATCAGTTACTTTAAGCGATTTAAAATTGGGGAAATTCTGGTCATGTATTTTTATCCATTCCAACAGCCAGCTCGGTTTGCTCTCGATTCTTGTAGGGTGAGCGTTAATTGTTAAAAAAGGTACTGAACAAACCGAAAGAAAACCTGTATGTACAAATGTCCGTCTATTCATGAGTTGGGTTAATTTTTAGGGGTTTGTTGATGGAGTGTCAACTTATAATTCTCTTATTTTTATACTTCTGAAATGTACTTCATCACCGTGATCCTGGAATAAAATATGTCCGGCATGAGCCAGGGCAAAATTGGGATAAGTAACGTATTTACTCTTAGCTACCAGATTGCGGAATATCTGTGAATAACGGTCATATTCTACCATTTTCAGGTTATTAAGCCAATGCTCTACGTGGCCGTTTTTAGAGACAATTCTCAATTTATTCCATTTTCCCGGCCCATTGATTCTTTTGTCGCTACTTCCTTCTGAAAGGTTTTCAGATGTGATTAAATCATATAAAGAAGCGGTGGTTCTGTTTCCATTTACCCCTGCTTTAGCATCAGGATGAACCTTATCATCTAATAACTGAAATTCAGGACCAGCGCCTGTGCCTTCTTTTTTCTTGGGGTCGTCTACAACAAAGTATTTTATACCACTATTGGCCCCTGTAGTCAGTTTAAAATCTAATTCCAATTCAAAATCTGAAAACTCCTGAACTGTCTCTATATCGCCACCTTTGCGAACACTGTCTTTTTTAGAGCCCAGTACTTTCAATACCCCATCTTCTATCGCCCAGCCAGCTTTCGGGAAAGAATTGCCATTGGCTAGTTTCCAACCTGCTGATGTCTTGCCATCCCATAGTAATCTCCAACCTTTTCTGATTTCATTTTCAGTGAGTTGGTTATGCAGATAACTTATTTCTGGTGCCGCTTCAGTTTTCCAGACTACGTCTTTTAGGTTTTCAGTAGCAATTCTGATATTTCTCCATTGTACTGTCAAGCCTTCCTGTGCTGGGGTTTTGATTTTATGAACCTGTAAAGCAATCAGTCCTTTGGCTGTTTGGGAGTCAAACAGATTTGCACAAGGGATACCATTAATCCAGGTTCTGATATTATTACCGATAGCCTCAATATGGTATTGATTCCATTGTCCATTTCTGAAAGCTTTTCGTCCTTGTGGATTAACTGAAAGTGGGTACAACCAGTTATTTCTGGACTCGTCAAATATACCTCCACTCCAGGCACGGTCGCCCGGGTCTATTTCTACCTGATAGCCATGTACCTTCCCATCCATTATTTTAGGGTCACTAATGCTACGAATCTGAATACCGGAGTTTAAACCTAACTCAGCTTTTACTTCTAATTCTAATACAAAATCGCCATATACAGCCTCTGTGCAAATAAATGAATTAGGCGTATTTAGTCTTGAAACACCAATAATTGTTTTGTTTTCAATTTTATACTCGGCAGTTCCATTGCATTTGGTCCACCCTTTCAAATCTGTTCCATTAAAAAGGTCTTTCCATTGGGCTTGTGAGTTGAAATTTAAGAGTAGCATTCCGAAGAATGCTACTTTACTTAATTGAATCATAGTGGTTAGGTTAAATAGATGAATCCCATCCTCGACCCTTCCGCATCAGCGGTCTGACCCAAAAGTGGGAAAGGGAGGGAAAGCCTCTCTCCTTACTGTTGGAGAGAGGGACGGTCGGCCGCTGCCATTGGGGTGTGGGGTTAATATCCAGGATTTTGTGTCATCTTAGGGAAAGAAAGGTCAATTTCAGATTGAGGAATCGGTCTTAGATTGTGCTTGTCTGTGATTGACTGTCCTTTTACCCAAGGATTATATTTTTTTATACGTTCAACTAATTTACCTGTTCTTTTCAAGTCAAACCAACGACCATATTCGCCCATCAATTCACGGCCTCTTTCATCCAGAATCAAATCGATGCTTATAGTGGCAGCAGTGGCACGATATGAAATAGCATCAAGCGATTTCTGGTCTTCAGGAGTTGCGGCACGTTTGGGCTCTGTACCTTGTTTAGCGCCCAAAGCGCGGTCAAGGACTTTGTTGTAATAAATTTCTGCTGTACCTAACTTCCCGCCCTTAGCACCTTTTACGATAGCTTCAGCAGCAATCAGGTAAGCCTCGGCTGATCTGAAAACAGCTTCATTAAATGTACCATAAGCATCTCCATAAGGAATACCTGGTTGCCAGAATTTCCACATCATAGGCCCTTGTACATTCAAACCTGAATTATCTATCGGATATCCTCCCCCATATTCGTAAGTATTTACCACAGCATAATTTTTAGTACCTCCTAAATCAACACCTCTTTCTGCTAAAGTAGTGGTAGGGTTGTTCCAAGGACGGTTCACTAAAACAGTATCACCTACGTTAAAATTGATTTTCAGATTTGGATTGCTTTGTGGCAGGGGTTTATAGTCTTTTACTGCCGAAAGAGCGTAACCAACGCTTACGAAATTATGCGCATAACGGGTATCAATATCGGGATCGAACATACGATAGGTAGCAGCATTGATTTGATGAATACCTGTACCACGATTATAATCACTTGTGCGACCTTTGCTGCCAATGAAACCCTCACCGCTTGGTCCGAATTTAGAATGCAGGTCATTTCCACCAGCCGCATCCTGTGTAAATGCCGGGTCAGTTTTATTCGTCAATACATCGCCATTGTATTGAACTGAAAAAATAATCTCAGCATTTTTATCGTTCTGGGCTCCTGTGTATTGTGTCAATGGATTATCCGAGCGTTTCGGGAATAAATCCTTATAGCTGGCTGCTAATGGATACGTATCAATAATTTTGTCGGCATATTGCAATGCTGCATCAAAGTCAGCGCTTGTACCACCCAAAGCATTGTTGAAGTTCCAACCTCTGGTTAGATAAACTCTTGCTAACAAGAATTGAGCCGCTCCCTTGGTAGCACGTCCATAGTTTGAAGCAACTGCAGGTAATTTAGCTTCACAATCAAGCAAATCGGCAATGATTTGTTTATAAACTTCGGCAGATGCTACTCTTGGGAAATTTTTCTGTGGCGTAGTGATTTCAGCTAAAGGCATCGGAATATCACCCCAGTTCTGTACTGCGTAAAAGAAACACAAGGCTCTTAAAAACTTGGCTTCTGCAACTCTGGTGTCTTTCAAGGCAGCAGCCATTGTTGTAATACCATCGGCACGGCTGATAGCAGTATTTGTACGAGCAATTTCGGCATATAGCATAGCCCAAAGACTTTGGAGTTCGGGCAATGTGGCATTGAAACGATTATCATATACATCATATAAGCTTGTTGGGGTTTCTTTGCCATTCACTGCCGAAGGATTCCAGCCACTTTGTGAAGAGAAGAGGTCAGTACCATTCAGCCCCAATACTCTGTTCTGGTGAATATTTCTTAGTAAAGGATAACAAGCTCTTATCAAATCTTCAAAACCTGCTTCCGTTTTATAATAAACGTCTGTGGTAAGGGTCGATTTAGGCTTTTCGTCCAGAAAAGAATCTTTACAACTCATCGAAACAAGTAATAAACCTGCGACAAGCAAAAATTTAGTTTTTGAATATATAGCGTTCATTGTAGTTCGAATAAAAAAGATTAGAAACTAAGGTTAACTCCCAGACTGATAGTCACAGACGGAACGTCGTCCTGATAAATTGCTGAATTGAATTCAGGGTCAAATCCAACAAATTTTGAAGTAATAATCGGGTTAGTTACCTGAGTATATACTCTTGCGTTGTAGAGTTTCCATTTATCCATCAAGCCTTTAGGAATGGTATATCCTAAAGTGATGTCTGAAATGCGCAAGAAACTCGCATCCTGATAATTAATAGCACTGCGATATGGATTAGCTGCAGCTACACCGAAATATGTATTGGATGGGTTTTCGCTTGTCCAGTAATCCAAATCAGCCAATTTATTGTAGCGTTGTGCCGTAAGTTCACCGAACGTGCCCGATAAGGTTTTGTTATTATACAAAGTTCCGTTTCTATAATAAGCGAAGAATGATAGATCGAAACTTTTATATCTGAAACGGTTAGTCATACCCATAATAAATTTAGGTAATTCAGAACCCAGATAAACTCTGTCGTCAATGCCATCAGTAGAAGAGATTTTACCATCATTATTCTGATCTACTACTCTCACCGAACCTGGAACCTGTCCATATTTAGCTGCTAAATCTTTATCAGCTGTTTGCCATATACCGTTAAATTTATAATCGAAATTGGCTCTGATTGGATAGCCTACAAAAAGGTTATTTCCTTTATCGGCCATTTGTCCGTTGCCATATAATTCGAGTAACTTGTTATTATTTTTGGTAAAGGTCAGCGTAGTATTCCATGAGAAATCAGATGTCGCTATATTGACGGTATTCAATAAAATTTCAATCCCTTTATTCTGGATTTTACCTACGTTTGAAGTTACCTGAGAGAAACCAGAAGTAGTTGGGATTTTTTGGTTCAGAATCAAATCATTTGTTTTTCTGTCATATAATTCTACACTCCCAGAAATGCGATTGCCAAATAAACCAAAATCTAAACCAAGGTTTAGTTCTCTACTTCTTTCCCAGCGTAAGTCTTTATTGCCGAGGTTAGAAGGAGCAAAACCATAAGCAGCCGTACCATCAAAATCATATCCTGTGTTCAAAAGTCCGGCTTGTGTGCTATATGGTGCAACCGTTGAGTTACCCACTTCGCCATAGCTCAGTCTTAATTTAAGGTTTGAAAGAACTTTGGCACGTTGCACAAATGATTCGTCAATTAATCTCCAAGCTAAAGCTACTGAAGGGAAGAACGCCCATTTATTACCCGCCGCTAACTGAGATGCTCCGTCTGAACGGCCCGTTAAGGTTAAGAAGTATTTGTCCCGGAAAGTATAATTCAATCGACCCATATAAGAGGACAACGAACGCTCAATTAACGAACTACTATACGCTGTAACTGTTCCGGTATTGAGGGCGTACCAATCTGAATCAAATGGTAAGTCTTTGGCTGCAATAGAAGAGGCTTCATTGCGTTGATAAAACGCACTTTGTAAACCTGTAATATTGATTTTATGCTGACCTAAATTCAGGTTATAGGTAATGATATTATCAAGTGTATAACTTCCCAGAAGGCGGTTATCTAGCTGCGCTCTTGGTTTTGCACCAATCTGAGATTTAGTCCAGGTTCCTCTGAAATCTCCAACCTTTGTTGTAGCGTAATTAGTCGATAAAGAAGAACGGATACTCAGACCTTTAATAGGTGAGTACTCTACATAAGCATTGGCCATAATGCTCGAAACCGTCGTTTGTAATTTCGATTGGTTAGGGTCAACATCGCTTAAAGGATTAGGTACCTGTTTATCATTAATACCCATCCAGAAAGCTGTCCCATTGACATCAAAATCCTGGTTTTCAGACGGATTTGGTAAGTCTTTAAAGTAAGCAACTCCGGTAGGTCTGGCGCGATAAGCCCCTCTTAAAGATTCCTGAGAGCCCAGATTCTGGATTGAGTAAGTAGCATACGAAGTAAAGCCAACTTTAAAGTGATCGCCTAGTTTGCTGTCAAGACCAGCATTCAGATTATATCTCTTGAAATTGGTGCTTAATACGTTACCATCTTCATTCAGAAAACCACCTGCAAAACGGTAAGTCGTTTTATCGTTACCTCCCGCTAAACTTAAATTCTGACTGGTTTGCACACCCGGCGCTGTAATTAAGTCAACCCAGTCTGTGGTACGGCCATTCTTGATATTATCTAATTCTATTGTAGTAAACTTCGTTTCTGCTGCGCCTTCTAGAATTCTGTCGGTATAAGTAGCCTTATAAAACTCCTCACTATTCATCAATTTAGGTAAGTGCGCAGGAATCTTTACACCTACGTAGCTGTCATAGCTCACTCTTGGCTTACCTGATAAACCTTTTTTAGTAGTGATAATTACTACTCCATTAGCACCTCTGGCCCCATAAATAGCAGTAGAGGAAGCGTCTTTTAATATATCCATCGATTGGATGTCGTTTGGGTTCAGGTTATTAATATCGCCACCCATCAAACCATCTATAACCACCAAAGGAGCAGTTGAGTTATTAATAGTATTTTCACCTCTGATAGTGATATTATACGAACTACCCGGACGGTTATCTGTTTTTGTAACGGTTGCACCTGCTACCTGGCCTTGAATAGCTTTTGAGGCCAAAATAGGATTAGCTCTTATAATGTCCTTTGATTGTACAGAAGATACGGCTCCTGTTAAATCGCTCTTTTTTTGCTCACCATAACCTACTACTACTACTTCATCTAATGCTTTATCGTCAGGCGTAAGTTTTATCTCAATCATTGTCTGGTTTCCGACCACAATTTCCTTCGTAACATAACCTACATAACTAAAAACCAGAATGGTAGATTCGTTTGGTACGTCTAAACGAAAAACACCATCCACATCAGTAGTAACACCCTTATTTGTCCCTTTTATTAATATACTTACTCCTGGAATACCTTCTCCCTTTTCGTCCGATACTTTTCCTGAAACAATCTTCAGGGGTTTCTCTTCTTCTCTGGGAGTGGGCGTGCCTGGTAAAATTAATTTAGTTTCTTCTACAAGGCCAATCGTTTCTTTGTACAACAATATCTGTTTGCCATTTACTTCAAAAGCAATTTGTAGGGGCTTGCAGATTTTCTCTAAAACTGTTTTCAGTGTTTCGTTCTTTGCTTCAAAAGAAACTTTCTGACCAATGTTGATTTCTCTGGGGTTATAAACAAACTTTACTTTTACATTATGCTCAATCAAATTGAGCATTGATTTAAGGTTATCATTTGATGCTCTGACACTAATTCTTTGTTCAAGCACCTCTTGTCCAACAACCGAGTGGGCATACGACATACCTAGTCCAATCAAGCTTAATACTATCTGTACAAATGAAACCCTCATAAGTTTCTTTAAAAATAGGGGAGAGAAAAACTCTTTCATCAGAATGAGATAAAATTTAGGGTTAAAATGTTTTTTATCAAAGGATGGATAGAAATATTTTATTTTTTCTTGTAGAAAAAATCAACAGCAAACTAGCCACTAAAGACACTTAGTGATAGCGACAACGAGCAAGCTGAGGGTAATTCAAATGTTATTTTTGAAGGGTTACGAGTGTAAAGGATGCCATTCATAGATAATTGTGGTTTTATCTATGGATGGCAGAGAAATTCGGCAGATACTTGTTTTTATTAAATTTTTTTTTGAAATAATGCAAAAAAATCATTCTTAACAGCCATTGCTATGTATAACTATCTGAGCATCAACTATTTCGTAGCTTGAATGCGTAATTTTACAAATCAGATTTAATTTCTCAAACAATGATTCGTCGGATAGGGAAGCTGTTAAATAACAGTTCTCCATGTTTTTTTCGTCGTAGATAATATGGATGCCATAGGCTTTTTCAAGTTGTTCAAAAACTTTAGCAATGGGCGCTTCGTCAAAAACAAAACTTTCAGGAGATTCAGCAATCAATAATTCAGGCTTTTTACTGATTGACTTGAGTAAGCGTGAGTCGGCAATAGAATAATCAATGGCCTGGTTGGGCGTCAGGATGATTCCAGCCAATTCATTATTTTTCTGGAAATTGGCTTTTTCAAGATCTTTACGGCTATATACCGAAACTTTTCCTGTCCGTACTTCTACTTTCACGTTTTTATCATCATCAAAGGCTTTTACCATAAAACTGGTTCCTAAAACCTGTGTAGAAACATAATTGGTGTAGACCCAGAATGGACGCTTAGGGTTTTTAGTGATATTAAAAAATGCCTGACCTATCAGGTATACTTCTCTTTTCGCATCAGAAAACTGTTTTGGATAACGGATTCTACTTTTAGGATAAAGCGCAATAACGCTCCCATCTTCGAGGTTTATCTTTTGTATTTCTGAATCCTGATTTTCAGTTTCAATATAATTAGTGGTCAGGTTTGGGTTAATCTTTTCAAGAAAAGCGTTTTGCTGTTTCTCTGAATAATATCTTATGCCCACGAATCCAATTCCTAAAACAAGCACAATTGAAGCGGCAATTCTGAATACCTGCGTTCTCCAGAACGGTAACTTAACTACATTCTCCTGAATAATTCTAGCTGTGATAATATCCAGTTCTTCTTCTTCCAACGCTATATCTTTCTCACGCAAAGCCAATAGAAATGCCTTGGCTGAATTGATTTGTTCAATGCAGTCAGGATTCTGGGCCACCCAATTGGTCCAGAATAATTCACTCTTATTGTCTGGATTGAGAACCCATCGCTGGAATGATTCATCCCGGCTAAAGTCTTCAAAGTTATAGTTTCTGTACTCTAAGTTCATCAGCGAAAAGGAAGTAATATTTGTAAGATGCCAATAGATGATTATAAATACTGTATTCGAGTGATATTTTTTATAAAATAAAATTTATCAGAAATAAGTAGTGGATGAAAAGCCCCGACCAGTTCTCACGAATCGTCTGGAATGCCACTTGTAAAAGATTAGAAACTGATTGAGAATTAATACCCATAATCTCGGCAATCTCGTCACGTTCCAGATTCTGATAATACTTCAGATATATTACTTCTCGTTGCCGTTTGGGGAGAGAGTTGAGTAGAGTAGAAATCTTTTTGATGTTTTCCTGTGTGTTTTCCTCTTCGATAATCTGCAACTCGGGCGAAAACTCTACAAAATTCAAATCGTTTTCAATATCAATTATCTCACTTTCCTGATTAATTTTCTGTCGCACACTCTCACGCAGGATTTTCTTACGAACTGAACTTAGCAGATATGCTCTTACACTATCAGGTTGGGCTATAGTATTTCGCCTGGTCCAGATTTCTACAAAGACTTCTTGTACACAGTCTTTTACAAAATCTTCTTTGCGGACAAACTTATACCCATAGTTTTGAAGAAGATTAAAGTATTTTTTGAGCAATTTCCCCAAAGCCAGTTCGCTGCCGCTTTTCAACTGTTGCCAGAGTTGAGAATCGGTTGGCGTATTGGTGTATAATTCTTGTGAATTCATTTTTTACTTCACATGACAGTTTGAAATACTTGGGGGCTACAAATAAAGTATATTTTTAGAAAAATCAATGCTGAATCTGATAAAATATAACTAAGCCCGCTAAAAACGAAAACAAATTAAATGACTAAGTAGGAATACTCATCTGAATACGCTGATTAATAGTACTATACGCCGAAATTCTGATACAATTATGCAGAAGTGTAGACAGAACTAGATAGGAGAGTAGAAATAAAGAAGGTTTCACAATTAACAGATTGTGAAACCTTCTTAGTAAACTTAAAATCGGATTTAATTTAAAAGATTAGTAAGCAATTGTAGAGCCACTAAGCTTCATCTTTAGTAGTACGAATCAGGTTGATACCTGAAAGAAAAAAGACAAAGCCGATAATACCGTAGATAATCAGAGATTTAATGTTTTTTGCACCGCCTGAAGTATTGACAAATATAATGGCCGAATAAATAAGCCCAACTATACCTAACACAGTAAGTATTGCTCCAAAGGTTCTTTTAAGGTTCATAAGTTTATATTTTACTATTATGTGGAATAAATAAGCTTTAGCTAAACGCTTATTGTGTATACGCTTAACATTTATAAGAACGTAAAAAACTGTGCCATAGCTAAATGGGTATTTTCAACTTATTCAAGAGTAGATTTGGGTAGAATGAGTAATATTTTATAAAAGTTGATAGAAAGGCTTGATTTATTGGTCATAGAAATACGATTAGTAGTGTATAATGGATATCCATTATACACTACTTTTTGCCTGAAACACCCATTCAGGTGCATTATCAATGGTGTGGCGCAAGTGTAAATTGAGTTGTGCTACATGGTGTTGCAAATGCCGCATATTATAGATAATTATTTCATAGACTGAATAATCCATAGAACCTGAAGAGTTAATCCAACGACACTCCAATTGCTCTTTGCTTAGATTTTCAATTAGAGTTCTACACTTTTCTCTACAAAAAGACAAATAATCAATTAGCTCTTTTTTTGTATAGGTTCTTTCAGGCATGCTGTCTTCAAACTCTGATTCAGTAAATGGACTGGGTGGCACAAAATTCTTTGGCTCCATAGTTAGATAATAGTCCAGAAAGAACAAGGCATGAAAAGCCTGATACCAGAATTTCCAATCTGTATCCCATTCCTTTTCCGGACATAGCAAAATTGAATCTTCGATCATATCCATGCTTGCACCCATCTGATTCCAAAGGCTTTGTTTGATTATTTGTAGCATAATTAGATTAGCCTATTCAATAAATTACTTCTCATATTTAAGCATTTTACTAGCCCACGGAATAAAGTGCTGCATATTAGGTGCATCGGTGTGCCCGCCATCATGTTGTCGCCATGCTAATTGTCCATTCAACATATCGGTATTGTAAGGTGGCATTTTCTCTGTCTTGTAATCGTTAGATACCCCAATGTCTTTAGCACCTAATAGTTTAAATACCGTGCCTGCCGCCACTGTGGCCATATAGCTTCCTTGTTGATCAAGCCATTTGGCATCACCTTTTTCGGGTATACCATAACTGATAAATGTAGGTCTAGGTGCACAAAGGGCAATGAGTTCATGCGAATCCACAGGTAAGTCACAGCCTGTCTTTTTGCCAAAACCAGCTTCTTCTGCTCCATATTTCATATAATTGCCCCCCATCCAATAATGGAAACCTCCTGAAAGATTTTCAACGCCTTCTCCAAACACTCTCCGATGAAGAGCCGCACCTCCTTTACCGGAAGAACCAATCAGGCCTATGGCAAAGCGTTGCTCAAAAGCAAGAGTGACTAGAGCGGCTTTACCATAACGAGATACACCTTCAATACCTACCCGTTTCGCATCCACAGTCGGTTCTGTTTCTAAATAGTCAAGTCCACGAGCTGCTCCCCATGCCCACGCCCTTAAGGCGCCCCAGTCTTCTGGTTTTCTGGGTTGGCCTTTATTGACTAAGCCAATGATTCCTTTGGTTAATCCGGCTCCATTATCAGCCTGAATACTTGCAGGGTCAATCGTTACATACCCCCAGCCTGCGGCAAGCAACTGTTCAGTTGATGGCGATTCTCCATTGGTTGCCGGAGCAAAGAAATTAGGGCCAGGTAGACGAGTAATAGGCGTATAAGCAGGATATTGATCAAATATAGCTTTCAGCGAAGGGTCATGTTTAATCATCATATCTTTAAACGAAGCATTGAGTTTTTCCATGTGCTCGGGGCTTGGTTGCGCAGGAGCAGGAAAGGACGGTCTGCCAAACATCATCAGCACCGGAACAGGACCTTTTACATTAGTCGGCACTACTAGCATCATGTTTATATCAACATTAATCAAGGGATACTCGCTATTATCTACATGCCCTATTAATTGTTTGGCTACTACTGGTGTTCGGCCTACAACTTCCTTATCTGTGATTTTAACTATCCATGATACTTTGGGGACATTTTTCGGAATCCTGCCGTATAATTCTCTTTCAATGTCTTCCACTAATTCTGGGCGTCGTTTGTTCCACCAGTCATCAGCGCTGGTTACTTTTTTGCCGTTTTTAAGCGTCAATGCATCAGGTAGATTGGGGCAGGGATTAGCCACTGATTCATCATAATTGGCATGATTCGGGTCAGACTCATTGCCACTATAGCCGGGCCTCATGCGTTTGATGCCCAGTTGCTGCATCATGTTTTCCCGCATTTGCTGGTCGGTATAATTTACCAGAGGTGGCAAACCTTCTTTAGAAGAAGCCACATTTTGTGCTACCGCATTTGCAGATGCCAGTAGCAACGAAAAAAGAACTTTTTTCATGTTTGAATTAATAATTAAGATTGATTGGTTTTCTGAGATTGTAAGGTATGCGGATTATCAAGACAAATATGTAAGTGCCTATTGCAGAACTAAGTAACGAAAAAAAATGATAAGGTGTAGGAGATTCTGATGAAATCTGGGAAAGCATCTACATGAAGTACAAAAGCGTGGATAGGAGCCAAAAAGCCATTAAAAAAGGGAAGCCCTCGCTTCCCTCTTCAATTTTCTTATTCCTGTCCGTCTCCGACGTAGAACTGTATAAGTTTCTGTTGATAACGTACCTGTATACTTGCACGAGCCACATTGATTTTGGCAGAGGCTAATGCACTTTGAGCTACAAATAAATCAACTAATGGAGCTAAGCCATTCTGGAAGCGACCTTGCTGTAATTCAAAGGCTGCTTGTGCGGCTGATAGCTGTGCTTGTGCCGTTGTAAATTGTTGTTGCGCAGTTTCGTAATCGGTCAAGGCCTGATTGATTTCAGCGCGTATCTGGTCTTGTCTGTCTATGATATCTAGTTCCCGGTTAGCTTCTTCAATCCGGTTTTTAGCCAAAGCCGTTTTGGTCTGATTCCGGTCAAAGATATTCCAGACTAAGTTTAAACCTGCATAGACGTTAATCTGATTGCCTAATTGTCTGACAATATTTCGTTGCTCAATAGTTTTCAGGGCATCATTGCCATTGATATTCTGCTGAAATAAATATCTGCCTGCGGTTGTAAAACCTCCCGTAGCTACCAGTTGAGGTTTTAAAGCAGATTTAATAATTGGTGTTCTTAGAGCAACAGTCTCACGTTGTTGTTTTAAAGTCAACAAATCATAACGCTTGGTATAAGCAGAACCTATTAGGTCTTGGTTTGTAAAACTAACCAATCCTTCTTCCGGCAAATCCTGAAAATCATAATCTCCGGCAGGTAGGTTCAAACGTCGAATCAGAAATATCTTATGATTCTGTAAGGTATTTTTGGCCGCTATTACCTGTTGCTCATCCAGACGTGTCTGTGCCTGTTGCTGGTAGAGTTCGTTTGGCAATCTTAAACCTGCTTTTACCAGATCGGTCAGGATAGTATCTCTTTCTTGCGAAAGATGCCAGTTCTGTGTAGTAATCTCAATCAGTCTTCTGTCTAGAGATAATTGCAAAAACGCCAGACTTAAGTCATTTACTACTTGTTGACGGGTAAATTTCAATTGAGAATTAGCAGCCTGTTCGGTTTTTTCTGAAACCTGTACCTGGGCTTTTCTGGCACCACCATCAGCTAGCACATAGTTGCTGTTGGCCTGAAAGTTAAGGTTTGTATAAGTACTGCCCACTAATGAAGGCGTAGCTACTGTCAGCAAGTTATTTCCTGACTGAAAGGTAAACCCACCGTTGAAAGTCGCATTGGGCAAAAACATATTCTTACTGCCGTACACGTCCCACTTAGCCGACTCAATAATATTCTGTGCTTTTCGGATTCCCACATTCTGCTGAATAGCCATTTGTAGGGTTTCCTGGAAACTTAGTACTTTAGTCTGTGCCAAAAGGTTGAGCCCATAGCACATGATAATTAAAAGCAATATAACCTTTTTCATTATTTATTTATCGGTTTGTTTGCCACTTTTACAAGTGAACTATCTATCAATGAATTCCCGACGTTTAGTGCTACTACGTCTCCCTCGTTCAAGCCTGAATAGACTCTGTATTGTAGCCCGTCGCCTGCACCAATCTTAATTGGTCGGTAATAAATGTGATTGTCTTTGATGATAGGGGCAAAATATTTATCTCCTTTTACTACTAATGCCTGTGCCGGAATACTCAGGAATTCTTGGGCAGGTAAACGAATCAATACTTTCAGAAAGCTACCTGCTAATATCTGATTGTTGCCATTATTATACTCAATCTCAGCTAGCATCATACGAGTACGGGCATCTAACTCTCCTGTCATCCGAGTAATTTGCGCGTGTAATGTATCTGAAGAACCCGGTACCAATATATCGACAGGTGTACCCGGACGAACAGTTCCTGCATCGGCCTGCTCAACAAAGATAGTAATCCTTAAACGGTTCACCTGTGAGATAGTAATCACGGGCAAAGCACTGGTTTGCGAAGAGGTAGCCGCTTGTAACAAAGCGCCTACATCAGCATAACGAGCCGATACCTTTCCGGCAAATGGTGCTTTAATGGTAGTATAAGATAGTTTCTCTTTTTGCGCATCTAATCTTGCTTTAGCCATTTCTACATCTGCACGGGCTTTATCTGCTTCCTGATCGGTTACATATTTTTTAGAAAGCAATGATTCTATTCTTTGCAGATAGCTTTGCTTCTGTTTCAGGTCAGCCTCTAAAGCCAGTTTCTCTTGTTCTAAATCTGGCGACTCAATGATGGCAATTGTTTGGCCTGCCTTTACATCTTGTCCTTTATCGACAAAGAGTTTTTGTAGATAACCGCTTATTTTGGCATAAAGGGTTACTGACTGATAAGGACGTGCTTCGGCAGAAAGCATCAGGGTTTTGCCAGATTTTTGCTGACTGATGGTAGTAGTACTCACCGTTACTCCTTCTGATTTGGTTGTAGCAGGAGGTTCGGCAGCACCAGTACAGCTTATCACAAAAATCCCGACTCCTGCGATTATAGCTAATAATCCGATTCGGCGAAGATTTTGTTGATTTTTCATAATATTTAATTGTTTTTGAATGTCTGTTATATTTCTAAGGTTTTGCGTTTAGGCCACTACATGAGTATCTTCTTCTTGGTCTTCCAATAGGCTTACCTTGGCTTTCGATTTGCCTTTGTATAAACCTGCATACACAGCAGGCACCACAAAGAGTGTAAAAATGGTAGCGATAATCAAACCACCGATTACGGCACGTGCCAGAGGTGCATTTTGTTCAGAGCCTTCTCCTAAGCCAATCGCCATCGGAATCATCCCCAATACCATAGCAAGCGCTGTCATCAGGATAGGACGTAGGCGGGTTCTTCCGGCTTCAATCACAGCTTTCAGTACCGAATAGCCTTCCGCACGTAAATCGTTGGCATAACTTACCAGTAGTGTAGCATTAGAAGCGGCAATTCCTACGGCCATGATAGAACCCATCAATGACACTACGTTGATGGTAGTTCCTGTTGCCCAAAGGAATAAGATAATACCCGTTAACGCACCTGGAATAGCTACCAATACAATCAATGGATCTTTTAATGACTGGAATAATACCACCATCAATACATATACCAGCAAAATAGCTAATACAAGCCCTTGTGCCATATTGGTAAATGACTCATTCATTACCTGCCCTTGTCCGCGTACAGTAATGGCAAATCCTTTTGGTAGAGTACCCATGTTTTTCACAATGCGTTCTATATCCGCCGAAACTGAACCCAAGTCTCTGCCTTCCACGTTAGCCGAAACATTCAATACACGTTGTATATTCTCGTGATTAATCTGGCTTGGCATTACTGTTGGTTTTATGTCTGATACATTGCGCACGGTCTGTGCAATTTGTCGGGGCACATCTGTTGGTTGCAATGTTGAGTTGCTGTTCAAAGCGCTGGCAGCGGCACTGGTTGTCAATGGCAGATTCAGCAAATCACTCACCGATTGTATCTTACTAGATGGCGATTTTACTACGACTGTATAATTTACGTTATTGGCCGGGTTAAGGAAGTATGAGGGTGCAAACAAACCACTTGAAGATAAGTTTACCAATAGGTTACTGGCTACGTCTCTCTGGCTTAGACCAACTTGCGCAGCTCTGATACGATCAACATCCACTTTAAGTGTAGGGTAATCTAATACCTGTTTGATGGTAACATCTTTTAATCCGGCTACTTTTTTCAGCGAATCTCTCAATACCTTCGCCATATCATAACCTTTGTTATAATTACTTACCTCTACCTGTAAGTCGATAGGGGAGCTCAAACCAAAGTTTAATACCTGCCCCACCATGTCGGCAGTCTGGAAATAAGATTGCGTACCCGGAAAATCGCTATCTAGTACTTCCCGTATTTTGTTCCGATAAATTTCAGTTGGTTTATGGTCTTTTTTCAACGAAATCATAATTTCGGCATCCATACCGTTCACATTATCGGATTGCACATAGGCCAGGTTAAAGAAAATCGGAATACCTATGTTAGCACTAATTGTACCTAATTCCTCGGGGGGGACTATTTTCTTAACAGCCTGCTCTATTCGCTCCACATATTTTTCAGTTTCTTCAATACGAGTACCGAATGGCGCTCTAAAATGCAGTTTCATGAAACCTGTATCAGTAGTAGGGAAGAAGTCCGTACCCACGTGTGGTGTTACTAACACCACTGTTAGTATAACTATCACCAAAGACCCAATCAATACAAGCCCCTTTTGTTTCAGCGTTTTGCGCAGGCGGCTGGCGTATGTATTTTGTAAGCGTTCAAACTGGCGGTCTCTCCAATGGTCAAATTTTGTGGCATGTGCCTCATGTGCACCAGCTTTCAACATCAGGCGAGATAGCAGAGGAACCAATGTTCTTGATAATATATATGATGTAAGCATCGCTACCACCACAGATAATGCCATTGGTACAAATAGGTAGCCTGCCGGACCTGTAATAAATAATACCGGAATAAACACGATACAGATAGACAATGTAGCAACTAATGCAGGGGTGGCAATATCGGCAGCTCCATCAATAATAGAGCGTACCAACGATTTACCCATACTCAGGTGGCGGTGAATACTTTCTATGGCCACCGTAGCATCATCAACCAACATACCTACGGCCAGCGATAATCCCCCCAGCGTCATGATATTCAATGAGTTACCAGTAAGTTGCAAGACAATAATGGCTGTCAGAATAGCTAATGGAATAGAGGTTACTACGATAAATACGTTTCTCCAGTTACCCAGGAAACCAAAAATCATGATGCCTACCAGAAAGATAGCCAGACCCATCTCGTGTAATACGTTATCAATCGCTGCACGTACGAATATACTTTGGTCGAAATCGGTTGTGATTTCCAATCCTTCTGGCGCTACTTCCTTGATTTTAGGAATCATGTTTTTAGACGCCTCCACAATCGTTAAAGTAGACGCACTCGATTTACGCAGAATACTCAAATAACTGGCATGTTTGCCATTAATACGCACAATATTGGTTGGATCTGCAAAAGAGTCAGATATTTTACCGATGTCTTCAACCTTGATTGTCTGTCCGTTAATCACTTTTATCGGAATATCATAAAACTGCTCAACTGAGCTTGGGCTGGCATTCAATGCAATATTGTATTCGGTTTCTCCCATTTTAGCAGTACCTGCCGGAAGAATAACGTTTGAACTTTGTAAGGCCGAGATAACATCGGCTGCTGAAAGACCTTTGGCAGTCAGTTGAGCAGGATCAATATCAATATTAATCTGACGTTGTTTACCACCATATACGCCCGGTGTCTGTAATCCCGGTATTGTAAATAAGCGAAGGCGCAGGAAGTTATTGGTATAGTCGGCCACGGCATCTTCACCCATTGTCTCACTCGAAATAATCATGTGCAATACAGGTAAGTTCGAGGCATTATAGGGAAGCAATACCGGAGGCTGCATACCAGGAGGCATCTGGCGTAAAGCCGTAGAGGATACCGCTGAAATCTGGGCTAATGCCTGACCTAAATCAGTACCTGCCTGAAAGTATACACGTAATAAACCTACACCCGGAATAGAACTTGATTCGATACGCGACACCCCTTGCACCTGCGAAGAAATACCACGTTCGTTGTTAATTACTACCCGACGCTCCATATCCTCAGCCGAAAGACCCGGATATGCCCATACGATATTTACAACAGGTATGTCAATTTTAGGGAAAATATCCGTTTGCATGGAACGGATTGCCATCACACCTCCGAGCATCATCAAAAAAGCCATGACTGCAATGGTATACGGGCGATTGAGTGCTAATCGAACAATCCACATAAGAATGATTTAGTTTTTTGTATTAGTATATATTTAAATAGCTGCTTAACTCAATACCGAGGGCATCATACTCCAAACAGCTAAGTTTTCATGTAAATGTTTTTCCGAAGAAGTACCCGGAATAGGAATAATATTGGGCGACTTTTCGAGCAACCAAAGCAATGATAATTGCGGTAAAGTGATACCCATATCGGCAGCTTTCTGTTGGTATTTCGGTGCTTTATCGGCATCTATCATAGCAGTAGGGCAGTAAGCTATGAAAGCGATATTTTCGTTGGCACAGGTCTGGGCAAATTTCAGATGTGCTTGTTTGGCAATGCTCAGAGAATTTTGCACCGAAGCAATTTTTGTTATGCCTTGTGCCAGCCTTAATTGTTCCAGGGTGATATTAGACAAGCCAATCTCACGGATTTTTCCCTGTTTTTTCAGGGTGGCCAGCATCCATACCGATTCTTCAATAGGCACCTCTGGGTCAACGTGGTCTAACTGGTACAAGTCAATAGTTTCCAGATTCAGGCGTCGCAAACTGGCCTCAACTGTAGTTTTCAGATAGCCGGGCTTGCCGCTGGCAAATATCTTTCCGGGTGCATATTTAACCGAGCCTCCTTTAGTAGCTACTATCACCTCTTTCTTAAAAGGTTCAATAGCTTCAGCTAAAATCAGTTCCGAACAACCCGGCCCATAGGCATCTGCCGTATCAAAAAAATTTACTCCCAACTCATAGGCTTTTCTTATTACCTTAATCACCGCTTGTCGGTCAGCGGGTTCTCCCCACGATCCGGCACCTGTAGTAGCTCGCATGGTACCCAGGCCAATCCGGTTGACGGCCAGCGTGTCTCCAATAATAAATTGTTTGTTGAGAACCTCCATGAAGATTTTATTGGTAAAATACGCTACAAAGTTCTATTTCACAAGTTAGAAAATCACGGTAAGTATTGCAGGAAGAATGGTAAAAATCGAAGATACAGGGATTAAAACAGGATTAATTATAGGATTATGCCAAGATTAATTATGAAATGTTTTTGTGTTGTGATTTTTTAATCCCTGCCACGGGTCTCGTAGTTCAATTACCTCTGGTTTAGTATGGTAGTTATAATTCGTATTAATTAACTGCCTTTAGCTAAAAAACAGATGCTAGACTTGTATAAATAACCAACACAAGCCTACGCCGTTTGCATACGGTATTCTCTGGGAAGAATTCCTGTAGATTTTTTGAAGAATTTGGTGAAATTGGTCGGCTCATCAAAGCGTAGACGATAAGCAATTTCAGTGACCGACAGCTCGGTTGTATGTAATAAAGACTTAGCCTCAAAAATCAAACGCTCATTGATCAGCTGCTTAGCTGATTTTCCAAGCTCTTTTCTTAACGTATTACTTAAGTGATTAGGATGCACATTCAACTGGTCGGCAAACTCATTCACGGTAAATACTTTGCCTGTTCTTCCTTTAGAAAGTAAGAGAAAATGTTCTTCTAATAAACGTTCAAAAGACCTGCTTAATCTTGGATTCTTGGCGTGTTCAGTAGAAATATGTGTATGAGCCTCATAGGTTTCCTGAGCTTTCAGGAAATAAATATGCAATAGATGTCGCATAATTTCCCAGCGGCAGGCAGACGAGCTGTTTACCTCTTTAATCATCAACTCAAATAAATCCTTAAAGGGTTGTTGCTCATCAGCAGATAAATTAAATACTGCTCTACCCTCTAGCTGAAACATGGGTAGCTCACGAATAGCTTGTAAGCTTTCGGGTGTAGAAGAAAAAAAGCTTTCGTTGAAAAAACAGATATAACCAGTCAATTCCTCCAGCCGATGATATTGATGCAGATGCCAGGGGCTAAGAAAGTATAAGGTGCCCTCTTGCATCAGAAAATCAGAAATACCTACTTTAAACGCCAGTTTCCCACTTGTTACCAAAGCAAAAATATAAGAATCACTCCGGTATACAGGGCTCATAACAGGCCGGCTCCGCAACGCCTCTTCGAATCTATATAGCTGAAAATCGGGCGAATGCGGGTCAGGTAAGCCTAAAGCCTGCATCAATTTTGTGATGCCAATAAAAACTTCAAAATCAGGCGTTTTCACCAACAAATCTTTAATTGGGTCAAAAATACAAATAGAAACGGTAGGAATAGTTAAAATTCGCTTAATTTCATCCTTGAAAACCACGATTTGCTCATGGTTTTTTACCGTTTGTCCTAATAACGGTATTTTTTTTGCCAAGTATCTTGCATTGCATAGTACCTTTTATTAACTTTGTATCATTAATTCAGCTGGAAATGCTTTAAACGATATAACAAATGGATTTAGAAAACGCCCAAGTGCAGATGCGAAAAGGGATATTGGAGTACTGCATCTTACACATCATTTCGAGGGGCGAGATTTATGCCTCCGAAATCCTAGACGAGCTCATCAATGCCAGAATCATGGTCGTTGAGGGTACACTCTACCCACTGCTGACCCGACTCAAAAACTCAGGTCTTTTAGATTATAAATGGGTTGAGTCAACCTCAGGACCGCCAAGAAAATACTATGTGCTGACCGAGACAGGGCAGTTGTTTTTGGATAATCTTAACAGTACATGGAATGAGCTTTCGGATTCGGTAACAACGATTATCAGTAAGAAAACCAAATAACCTACCAACACAGAATACTTACCTTTCATTTATTGAGCCACTACGGCATTTACGTGTGGTATTTACAGTTTAAGACAATGAAAAAGACAATACAAATAAATATAGCAGGCGTAGTTTTCAATATAGAAGAAGATGCCTACGATAAATTGAGCAACTACCTGCGCTCCATTCAGCAGTACTTCGCTTCGTATGAAGGGAGCCAGGAGATTGTTTCAGACATTGAAGCAAGGATTGCAGAGAAATTCTGGACAAAAGATAAATCAGATGTTTCTTCACAGGTAATTACACTTGAAGGCGTAAACGACCTCATTAAATCAATGGGTAGCGTAGCAGACTTTGAGGCGATTCAAGAAGAAGAAGATTTAAAAACAAAAGCACATACCAAAGCAGAAAGCACAAGTTTTGCCGGAACACCAACCGAAGAAAAAACCAGCTTTGGCAATGAACAAACAACTACCACAGCACCGCCAAAACGGCTGTATCGCGATGTGAAACGCAAGGCTTTGGGTGGTGTTTTAGCAGGTCTGGCACATTATTTCAATATGGATGTTGTCTGGATACGAATCATCTTCCTGTTCATCTTCCTAGGTATTCCGCCGTTGATTGATGATTTAGCGCCATTCTCAGGCTTTGTATTCTTAGGATACTTTATTTGCTGGATAGTATTTCCACCAAGCACTACGCTGACAGAAGACGAAAAAATCAAGAAATTCTACCGCGATAACGATAATAAGGTCTTGGGTGGTGTAGGTAGTGGCTTGGCAGCCTATTTCGGCGCAGATGTTACAGTTATTCGTTTACTATTCGTACTCAGTGTATTGCTTTTTGGAACAGGGATTCTGGCCTATATTATTCTATGGATCGTTGCACCTAAAGCTCAGACCTTGACACAGAAAATGGAAATGAAAGGCGAGCCTGTAACCCTGTCGAATATTGAAACAAATATCAAAGAAGGCTTGAAAGTAGATAAAAGTGCACCCGAAAACGCTTTAACCAAAATCTTATTATTCCCTTTCCGTTTAGTAGCGGTCGTTATCAAGGGAATAGGTGAAATTCTGAAAAACCTTGGGCCAGTTGCCAGAGTCCTGGCCGGTATTGTATTAATGTTCTTTGCATTAGCCATGTTGGTGGCAGTAGTAGCCTCGGTTGCGGCATTCTTTGGAGTAGTAACTGGTTTTGAAGGAACCGACTTCTTTGACCACACGCCTTTCAGAGTCTTTGCAGGTGATATTAACCCGATGGTAGGTTTCTTTGCCTTCCTGGCAGCCTTCACCCCATTCTTAGCGCTATTGTTTGTAGGCTTGATATTCATGACCAACCGCCGGATAGGTACCCGTAATTTCTGGATTTCTTTACTAGGACTATGGTTAGTAGGTTTAATGGGCACAGGTATTCTGGCTACAAAATACGCCTTGAATTTCAAGAACCGAGGTAAAGTAGAGGCAACTAAAAACTTTGCTTTACCAGCCCAAACTCTGATACTAGATGCGAACAACAATTATGAAGATGAAGACGGAATGCTTATCAGAGACAATGTAGATGTAGATTTAGAAGGGTACGATGGCACAGATTTAAAATTGGAGCAAACATTCAGAGCCGCAGGACGTTCGAGAACTGATGCTGAGAACAACGCTAAAAATGTGATATACAATATTAAACAGAAAGATTCGTCATTGGTTTTTGACAGACATCTGATTTTGGGTGAAAAAGCGCGCTTGCGTGACCAGGATCTTGATATGACGCTCTTCATACCTTTCGACAAGCCTTTTAAACTTACCCGAAGCTTCTACGATGTGTATCGTGGTCGCTGGAATGACCATCCAAACTTTGATGTAAACGGCGACGACGTTGATAAATACACCTTTGTGATGAAACGTGATTCTGGTATGATTTGTAGAGACTGCCCTAAACTAAGCCAGGAAGAAAGAGAAGCATTAAGAAATAGAGATGATCACTATGACGAAGACGGCAACTCTTTTGATATGGAAGTATTTGAAGGTAAAGGGCAGTTTGAGAAAAAATTTGATGAGCGTAACTTCAGCAAAATAGATGTAGGTGGTGCCTTTATTGTAACCGTTCGTCAGGGAGACTCATTCAATGTAATAGCAGATTCAGATAGCCAGGATAATATCGACGATCTAGACATAGATGTAAAAGGCGAAACCCTTGAGATTGAATATAGAGATAAATTCTCATTCAGTCGCCGCAATGAAAGAACCCGAATTATTATCACTATGCCTAAGCTTGAAGGTCTGGATTTGTCAGGTGCTTCAACTGTAAAAGTGATTGGCTTTAAAGATAAAAATCAGGATGTCGACATCAGTCTGACAGGTGCTGTAAAGGCGGCCATAGATATAGATGCCCGTAGTGTAAATTTAGATGCTACCGGAGCTGCTAGTGCTGATTTTCGTGGAGCGGCTGATAAAATGGATATTGATATAACAGGGGCTTGCCATATTGACGCCAGAAAAATGGAGATTAATGAGGTAAAAGCCGAAGCAACTGGTGCAAGTCACGTAGAGTTAGGAAGAGTGAAAAATCTGAATTCAAATACTAGCGGGGCTAGTAAAATTACCAGAGAGTAAGAGTACAGTACTTCTGAAATAATAAAGAGGCCGTTCTGAAAGATCGGTCTCTTTTGTTTAAATGATATGTCACTATTTCAGGACTAGACACAATCGCATAAAAAAAACTCCTTTTTATTTGCTTAAATAGGAGTTTTTTTTATTTTTGTAAATAATTGATAGTCAAAAGATTGATATAGAGATTGTATATTTTTTTACAGAATATATAATATTTTCTAAAAAAAACGTTTGACAGATAATACATTTTTGGGTCAAAACACTTGACAAATTAAAAATTGTTATACTTTTGCAGCCACAAATTTTTTGTAACATTAAATAAGGAATAAACTATGTATTGGACACTCGAACTTGCGTCATACTTAGAGGATGCACCGTGGCCCGCTACAAAAGATGAGTTGATAGATTTTTCGATTCGTTCGGGAGCACCCATTGAAGTTATTGAAAATTTACAAGAATTAGAAGACGACGGACAACCGTACGAAAGTATCGAGGAGATTTGGCCTGATTATCCGACCAAAGACGACTTTTTCTTTAATGAAGATGAATATTAGGTTTCATTAACAAAAAGAGCAATAAACCCCGTTTATTGCTCTTTTTACTTATAAACTTTTATTTTAATTCTTCTTTCAGGAAGTATCCTGTATAGCTGCCTTTTACTTTGGCCACCTGTTCGGGTGTGCCTTCGGCAATGATTTGTCCACCCTTATTGCCACCCTCCGGTCCAAGGTCAATCACATGATCTGATACTTTTATCACGTCCAGATTATGCTCAATAATCAACACTGAATTACCCTTGTCGGCCAGTTTCTGCAATACTTCAAGCAATTTCTGAATATCTTGGAAATGTAAACCCGTAGTAGGCTCATCAAGAATATAAAGTGTTTTGCCTGTATCTTTCTTAGAGAGTTCTTCGGCTAATTTTACCCTTTGCGCCTCTCCACCGGATAGGGTAGTAGCATGTTGCCCCAAAGTAATATAACCTAAACCTACATCAAAGAGCGTTTGTACTCTTCTGAAAATCTTCGGCTGAAACTCAAAGAATTCTATAGCTTGTTCTACTGTCATATCCAGTACATCAGCAATAGACTTACCTTTAAAGCGCACTTCCAATGTTTCACGGTTGAAACGTTTACCTTTACAAGTTTCACAGGCTACGTGTACATCAGGGAGAAATTCCATTTCAATTTTCTTCATCCCTGCGCCCTCACAATCTTCGCAACGACCACCTTTTACATTGAAAGAGAAACGACCCGGTTTATATCCTCTGATTTTTGATTCAGGTAATTCAGCAAAAAGCGTTCTGATGTCTGAGAACATACCTGTATAAGTTGCAGGGTTACTTCTTGGTGTACGTCCGATTGGGCTTTGGTCTACCTCAATTACTTTATCAATGGCTTCTAATCCCTCTACTGATTTATAAGGTAGAGGCTCTCTCTTGGCATTATAAAAATGACGATTCAGAATAGGGAACAGGGTCTCATGAATCAAAGAAGATTTTCCACTACCGCTCACGCCAGTAATAGATAGCATTTTGCCTAAAGGAAGTTTCAGCGTTACATTCTTTAAATTATGTCCTGTCGCTCCTTTAATCACCAAGGCTTTGCCATTTCCTTTTCTACGTTCTTTTGGAATTTCGATACTTGACCTCCCACTCAAATAATCAGAAGTAGTACTTCTGTTTTCCAAAAACTCTTTAGGTGTACCTCTTCCCACAATACTTCCGCCATGTCTACCTGCGCCGGGGCCAATGTCTAATATATAATCAGATTCAAGCATCATGTCTTTGTCGTGTTCTACGACCAAGACCGTATTGCCTAAATCACGTAAATCTTTTAAAGCCTGAATCAACTTTACGTTGTCTCGTTGGTGAAGCCCTATACTCGGTTCATCCATGATATACAATACACCTACCAACTGCGTACCAATCTGAGTAGCCAGACGAATCCTCTGTGATTCCCCACCTGATAGCGTTCTGAGAGGACGATTCAAAGTCAGGTAGTCCAACCCTATACCCAGAAGAAAACCAATACGCTTACGTATTTCTTTTAGTATCTCACGGGCAATAGTATTCTGTCTATCGGAGATTCGACTTTCCAGATTTTCAAACCATTCGCCAATTTCCCGAATATCCATCTCGGCCAACTCGGCAATATTCCTATGGTCAATCTTGAAGTGTAAAGACTCTTTTTTCAAACGCAAGCCACCACAATCAGGGCAAGTTTTTATCACTAAAAAGTCTCGTACCCATTCCTGAATTTTATCGTTATCCGAATCCTGCTGACGTTTCAGGAAGGTAATCACTCCCTCAAAAGTCGTATTCCATTCCGTACCCGGATATTTCTTGGATGGCACAGCTACAGGGTCTTCACTACCATATAAGATAGTTCTTAAAGCATCTGGCGGTAATTTATCAATAGGCGTAGAGATATTAGACTTAAAGCTTTTCAGAATAATTTCTATCTGCTTAAAAATCCATAAATCACGATACTCACCCAGAGGTGCAATACCTCCACGGCTGATACTCAAAGATTTATCAGGAATAATAGAATCCTCAGTTATTTCTTCAATAGTACCTAACCCATTACAGGTAGGGCAGGCTCCATAAGGAGAGTTAAAAGAAAAACTATTAGGCGATGGGTCTTCGTAAGAGATACCCGATTGCGGGTCTGTCAGGTTCTGAGAAAAGTATTGCGTTTTGTCTTTCGCATCCAGCAACATCATAGAGCCTTTACCTTGTTTCAAAGCAGTACTCACCGACTGATTCAAACGATAACGGTCTTCCGATTTAGGAACAATTCTATCAATTACTACCTCAATATCGTGAATCTTATAACGGTCGAGTTGCATTTTTGGATTAATCTCCAATATCTCGCCATCAACGCGCACTTTGTTATAACCCAACTTGGCAATCTGCACAAACAACTCACGGTAATGCCCTTTTCTACCTTTTACCAAAGGAGCTAGTAAAGTGATTTTCTGATTCTCAAATTGCTGTAAAATCTGGTCGATAATCTGGTCTTGTGTCTGCTTCACCATTTTCTCTCCTGTCACATAACTGAAAGCCTCACTGGCGCGAGCAAATAACAGACGAAGGAAGTCGTAGATTTCGGTAGTGGTGCCAACGGTAGAACGAGGGTTTTTGGAGGTAGTTTTCTGCTCAATAGAGATTACCGGAGATAGCCCATTGATTTTGTCAACGTCAGGACGTTCCATGTCGCCTATGAAACTTCTGGCATAAGAAGAGAAGCTCTCCATGTAGCGTCTTTGTCCCTCTGCATAAATGGTATCAAAAGCTAAAGAAGATTTCCCGCTACCCGAAATACCCGTAATAACTACCAGTTTATTGCGGGGAATATTTACATCAATATTTTTAAGATTATGTTCTCTGGCTCCTAAAACTTCTATTTGGTCATAGCCAGTCAGGTCAATGTCATTCAATTGTTTTTCGCTCACTATTTATGGGAGATTATTTAAAAAATAACGAAAAATACAGGCTTGTAGTTCCTATTATAAAACGAATTAAGCGGCCGTAGCCGCTTATATAATACGCATAAATTTGTCGGAATATTAATATACCAAAATCTTATGACTCACCATTTCCCTTGCCGCATCAGCAATGCCTTCAGGGTCAAAACCACATTCGCGGTGCAATTCAATTTGCTCGCCATGCTCTACTATACGATCAGGAATACCCAGACGTTTTACTTTGGCAGTGTATTCGTGGTCAGCCATAAATTCTAACACGGCACTTCCCATACCACCTTTCACACAACCATCTTCTACAGTAATGATTTTATCGAATTGTTGGAATACTTCGTGTAACAGGGATTCGTCTAGTGGTTTTACAAAACGTAAATCGTAGTGCGCAGCACTGATACCATCTTGCCTAAGCATTTCGCAGGCTTGAACGGCATAGTTGCCAACGTGGCCAATCGTTAAAATGGCAATGTCGCTTCCATCTTTTATCTTTTGTCCTTTGCCAATATCCATTTTACGTAAAGGTCTTCTCCAATCAGGTAAAACACCCTCACCGCGTGGATAACGAATCGTGAACGCCGTTTTTAGTTGCTGTATTTCATCCAGTTGGAAGGTATACATCATATTGCGGAGTTCCTCTTCGTTCATCGGTGCAGCTATCACCATATTCGGGATACAACGCATATAGGCAATATCATAAGCACCATGATGCGTAGGGCCATCTGCTCCTGCAAAACCTGCACGGTCAAGGCAGAAGATAACCGGTAGTTCCTGAATACATACATCATGAATCACCTGGTCGTAGGCGCGTTGCATAAAGGTTGAGTATATATTACAATATACTACCAGGCCCCGAGTAGCCATACCAGCCGAAAATGTTACAGCATGTTGCTCGGCAATGCCTACATCAAATGCTCTGTCAGGCATCGCTTTCATCATAATATTCAATGATGAGCCCGATGGCATGGCAGGTGTAACCCCCATAATTTTATCATTCACCTCGGCCAACTCTACTATCGTATGTCCAAAAACATCCTGATATTTTGGAGGCATCGGTTTATCATATACCTTTTTCTTGATTTCTCCGGTTACCTTATCGAATAGACCCGGTGCATGCCATTTAGTCTGGTCTTTTTCAGCAGGCGCATAGCCTTTCCCTTTTACGGTTAAACAATGAAGGATTTTCGGGCCGGGAATATTCTTTAAATCTTCCAATACACTCACCATATGGTCAAGGTCGTGGCCATCTATCGGGCCAAAATACCGGAGATTTAATGCTTCAAATAAATTACTTTGGCTCAATAAAGCGCCTTTCATGGCGTTTTCTACCTTTTGCACAATTTCTCTCGCACTTTTGCCAAAATTACTCATTTTACCTAATAGCTTCCAGATGTCATCTTTGGCTCTGTTATAGGTTTGAGAAGTAGTAATATCTGTCAGGTATTCTTTTAAGGCGCCCACATTCGGGTCAATCGCCATGCAGTTGTCGTTCAGAATAATCAGCAGGTTCGCATCTTTCAATGAGCCTGCATGATTCATGGCTTCAAAAGCCATTCCAGCGGTCATAGAACCATCGCCTATCACTGCTATATGTTGGCGTTTTTTGTCTCCATTATGCATAGAGCCAACGGCCATACCTAAAGCCGCGGAGATAGACGTAGACGAATGTCCTACGCCAAAAGTATCATAAATGCTTTCTTTGCGTTTAGGGAAACCCGAGATACCACCATAGAAACGATTGGTATGAAATTGCTTTCTACGACCCGTAAGAATCTTATGCCCGTAAGCCTGGTGGCCTACGTCCCATACCAACTGGTCGTCAGGGGTGTTAAATACATAGTGTAAGGCTACACTTAGCTCAACCACGCCTAAGCTAGCACCAAAATGTCCGCCATATACAGAGACAATATCAATGATAAACTGTCGTAGCTCGTCGGCAACTTGTGGAAGTTTTGATCGGTCAAGTTTTCTTAGATCGGATGGGTCGTTGATGTTTTCCAGAAGGTCGCCGGATGTGATGAGCATATCTTTAAAGCAAATTACAAGTCAATGGTTCTGTCTAAACCAAACATAATTCAAAATGTTTGATTGTATCAAAAATATTTATGTTTTTTTAGGCTGGGACAGAATATACATCATACTTTTCAAGTATGATGCCAGATAAGCTTACAAAGGTATAAAAAAAACAGTAACCGCGTATTAATCTTTTCTTTGACTTGCTCTATAAAGCTTTTGCTTTTCTTCCTTAGTGAGACTTTCATAACCAGACTTACCTATTTTATCTAAAATAGCATCCACTTCATCCTGGTCTGGAAAATAATTTGGGTCAAGATTAGTACTACTATTGCCTTTGCTCGAAACAGTAGATTCGCTGTATTTTCTTTGAGGAATTTTCATTTTAGGCTTAGGTCTCCACAAACTGCTCCACCAATCACCGACGGTTTCAATGGGACTACCTAAATCAACGCCTTTCCTTAAAAGGTAAATATAGGAATATCCGGCTAATGCTCCACCCAGATGAGAGATACCACTACTTGGCACAATGAATGATAAAAGCAGAAAGAACCAGGCAATGTATTTGATTTTAATCAGAAAGAGACCGAAGAAATAGAACTCATATTCTGGTAGGAGTGTAACCGCGGCAAACATAACCGCACAAACTGCAGCAGAAGCACCTAAAACCGTAGAGTTAATATTATTTACCTGTGGCGTAAGTGAGAGTAAATTGTAGATAGCAATATAAACTAAACCACTCACAATACCACCGATAATGTAGATATTCATCAGTTTGCGGCTCCCTATAAACTCCTGAACCAATGTGCCAAACCAGAATAAGGTAAGCATATTGAACAATAAATGCCAGAAACTATAATGAGCAAAACAGTAGGTTAGAAGAGTCCAGGGTTTCCAGATAAACTCCTTAATAGGAGCAATCAGCACGATATTATCAGTAATAGCAGAATTGATTACATTCCCCTCCGGAAAAAATGATAAAATAAATCCTGTTACAATTAAAGACAAAAAAACTATCGCATTGATGAGCATAAGCTGCACCAATGTATTTCCACGACGGAAAGGATTTTTTATGTCATCTAAAAAATTTGCCACTCACGTTTTCTCCCTTAAACAAATTTACGAATAAATTAATACTGAGGTTTTCCAAACCCAAAAAATCTTAACAAAATGAACCCTATTATTAAACCTCCTATATGAGCAAAATAAGCAACATTCGAACCGGTATCATAAAGACTGCCGTAAATTTGATAACCCCCATAGAGAAGTACAAAATACTTTGCTTTTATTGGTATTGGTAACGGAAAAATTATCAATTCATTGTTTGGGAAAAGATAAGCATATGCGACCAGAATTGCAAAAATCGCCCCTGATGCTCCTACCATCGACCCCATTGCTAACTGCAAATACTCGCCTGTTTCAGGCAAATATTGCATCATGCCGTAAACATTAGCCAATGTATAAATAAAACTTGCACCAATGCCAGTAACCAGATAGTAAATTAAAAAACGTTTAGAACCGAAAAATGTTTCGATTGCTGGTGCAAAAAATAATAAACCTAACATATTACCCAACAAATGGCTGAAACTACCATGTAAAAACATATAGCTGAAAGGCTGCCATAATTTAAAATTTGGATTGATTAAATCGGGGCTTCCTGGTAATATCGGATTATAAAAAGCAAATAAATCGAAAATGTATTGGTTTTTTAAAAAACTTAATAGAAAAAATATGACAACGTTGGCAATCAATAAATTACGTGCAACCGGGCTTAAATAAAACATAGCTTTTTCTTTTATTTTTTTATAATCAGTTCGGCTAATCGCTCCAACGGCAATATCGTCATAATGGGTTCACCATTAGGAGTATATCCAGGAACAGCCGTTTCAAAAAGTTGATGAATCAGTAAATTTATTTCAATTTTCGATAGTTCGCCAATATATTTAGCAGAAGATTTTTTTGAGAACGAACGAGCCACATTTTCAACACTATCAAGCTGCAAATCGCTTTGGTTAGTTTTGAATTGTTGCACTAGTCCTTCAAAAATTTCTTTCTCATTTTCTTCTTGTACTTCAGGTGGTACACCGGTAATTTTGATGGTATTTTGCCCGAATTCTTCAAAAGAAAAGCCCAAAGCCTTAATTTCATCCTGTATCTGTATCACCAACTGGAAATCAGCCGGATGTAAATCAAGGGTTTTAGGAAACAATAATTGTTGCGTAAACGAATTTTTATTCTTTAGATTATTATAATACTTCTCATACAGAATTCGCTCATAGGCGGCCCTCTGGTCTATCAGCATTAAGCCACTTTTAGCCTGGGCTACAATAAACCTGTTCTGAATCTGAATAGCACTAATATCCTTAATTTCCGCCAGATGCTTGCTTTCATCCACAATATCATTAGCCTTGCTGCCTAAAGTAAGAGGTTCTTCTTTCTGGAAATCTCTCGGGGAATCCGGGGTATGAAAATCAAGGTTAGCCTGATTATTTGGTTTGAAACTATCTAAACCTTCAAAAAGCTTCCGCCAGTTATCTGTATTCGATTTATCTCTGAAAGAGTCATCTTTTATCGGAGGCAAAGATGAGCCAGTACCGCCACCCGAACTCTGACGAGATTTTTCAAAGTCAGCTATACCCGGATTAATCGGCGTAGATAAATCATTGAATCGGTTGGTAGAGGTAATATTACCAAAATTTATATCTGACTCAAAATCAATCGTAGGAGTAAGATTATAAACTCCAATAGCTCTTCTGACTGCCGAGCGGATGATTGCATATACTGCCCGCTCATCGTCAAATTTAATCTCAGTTTTAGTCGGATGGATATTAATATCAATATGTGAAGGATCAATCTCCAGAAACAATACATAGAATGGGCTACTTCCCTCAGGAATAGTGGCCTCAAAAGCACTAAGAACCGCGTGATGCAGGTAATTGTGCTTGATAAAACGCTTATTTACAAAGAAAAACTGTTCACCACGTCCTTTCTTCGCTGATTCGGGTTTACCCACATAGCCATCTACATTTACAAAGGGCGTTTCTTCTTCGCAATTGGCTAATTGTTCACGATAGTTTTTGCCAAAAATATCAACAATCCTGCGGCTAAGCTTTCCGGCAGGAAGGTTATAAACCTCTACATCGTTATGGTAAAGTGTGAAAGCAACTTCCGGATGAGCCAGAGCAACCCGCTGAAACTCGTCTAACACGTGCTTCATTTCAACCGGATTTGATTTCAGGAAGTTGCGGCGGGCAGGAACATTAAAAAATAGGTTCTTTACCTGAAAATTAGTGCCTTTAGGACACGAAACTGATTCCTGATTTTTAAATTCAGAACCCTCAATCCGAATCGACGTACCTACCTCGTCAACCAGTCTGCGTGTACGTAGCTCTACCTGTGCTACCGCAGCAATAGAAGCTAGCGCTTCTCCTCTGAAACCCATCGTACGAATGGCAAACAAATCATCTGCCGTTCTTATCTTTGAAGTGGCGTGTCTCTCGAAGCTCATGCGAGCATCAGTAGCCGACATCCCTATGCCATCGTCAATTACCTGAATGAGTGTTCTGCCTGCATCTTTTACAATCAACTGAACAGTATTGGCGCGGGCATCAATCGAATTCTCCAATAATTCTTTTACTACTGAAGCCGGTCTTTGCACAACTTCTCCTGCTGCAATCTGGTTTGCAATAGAATCTGGTAGTAAATGAATAATATCTAACATATCTTAATTTTTTGCCCTTTAAATGCTCAAATTTACTTAAATAACCTTAATTCAAAGGGAATTTGTTCCATCAGTCTGACATTTCAGTAGTAGCTCTATTGAGCCCTAATTAAATAAACTATCAATTTCTGGATTTAGTTTATAACAAATTTATCATTGAAAAACCGCTCTTCCTATATTCCCAACGCAAAATTGTTGTTTTCTGAACTGAAATCAGCAAAAAATTTCATTTAATTTTAACATTCTTAAAAGAGCCGGATTTCAAAACAATTTGTTTATATACGTACCGAACTTTTTTATTGTACAGCAATGTTAGCATTTCAACTATAAAACCTATAAAAAATGAATAAAATTGTAAAAATTATCCTAATTAGTGTAGTGGTTCTAGCCCTTGCCTTTTTTGGTTTTAAAACTTACACTAAAAGTAAAAGCCCTGCCGCTACTGTTGTTTATAATGATAATGGAGTATCTGTGCAAGTAGATTACTGCCAGCCCTATAAAAAAGACCGTGTTGTGTTTGGGCAATTGGTGCCTTATGGAAAAGTATGGCGTACAGGTGCCAACGAAGCGACCATCTTTGATACCAAACAAGATATAACCATTGGTGATAAATCATTGAAAGCAGGAAAATATACCCTTTGGACGATTCCTAATCCTGATAAATGGACGATTATTTTTAACGGGCAAACAGGCCAGTGGGGAACAATGTATGATGAATCAAAAGATGTGATGCGAGTTGATGTACCTGCAGGCAAAATAGCCGAAACCATTGAGCAGTTTAATATTAATCTTGCACCTGCCGAAGGTGGAAGTGATATGATACTGCGTTGGGAAAATACAGAAGTAAAAGTGCCGATCAGACATTGATAGTAATTCCGGAAGAATTTCCGAACTTTACGGCATGGATTATATAGAATTAACACTACAGATAGATGCCGATTTTGTCGAGATTTTAATGGCAGAATTAGGCGAATTAGGTTTTGAATCTTTTGTTGAAACAGAAGATGGTCTGGAAGCCTATGTTCAGGAAGAAATTTTTGATAATATAGCTGTCAAGCAAATGCTGGAAGATTATGCCGCACGCACAGCTATTTCTTATCAATTCAAGAAAATCGTTCGGCAGAACTGGAATGCAGAATGGGAAAAGAATTTTCAGCCTATCCAGATAGGAGAGCAAATTTATGTGCGGGCAGATTTCCACGAGCCTAAGCCCGTTTTCCCATATGAGATTATCATTACCCCTAAAATGTCGTTTGGTACAGGCCATCACGAAACTACCTCAATGGTGATGGAGCATCAGCTTAATATCGACCATACCAACAAAAAAGTGCTTGATGTTGGTACAGGTACTGGAATCCTGGCGGTATTAGCTTCAAAACTAGGCGCTTCTCATATCAGTGCCTTTGATATTGATGAATGGTCGGTTGAGAATACTATTGAAAACGTCCAGTTAAACGATGTATCTAATGTGACGGTAAGACAGGGAACGATTGAGGACGAACCCAAAGATATATATGAGATTGTGCTGGCTAATATCAACCGGAATATCCTGATTAGCCAGATACCTGCCTATGTTACTTTTCTCAAACAAGGCGGTGAATTAATTGTGAGTGGTTTTTATGAAAAAGATATAGCTGATATTCAAACAGTTGCCGAGTCTGTGGGTTTAAAAAAAGTAGCCCAATTAAGCAAGAATAACTGGGCGGCAGTCGTTTTTAAATATCAGTAATTAAAAAAGGCGAAATACTCGCTGCTCCTTCACTTATGCGGCATCTTTCTATCATCTTCTGTTGTGGGATTCTTTTGTCATTTTCTGCAAAAGCACAGTCAATCAGGTTATCGGATAATCCGCAAACCTTTATCAGCGAGATAAAAACAGTAATGGCGACAGATAATAACGCCATAGCCATTGCGATGGGCAATAAATTTGAGTCGTACTGGACAAGCCGTTTTAGTGCAAATCAGAAAACTATTCTGATGAATACGGCCAAGAAAATGGGTACCAAAGGCCATAAAATGGCTCAGTTTTATTATTTCTTTTTGATTATAGATAAGGTAATTGACCAGGAAAAGTACGATGATGCCAAACTGGACAATTTCTTAAGCATGAATCAAAAATCGGTGGAACTTTATGATTTAAAAACAGCTACCCGGATTTTTGAGACTATTAAAGATTTTCTGGAAAAAAGAAGGGTTTACGCTTCAGGCTTTAACCGTTTATATGCCTTAGGAGGTACTTTTGATTTCAAATTTTTGGATAACAAAACTCCTGAAACTGCACCTGCCCAACAACCTGCTGCGAACGGCACCACACCCGCTCCCGCTGAAACCTCAAAAGTATTAGATAGTTGGGATACGCCCAATACAACCGAGATACCGAATGCCGTTCAAGCACTGGAAACGATTGTAAAGAAGCCGATGCCTGTTTTAGGAGGCGTAGTTATAGAATTGAATAATGTAGACCTGATTATGGCAACCGCCAGCGATTCAGCTACGATTGCTAAAACCTCAGGAGCAATTGCCTTGAAAGAGGGAACTTTTGTAGGTAAAGGTGGAACTATAACCTGGGAAAACCTAGGCTTACCACAAATATCAGCGGTATTAGGTGATTATACATTCGAAATCCGTAACCCACGTTTTGTGGGCGAAGATGTTACCCTTACTTATGCTGAACGTCTGACTGCTCCTATTAAAGGTATATTAGAATTTAAAGGAGAAAAACGTGCAAAAAATGCACAGGCTAGTTATCCGCGCTTTATGTCATACCAGAGTGATGCTTTCATTAAAAATATTGACAAGAGTATTGAATACAAAGGTGGTTTTTCTATCATAGGCAAGCGTATTTTCTCCTCTTCGGTGCAAAACGGTTATTCTAATATCACTGTAAAACAAGAGGGTAAGGTTGCTTTTAGAACTACCAGTACCCGTTTCGAAATCAACGATGCTTTTATCAGTGCACAGACGGCTAGCTTTGTAACTTATATTGGGCAAGATTCAATCTATCACCCAGCTATCAAATTGCATTACATACCTGCTGATGGTGTTTTAAGATTGAATAAAGTAGATGCAGGTGGATTTAAAGATGCTACTTTCACTGACAGCTACCACCAGATGAGCATTAAATGTGATGCCATGCGCTGGAGCCTGGTTGAGGGTAAAATGGATTTCTATATTGTATCAGGCAGAACGCAGATTCCGGCTGTATTTGAGTCTTTAGACTTCTTCGATGCTGATAGATTGAAAGGTTTGAACAATGGCGGAGGGTTTAATCCTTTGGTTGTGGCTTCAAACTTCGCTCAAAAGAATAATAAGCCTGTTTTTAGTGTGGACGATGTTGCGGCGTTCAATAATAACAGAATAACGCCACAAGTCCTGAAGTCAGGCTTGATGGTGGCGGTACAACAGGGCTTTATTTATTATAACCCAACTACCGACCTCTATAATATAACCCCTAAAGGTCAACATTACATATTAGCCAATACAGGCAAAAAAGATTTTGATGAAATATTAATCCCTTCTATTTATGGTACCAGCAAAGACTCAACGGCCAATGCTACCTTGAATCTGAGCGATAAGAGTCTGGTAATCAGAGGAATCAAGCGCTTCAATCTAAGCGACTCTTTAAGGGCTTTTATAGCGCCTTATGATAAAATCATTAAAATCGGCAAAAACAGAACCTTTACTTTCAACGGGCAGTTCAAAGCCAAAAATTATCGTTTCTCAGGACAAGAGTTAGTGTTCGATTACGAAAAGTATATGCTTACCTTGCCTAAAATAGACTCAATTACCTTTACCCCTCCGGCAGTTTATGCTAAAGGCGGAAGAAGAGAAATAGGTGGACGAATCAAGTATGATAATCCGGGAGTATTGTATCTGAATAAACCTGACAATAAATCTGGGAAACAATCGCTACCACAATACCCAATGCTGAAAATAGACAAAGGTACTATTGTGTATTTCGACGACGATTTCAGAGGCAAAAAAGCTTATAACAAAGAAGTACGCTTTGAAGTACCTAAGATTGATTTCGATAGCTTGAACGTGAGAGACATGGAGTTTGCCGGAACGTTCTTCTCGGGTACTATATTTAAGCCTTTCAAAGAAAAACTGCGTATCATGCCAGATACAACGATTGGTTTTTCTCATAAAGCACCTACCGGAACCTATCCTGTATTCGGCAACGAAACCTCAATTAAATTTGCTTCGCCGCTCGTGATGGATGGCAGCGGCTTACATACTGAAGGAGACATTAAGCACTTAGCCGCAACTCTTACTGCCAAAGAAATCTTCTTCTCTACCGATTCTTTATTAGCTAAAGGAGAACAAGGAAAAGTGATTGAAACCAACAAGGCAGGAGCGGCTTATTTTCCGCAAGTAGAAATCAAAGACTATACCTTAAAATGGATTCCAAAAGCTGATTCGATGCTGATTGCATCCAGAGAAGGATTCAATTTCTATGCAGGTTCATCTCTGTTAAAAGGAAGAGTATTAGTGCGTAAAGGCGGGTTATTCGGTTTAGGTCAATTGATTCGTACAGATTCTGAAACGGGATCTGACCAGTTTAAATTTAATAAAGAAGGCTTTATTGCTGATAAGTCTCAATTTAGTATCAAATCGTTAACGGCGGCGTCAAAATCAGTGCTTTTAGGTAGAAACGTAAATGTGAACTTCAACGTGAATACAAGCATTGTGAACATTGCCACCAACGAAGGCAATTTCAACGATAGCACCCAACAATCGTCTTTCGAATTTCCGTATGCTGCCTATAAAACCAATATAGACCGCGCTGAGTGGAATATCAAGAAAAAGCAAATCAGTATGAAAGGCGATGTAGCTACCTCGGTATTTACCTCAACCAATACAGCACAAGAAGGACTGGCATTTAATGGTAGTTCAGCCATGTATGATATTGAGCAACTGACTTTCAATATTGGCGGTGTGCCTTTCATCAGGTCAGCTGATGCCAAGATTCTTCCAGATAAAGGACAGGTGGCTATTCGCGGAAATGCAGAAATGCTTCCTTTCAAAAATGCCCGTTTAACAATAGACACCTTGAATGCTTATCATAATTTGCGCAATGGTAATATTCAGATTGTCTCTAAAAACAAGTTTACCGGTGACGCCTCTTACCAGTTTGTAAATGTGAAGAAAGATACATTCAACATCAAAATGGGCGATTTTGAGTTGAGAGAGGTGAACCTGATTACAGGTACGGATGGCAAGAAAACCAAAGAAAAAGGTGTCTCAACCTTTGCTCATGCAACGGTTAAAGAAAGAGATAGTTTGTATTTATCACCAAAAATCATTTATCAGGGAGAAATAGCTATGTCGGCGCCTGTCAAGAATTTAAGTCTGGATGGATTTGTATTGCCGGTATTGAAAAAATATCCAAAATTGGGTGGTTATTGGATTCCTTATAAAGGCGATAAATCAGAAGAGGTTGCAATTCCTGTAGATAAGAATCTGAAAAGCAATGAATCATTGCTTTTTGCAGGTCTGCATTTCAGAACTACGGCGACCAGCAATGGCTTGTATCCAACATTCCTTTCTGCTAAAGAAACAGATGAAGACCAGGATGTTTTCATTACTAATGGAGTGCTACGCCGCGATGAACCTAATAAACTATTCAGCATTAAGCCGGATGGTGAAAAAGCGTCAATCAGCAATAAATATGAGTTGATAGAAGATAAGGGAATAATTAATCTCGAAGGTAAATTTAACTTGCTCAGCCCAGACCTTGCCCAATATCTGCAAACGGCAGGTTTTGCCAAATTACGCTTAGATACCGCTAAGCATGAGTTTAATACCCTGATGCAGGTAAACTTCCCGGTTGCACAACCTATTCTGGCTAATATGGCTACCAAGATTGTGAAAACTAACCTGGATGCAGGCGTAAATGAGGCTGCCATAGAATTGAACTCACCTGAGTTAATCTCGAAAATCGGACATATTGTAGGTGATAAAGATATTGAAGATTACAAGATGCGTTCGGCGAAAGAATATGTGCCATTATTTAAATTCTCGCCTAAGTTCATCAATACAATGGTATTCAGTAATCTTAAACTGCAATGGGAACCTAAACAGAATGCCTACAGAAGTGTTGGAAAACTGGGTATTTCAAACATTGGCGAAACAGACATCAATGCCATGGTAGATGGCTACGTTGAGATTCGTAAAAACCCAGTGGGTGGCGATGAAATGTATATCTTTCTGGAAATCTCAGGAGAAAACTGGTACTATTTCGGTTATAAAGAAGGGGAGATGGGGATTATCTCTTCTGATGATGCCTTCAATGCTTTGGTAACCAAAGGCGAGAAGAAAAAAGACAAGAGTTATCAGGTAATTGCCGTTGACTACTCAGAGGCTATTCTTTTCAGAAAAGTGTTCCTTGAAACTTATAGAGGTATCAAAGAAACAGCCAAGAAGAAAACAGACCCTAAAAAACTGGCGCAAGTACCGAAAGACGAAACGCAGAAAAAGGAAGAAACCAAGAAGAAAGCCGAAGCAGAAAAAGAAGGATTTTAATTATAAACTGGTGGGTATTGTTACAATGCCCACCAATTTTGTTTTGTAGAATTGGCAAAGAAATTGCTATCTTCGTTACTTTGGTAACCAATACGAGATTCCAATTAGTATTTATCATGGCTAAGAATAAACAAAAACCTAGACCTAGTACTCCAACCCCGTCAACAAAACCAAATCAAGCTACGGCAACTCTTCCGAATCAATCACCTGGTGATGGCTTTACATTGAATCCGATTGTAGCATCTATCATTATTGCAATAGCAGTATTAATAGCCTTCTGGGGAGGATTCTCAAATGATTTTGTGCTTTGGGATGATAATATGTATGTAACAGAAAACATCATGGTGCAAAATCCTACTTTTGCCAACCTGATTCGTCTCTTAGGTGTTGAAAGTGCCCTGAACTACCACCCATTGACCATGGCCTCTTTATGGCTGAATTCAGCTTTATTTGGGAAAGCAGCAGGTTCTTTTATCGTAGTCAATACACTCATTCACTTAGCCAATACTTTATTGATTTTCAAGTTTACGCGTCAGCTTACTAAAGATAATATGCTGGTTAGTTTTCTGGTAGCCTTGTTCTGGGGTATCCACCCGATGCACGTAGAATCAGTTACCTGGGTATCAGAGCGTAAAGACGTATTATATACTTTGTTTTTCTTTCTGGCCTGTATTCAGTATGTAAAGTATCTGGAGCAAAACCAACGCAAATACTATATTTATTGCTTTGTTTTCTTTGTGCTCTCTTGTTTATCTAAAGCGATGGCGGTAGTGCTACCGTTGGTGTTATTGTTACTAGATTATTGGTTCGATAGAGGATTCATCACGGTTAAAAATATTACTTCAAAAATTCCGTTTTTTGTTGTTGCCTTGATATTTGGTGCTTTGGCAGTGCATATACAAGGAGGTGGTAACCTGGGCGGAAGAATTGAGAAAATGACTGCCGATGTGGCCATTGCCAATGTATTTGATATGGGTACCAAACTGAAATTCGGTTTCTACGGATTTCTGGTGTATATCTTTAAAATGTTCGTACCTATTAATCAGCATAACTTCTATAGCTATCCCGGCACTGGCGATTATAATGCCGTTCAGTTTATTACAGCACCTATCTGGGCATTGATTATTTTGGGCTTGGGAGTATTTGCTTATAAACGTCAGAAGGCAGTATTCTTTGGCATTTTCTTTTTCTTCTTTACCATACTTTTGGTACTCCAATTCTTATCGGTAGGGGGCGCAATTTTAGCAGAGCGTTATTCTTATATTCCCTATTTTGGAGGGATATTCCTGGTGTTCTACTACTTAAATCAAAAGGTAAAATCCAAGAATCTGATATTAGGAGGAAGTGCTGTAGTAGCACTCATCTTCATCTATCTCACATACAAGCAGACATTGACTTATAAAGACACAGGTACCTTATTTGCCAATTCTTATAAATACGAGCCAACCTCACCGGTAGTGAACGAAAACCTGGCAAACCATTATGGCCGTTCAGGCGAAATCAATAATGTATTGCTATATGGGGAGTACGCACTTTCAAAAGGTGTAGAATCGTATGCTTTAATGGGGGCATTAGCCAATGCTTATTACCTGAAAGGCGATTATAAAAAAGCGTTAGATTTCTACCAGAAAAGTATTGATAAATCGCCGGAGCATCGCAAATTTGTGGCTTACTATAACCGTGGTATCGCAAACCGGGATGCTGGAAACTTTGAACAGGCTGCCAGCGATTTTACAACAGCTATGGACAAAGGCGAAAACAAAACGGCTTATCTGGGTATGCGTGCCTTTGCCAATCTGAAAGCCAATAAGTTTAAAGAAGCTTATAATGATTATACGCGCATGATAGACTTGGGAATGTCGGTAGATACGGCCTATAATGACAGAGCAGTAGCACGTTATAGTTTAGGTGATACGGACGGGGCTATCAGAGACTTAAAAGAAGTAATGAAGCGTAACCCGAATTATGTAGATGCCCGCAATAATCTGATAAAACTGGGGGTTCAGCCTTAAGCCATCAATTATATTTTTCGGAATGAACTAAAATATTTGCAATGATGTTGCATAATAGTTGTATATTTGTGTCACGGTTTCGGTGATTCAATCACTTGGTGACACATTTTTTCATTCTTATGCGAAAAATATTCACTCATTATCATAATCTCAATAAAGTAGGTCTGTGGCTGTCTATACTTTGCACAGTGCATTGTCTGGCTATGCCATTCATTCTTACTTCATTGCCTTATTTAAGCAAGAATGCTATCAGCGAACAATCCGAAATTCTTCTGATTGGTATCAGCGCAGGTTTAGCTATTTTCTTATTGAGAAAAGATTATAAAAATCACCACAATTCTACCCCGCTTAAGCTTCTTATTATTGCCTTACTCTTCAATGTCTTAGGTATCTTCTTTGTACCACAAGTTTACGAAATGTTTTTCAACGTAACAGGCGGTTTATTAATGGCGGCTGCTTATGGGTTGAACTACCACTATCACAAAAGAGCTTGCCATAGTGCGGGTCATCAGCATTGATTAGAAATTGACAACTAATTTCAACTTCCCCTTATTGACGTTTTTGTGATAGTAAACTATTTTGAAAGTTCCATCATAAAGATTAGTTAAGCCTTGCTTACTATTATTATATCCTTTTGTTAAGATAAGGTCTTTATGCAGGTTAAAATTACGTTCATCAGGATGCTGCATACGAATTAAAGCATCTCCATCAATAGTTCCACTAATTTTAAGACCAGCTGAATCAAAACCGCCTCTTTTTGCTATAATTAAAGCAGTATCTTTTGAAGCATCTATTTCTATAGCTCTCACGACAGGACCTTTATTACATGCCCAGTTTAAACACACTATTATTAAAATGATTAAAAATCTCATTTAATTAAAACTTTACCTCAAATTTCAGATTACCTTTAGTATTATTCTGATGCTTAAAAACTATATCACCCCAATCAGCATATATATATCAGAACTTCCATAGGTCTTGTTAATAATTCCCTTTTCTAATATATAGGTAAGCTGTACGACCAAGCTATCGGGCTTTTTACCTTCTTTAAGAATTAATATACAATCATCTTCAAGTTCTCCTTTTATTGTAACACCCATTTTACTTTTATGTGGTATTTTTCGCTTAACATTGATAGTTGTATCAGTTTTGGTGCTTATGTTAAATGATTGTGTATCATTAAATTCACAGCTTGTCAGACTAAGTAGTAATAGCAAGTATTTATATTTCATAAATGGTTTATCAGAGGTTTTGGCTTACAATCTTAATTGTTCAATGAAAGTATAAATTCTTTAGCTTTTTATTTAAGCCCAATAATAGTGTTTACCATCACCTGTGGGAGTTGTAAAGCCATCTATTTCTCTATCAATAATCCAAACACTACCAGCAGGACAATCGTCCATAAACCACCAATAAGAATCAATTTCTCTCATTCGTTTCTCAGTAGGAAACGCATTTTTGAAAAGTTCAATCTGGTCATCTATTGTACCTATTAAAAACTCCCCGTTTTTGGCAAGACGAATACGCCCCTCTTCTATTAAACGTCTTAGTATAATAAAAAATAATTCTATTCTTTCTTCATAGATTTCTGAATAGTCTTTGGTAGTATGCCATAATGACCCTAATGCCATTTGTACTAAATTTTCTATAAATTCCTGATATTTACTTTCTGGTATCATCATAAATTTAGTTTTACTTTAATAATTCCAACCCAATCAGCGAAGCCTCCTCTGCTGAATTAGATAAAATCACCACTCCAACTTTTCTACTAGGGTCGAAACCTGAGAAACTTCTGAACCCACCCGTGCCACCTGAGTGTTGGTAAATAGTAATGTTTTTCCTTTTAACTAAATGCCAGCCTAAACCAACAATATTTTGGCCTTTTTCAAATGTAATCTGATGCGTTAAATCAATGGCTTTTTGGAGTTTTTCAGGAGCTTTACCTATATTCGCTTCCACATATTTTACCATATCATTCACCGTAGAACGTATTGCCCCTGCTCCTTCCAGCGTATTCAAAGCCCAGGCAGATACAGGTTCGCTTTTCTCATTATAACCTTGTGCAAAATTTGGCGCTTGCTCAGGACTTATAGTAATAAAAGTATGATTCATCTTCAAAGGTTTGGTAATACGCTCTTTCAATAGCTTTTCATAGGAAGTATGATTCTGTAAAGCTAATATATGTCCCAAAAGACCAACGGCAAAGTTAGAGTATTCGTAATTAACACCTACTTCACGATAAGGCTTAAAGTTTTTGAGATAAGTAAACATTCGCTGCTCGTCATAGTTCTTATAAGGATCATCAACAGGGTCACCTTTTTTATAAAGATTTATTGGTAGACGAGGGAAACCCGAAGTATGATTAGATAAAGTTTTAAGGGTAATAGGCACGTCTTTATAAGCCATTTTTCCGATAGAATCGGGCAGGTATTTGTTGATAGGGTCGTCAAGAGACATTTTACCTTTTACTACTTCATCAGCTAAGATGGTAGCTGTAAAGGTTTTGCTGATTGAGCCAATTTCAAACAAAGTTTTATCAGGGTTTGGTAATTGTTTGTTACCCTGTTTGGTTTCGCCATAGTTATAGGTATATATTTTACCATCTTTGATAATGGCCACCGCAAGACCAACCGTGTGTTTTAACTGAATATAAGGTCTGATCACACTATCTACTCTTATATCTAAAGCAGAAGCCATTTGATTATCCGTGGCTACAGGAGAGTCTTTTTTAGGTTTATCGCCCATAAAAGGCTGAAAAAGCATTGTATATATTTTTCCCTGTTTATCCAGGCTCAGATAAATATTCTGATTGGCTTTTTCAAATATCCCTTTATAGTTGGCTACGCCATCTGTGTTTTTTAGAAACTCAGAAGATTTCCATGCACCTAATTGCGCATAGAGACTCAAGGTCACCTGTTTGATTTGAGATTCAGACAACTGACTTCGGAAAGATTCTCCCACCAATTCATAAATTTTAGCAGAGTTTTGCTCACTAAAAGCCTTTTCAAGCAATACCCTTACCGAATCAATTTTAGTTTGATTCGATTGGGCAAAAGAGGTATAAGAGAGTAAAAAGAGAAGAAAGAGTTTTTTCATAGTGGTATGCATTTGCAGGCTTAAATTTCGGATAGTGTAAGCATATCTCAAAGGAATATTTGATAATTGGCACGCCTACTTTGGTGTAAAATTTGCTTTATTTTCTGACTAAGAAACTAAAAGCCAAAGTTTTATCGTTAATCTTGTGTAAAATTCAAATCTTTTCTTGAAAATGAACAAAAAATTATTGGTTACTACCCTTGGACTATTACTTAGTTTGTCAACCTTTGCTCAACACGCCTCTTCAACATCGGGAATCAAATTCGAAGAAAAAACTTCCTGGAAAGAATTAATCAAAAAAGCTAAGGCTGAGAAAAAACTTATTTTCATGGATGCTTACACAACCTGGTGCGGCCCATGTAAGATGCTTCAGGCAAGAGTATTCCCTGATAAACAATTAGGAGAGTATTTCAACCAGAACTTTGTGAATGCTGCCATAGATATGGAAAGCGACGAAGGAATGAGATTATCGAGTATCTACGAAGTGAGAGGTTACCCGACACTGTTCTTTATTGACCCTAATAATGGCAAGGTAGTAAAATCAATTTTAGGATATACAGAAGCTGATCAATTGCTAAACACTGGCAAAAGCGCCGCTTCTAAAAAGAAGAGTATCTAATTGATAGTATATACTAAGAAATAAATTCATTAAGCTAAAAGGAGTAACACTGATGTATATCAATGCTACTCCTTTTTAATTTTGTACGATTTGGAAAATCGTGATACATCTACTTCCTCTCAATTAATGCCATATAAAACCCATCAAAACCATCAGCAGCAGGAGAGGTGCGTTGCTCTTTTATAAGCGTGTACTCAGGATTTTGGTTAAGAAATTTCTTTACCTGTTCTTCGCTCTCCGAAGGCAGAATACTACAAGTGGCATAAACCATTTTACCTCCATGTTTCAACATTTTTGAATAATTGGTAATTATCTCATGCTGTGTTTTTTTGATATTCTCTAAAAACTCAGGCTTCAATTTCCATTTAGCATCCGGATTTCGCCTTAATACACCTAAACCCGAACAGGGTACATCTAATAACAAGCGGTCGGCACTTTCTTTTAATCTTTTAATGGTTTTGGCCTCTATTAGTTTAGTTTCTACATTGCCTATGCCATTCCGTCGGGCACGTCTTTGTAATTCCTGTAGTTTATACTCTTCTACATCCATCGCTATGATTCTTCCTTTGTTTTCCATCAAAGTTGCCAGGTGTAGTGTTTTGCCTCCGGCACCTGCACAGGCATCAATTACCCGCATACCAGGTTGTACTTCCAGAAAAGGCGCAATCAACTGACTTCCGGCATCCTGCACTTCAAAAAGCCCGTTTTTAAAAGCTTCAGTTGAGAATACATTGGCTCTTTTTTGTAAAACCAAAGCATCGCTGACACTCGGTAGAGTATCAGTCTCAATCCCAATCTCATGAAACTTTTTGCGTAAATCATTCTGATTGGTTTTAAGTGTATTAGTGCGTAGAACAACAGGAGCTTGCTTATTCATGGCTTGCAGTTCAGCATTCCATTCTTCGCCTAATTCCTGTTCGCCAATAGTATCCAACCAATCCGGTACTGATTCTTTTACTTTTCTTATTTGCTGCGCTTCTTCTAATCGGACTAATACCTGTTTGGCATTGACTTTAGAAAACTCCTGCCAGTCAGGTAATTTATCTCCTTGCAAAACACGCCACGCAGCAAACAATTGCCAGAATTGCGCAGCATCCTCTACTTTAGTATCAGATAATTGGGTAACAAATTTCAATAACCGCCACCAGCGAACAATCTCATAGGTATTTTCAGCAATGAAGGCTCTATCACGACTACCCCATTTCTTATTCGATTTCAATACATATTCAATGACTTTATCGGCCTGTCTGCCCTCAATGAAAATCTGTTGCAAGGCATACACAATGGCTTCGACTAATACTCTATGGTATTTCATACTATTCTAATATCTATATCCTAAAAAACACAAAGGTCAGGCTTTTTTGTGGGATGAGGAAATACTAAGGTCGTTTTTTGAAGAATAGGGCAGCAAGCAATCAAGGGATTCACAAAATCCTCGATTCCCCGAATTCATTCGGGGTCTAAAACAACAAAGGAATGATTATATGTGAGCCGGACTTAAGTCCCGCCTAATATGCAAAAAATACCTTTGTTATCTTAGCCGGTGAATTTTATTCACTGGCCTTCCAAACAGGTTAATAGCATTCAAATTCACCCCAATACAAAAATATTTCAAACAATACACATTTTTTTATAATAAATATTTGTTTCTTCTGTTATTATTATGTAATTTCGCACCTTATTTAGCGATACTCTCTTTAACAGCGCTTTTCATTCATGAGATTTTTGTCCGATACACAACCGTTTTTCCGTAGGGCAGTTGCACAGGGCCAATCATCTCCTTCACTACGAAATATATATTTTCAGCTTGTTTTATAGCATAAGTATTTGACTCTTGTTCAGGAGTACGGGTCTGCTTGTCGCTCACATTTAACAGCTAGTTAAAAAAATTATAAACTTAAAACTTTCAAAGCCTTGAGTCTTACAGTAAACGGTAGAAAAAGTTTTGCAACGGTTCATCCCTCTGTAGAATATCCAGACTTTTTGGATGTACAGGTAAGATCGTTTCAGGATTTCTTCCAGATTGACACACCAGCCGAAAGCCGCAAAAAAGAAGGGCTTTACAATGTGTTTGCTGAAAACTTCCCAATCGCCGATTCTCGCGAGAACTACGTGTTGGAGTTTGTTGATTACACTATTGACCCGCCAAAATACTCAGTTGATGAGTGTATTGACAGAGGTCTGACGTATGCCGTGCCTTTAAAAGCCAAATTACGTTTGATTTGTAACGATGCCGACAACGAAGATTTCGAAACAATCGAGCAGGAAGTATTCTTAGGGAATATTCCTTATATGAACGAAAGAGGTTCTTTCGTTATCAACGGTGCCGAGCGTGTAATCGTATCACAATTGCACCGTTCACCGGGTGTATTCTTCTCTATGAGCAAGCATACAAACGGAACAAAATTGTATTCAGCTCGTGTAATCCCGATGAAGGGTTCATGGATTGAATTCTCTACTGACGTAAACAACGTCATGTATGCTTACATTGACCGTAAGAAGAAATTCCCTGTAACTACGCTTCTTCGTGCCATTGGTTTTGGCTCAGATAAAGAAATCTTAAACCTGTTCGGTCTTTCAGAAGAAATTCCGGGTACAAAAGATGCTTTAACCAAAGCTATTGGCCGTCGTTTAGCAGCGCGTGTTCTAAGAACATGGACTGAAGACTTCGTGGACGAGGATACAGGTGAGGTGGTTTCTATCGACCGTAACGAGGTAATCTTAGAGCGTGACTCTATCATCTCTGAAGGCGATATTACAACCATCTTAAATACAGAGCAAAAATCGGTGATTTTACACCGTGAAGATGCAAACGTATCTGAATTTAACATAATCTATAATACGTTACAACGCGATAGCTCAAACTCTGAAAAAGAGGCCGTTGAGCAAATCTACCGTCAGTTACGTAACACAGAAGCACCTGACGAAGCAACAGCCCGTGAGATTATTCAAGGCTTGTTCTTCTCTGACAAACGTTATGATTTAGGAGAAGTAGGTCGCTACCGTGTCAATACAAAATTAGGCTTAACGACACCATTGGAAACAGGGGTATTAACTACTGAAGACATTGTTGAAATCGTTAAGTTCTTGATTAGCCTTATTAACTCCAAGGCGGTAGTCGATGATATCGACCACTTGTCAAATCGTCGTGTGCGTACAGTAGGTGAGCAATTATATGCCCAATTCGGTGTAGGTTTGGCTCGTATGGCGCGTACCATCAAAGAACGTATGAACGTTCGTGATAACGAAGATTTCAAACCAGTTGATTTGATTAATGCCCGTACGCTTTCGTCGGTTATTAACTCATTCTTTGGTACCAACCAGCTATCACAATTCATGGACCAAACTAACCCATTGGCTGAGATTACGCACAAACGTCGTATGTCAGCTCTTGGACCAGGAGGTTTGAGCCGTGAGCGTGCAGGTTTCGAGGTTCGTGACGTACACTATACGCACTATGGCCGTCTGTGTACCATCGAGACTCCTGAGGGACCAAACATTGGTTTGATTTCATCGCTTTGTACATATGCCAAAATCAATGGTATGGGCTTTATTGAGACGCCATACCTGAAAATTGAGAACGGTAAATTAACCAACGAACTGGTTTATCTGACTGCCGAAGAAGAAGATGGTAAAAACATCGCGATGGCGACAGCAGACGTGGATAAAGATGGTAATTTCTTGGTAGATACATTGAAATGTCGTTACGAAGGGGACTTCCCGATGAAAACGCCAGATTCAATCGACTACATGGATATTGCCTCAAACCAGATTGTATCGGTTGCCGCCTCGTTGATTCCTTTCATTGAGCATGATGATGCCAACCGTGCCTTGATGGGTTCAAACATGCAACGTCAGGCCGTACCATTATTACGTCCTGAAGCTCCGATTGTAGGTACTGGTCTTGAAGGCCGTCTGGCTCGTGACTCTCGTACCCTTGTAGTAGCAGAAGAAGATGGTGTGATTGAATTCGTAGATGCCAATGTAATCAAGGTTCGTTATAACTGGACTAAAGAACAAACATTGGTTAGCTTCGATACCAATCTTACTACCTATGAATTGATTAAACATCGTCGTACTAACCAGGATACCTGTATCAACATCCGTCCGATTGTATTAAAAGGACAGGCTGTGAAAAAAGGACAGATTCTGGTAGAAGGTTATGCTACACAAGGTGGTGAGCTTGCTTTAGGTCGTAACCTTTTGGTTGCCTTCATGCCTTGGCAAGGATATAACTTTGAGGATGCGATCGTAATCTCTGAAAGAGTAGTACGTGAAGATATCTTTACTTCTATTCACATTGAAGAATACGAACTGGAAGTACGTGATACTAAACGTGGTGAAGAGGAATTAACAGCTGAGATTCCGAACGTTTCGGAAGAAACTGTTAAAAACTTGGATGAAAACGGTATCGTTCGCACAGGTACAAGAGTAAAAGAAGGAGATATTCTGATTGGTAAGATTACACCAAAAGGTGAGTCAGATCCAACTCCTGAAGAAAAACTATTACGCGCTATCTTTGGTGACAAAGCTGGTGACGTAAAAGATGCATCGAAAAAAGCGCCACCATCAATGGACGGTGTGATCATAGATACAAAATTATTCTCTCGCCCAAGTAAAGAAGAACGTTCGAAACACAAAGATGAGTTAAAAGCTTTGATGAAAAAACACAGCAGAGCCTTACTTGAATTGCGTGAAAGAATGTTAGATAAAATGGTAGAATTGCTTGATGGCAAAACTACTGTGGGTGTGAAACATAAATTCGGAGATGAGTTAATATCGAAAGGAATGAAATTCAACCGTTCGAATATTGCTAACAACTTATTCCCTGATAAAAACAATTATGTTGACGAAAGTCAATACAACGTACCAGAGGAAGTAAACCTTTTAGGTGATGTGATTCTGGATGGTTGGACTGACGATTTAGAACTCAACAAATTAATCGTGGCATTGAGCAAAAATTACTTAGCTCGTCGTAGTGAAGTAATCGGTCGTTTCAAACGTGAAAGATTCGTATTGGAAGTGGGTGATGAATTACCTGCAGGTATCGTGAAATTAGCAAAAGTATATATTGCCAAGAAGCGTAAACTGAAAGTGGGTGATAAAATGGCGGGTCGTCACGGAAACAAAGGGGTTGTTGCCCGTATTGTGCGCGACGAAGATATGCCATTCCTGGCAGACGGAACAACAATGGATATCGTATTGAATCCACTTGGGGTACCTTCTCGTATGAACATCGGACAGCTTTATGAGGTTGTATTGGGTCTTGCGGGTCGTAAATTAGGTCGTAAATATGCTACTCCAATCTTTGATGGTGCTACTGAAGAAGAAGTATCTGCAGAGTTGAAAGAAGCAGGATTACCACCATTCGGACGTTCACAACTATATAACGGCTTGAGCGGTGAGCCATTCGATCAAAAGGTAACGGTAGGTATCATGTATATGATGAAACTGGGCCACTTGGTTGATGATAAAATGCACGCCCGTTCGATTGGACCATACTCACTCATTACGCAACAGCCATTGGGTGGTAAAGCGCAATTTGGTGGTCAGCGTTTTGGAGAGATGGAGGTGTGGGCATTGGAAGCATTCGGTGCATCACATATCTTACAGGAAATCCTGACAGTTAAGTCTGATGACGTGGTAGGTCGTGCGAAAGCATACGAAGCCATCGTTAAAGGCGAAAACTTACCAAAAGCGAATATCCCTGAGTCATTCAACGTATTAGTACACGAATTGAGAGGCTTAGCATTAGAGATTACCTTGCAGTAAGCAATATTAATAAATCTGTCTTGGCTGAGAAGCTGAGACAGGTTACGATTTTAAAAAATCATTTTCACATCAATCATAAGGAAAATGTCTTTAAAGAAAAATAAAAAACTTAATAGCGACTTCAACAGCATCACCATTAGTTTGGCTTCACCAGAGTCAATCTTGGAGAGCTCGTTTGGAGAAGTAACACAGCCGGAAACAATCAACTACCGTACCTACAAACCAGAGATGGGCGGTTTGTTCTGTGAGCGTATTTTCGGACCTGTGAAAGACTGGGAATGCCACTGTGGTAAATACAAACGTATTCGCTACAAAGGTATTATCTGCGATCGTTGCGGTGTTGAGGTAACTGAGAAAAAGGTTCGTCGCGAACGCATGGGACACATCGAATTGGTGGTTCCGGTAGCACATATCTGGTATTTCCGTAGTTTACCAAACAAAATCGGGTATTTGTTAGGAATGTCGTCGAAAAAACTCGACCAAATTATTTACTACGAACGTTACGTGGTTGTTCAACCTGGTATCAAAGGCGAAGATGGTATCTCTGCCAATGACTTCCTGACAGAAGAAGAGTATCTTGACATAGTTGACAAACTACCAAGAGAAAACCAGATGCTTGACGATAAAGACCCGAATAAATTTATCGCCAAAATGGGTGCAGAAGCATTAGAAATGATGCTTTCTCGTATCAAGTTAGATGAACTTTCTTATGATTTACGCCACGCGGCAGCTACTGATACTTCTCAACAACGTAAAGCGGAAGCTTTAAAACGTCTGAAAGTAGTAGAAGCGCTTCGTGATGCCAATACGCGTATCGAAAATAAACCTGAGTGGATGGTTATCCGCATGGTTCCGGTTATTCCACCAGAATTGCGTCCGCTTGTACCTCTTGATGGAGGTCGTTTCGCAACTTCTGACTTAAATGACCTTTACCGTCGTGTGATTATTCGTAACAACCGTTTGAAACGTTTGTTGGAAATCAAAGCACCAGAGGTAATCTTACGTAACGAAAAACGTATGTTGCAAGAGGCTGTCGATTCATTATTCGACAACTCTCGTAAAGTAAACGCCGTACGTTCAGAAGGAAACCGTGCTTTGAAATCCCTTTCAGATATGTTGAAAGGTAAACAAGGTCGTTTCCGTCAGAACTTATTGGGTAAACGTGTCGACTACTCTGGTCGTTCGGTTATCGTGGTAGGCCCTGAATTGAAACTTCACGAGTGTGGTTTGCCTAAAGATATGGCTGCTGAGTTGTTCAAACCATTTATTATCAGAAAACTGATTGAGCGTGGAATCGTGAAAACAGTAAAATCTGCTAAGAAAATCGTTGACAGAAAAGACGCCGTAGTTTGGGATATTCTTGAAAACGTATTGAAAGGACATCCTGTTTTGCTAAACCGTGCTCCTACGCTTCACCGTTTGGGTATCCAGGCATTCCAACCTAAATTGGTTGAGGGTAAAGCGATCCAATTGCACCCGTTAGTTTGTACAGCCTTCAACGCCGACTTTGACGGTGACCAGATGGCGGTACACGTACCACTAGGTCAGGAGGCAATCATGGAAGCATCTATTCTGATGTTGGCTTCTCATAATATCCTTAACCCTGCTAATGGTGCCCCAATCACGGTACCTTCTCAGGACATGGTGTTAGGTTTATATTACGTAACAAAAGGACGTAAATCTACAGAAGAAGACAAAGTACCAGGTGATGGAATGACTTTCTACTCGGCTGAAGAGGTAATCATAGCCTTGAATGAGGGTAAAATTTCAAAACACGCACACATTAAATGTCGTGTAAAAGTAAAAGACGAAAACGGTCAATTAGTTGATAAAGTAGTTGATACAGTTGCAGGTCGTATTCTCTTCAACCAATGTGTGCCAGAAGAGGTAGGTTATCTTGACGAATTATTGACTAAGAAAAAACTTCAACAGTTGATTGGTCGCGTATTCAAAGAGGCCGGATATGCACGTACAGCGAAATTCTTGGATGATATTAAAGAACTAGGATACCAGACGGCCTTCAGAGGTGGTTTGTCTATCGGTTTGGATAACATCATCGTTCCTCCGGAAAAAACAAAACTGATCACTGATGCGAAAGCAGAAGTTGAAGAAGTTCAGAATAATTATATGTTCGGTATCATCACTGAGCGTGAGCGTTACAACCAGATTATCGATATCTGGGGCCGTGTAAACACACGTATCCGTGAGGTATTATTGAAACAATTAGAAGCTGATCAGAAAGGTTTCAACCCAATCTACATGATGATGCACTCGGGTGCACGTGGTTCGCAAGAGCAAGTGCGTCAGTTGGGCGGTATGCGTGGATTGATGGCGAAACCACAGAAGAATATCCAGGGTTCAGTAGGAGAGATCATCGAAAACCCAATCTTGTCGAACTTCAAAGAAGGTCTTGACGTATTGGAGTACTTTATCTCTACCCACGGTGCTCGTAAAGGTTTGGCCGATACAGCCTTGAAAACAGCCGATGCGGGTTATCTGACTCGTCGTTTACATGACGTTGCACAAGACGTAGTAGTAAATGAAGTAGACTGTGGTACACTACGTGGTATTCAGGTATCTGCCTTAAAAGATAACGAAGATATCGTTGAGCCATTATCAGAGCGTATCTTAGGTCGTACATCAGTTTATGATATCATCGATCCTCTTACCAAAAAACTGATTATCAAATCAGGTGAGGAGATTACAGAAGAGATTGCTGCACAAATTGATGATACAGCTATCGAAACGGTTGAAATTCGTTCAGCATTGACTTGCGAAACCCAGACTGGTGTTTGTTCGAAATGTTATGGACGTAACCTGGCTACAGGTCGTATGTCAGACAACGGAGAAGCTGTAGGTGTAATTGCCTCGCAGTCTATCGGTGAGCCTGGTACACAGCTGACCCTTCGTACGTTCCACACAGGGGGTACTGCCCAGAACGTTGCTTCTGAAGCCAACATCAAAGCCAAATTTGGTGGGGTAATTCAACTGGAAGAAATGCGTACGGTACCATCTGTTGACCGTGAAGGCAATGAGATTACTATCGTATTGGGTCGTCGTGGTGAAATTCGTATTGTTGAGCCAGGAACAAATAACATTCTGATTACTAATAACGTACCTTATGGTGCTACTTTAGAAGTGAAGAATGGAGATACAGTGAAAAAAGGAGATTCTCTTTGTCACTGGGATCAGTTTAACGCCGTTATCCTTTCAGAGTTAGATGGTACTATTGAGTACGAAGCTATCGAAGAAAACATCACTTATAAAGAAGAGGCCGATGAGCAAACCGGTTTCCGTGATAAGGTAATCATTGAGTCGAAAGACCGTTCGAAAAACCCTGCTATCATTGTAAGAGTTGGTGGAGATGAAGATAAAGCTTATAACTTACCTGTAATGGCTCGTTTGACTGTAGAAAACGGTCAGAAGATTAAAGCAGGTCAGGCATTAGCTAAAATCCCTCGTGCCATTAATATGAACCGTGACATTACGGGTGGTTTGCCTCGTGTAACCGAGTTATTTGAGGCTCGTAACCCATCGAATCCAGCAGTTGTATCTGAAATTGATGGTATCACACAATACGGTTCGGTAAAACGTGGTAACCGTGAGATTTTCGTAGAAGCAAAAGACGGTGTTAAAATGAAATACATGGTACCTCTATCAAAACTGATCTTGGTACAGGATGGTGACTTCGTTTTAGCAGGTGACCCTCTATCAGATGGCGCCATTACACCAGCCGATATTCTACGTATCAAAGGGCCTACCGCCGTTCAAGAGTACTTAGTAAACGAGGTACAAGCCGTTTATCGTCAACAAGGGGTGAAGATTTCAGACAAACACATCGAGGTAATCGTCCGTCAGATGATGCAAAAAGTTGAAATCGTAGATTCAGGTGATACTTTGTTCCTTGAATACCAGATGGTTGATAAATGGGTAGTTCGTTTGGCTAACGACAAGATCATGGATAAGAAAGTAGTAATGAATGCAGGTGCTTCGGATAAATTCAAACCAGGTCAGATCATCAGCGCTCGTGAGATGCGTGATGAGAACAGCCGTTTGAAACGTGCTGACTTGGCACAAATCGAAGTACGTGATGCGATGCCGGCCGTTTCTCGTCCGACACTACAAGGTATCACAACTGCCTCATTAGGTACTGAATCATTCATCTCTGCGGCATCGTTCCAGGAAACTACTAAAGTATTGTCAGAAGCTGCTGTAAGAGGTAAGCGTGATATGCTTGAAGGTTTGAAAGAAAACGTTATCGTAGGACACTTGATTCCTGCCGGAACAGGTAACCGTAGATATCAGAACATCATCGTTGGAAACAAAGCTGAATTGGAAGCAGCCGCTGAAAAGCGTAAGTCACAAGAAGCAGCGAAACAACGTAGAGAATATGTTTAAAATCTAATAGTAGGGAGTTCAGAATTCTGAACCTCCTACTTTGGTGTAAAACCCTCTTTATTATCAGATAAGGAGGGTTTTCTTTTTTTAGTAATTTATCAACTCATGAACGTACTATAATATACTTTTATGCCTTTATTCTGCCAAAGGGGAAAAAAATGCCCACACTTGATGGCAATTTTACTACTTCTTGACTGGAATTCTTCGCAAATACACCTTTTCTCCTACTGGAACAGTTTCTTTACTAATATGAACGAGCCTGTTTGGTTCACACAATTAATATTCACAAAACTAACAAAAGCATGAAAACTATCTCATTATTATTAGTGTCTGCTTTGATTTCATTGGGGACATTTGCACAAGAGACAAAAGTTATGGTTGGCGGCTCTGAAATGAGTTCATATAAAAATGTGGTTACCAACATTATGGAGTCTAAAGAGCATACTAAACTTGTTTCGGCCATTAAATCTGCCGGACTAGTATCAACGCTTCAAGGACCAGGTCCATTTACTGTTTTTGCGCCTACTAATGAAGCTTTTATGAAGATTGGTGCTACACCATCTAAAGCAACCTTAACAAAGGTTTTAAAATACCATGTAATTGATGGTAAATGGGATTCGAATGATATTATGGCAGGTATCAACGGAAATAACGGTACTTTATCATTAAAAACAATGCAGGGTGGTTCGTTGAAATTTTCAATGAGTGGAGATAACCTGATAGTAACCGACGAAAACGGTATGACTGCCACAGTTACTACTAAAGACATTTACCAAAGTAATGGGGTGGCACACGTAGTTGATACCGTAATGATGCCATTTGATACCAAAAAAGTGGTAAGTATGAGTAATAAATAGATTTTGAGAGCCGATTATAGTAAGGTAGCAGTAAAGGGTTGTGTTCAGCGTTTTACTGCTATTTTTTGTAGCTTTTGCTCCTTCTACTGCTTGGATTAATTAAAATAAACTCAATTGTTCTTCCTTCGGCAAACTGCCTTCGTGACGTAAAAGCCATTCTTTTCGCCATAAATCGCCACCATAGCCAACTAGGCTTTTATCAGAGCCTATTACTCTATGGCATGGCAGAATAATGGTCAGAGGATTATTGCCATTAGCAACGCCTACTGCTCTAATGGCTTTTTCGTTGCCGATGATACGTGACAGTTGCAGATAAGAAATGGTTTTGCCATAGGGGATACTTTTCAGGCTTTCCCATACCAATTTCTGGAACTCAGTACCTTCTGGTAATAAAGGTAAGTCAAAATCTTTCAGTTCGCCTTTAAAATAAGCATTAAACTGTCTGATACATTCGTCAATAATAGGAGAATTTTCAGGCGTTTCCTGTAATTGCCTGCTAGGCTTTTTTTGTGCTTCTCTGAAAAGTACATGGGTTAGATGTGTATCCGTAGCAATAAGTTCTAGAGCTCCCAGCGGAGATTCATAATGCTTAATATGGGTCATACTGGTTGAATTAGTCGCCAAGTTTTCATGCACTAAATTTTACTGCTAGTATACAAATTTTCCTCCAATTTAGTGCTTTAAAACAAAAGAAGCCGCTAAAACTTAGCGACTTCTTTTAATATTTGCAGATATATCATCTCAATTGATTAATCAACCAATACAGCCTTACCACTCATTACGTCCTCTTCTACGTGTTTGTATTTCACTTCACGCTTCACTGTACCATCTTTGTACTGTACACTCACACGTTGATTTCTATCGGCAATTTTCTGTGTACGAGCTGGCGTAATTGGGCGTGAGCCTGAATCTGAATTTCCGCTACCACCGTCTTCCTCAACCTTATTGGTTTGTAATTTTGGTTTTTCTTCTTTTGGTGGGGCCAATTGCTGGAATCTTAATTCCACCACATTGGCCTTCATTAAGAAACTTACTGTATCAGCATTTACCTTGTTCAGGAAGTTTTTGAATAGTTCTACCGCTTCAAATTTATAGATTAACAATGGGTCTTTTTGCTCGTAAGAGGCATTCTGTACCGATTGTTTCAAATCGTCCATATCACGAAGATGCTCCTTCCATTCCTGGTCAATAACTGTCAATGAGATATGTTTCTCTATTTCTTTAATCAACTCTCTACCATCGCTCTCTACTGAATCTTTCAGATTGCAATACATACCAATGTTTTGCGTACCATCGCCAATAATGGCAATGTATTGCTCATCTACCAATCCACGACGGTCTTTCAGTACATCAGACAATACCGGAACCATATTCTTACGGATGGCATCATTCTTAGCTTTGTAAGTTCTTTCAGCCTGTTGGTAAAGTCTATCTACTAATTTAGTATTTCCTTTCGAGAACTCGTGGCGTTCAATCTCAGGCTTGATACTTAATTTCTGGATACTACGTAGTTCAAATTCATCATAATTGCCTTCTGCATTCATCACAATATCACTACATGTATCGTATAGAATATTAGCAATATCCAATGATAAACGGTCTCCGAAAAGGGCATTTTTACGACGTTTGTAAATCGTATCACGTTGGATATTCATTACATCATCATATTCAATCAAACGCTTACGAGTACCGAAGTTATTCTCTTCTACTTTTTTCTGCGCTCTTTCAATAGAATTGGTAATCATAGAGTGCTGAATCACTTCGCCCTCTTCCATACCCATTCTATCCATTACTTTAGCAATACGGTCAGAACCGAACAAGCGCATCAACTGGTCTTCTAATGATACGAAGAATTGTGAAGTTCCCGGGTCTCCCTGACGGCCAGCACGACCTCTCAACTGACGGTCAACACGGCGAGAATCATGGCGTTCAGTACCGATAATTGCCAAACCTCCAGCGTTCTTACTTTCCGGGGTTAGCTTAATGTCAGTACCACGGCCAGCCATGTTGGTAGCAATTGTAACTGTTCCTGGTTTTCCGGCTTCTGCTACGATGTCAGCCTCACGAGCGTGTTGTTTCGCATTCAATACCTGATGTGGAATCTTACGAAGCGTAAGCATTCTACTCAGAATCTCTGAATTTTCAACTGAAGTTGTACCTACCAGTATCGGACGACCAATGTTTACCAATTTAACAATTTCATCTACAACGGCATTGTATTTTTCACGTACAGTTTTAAAAACCATATCTTCTTCATCCTTACGGATTACTTGTCTGTTGGTTGGGATCGAAACCACATCTAGTTTATATATTTTCCAGAACTCTCCTGCTTCTGTTTCAGCAGTACCCGTCATACCTGCTAATTTATGGTACATACGGAAATAGTTCTGTAAAGTAATCGTAGCATAAGTTTGCGTAGAATCTTCTACTTTTACGTTCTCTTTAGCTTCAACTGCCTGGTGTAAACCATCTGACCAACGACGACCGTCCATGATACGACCCGTCTGCTCATCAACAATCATTACTTTATTATCCAACACCACATACTCAACATCTTTCTCAAATAAAGTATAAGCTTTCAACAACTGGTTTACAGAGTGGATACGCTCAGCTTTCAAAGAATAATCACGAATGATTTCATCCTTTTTCAATATTTTTTCTTGTTCCGGTAAATCTGATTTTTCAACAGCAGCCAGATCAACACCTAAATCCGGCATTAGGAAGAAATTGTGGTCTTCGCCTTCTCCGGTAATAAAATCCAGTCCTTTATCTGTTAACTCGATTGAGTTATTTTTTTCATCAATAGTGAAATACAACGGAGCATCAGCCTCAGGCATTAATTTCTGGTTTTCAGCCAGATAAGTTGCCTCTGTTTCGTGTAAGATTTGTCTCATTCCTTGTTCAGACAAATACTTAATCAAAGGTTTGTTTTTAGGCAAACCACGGAAAGCACGGAACAAAGCTAAGCCACCTTCTTTTTTATTACCGGCTCCAATCAACTTTTTCGCTTCGTTCAGATAACTATTAGTTAAAGTTTTCTGCGCTTCTACAATGCGTTGGATACGTGGTTTTAAGGACAAGAATAACTCTTCATCTCCTGTGCGAGACATAGGTCCACTTATAATTAAAGGTGTACGGGCATCATCAACCAAAACTGAGTCAACCTCATCGACCATTGCATAATGGTGTTCACGTTGCACTAATTCTTCTGGGTCGTTCACCATATTATCACGTAGGTAGTCGAAACCAAATTCGTTGTTCGTACCATATGTGATACCTGCTGCATAAGCATTTCTACGTGCATTTGAATTGGCCGGATGTTTATCTATACAATCGCAGGTAATACCATTAAATTCGAAAATCGGCCCCATCCACTCAGAGTCACGACGAGCCAAATAATCATTCACCGTTACGATATGTACACCTTTACCTGCTAAAGCATTCAAAAATGCCGGGAATGTAGCCACTAAGGTTTTACCTTCTCCGGTAGCCATTTCAGAAATTTTTCCTTTATGCAGTGCAGCACCACCGATAATCTGTACATCGTAATGCACCATGTTCCAGGTAATCATATTTCCGGCAGCCAACCACTGATTTTGCCAGATAGCCTTATCGCCTTCAATTCTGATATGGCCTTTTTTCATAGCCAGCTCACGGTCAAGATGCGAAGCAGTAACAACAATTTCTGTATTTTCAGTAAAACGGCGAGCCGTCTCTTTCACAATCGCAAACGCTTTAGGAAGAATCTCTAAAAGAACTACTTCAAGTTCTTTGTTTCTATCCAGTTTCAATTCATCAATTTTTCTGAAAGAAACTTCTTTTTCATCAACCTCCATATCAGGGTTATTGTTGATGTTTTCTTTCAATTGATTAATCTGGTCGTCGATATGCGAAAGTTTCTGTGCAATATATTCTTGTAACTCGACAGTTTTGGCACGAAACTCATCATGGGAAAGATTCTTCAACTTGGCAAATTCTTCATTTGTCAGTCCTACATAAGGTTGTAATTCCTTATTATCTCTATCAGACTTTGTTCCAAAAATCTGTGTAATTCCCTTGGTTAAAAAATTGAGCATTTGTATATCTTGTTCTTGATTTCTAGTTGATACGAATCTTTATCTGTCAAATACCTCTCCAAACCGATTAAACCTGCCATTTTGTCAATCTTTAATTGATTGATGGTGAAGTATTTCAATTTTTGAGGCTGCAAATTTACGCTTTTATGACAGTTTAATAACAACAAAATTAGGGGAATATTGTTAATAAATGTCCATGTTATGTGGTGAACGGCGAAATTTTAAAGTTTATTTAATTCTTTTCCTTTTCAATACTTAGCAAATCTGCCGTTTCTTCCTCAAATTTGAAACTTAAAAAACAGAATCCAATGTTTGAGTCATTGTTGAAAGATTTTGAGGGAGAATTATACTTCAGAAATACCATTACCGACGAGGCCATCAGAACAGTCTATGCCACCGATGCCTCTGTTTATCAGGAGAAACCTATTGCCGTAGCTTTACCAAAGAGGGTACAGGATATTCGTCAGTTAATACATTTTGCTAATACTAATCAATTGACATTGATTCCACGCGCTGCCGGAACATCATTGGCAGGGCAGGTAGTAGGTAAAGGCTTAGTAGTAGATATATCTAAAAACTTCACCAACATTCTGGAAGTTAATCGGGAAGAGAAATGGGTAAGAGTACAACCCGGAGTAATCCGTGACGATTTAAACGCTTATCTGAAATCTTATGGATTGATGTTCGGACCAGAAACATCTACCTCTAGCCGTGCCATGATTGGAGGGATGATCGGGAATAATTCATGTGGTTTACACTCCATTATCTGGGGTGCAACGAGAGATAATCTCTTAGAAGTAAAAGTATTATTATCAGACGGAAGTGAAGCCGTTTTTGGAGGAATTACTGCTGAGGAACTTGATAAGAAAAGCCAACTACAAAACAAAGAGGGGGAGATTTACAGAGCCCTTATTACTTTAATTGATAATCAAGAAAATCAGGAATCAATCAGAAACGGGTTTCCAAAAAAGACAATTACCCGTCGAAATACAGGTTATGCCCTCGACGTGATTGAGGATATGTGGCAAACCAAAGCTGATAAACCACTCAATCTAAGCAGCCTGATTGCAGGGTCAGAAGGAACCCTATGTTTTGTAACCGAAGCCAAGCTAAAACTGATAGAATTGCCACCTGCTGAAGTAGGTATGGTAGCAGTGCATACAGTAAGTTTACACGAAGCATTAATGGCAAATCTGATTGCCATGAAGCATAAATGCGCAGCCTCTGAACTAGTAGATGATTTTATCATGGAGTTTACCAAAACCAATATTGAGCAATCGAAGAATCGGTTCTTTATTGAGGGCGGCCCGAAGGCAATTCTGATGGTGGAGTTTTTTGCTAAAACCGAAGCTGATTTGAGAGAAAAAGCAGAGAATCTGATAGCTGAATTGAAAGCCAATGAATTGGGCTATGCTTTCCCGATTTTATTGCAGGATGATGCCAAAAAAGCATGGGAAGTGCGAAAAGGCGGCTTAGGCTTATTAAGAAATCTGCCCGGCGATACACAGCCTGTCAACCTGATAGAAGACTGTGCAGTGGATGTAGTAGATTTACCAGCCTATATCGCTGAACTGGAAGTATTGCTTAAGAATCATGGCGTACAATATTCGATGTATGCCCACGCAGGTGCTGGAGAATTGCACGTAGAGCCTATGGTGAACCTGAAAACGTCTGAAGGTAGAACATTATTCCGTACAATTCTGGCTGAAACGGCAGCATTGGTTAAGAAGTATGGTGGCTCTCTTTCAGGAGAGCACGGTGATGGGCGTTTGAGAGGCGAATTTATTCCTTTTATGATGGGAGACAAGAACTATGAACTTTTCAGACAAGTAAAGCAAATTTTTGATGCTAAGGGTATATTCAACAAAGGTAAAATTGTAGATACTCCACCAATGAACGAGTTTCTGCGCTACGAAGCAGATAAAAATATTCCTGCACAAAAGACTATTTTTGACTTCTCTAAACAGGAGAGTTTCCTGCGCTTGGCAGAAAAATGCAGTGGCTCAGGAGATTGTCGGAAAACCGAAGTAACAGGCGGAACTATGTGCCCGAGTTATATGGCTACCAGAAGCGAAAGAGATACTACCCGAGCAAGAGCCAATATATTAAGACAATACCTGAGTGATACTACAACAACAAAGGAAGTCGGTTTTAATGAAACCAAAGAAATTCTGGATTTATGTCTATCCTGCAAAGCATGTAAGTCAGAATGCCCATCAAGTGTCGATATTGCCAAAATGAAAGGTGAGTTTTTGCAGCAATATTACGATGAACATGGCATTCCGTTCCGCTCGAAGTTAATAGGTAATTTTACAAAACAGATGCGATTGGCAAGCATTGCGCCCTGGGGATATAATTTTATATTCAAAACAGAGTTTACGCGCCGGATAGCCAATAAAATAGTCGGTTTCCATCCTGATCGTACGATGCCCCTGCTACATAGCCAGACTTTGAGAAGCTGGTTCAAAAATGCCAAAGAGATAAAAGATTTTACTTCGCCCAAAAAAGTATTTCTGTTTTGTGATGAATTTACTGATTTCAACGATGTAGAAGTAGGCAAAAAAATGATTTTACTTTTACAGAAATTGGGTTATCAGGTGCTTATCCCGAATCATATAGAAAGTGGAAGAACCTATCTATCAAAGGGCATGATTCGTGAAGCACAGAAAATTGCTATACATAATGTGAATACATTAAAAGATTTAGTAAAAGAGGAAATACCTATTATCGGCATTGAACCATCGGCTATTCTGACATTAAAAGATGAATACCTAGAATTAGTGCCAGAGAATCTCAAAGAAGCAGCGCAGCAAATTGCCCATAATACTTTCATTTTTGAAGAATGGTTTGCCCGTGAAATAGATAGAGGTAATATTAAAAAAGAGGCTTTTTCTACTGAAAAGAGATTGATAAAATTGCATGGACATTGCCATCAGAAAGCTTTATCATCTCTCACACCAAGTAAGAAAAGTCTGTCATTACCAATAAACTATGAAGTACATCTGATTCCATCAGGTTGCTGTGGTATGGCAGGCTCGTTTGGCTATGAGGTAGAACATTATGATGTTTCAATGAAAATAGGAGAGTTGGTATTATTTCCAACTGTTAGAAAACAACCGGAAGAAGTAATCATTGCCGCTCCAGGTACCAGTTGTCGCCATCAGATAAAAGATGGAACAGGACGTGTGGCTAAGCATCCAGCCGAGATATTATATGACGCACTAATATAGTTGTGACGCGAACGTCTCGTTCGCGCCACATTTGTTAATAAGACTCTTTTTCGTTAGGGAAATCAGATGATTTTACATCTTTGGTATAGTTCTTAACCGCTTCAGTCATAATCGTATGCAAGTCTGCATATCTGCGTAGGAAGCGGGGAGAAAATTCTTTATTGATACCCAACATATCATGCACTACTAAAATCTGTCCATCACAATGTGGCCCTGCTCCGATACCTACAGTAGGAATGCTTACGCTTTCAGTAACTCTTTTAGCTAAATCGGCGGGGATTTTTTCTAATACTACACCAAAACAACCTACCTCATCAAGCATCTTAGCATTGGCTATTAACTGCTCGGCTTCTTCCTCTTCTTTGGCTCTTACAGCATACGTTCCAAATTTATAGATAGATTGTGGCGTAAGCCCCAGGTGACCCATCACAGGAATACCGGCACTTAGAATACGCACAATAGATTCTTTTACTTCAATACCTCCCTCTAATTTTACTGCGTGCCCACCCGATTCTTTCATGATTCTGATGGCAGAACGCAAAGCCTCCGATGAATTGCCCTGATATGAGCCAAAAGGTAAATCTACTACTACCAATGCTCTATTTACAGCCTTCACAACTGCCTGTGCATGGTATATCATATTGTCAACAGTAATAGGCAAAGTAGTTTCATGACCCGCCATCACATTTGATGCTGAATCTCCTACAAGAATGAGCTCTACCCCAGCACCATCAACTATTTTAGCCATTGAATAATCATAGGAGGTAAGACAGGCTATCTTTTCGCCTTTGCGTTTCATTTCCTGTAAGGTATGAGTAGTGATGCGTTTTATTTCAGAATGAGTAGACATGTAAGAAATTAGTGATTGAGTGAATGAGCGAATTAGTGATTAATAATGTTACTATAACATTTCTATTCTTGTTTAGTTCTTAAATTAATTCACTAGGGTTATTTTATCGAATAATAATTAATTATCTCGGAACTAACCAGTTTTCAGGATTTAGCCTTTCTGTATTATGCCATATCTGGAAGTTGATTTCGGTGGCTCCACCTGATACTCCTGCTGTACCGATGGTTTCTTTCGCACTGATTTTTTGCCCTACCGACGCAAATACCTGGTTAAGATTGGCATAAACGGTAAAATAATCACCATGCTGTACAGCCACTACTTTACCTAAGCCCGGAATTTCAGTTATATCTTTCACAACTCCATCGTATACCGACCTCACGGTGGCATTAGAAGGTGTCTGAATATCAATGCCATTATTATTAATTAACACGCCATGCAAAACAGGATGTTCTTTTACCCCAAAACGATCGGAGATAAAACCTCTTTGCACAGGCCAGGGTAATCGTGCACGTGATGAGCCAAACGAACGCCCTAAAGTAGTTTCCTCTTCGTCTAAATCCAGAATTGGCTTGTTCTTTTTTCTGACAGGGTTTGTTTTGGCAAGTTTAGCTTCTTTATCCTGTTTGAGTTCTCGCTCTTTATTTTTTTTAGCAATTTCGCGGGCAACAACGTTGGCAATGAGATTATCTAATTTTGTAACCGAACGTTTAGATGCTTCAATCTCTTTTCTTAAGTCAATCTCTTTTTTCGACAACTCACCCACCATTTCTGTCTGCTGGGTTTTGAGCTGTTCCAGATTCTTGGCCTCCACAACTTTGGCTGTAAGTAATCGCTTTTTATCAGAGCGTTTTCCTTCAAGGTTGGTTTGTCTTTCGCGTAGCAAAGCGGCTACTTTATTCATTTGTGTTACCTGTGCTTTGCGGTTCTCGGTATATTGCTGCAGATACTTATACCGCATCAACAATTCGTTGAAGGAAGTAGAAGAAAAGAGAAAACTTAGTTTATTGAGTTTGCCACTATATTTGGAAGCAGAATAAAGCATAGCGGCATATTCCTGTTGCAGTTGAGCCAGTTTATCTTCAAGGTTTTCTTTGGCGCCCACAATGTCCTGCATCTCTACGTCTATCAGTTCCATGTCCTGTTCCATCAAACCGATTTGTTCTTCTCTTGATGAAATTTGCTCTTTAATGGCTTTAATGTTACCAACCGTAACTTCCTTCTTTGCCTTGGCATTTTCAAGTGCCTTTGTGGTTTCGGCAATTTTTGCCAGATTTCTTTTTTTCTCGTTTTCCAATTGCGCACGCGATTTCCGGGTACGTTGAGCAAACGCTTGTTGATTAATCAGTAAGCAGAAAAGAAAGCAGGTAAGGAAAAAATATGTCAGACTTTTTAAAGACATCAGGCGTTGGTTTAGGCGTAGCCAGGATTATTTAGGCGAATACCCTTTAGGAATACTGAACGAGAATCCGGGGCTTTCGTCTAAAAATTCGATTCTATTATGCTGCAAATTTATTAAAGTCTGATTGGTTTTATCATCTTTTGCGGCATCAATCTTAGCAATAATGGCCTGCGGGAACAAAAAATTATTAATAGACTGGAAATTACTATAGTCAATTTGCATTTTGCTGGTTCCAGTTGTATCAGCAGCCATCAGTTTTTGCAATTTGAGATTAGGTTCAGCAATAAAGTTTTCAATCTGGACATTATTCTCTTTTTGTCTGATTACAAAACTGCCCTCTTGCTTCGTAATATCATCCTCCTCACGTTTTTTGATAGGCATATTCCCAATCAAAATAGACTGTACGAGGTCATAGCTAAGATTGAAATTAAACTGTCGGCTCAAGGTAGCAAAATCGTATTTATAATAATTACGATGCAATCGGTCTAAGAAAATAATAGAATCTTTGGTAATCAGGCCTCGGGCTACTTCTAAACCCACAGAAATTGATAACCAGATTTTATTGTCTTTTTCGATATGTGCAGTAACCGGAAAAGACTGATTATCTGATCCTGACGAATACTCTACTTTTGATTTGATTCTTAGAAACTTAAAATCGATTTCAGCAGGGTTTACATCTACTTTAGTTGTAGAAGTTGGGCTCGAAGTTGGTGTATCAATTTTAGCAGGTACATCGGGTTGACTTACTGCTATACTGGTAGAATCTTTAATCTCGGTTTTATGAATCCGTTGACGTTTGCAAGAGGTAGTAAATAAAACTATCAGGCATGAAAAAGTCAGAACTATATAACGGCTTGACATAATTGTGGGTTTTTAAAAATTTGCTTCACGTTTTTATTCCGGTGCAATTATCGGAATAAAAACCCTTACAGGGCAAATGTATCAACAGGTTTAATAAGGTGAAGTCTATTCGATTAACTGACCTGATTGTATTTTCTTATCAATATTGATGCTATTCTCTCCCATCTGGCGGGCTTTTTTCCATTGTTCAATGGCTTTATCTTTTTCACCCAGTTGATACAATACATCGCCATAATGTTCCACAATAGTTCCACTTACACCACTACTTTGTTTAACTGCACGTTCCAGAACTTCTCGTGATTTCTGATAGTCTTTCATGGTATAAAGTACCCAGGCGTGTGTATCTAAATACGTAGCATTGTTAGTATTTTTCTCCGCAAGTTTGCTTGATAATTCCAATGCACGGGGTAATTTATCTTTTCTCAACGATAAATAGTAAGCATAATTATTCAATACGTGTTCATCGTTCGGGTCAACTTTCAGCACTGCCTCGTAGGCATCATCAGACTTGCTGTACTGTTTGGCTTCGTTATAGGCATCACCTAAAAGTCCATTGACAAACTTGGTTAGCTCTTTGTTATCCAAAGATAAATTTCTGGCTTCTTCTAAAGAAGAAATCGCTTTTTCGAAGTCTTTTTTAGCAAAATTGGCTACCCCATTATGATACCAGAAAAAAGCCTGATTCGGAAAATACTCAATGGCTTCCTCTGAATGTTTGGCCAGACTATCTGTATTATTAAGTTTTGAATCAATTTCAACAATGGCAAGCCATACCTCAAAAATAGATTTATCAAATTGAGTTGATTTGACATAACTATCACGAGCACCTATCATATCCCCTTTTTTCATCAACAAATCTCCCAACACTACATAGGCTTTAGGTTCTGATGGTGCCTGTTTAATCAACTCTCTTGTCAAACCAATCAGATTATCGAGATTTTTTTCGCCTTTATCATCTTTCATCATCAGCATATAGCTGGATAAAATCTTGAATTTTACATCAGAAGAAAGATTTTTATTAGTAAAGGCTACTTGTAACTCCTGGCTACATTTATCTAAATCCCCTTTTTTACGATAGATTTCTGCCAACAATACGTGTGCCTCTGCAAAGTCAGGATTGCGTTTCAACGAACTTTCCAACATTTTCAATGCCTGATCATAACGTTCGTTCGAAATCAGAATCTGTGCCTGTTGTACAACATATTCCGGTTCAGTAGGTTCTGATGCAATGAGTTTATCTCCCTCCTCAATCGCTTTTTCAAGCTTGTTTTGTTTTAGGTAAATCAATTGTTTCTGATGTGTGATTTCCTCACTCATCCCAATTGTTTTCTCTATCTTATTATACACCTCTACTGCATCAGAATATTTCTCCTGCATGATATAGGCATTCGATAAATCGAGGTAATTATCAACGTCTGTCGGATATCTGTTGGCAAGTTTTTCATAAATCTGGGCGGCTTCTTTGTAGCGTTTTTGTTTGGTGTATAGGTCTCCTAAAAACTTCTTGTAGAATTTATTATCATCATCCAGTTTTGCAGCTTTCTCTGTATAAAGCGTAGCATTGGCCACATCATTGGTTGCCAAGAAAGATTTGGCAATCATAAAATTGGCTCCCGAACTGGCCGGATTCATTTCTGCAGCTTTCTTGAAATGGGTAATGGCCTTATCATAAGTTTCAGCAATAAAGTACTTCATACCATCAGTAAAAACTGCCTCGGCCTGAAGTTCTTTTTCTGAAATAGTGCCATCGTCGGCTTTCTTATTTTTCTGCGCTATACCTAATACGGGAAGCCAGATAAGTGCCCATAATATGATTTTTGATACTTTCATTCATCAACTAATTGTAGGTATTTTAACGCCTGAATGCGCTGAATATTGCTTGATAATCGGCAAGATTCCTGCCAAAGCCTCATCAAAGTTCTTTAAATAATCGGAAATAACAAAATAACAACTTCTGACCTCGGCAATATGTTTCGGGTTTATAGGCAAGCTAAGGATTTTACAGCATATTCACAAGCAGAAGCGGACGAATGGAAAATAAGTGACATAAAAGTGCGAACTATTGCTTTGGCAAGATAATTGAAATATTTTTGTAGACCCGACCAATTTATCAAATGGCAAAACAGAAATCTCAACCTAAACAAGGGACTAAAAAAGAGGTAGTACAAACAACATCGGCTTCTCCTAAAGTTGTAGCTGTCCCAACCAATAGTTTTTCGATTGATGAAAAATGGATTCCCGCAATTCTAAGTATTCTGGTCTTTATCAGTTATATTCCTGTCTGGCAAAACAGTTTTGTATGGGACGATAAACCCTACATTACTATAAATGATTTAGTGAAAAACTTTGATATAAAGGGTATTTTTAGTGAATACGTAGTAGGTAACTATCATCCACTTACGGTACTGAGTCTGGCGATTGAGTATGCACTTGTAAAAGAACAAACCTGGTTATATCATTTAGACAATATCATTCTGCACATAATAAATAGCTGGCTGGTTTTCAGAGTTATTCAGAAATTGAATGGTAATTTTCTGGTATCTTTTGTTACAGCTATTTTATTTGCTATTCATCCATTACACGTTGAGTCGGTAGCATGGGCAGCAGAGCGGAAAGACGTATTGTATACTTTGTTGCTATTGCTTTCATTGTGGTATTATATCCGTTTTGACGAGACCAATAACAAGGCCCTATACTGGGTTTCGATTCTCTTATTTATTGCGTCCTGTCTTTCAAAAGGGATGGCAGTAGTTTTACCAGCCATTTTGATTATTACCGATTATTGTTTTTTGAAGAAGCCTTTAGGCTTTAAAATATTCCTTAATAAAATCCCTTATTTTATTATTACCATATTTTTTGCTTATCTGGCTACTCATGCACAAATAGATGCAGGAGCCGATGCTTCAAGCGTAATCGGAAATGCGTATACTGCAGGAGAAAGAGTTTTGTTGACTGCCTATGCCTTTTGTTTTTATTGGGTAAAAACAATTCTGCCATATAATCTTTATCCATTTTATCCTTATCCAAATAAAGCCACCGGAAATATTCCTGCTATTTATTCATTGGCTCTTTTGGGAGTACTTCTCATCAGTGGCGCTATTATATGGTTCGGGCGAAAAGACAAGCGAATCTGGTGGGCAGGAGCTTTTTTCCTGATTGCAATCTCTACTGTTTTACAGATTTTACCTGTAGGTAGTGCTCTGGTAGCTGATCGTTATTATTATTTATCATCTGTTGGCCCCTTATTTCTGATTGGGCTATTAGTAAATAAAATTTATGTAAAATCTAAAGGTATTTTAGCCGGCTTTATACTTATGGCATTAGTATTATGTGGGATGACTTTTGTGCAGACAGGCAAATGGAAAAATGAATTAGTATTGTTTACGGATGCTGATAAGGCTTTCCCGAATGATGCTATGATTCTGAGTAATATAGGTTGGTACTATTTAAATAATAAAGAATTTCCAACAGCGAAGTCGTATCTGAAACGAGCCGATGATGGAGGTTTTAAAAATGCAGATGTGTGCCGCACGATAGGGTCTATGTTTTTAGATGAAGGAGATAACGCAACTGCCTTAACATATTTCCAGAGAGCAACTCAATACTTACCGAAATCTAATCGTACTAACTGGCTTCTTGCTACAGTTTATTATCGGATGGGCGATTATAAGAATGCTAACTATTATTTTCAGGTGACACTTGAAAACGAACCTGATAATGCTGAATACTGGACATCTTATGGTTTATCTTTGATAGGAAGTGAAAATTATGATGAAGCCAGAAAAGTCTTCAAAAAATCAATGTCCTTAAAACCTGATTATTGGGATGCCTACTTGAATCATGCTTATTCTTATCGGAAACAAGGAAATTATGATCAGGAAATTAAGGAGCTAAAAGAGTTGATTGAGAAAGCGCCACAGTATGGGCCTGCGTATAAAAATCTCGGCGTAACTTATGTAGACTTAAAGCAAGATGATAACGCAGTAGAATACTGGAGAAGAGCAACCGTTAGAGATTCAACCGGTGATTTTGAATACAATATTGGAATTAACTACGCTAGTAGAAATGATATTGAAACAGCTAAGCAGTGGTATATTAAATCAGCTAAAAAAGGCAACGCAAATGCCAGAAATATCTTAAAAAATAATGGAGTAAATAATTATTGATACTATTTACTCAGGAAGCTGATAGAAATAATCCAACGGATTTTTGAATATAAAATGATAATCAGATTTCTCTGACCATTTATTTCCATTGATGATTTTATATGGGTGCGGCTTAGGTGATTCGACAAACTCGGGCATTTCAAAGCCTAGTTCTTCGCAATTCCGGGCATATATTTCTTTTCTTATGGGGTGTATAGGAGAGACAATATTAAAGGTATCACCCCAGATGTCTTTCTCGATAACCGTTTCAATGATTCGGATAACATCGTCTCTATGGATGTAATTCACGGGAATATCTCCGGTAGTCAAACCTTTCCATCCCGCAAAATATTTGGCTGGGATACGTTCATAACCCATGAGTCCTGCCGAACGTAAGATAGTCACTTCATTAGAAAAATCCTTGAGGAGATTTTCAGCTTTCACCATCGTTGGGCTGGCCGATGCTTCTGGAGTCAACACATCATCTTCTACAACCTCACGATTAAGTTCCGGATAAACCGAAGTAGAGCTGATATAAATAATCTTTCTGATAGGAGAGTTTTCCACAGACTTAAGCAGGTTCGCCATCTGCTCTACATGTGCGTCTGTCTTTTGTATACTTATTTTGGGTGGAATATTGATGATTAGAATCTCACTATCAAGAAAGTTATCCACATATTCACATTCCAGTTGTGGATTAAGTTTGAGCAGATATGGCTCAATGCCGTTTTCTTCTAAAATTTCTAATTTATCAGTATGAGTAGTGCTGCCTTTTACAAGATAGTTTTTTTCGGATAGATACTTTCCTAAAGGTAAGCCTAGCCAACCGCAGCCTATGATGCTTATTGTTTTCATGTCATTACTGTTATTAACCTTATACACTTAAACCTATCCAAAAATAAATATGCCACGACCATATAATGCCACGCGCATCTGTCAAACACGAAAATACTTACTAAGCCCCAGGCTTTTGCGCTCTACAAATACAATGACGAATAAGAATAAAAGGCTTAATATGAGATGAAACGGAATAGAATAATAAGGATTCTCTATTTTAATTTGCCAGGATGCCAGAATCAGGATACCAGCGCCAATGAGGTAGATAACGATACTCGTTATTTCGTAGGGAATCGGATAATATTTCTGGCCAAACCAATAGCACAGCACCATCATCACAAAAGAAGCGATAGCAAAGGTTAAAGCACAACCCACATAACCCATTTGTGGAATCAGGATAAGGTTTAAGACAACCGAGATAAACATCCCGATAAATGTCAGGATTGTGCCGAAATGCGTTCTATCGCTTAACTTAAACCAGATAGACATATTCTGATATACCCCAATAAAGAGATTAGCCAATAGGAGGATAGGCACCACTTCAAGACCAAAACGATAACTTTTACCTAATATCAGGCTAATTAAATCTATATTCAGACTCACACCTACCCAGATAAGAATACAGGCAATAGTAAACCACTTGGTAGCGAGGGCAATCATTGAAGGGGAATTTTTATCTTCGGCTTTAGAGAAGAAAAATGGGTCGGCGGCATAGCGGTAGGCTTGCACCACCAGAAGCATAAAAATAGATAATTTATAGACATTGGCATAAATACTGAAAGCAGCGTCGGTAGTTAAGCCTTCGTAAAAACCCTCAGGTAAAATATCCCGAAACATAATGCGGTCGGCTAACTGATTGGTAGCCCCCGCGAGACCCATAATTAAAAGGGGATAAGCATAGATGAAAACAGGCTTGAACTTTTTGAAATCGAATGTGAACCTGAAATTGATAAATTCTTTCCACAAAAGAAGTAAAGTAAGCAGACTGGCAATGAAGTTTGCCCAAACAATATAGTCAGGTCCTATTTTAGGATTATAGAAAAACGCTGCAAAAGGCTTCCAGTCAGGCAGTATGACACCCTCATAAATGTATTTACAGAACATCAGATAAAAGACATTCAGACCAATATTGACAAAAATATTGATAAGACGAATGGCAACGAATTTTTTAGCCCGATTCTCAGCTCTTAATTTAACAAAGGCAATGGCTGCTATAGCATCAGTAGCCAGAATGATGGCAAACCATACGACCAATCTTTCTTTGCCCGGAAATTTCATGGCATTGATAATTGGCGTGGCAGCAAAATAGATAATACCCGAAAAAATGATGCTGGTAAGAATGATATAAGATAAAATCAGATTAAAGTATTCTTCCCGGTTTTCTTTCTTGCTGGCATATCGGAAGAAAGCTGTTTCCATACCATAGGTATAGATGATATTGAGCAGAACAGCGTAGATATATAACTGATTGTTGTCGGCAAGTAATTGTTGTTTCTCAAAAACACGGGTGTGTATGGCTACTAAAAGCCAGTTCAGAAATCTGCCAACAATGCTGCTGATACCATAAAGGGCTGTATCGCTCGCTAATTTTTTTACTACGCTCATGCTTTAATTCAGGGGAGGTGCGGTGCTACTCAAAATCCGATTACTTGAACCTTATCGTTATTTTTTGCCAAAATTAACATATTTTTCTTAGCTCCCTTTACTATTTTCATTCGGCGTACTTGTCCGGTGCTGAAAAAGCCTGTATTCCCTGATTTCAACACTTCAAATTTCCCTTGTCCTTTGCCATGTAAAACCAGCCCATGATTGCTATCATATCGCCCAATCTCAGGTAATACATCAAAAAAATTTCCGGCCAGAATTATGTCCATTTTATTATCATGATCGTAATCACAGGTTTCGATCCCATAAATCGGAGAGAATTGTACTTCAATAGGTAGGGGAATAATGCTAAAATTACCTTTGCCATCGTTGATAAAGAAAGAAGTTTGCGGATTAACTACCGATTTCTCAATCATCCCTTCCTTTTGCGCGCTGGTAAATATTTCATCAACCGATTTATTTGCATAATCTTTATGATACACAAAACGCTCTTTGATGGACGGAATGACCTTTTGTAAGTCCGGTTTTTGCATAAGAGGCACCAATTTGCCATTATTGTATACACAGATCAATTGCTCTACTAAGCCATTTTTATCAAAATCATTTACACAGAGCATGGCAGGTTGGTCTTTTGAGGCAACTAATTTAGAGTTAAGGCCTAAATTTCCTACAATTAAATCCTCATCACCATCATTATCTATATCAGCTACTTTGATTGTATTCCACCAGCCTGCTGAATCAGGTATAGGCATTGGCTTGATAGAAATTTTTCCTTGCTGATTCTTAAGAATGGTTACAGGCATCCAATCACCTGCCAATACCAAATCAGGCCAGCCATCTTTATCAATGTCAGCCCATGAGGCATCGGTTAGCATGCCGAGTTCTCCTAAACTCTCAGCAGTAAATTTACCTTTACCGTCGTTCCTTAAAATATAGCTTTTAGGGTTTCGTCCATATTGTGCGTTTATCATCCGTGAACCTATAAATAGGTCTTCATCACCATCTTTGTCAAAATCTCCTGCTATCACACAAGAATTATTCTCATAAAGAGGCGGTAAAATACCTGAAGAAAAATTGCCTTTGCCATCGTTGATATATAAATAGTCGACAAGAGATGGGTTATCTTTCGGGAATTCGTTACCACCAGTAGCAATATATAAATCTAAATCCTTGTCTCCATCTGCATCAAAGAAAGTAGCAGCTACTTCATCCGCATGTAAATTGATACTGAAAATACTTTGTATGGATACTTGAAAATCCCCTGCACGAGTCTGTAAAAATAATTGCCCAGTAGAATTAAGAGCAGCACCTAAATAAACATCTTCTAGACCATCACCATTCACATCACCTATGGCTAAGGCAGGGCCTTCCCTTGAGAGCATTTGCTTAAGCGTAGCATCTCTGTTATAATCAACAAAGCTGTTTTCAAGATGAGTAAAATCCAGTCCTGATTGTGCACTTATATCGGTAAAATACTTATTTGCTAATTGGGGTTTGGTTAGATAGGTATGAGTAGCATTTTTTTGTTCCAATAACAAATCTGAATCAGCTTTTGGATTTTTAATCGTTTGCTTTGTATCATTCTGCCAGATAACTGTCACAGAATCAATGCCTGGATTATTGCCTAAACCAAAAACCAGAATATGATCGCTTGAAGATTGAAAGCCATGATTAGGCATCGATTGTAAAAACTGTGTTTTGCCTTGTTGATATACATATACTTTTGCCCCAATACCAAAAGTATTTTTATTGGCTCCTTTCAGGTTTACTCGCAAAAAATGCTTTTTTAGTTTTTCTGAGGAGTTGTTGCGATAGACAGATAGAGGCATATTATTGTTATTGACAATCAGATCAAGGTCTCCGTCATTGTCAAGGTCTCCGTAGGCCGAACCATTTGAGAACCCGGGCTCACCCAGGCCCCAATCTGTTGCTTTATTTTCAAATTTCAGATTTCCCTGATTATGAAAAGCATAATTGGCAATGGGCTGAGAGGGCATTTTCTCTACCATTTTATTGATGTTGAGTTTGCCATTAGGGTCAAGCATCTGAGGGACTGTATTCTTATCTGCCAGGAAGCTGATAAAGTCCTGATCGGTGAGGTCGTGTATAATACCATTGGCTACGAAGATGTCTTTCATGCCGTCGTTATCCATATCAAAAATCAAGGCACCCCAGCTCCAATCAGTGGCATAAATGCCCGAAAGTGCTGCTATTTCGCTGAAAACAGGTACACCATCACGGTTATCACCATTATTGAGTTGGAGGGTGTTTCGGGTATATTGATGGTAGAAATCTCTTTGTACTTTGATTTGCTCTAGCTCATAGGTTTCAAAACTTGAAGTAGTTTTCAGACGATAATCATCATTAGGCAGCATATCAGTCACAAAAATATCAGGCTGACCATCATTATTAATATCACCAATATCAGCACCCATCGAATTAAGGCTGGTGTGCCCCATTGATTCTTCTACTACTTCTTTGAAAGTCCCGTTTTTCTGATTGATATATAGATAGTCCCGTTCGTAAAAATCATTGGAGATATAAATATCCAGCCAGTTATCATTATTTACGTCTCCAACGGTTATACCTAATCCAAAGCCGATTAAACTGCCATAAATACCTGCTTCCTGACTTACATCAGTAAATTTATTATTATCATTTCTGAATAGTTTATGACCACCAAATGGATCTCGCTGATTACGAAGATTTTGGTATTGCAATTTATTAACCTGTATAAAGCTATTATTGAGCAGATACATATCAAGGTCACCATCGCGGTCATAGTCAAAAAAAGCAGCGTGTGTAGAATATCCTCCATCAAATAGACCATATTCAAAGGCCATTTCCTTAAACGACGGAATACCATTCCGTCCAACGCCCTGATTTATAAACAGCTCATTGCCACGTGTATCATTTCTCAATTCACCTGAATTACACACATATATATCAAGTAAGCCGTCGCCATTCACATCGGCAAATGTCACCCCTGTACTCCATGCTTTCGTTCCACCAACACCAGCCTGTTTGGTAATATCTTTAAACTGAAAAGAAGCCCCATCTTTTTTGCCTTTATTCAGATATAGCTTATTTTCACCCTGATTGGCAGTCAAATAAATGTCTGCAAAACCGTCATTATTAACATCGCCAATAGCTACGCCCGCACCGTTATAGAAATTACGGTAATTGATAATATTCATTTCGGGCGTGTCTTCAATCTTATTCATGAAGTCAATACCCGTTTGGGATGTATCAAGAGATTCAAATAAATAATCTTGTGAACTTTCCCGGCACGAAAGCAACACAGTCAGAGGTAAACAATAAAGCAGCGATTTTATCATCAGAGAAATATAAACCTGTAAAAATAACAATAGAAATCGATTTCTATTGTATAGAAGTCAGGTCGTTTAGCTTGGTTCTCTATTTTTGATAAAGATTGAAGAAGTAATTGAAGTATAAAATTCGGAAAAGGTTTAAATAAAATCAGAGTGACTGAGAAGCCACTCTGATTTTGCGATGATTAAATGAGTTCACCAACCTTTCGGTGCCATGTTTTACTGCTTTCAGGCAGATTATTCAGATGAGGCATCTCACCTGCATTGTATTCGTTGTAGAGGCGTATAATGTCCCTGTTGATATCTCCAATAAAAGGGCCATAGCTGACAATAGGCGCATTGTGCGGTTTTCCTGCATACAGCACAAATCTGGCACCCTGTTCACCTGCTATAAAACTTATTTCACTTTCGCCTGACTTATCAGTTTTGTTTAACCAAGCTATTTGCCCCTTTGAAACTTTAGTTGTTCCTATCGAAACTTCTCCATCTAATACATAAATAAATCCATTATAGATGGCAGGAATTTCCTGATTTACCTCAGCGCTTCGCTCCAAATTAAAATGTACCAATGTAAATGGGGTATGGTTTTGCATGGGTGCTTGCAGATGATTGCTACTACCACTATAAACCCTGATTTCGGCCTGTGCTGTTTTAAGAGTAGGTACATCTTCCAACAAAATCTGTTGCCATGAAGGTTCTACCCATCGTTTTTCAGGAGGTAAAGCCAGCCATAACTGCAAAATATGCATCTGGGTTTTAGTAGCTATCTCTTCAGTATGAATAATGCCTTTGCCGGCAGTCATTAATTCCATGCTACCAGTATGCCAATCTTTATTATCACCTTGTAAGACCAGTGTCACGGTTTCAAAACCTGCATGTGGGTGTGGGCCTCCGACAGGTTTACCACCGGGTAAATTCAGCGCATCGTCCATCAATATAATAAAAGGGTCAGTATTGATAAAATCTTTCCCGTCAATTAAAGCTTTGGCTGTATGGCCTTCACCCAAAAAGCCCTGATGAGCCTGAGGGGTGATGATATGGTTTATGGTTCTTTGTTCCATTGTCGTAACATTTTATTGTTGTTTAATTAATTTTTGTGCAGCCGGAAATAATTGCTGCACTATTGTCGGATAACGTAATACAAAAGCTATCCAAACCAGTACTTGTACAGCAACAGCCATAAAAACGGGCTGATTATGCTGTAGATGTGTAGCGATTGCACCACCCATATAGGCAATCAAAAGTAATGAACCCAGTATGCCCGTGCGAGGAATCAGGAATAAACCAAGCGCTACTAATTCTATAACACCAATCATACGATAGACGCTTCCAGTAAAACCCATAGAGGTTGCCTGTGCTACAGCTATTTCGTTTTGTGAAAGCTTTAAATACGCACTAAATGCGAAAAGTAATCCTAGTATAATGCTTAATACCCAACCTGCAATTTTGTTTATTTTCTTTGACATTGTTTTTTAATTTAATTACCATGCAAATTTCTGAAATATATGCTATACTTTTGTTATCTGTTACAAAAAGGATAGCGATTACAAAAAGGATACTATGGTGCATACAGATGAATCTTGTAGAAAAGCAAGGCTAGCCGTGAGAGATACATTAGATGTAGTAGGCGGCAAATGGAAACTGGTATTGCTCACGATATTAAGACGTGGGAAGAGAAGATTTCGGGAACTGTCGAGAGAGGCGGATATTTCACCAAGAATCTTATCAAAGGAGTTGCAGGAGATGGAAATGAATGGGCTTGTGAGCCGTACGGTTCTCGATACGAAACCTATAACAGTTGAATATGCCCTGACACCTTATAGCGAAACACTTGATGAGGTGTTAAATGCAATGGAAAAATGGGGGCAACACCACAGGCAAAAAATAATGTCTGCCTGATTTCAGGAGATTAATGTTTTAATAGATAAGCACCACCTATTAATGAGAAAATGTGGTGCTTATGATTACTGAACCAAAGGGGGCAGATTCCGACCTATATTGTATTCTACAAATCCGGCAGTTGTGCAATCCCAAAGCCTTAGTTTTGTGTAACGGTAATCGAATATGCCAATATCTAATACCATCTTTTCATAAGCATCGGGCGGCACATTGTTAAACCGGTCTATAACCAGGCGTTGTTTGGTTAAACCACCTACTACAAATGCACCCAATATTTCCTGCCTCGGGTCTGACGTGCATTTCAGGTTACCTACTACTTGCGCAGGTATTTTATCAAAAATTCCTCCTCCTACAGTGCGTTGGTCTTCCAGCCTTTGCCAATAGTTGTAGATCGTTTTTGAGACAGAATAAATATCTAACTGGATTATCCAGTCTGTATAATCTTTATAATCAATACTGCCTACAGGAACCGGGATATTCCGGCCATTGACCAGAAAATCTTTCACCAGAATAGGCTGACTATTGAATGGTGCCCGCCAGCACTTAGTGAAACAGTCTGGTGTTGGGGCTGGCGGCGGTGGAGGTTCAGGACAAGTAGTAATAAACTGAATAAAATCCTGCCGCTTAATAAAGTAATAATCTTCTGTTGCTGCTGGATCCTTTATCTCGGCCGATACGTTAAACTTCATATCAAGGGCTTTTTCGGCATTCACGAAAGCATAATCAAATTTGTTGAATACAGGAGGTGCTTTCAGTTCAATTAAATCAGATTCAATTTCTTTCCCATCGCTGGTTATGATTTTTAACTGATATTTCTGCCCTGTTATTCCTTTAAATAGAGGTGATGCCTCGTAATACCCGTCTTGTATTTCTGTCATTTCATAGACATTGCCCGAACCGCCTACAATTTTTACCTGTGCTTTTGTTACGGGTTTTCCCATATATTCTGAGGCATCGTAAGGGTCATAAGCAGTAGCTCTGTTTATTCGTACATGATATGGCCCTGTCAGATTATTTACTTCTCCATATACCACAATGGCGTTAGTTTGATTGCTGGCTTCAAAATCTTTCAGTTCAGTTTCGCAGGAGGTGAGCCAGCCTATCAACAATAAAAATAGAAGTATCTTTTTCATCAGAATTTGAAGTTATAAGTAATTGATGGAATAGCAGCGCCCAGGACCGAAAGCTTATAGGTTTTAGCTTGTGTACGTAAACCGGTAGCAGATTTGAAATAGATAGAATAAGCATTCTGACGAGCCAGAATATTATAGATAGAGAAATTCCAGCTACCCTGCCATTTTTTCTGCTCTTTGGCATCAACAGTAATCCCCAGGTCTAAACGCATATAATCAGGAATCCGCTCCGCGTTTCGTAGTGTAAAACTTGGGGTAGAATATCCATCTAATAATTGATAAATAGTACCAAGGTTCAATTGCTCATACACAGATCCATTATAGACATAAGTACTTATATTATACCCATTTCGCGGAGTCAGCCCTGCTTTTACCATATAATCATATACATCGCTGAAAGCTGTAATTTTATACCTGCCATTGGGGTAAGTAATAGGTCGCCCGGTATTATAAGTAAAGTTGGCATTGAATGTCATACGCTTTGTCCATCGGTTATTGAGCACCAGTTTGAAATTATGGGGAGAATCAAAGTTGGCAGGAAATCTTAAACCAAAATTAGCTGATAATTGGTTCTCAGTGGCCTGAATCTGACGGAAGGTTCTGGAATAAGTATAAGAAAACCAGCCTGTCAGCTTTTTACCCCGCGCTTTTTTTAGGAAAAATTCTGCCCCATAAGCGAAGCCCTTACCTACTAATAATTGGGTTTCGATAGCAGGATTCAGATAAAGTGCTGCTCCATCAATATAATCTACTACATTCTGAAGATTTTTGTAATAGACTTCAAGAGAGGCTTCATATACATTGCTTTCCCGCCCTACAAAATTCTTGAAAAATCCTATTGAATATTGGTCAGCTATTTGTTGAGGTATCTGCGGATTACTGTTTTTCCAGACGTCGGCAGGAGAAATAGCCATCGTATTAGAAATCAGGTGCATGAATTGCTGCATCCGGTTATATCCCAGTTTGATTGAGAAATTAGAGTCTAGCTTAAACGCCACAGATAGGCGTGGTTCAAAACCTCCATACGATTGCACAACCGAACCCTTGCGATAATTTAGCGTATCTCTGATAGTCTCCACTTCACGGGGTACTCCTGACTGATAATCATAAAATTTGCCTGGGCCTAGTAGCTGATAATAGGCATACCGCAGTCCATAATCTAAACTAATGGCTTTACCTAAACTAATGTTATGCCCAACATATGCCGCCATTTCTCTTGACTGCTGAACTGGCATAGCAAAATTGTTGACGATAGATTCTGAAGAAGTTGGGAAAAGACTTCCGGCATCGTTGGTATAATGGCTGAACTCCAAGCCAAAATCTAATCTGCTTTTGTTGGATAGCTCATAGCTTAAATCTTCTCTGATAGATTTCTGAACAATCGATGGTTCCCATTTGTATTGGTAAGGAACACTTAGTCCTTCAATCCCATATTGATACTTGCTTAAAAAAGCCGTGAAATTATGCGCCAGTTTTCCATGAATTAAGGCATTATGTTTGAAACTGATATTGCTAGTTTTCCAGAAATACATCGTGTCTTGTGCAAACTTAAAAGCATCATTACTTGAATAGGCTGAGAGAGAAATGCGTTGATTCTGCCCGAATTTATGGGTGATTTTTACATTGAAATCATAAAAATTGGCCTTACTTTGTTTGAGTGCTTCATTCGGAAAATAGCGCAAATAGAAATCAGATAATGAACCTCTGGCCGCAGCAATAATAGAGGTTTTGCCTTTGCACAAAGGCCCTTCAACCAATATCCTGCTGGAAATAGGACCAACACCTCCCTGCAAACTCCATTTGTCGAAATCTCCTTCTTTCAGCCTTACATCTAAAACCGACGAAGCCCTGCCGCCATACATTGAGGGGATGCCGCTTTTATATAAACTAATATCCTGCACCATATCGGCATTAAAAGCTGTAAAGAAACCAAATAGGTGGGAGGTATTAAATAGCGGAATACCATCCAATAAAACCAGATTCTGGTCAACATTGCCTCCTCTGACATTGAAGCCTGAAGCGCCTTCACCCACTGTTGAAACACCCGGTAAAAGCATAATACTCCTGATGACATCCGCTTCGCCCATTAGGTTAGGAAGTTTTTTTAGCGTTTTGCCTGATAATTTTTCGACACCCATGATTGTGCGATTGACATTCGCATCAGCTTTTTCGGCTGTAATGACTACCTCATCCAACAGGCGTTCGATTTTTTCCAGACTTACCTCAATATTTACATTCTGGTCTAAAACTATTCTATCGGTTTTTATCTTATATCCCAGCATTCTGACGGTTATCTGATAGGCTTTGGGTGGAAGATATAAACCGAAATAACCTAAAGAATCGGTCTGAACGCCGATAGTCATCCCCGAAAATAGAATACTTGCGTTTTCAAGCGGTAGATTTGTTCCTGCTTCTTTAATTGTGCCCGAAAACAAAAAGTTTTTCTTCTGAGCAACCACATTGATATGGATTAAAAAAAACAGTGTGAAAAGAAAATAGAGTTGTTTATTCATTCATAGTTTGGTTAAGTATCTCTTAATTATAAGTAGAAACGTGTCTGGTTTGGCTAGAATAAATAATAGGAGATTTGGGATTTAAAATCATTATAAAACTGGTCACATAGCGTCTAAATCTATGACGGGTTTTATGGCCTTTTAGTTGGATAAAAGGTTCGCTGATTCTGACAAATTAATTGTTTGCCAGTAAGTAAATGATGAATAAGTATTTAGCGGGGCTGGCAAGCCAACCCCACCAGATTTTAATAGCGAGTGTTTGACTAATGTCTTATTTCAATTTCTTGAATACCTGCATTTGATCGTTGTTTCGCAATACAAAATATAATTGTTCTTTAGGAGTATGGATAACTTTTATGTCGCGCACATCACCCTCTTGCAAGAAACCCGTGTTGGTTGGCACCAATGCTTTGAAATCTCCTTTACCATTACCTTTCAGAATCAACCCATAAGAGGCATCATAACGAGCCTGATACATATTCGCTCCGTAAAAATTACCACCTATTAACACATCTAAATTACCATCATTATCAACATCTTCAGTGCGGAGTATCATAATTTTTGATACTTGTGCAAGGCTTGGCAGAGGTCGCAACTTAAAAGTTTTATTGCCGAGGTTTTCAATATAAACTGACTCAAAAGTGTTTACTAATTTCTCTTCCGAGTCATCTAATTCTTTTGAGCTGAATACCTGCTCAATAGTTTTACCAGAAAAGTCTTTATAATCGACATACTTCTTGTTAATGATACTCGAAATCTGCTTGCCCATTTCATCTTTACCATTCACCGGATACCATTTATCACTTCTGCTATACGCCAGGATATGGTCAAGAGCATCATTTTTATCAAAGTCCTTCGTAAACATTTTCAATTGACCACCCTCGTGTTTTCTGAATTTGGTGTTGGTGCCCAAATTACCTACCAAAAAATCAATATCACCATCCTTATCAAAATCTCCGGCAGTAATACTACTCCAAAAGCCAGTAAATTTGCTTAGTTGATTATCAACCTGTTTGAATTTACCCTGATTGTTTTCAAAGGTTTTAATTGGCATCCAATCACCTGTTATGGTTAGGTCAAGGTCACCATCTTTATCTATATCAGCCCATACAGCATCTGTAACCATTCCTGCCTGACGTATCTCAGGTGCAATATTTATAGTTGCGTCGGTGAATTTTCCTTTGCCATTATTGATTAATAAGTAGGAGTTGGGTGATCTACCATATTGATAAGCCACTACACGCCCACCCACAAACAAATCGAGGTCGCCATCTTTATCAAAATCACAGGCGCGAACGCACGATTTATTATCAAACATCTTGGGTAATGCATCTGTAGATTTAGTAAAATTTCCTTTTCCGTCATTGAGATATAGTCGGTCGAGTTGTTCTATCATCTCACCATAAAACTCATTTCCTCCTGTTACTACATATAAATCCAGGTCTTTATCTCCATCAGCATCGAAGAACAGAGCATCTACGTCTTCCAATAGAGAATCAGCTTCAAAAGCAGTTTGTTTACTTCTGGTAAATCCATTTCCTTTTTGCAGATATAACTCTCCTGCCTGATATTTGGCACCACCCACATAGAAGTCTTCTAAACCATCGCCATTTATATCTCCGACTGCCATTTTTGGCCCTTCAGTAGAGATTTTAAACGGAATCAATAATTCTCGGGTAAAGTCGAAATACACGTTTTCTTTGTGCACAAAAGGAATATTTTCAGCAGTGGTGATATTCTCAAACATTGGCTTTTGAATCATTTCGAATGGATAGCTACTACCATCTAGCTTGGCATTATTCTGGTCTAAAATATGAGTTTTGTTAATAGCAGGGTCAGAAATTACCTCCATTTTCTGGTTTTCCCAAATCACTATCAGCGAATCTATTTTTGGCGTTTTTCCGATACCAAAAATCAAAGAAGGCTCAACAGAACTCATAAAGCCGCGGGTCGGCATCAATTGTTGTAATTGCTCGCCTTCACTTGTTTTCAGAATCACCTTTGCACCTATACCAAAGGTATTTTTATCGATACCTTTCAGTTTTAGCTTGATATAATTATTGCCTATTTTTTCACGACTCTGGTTCAGATAAATTCCAGCAGCTTCGTTCAGATTGTTGGTAATCAAATCTAAGTCTCCGTCATTATCTAAATCGGCATAAGTACTCCCATTAGAAACATTTGCTTCTTCAAAACCCCAGTCAATAGATTTATCCTGGAATTGTAATTCTTTTGTGCCTTTATAGAGATAATTATGCCATTTGCCACTGGGCATCATATCAATAGCTTTTTTATCAAGCTCATGAGAGGTCGGAAGATTATAATGAAGCGAATCGTTGGCGATGAACTTGAGATAGTCTAAATCATTTGGCCTTCTCAGAATACCATTGGTAATAAAAATATCTTTGATACCATCCCCATCATAATCGGCCATTAAAGGGCTCCAGCTCCAGTCTGTTGCCGCTACACCTGCCATCGGGGCGATATCACTGAATCTTTTACCACTCATGCTCAATTGCAGGCAGTTGCGGCTATATTGGTTGAAATAACCAAATTGCAGTTTATAGAGATAAATATCCAGCGGATCTTCTCCAACAGATGATTTTTCTACTTTTTCATCTTCAGGATACATATCCAGTGTCATAATATCCTGGAAGCCATCATTATTAATATCGGCCACGTCAGAGCCCATTGAGAAACGGCTCAGGTGCGTAAAATGATCTTTAATTGCTTCTTTAAATGTACCGTTCTTCTGATTGATATAGTAATAGTCGTCCTCGTGGAAATCATTGCTTACATAAATATCTAACCAACCATCATTATCAATATCAGCTACCGAAATACCCAAACCATAACCCATTGCTGCCTGATAGATTCCGGCTTCCTTACTTATGTCCGTAAATTTGCCATTATCGTTGCGGTAAAGATAATCGCCCGCTTCATTGTCTTTCAGCATACGGGTATTCACGCGGTCGTAAGAACGGGTATTATGCACAGCATGATTGAGCAGATAACAATCCAGATCTCCATCTTTATCATAATCAAAAAAAGCAGCCTGCGTAGAGAAACCTGTGAAGTCTAAGCCATATTCATTGGCTTTTTCTGTAAAAGTCAGGTCTCCGTTGTTGATATATAATTCGTTAGACCCTTCTAAACCTTTATAATTGGCAACGGCACAGACATAAATATCCAATAATCCGTCTCCATTTACATCGGCCATTGTTACACCAGTTTTCCAGTCAGAGAAACCACCAATTCCGGCTTTGTCTGAAATATCTTCAAACTCAACAGGACTATCTTTGGTTTTGCCTTTGTTTAAATAGAGTTTGCTCTTGCCCTGATTCGATACAAAAAACAAATCGGTTAAGCCATCATTATTAATATCGCCTGCCGCTACACCTCCACCATTATAGAAGTACAGATAGTCTAAGATATTAAAATCTTCTGTTTCGGTGATATTGTTAGCAAACCCAATCTTACTTTGGGTAGATGATAGTTTGTCGAAAAGTTTTATACCATCATTTTTTTTTGATTTGTTACATGAACTAAAACCTACGACTAATAAACTGATTATACTTACAAACTTTACTATTGACTTCATTTTTTACTGCTTTTAAAACTGAATATCTGCGCTTTATCATTATTTTTGGCCAGCACGAGCATTTCTTCAGTTGTATTAGGGTTGTGTATCATTGTTTTTACTTTATACATTTTTCGTACCTGTCCCAGAGTTTTAAATCCGGAGTTATCAGGTGTAATCGCTTCAAATTCTCCTTTGTCTTTTCCTTGTAGCAATAAGCCATAATTGGCATCAAAACGACCCCATTCCGGCAATACGTCAAAAAAGTTTCCGGCTAATACGATATCTAATATTCCATCATTATTAAAATCACCTGTTTCGATGGCATAAATAGGAGACAGTTGCGCTTGCATGGGTAGGGCTTTCAGCGAGAAATGACCTTTACCATCATTTATTAAAAACGAAGTATAGGTATTGATAATTTTTTTGCGCACACAATCTTTCATCTGCTCGGGTGTAAATATATCCTCAATGCTTTTATTTGCGTAGTCAGCATATTTGATAAACTTCTTTTTGATGATAGGTAAGGCTCTTTGCAATTCACCTTTCAATACCATCGGATAAGTTTTCCCGTCCTCCGTTACACATGAAATTATCTGTTCGGTAGTACCATTTTTATCAAAATCATTTACATCCAGATAAGCCGGGTATTCAACAGTGGCTTTTAGCTTGGTATTTTCTCCCAGATTGCCTACAATAAAGTCTACATCTCCATCTCCATCAATATCAGCTGGTTTCAGGCAATTCCACATTCCTTCTGAGTCTTTGATGGTTTCTTTCAGTGTAAGAGTACGGCCTCTTTCATTTTTAAATATTACGATGCCTCCCCAATCTTGTGTTACTACCAAATCTACAAAACCATCTTTGTCAATATCTACCCACTCTGCATCTGTTACCATGCCTAGTTCATTGATTTGTGGTATATAGCGTTTTGATATATTTTTGAATCCTCCGGTTCCGTCATTAATATATAAATTGCTAGGAGGATTTATACCATATTTACCCGGAATCATGCGTGATCCTACGAATAAATCAAGGTCTCCATCTTTATCAAAATCAGCCGCAGCTACACATGATCCATTTTCATTAATGGGAGGGAAGCGTAAATCCCGTTTGAAATTTCCCTTGCCATCGTTCATATATAGCACGTCATGTAGTTCGGGTGCATTGGGTTCAAATTCATTGCTACCCGTTACTACAAACAAATCCAGATCTCCATCTTTATCTGCATCAAAAAATAAAGCGTCTACATTTTCAGTGGTTCCATCAAAAGCGAAATCAGGCTGATTGGATTCTACGAATTTGCCATTCTTTTGTTGAATGTACAGTTGCTTGGCTTGCCCTGTGGCTCCACCAAAATAAATATCATCCAGGCCATCTCCGTTTACATCACCTACTGCCAGAGCCGGACCCTGGGTAGAGTATTCCTGTTTCAATAGCACATCACGGTTATAATCTACGAAATTGCTCTCTTTATGAGTATAGTCAAGCGTACTATTAGTAATATCAGTAAATAATAATTGTTTGACAGATTGAGAGATTTTAAAAACCTGATTTGCATTTTTATAATCGAGAGTCAGACTTAAATCAGCTTTTGGATTTTTAAGCACCTCCATTTTATCATCAGGCCATACAATTTTCAGTGAGTCAAGAGTACCGTTCTGTCCTAAGCCAAATACCATTTGGTGGTCGCTTGATGATTGAAAGCCCCTGTTAGGCATTTGTTGTAATACCTTTTTATTCCCTTGCTGATAAATCGTAATTGTAGCACCAATTCCGTTGAGATTTTTAGCTGTACCTTTCAGCTGTACTCTTAAAAAATGATTTTTATTGATTTCATTGGTTTTGTTTTTATAGACCGAGAGCGGAGCATTTATATTATTTACTACTAAATCTAAGTCGCCATCGTTGTCTAAATCTCCATAAGCTGCCCCATTAGAAAAACCTGGTCCTTCTAATCCCCAAGATTTAACAGTATTTGTAAATTGCAGATTACCATTGTTTTTATAAGCATAATTAGGAATAGGAACAGATGAGATTTTATCTGTAAATTCTTTATAATCGAATTTTTTGCCTTCCAGCATCTGTTGCATGGTATTTCGGTCTCCAAGAAACTCTACGAAATCCTGATCGGTTAAATCTTTTGCTACCCCATTGGCAACAAAAATATCTTTCAGCCCATCATTATCCATGTCAAAAATCAGGGCTCCCCAGCTCCAGTCAGTAGCGTGCACACCTGATAATTCACCAATTTCACTAAATGTACCATCACCATTATTGAGATGTAGCATATTACGCATATACTGATGCCAGAAACCACGTTCCTTTTTCATCTCTGATAGATTGTAACTTTCAAAAACACTGGTAGTCTTTAAGCGTCTATCATCTGCGGGCAGCATATCTGTTACGAAAATATCCAGATTGCCATCGTTATTTATATCTGCCATATCAGCACCCATTGAACTAAGACTGATATGTTGCATTTCTTTTTCTAAATCTTCTTTAAATGTACCGTCTTTCTGATTAATATAAAGGTAATCACGCTCGTAGAAATCATTAGAAATGTAAATATCCATCCAATTATCATTATTAACATCTCCAATAGTGATTCCTAACCCGAAACCAATCAAACTTCCGTAAATACCTGCTTGCTCGCTAACATCGGTAAATCTCAAACTTCCTTGCTCGCTATCGTTTCTGAATAATTTATGCCCTCCAAGTCTATCACGTTCATTTCGGAGATTAAGATAACCTAACCTGTCAATTGGTGTAAAGCTATTATTCAGTAAATACATATCTAAATCACCATCACGGTCATAATCAAAAAATGCAGCGTGTGTAGAGAACCCCCCATCTTCCAGACCTACTTCTTTAGCCATTTCCTTAAACGATGGGATACCATTCTGGCCAACACCCTGATTCAAATATAGCTGATTTCCCCGCTGATCCTGACTACCTGAATTACACACATAAATATCCAATAGGCCGTCACCATTCACATCAGCAAACGTAACACCCGTCGACCAGAATTTTTTACCCACAATACCCGCTTTGATTGATACATCTTCAAACTGAAAAGATTTACCTTCTTTTACACCTTTGTTGAGGTATAGTTTATTGTCTTCAAAATTGGAAGTAACAAAAATATCGGCAAATCCATCGTTGTTTACATCTCCAATTGCTACGCCCCCGCCATTGTAAAAATTGCGATAGTTAAAAATATTGAATTCTTTCTTTTCTAAACTTCTGTTTACAAAGTCAATACCTGTTTCAGAAGCCGGGAGGGATTCAAACAGGGTATCTTCTTTTTTGCTGCAGGAGGTTAGGAAGAAAGAATAAAAAATTAAAAAAAGTATTTTTTTCATTGGTATAGGTTAAATGCCAGCAGCTTGGTCTGCCGGCTGTAAAATAAAAAGGCAGACCACACCTGATCTGCCTTTTTGTAACTCATATAAGATTAATACCCAGGATTTTGTTTCAATAATGGGTTTGCATCAATACGAGGTTGAGGAATCGGGAACAATTCTTTGTTTTTATCCAGATTCTTCATGAATTTTCTTTCTTTAGAGAAAGTGCCAAAACGAATCATATCGTTGCGTCTCCAGCCTTCCCAAGCAAACTCACGGCCTCTTTCTGCTAAGATGTCAGCTTCAGTTAAGGCAGTCAAAGGAGCAATGCCTGATCTTGTTCTGATAGTATTTACCCCTGCCAAAGCCTCTGTAGTTTTACCTAGTCTGAAGCCTGCTTCTGCTTTCATAAGGATTGCATCTGCCAAACGGAATACTACTAAGTCGTTGCTTTGATCGCCATTAGGGTTATTTACCTGAATCTCATATTTTTGAGAACGGGCACCTGCTACCTGGAATTCAGGATCAGCATCAGTCATTTGATCTTTGTTGAAATCAATGATAAACGCCAAAGGCTGTTGTTTTGCATCTAACAACGGCGTACCATCAGCTGCATATTGTTGACCTGTCAACCACATTTTGCTACGTGCATCTTTAGAATCGAAAGAGTTATAAAACTCAGCCAAAGTACAGAAACCATTCCACGGAGCATTACCTAAGTTATAAGTACGTTGGTTCGCATAGTGTAAAGTTCTCATCTGGAAGTTCATACCACCCGCTTTGAAGTTATCATAAGGAACAGCCCAGATATTCTCAGTTGAGCCTTGGTTCTGAACAGTGAAGTTGTCAAGCGTATTAGGAGTTAAAGCATAAGCATTAGGAGAAGAAACAACCTTACTGATTGTATCATAAGCTTTTTGCCATTCAGGAGTACCTTTATATACACCTGCATTCAGGTACAATTTTGCTAATAGCATATTAGCTACATCCTGATTCATACGACTATATACTTTACCTGTATTCAGGTTTGGAATAACAGCAGTTAATTCAGACTCAATGAAGGCATATACTTCTGCACGGGTTTTTGTTCCGGCAGCTGAAGTTGCATCTGTTACGATAGGTACATTACCAAATAAGTCGATTGCCATAAAATAATAGAAAGCACGGATAGCACGAAGCTCATCAACCGCTTTCGGATTATTTTTTACAACTACCATTAACTGGTTTACTTGTGAGATATTACCAAAGATAAAACCCCAAACACCATTAATTGGATTGTGTTGCGATGTCCATGTGTGGCGAGAATAAGCCAACCAGTCACCATTATCATACCAGTCACCACCACGGGTAGGTACAATCAGCTCATCAGTAGTAGCTTCACTTGGGTTAAACCAGTTATCTGTCATCCCTCTCAACCCACCATAAGCAGGTCCTAATACTGCCGCAATCTGAGCGTCAGTTTTAGGGAAATTACCGTCATCAATAATAGAGCCATAAACTGGCTCTGTCAGGTCAGTACATGACTGTAAGCTAAGCATACCGAGACTAAGCGCTGATACAGAAAGTACTTTTATAAGATTTTTTCTTTTCATTTTATTGATAGTTTTAATCAGTCTTTATATATACGATTGTTTAGAAAGAAAGGTTGATACCAGCAGTAAGACCACGTGTTTTGTAGTAAGTCTCACGAACGTCGATACCCGGAGCTCTTTGGTTGTCTCCGTCTACTTTCAAGGCCTGACTAATTTCAGGATCTACACCTGAGTATTTAGTGAACAACAACAAGTTGTTACCCGCAATGTAGATACGTGCTCTTTTCAATACGCCTAAGTTCGCAGGTAAAGTATAGCCTATTGAAGCATTGTTTACACGAAGGTAATTTCCTGATTCAACATAATAATCCATCGGGATTGTCTGGTTATCATTGATAGGCGAAGTTAAAGCTGATTTAAGGGCGTTAGATTCAGCAATACGACCGTCTTGTCTACCTAATAACAATTGGTTGGTATTCATGATTTTCGCACCCATATTACTTGTTAACTGGAACTGGAAGTCAAAGCTTTTGAATTTAAAGCTGTTTGTCAAGCCACCTACAAAGAATGGATTCGGATCTCCTAAATAATCTCTGTCTCCACCACTTTGTTCGATTTTACCATCACCGTTTACATCTTTGAATACGTATTTGCCATTTTCAATTTTATCAACTCTGGCTCCGTAGAACACACCTACCGGATAATTTGCTTGTAAAACTGAGAAGTTTACAGCAGAAGTACCTCTTAATGCGCTACCTAAGTTAGTAGTCAGGAATATCTGGTTTTGCGCCTGGAATAAATCACTTGATAAGCTAAGTACTTTATTTTTGTTAAATGAACCTGCGAAAGTCGAGCTCCATGTGAAATCTTTTGTGTCAAACCATTGGTAAGTTAAAGTGATTTCAGCCCCTCTGTTTTGTATACTGCCTACGTTAGCCAGAATAGTTGGAAACACGTAACCTTTTTCTTGCGGAGCATTTACTACATATAATAAGTCTTTAGTCTGGCGCGTATACCAGTCAATCGAACCTGTTAATCTTGATTTCCACAAAGCAAAGTCGATACCTGCGCCATAGTTTTCGTTAACTTCCCATTTCAGGTTCGGGTTCGGGTTACCCTGAATAGCATATGATGGTAAGAAATCATTAGTTGCTGCATCGTAGTAAGTACCACTTGTACCATAGAAACCTCTTGAACGTAAAGGTGAGATACCTTCAGAGTTACCGGTTCTACCCCAGCTTACACGAAGTTTCAAGTTATCAACCACAGGATTTCCTTTCAGGAATGGCTCTTCGCTCAAACTCCAGCCAACTGATACAGACGGGAAGAAACCCCATTTGTTATTGTCTCCGAATTTAGTCGAACCATCACGACGCATATTAACCGTAGCAAAATATTTGTTCATTAAGCTATATTGCACACGGCCTAAGAACGAAACTAATTTGTATTCGTTTTTATATGAACCTAAAAGGTTTGGGTTGCTTCTGATACCAAGACCAGCACCCAGGTTGTTAGGGCCGAAAACGTCTGTCAAAAAGTTATTATTCGAAGCACCAAAACCATCAGCCGTAACATCCTGATAAGTATAACCAGCTAATACAGTTAAGTTACTATTAGAAGTAATTGCTTTGGTATAGTTCAAAGTAGTTTCTAATTGTTTATCAACTACAGCGTCTAAAACTCTTGAAGCAGCATTACCACCTACGATACGAAGTAAGTTATCAGGTGTAGAGGCCGCATAATAGCTTGAGTTTTTGTTTTGCGTACGTAAGGTACCGCTTACATTGAAAAACAAGCCATCGATAATAGTATAACCTGCTTGCGCATTGAATAGAACATCTTGTAGTTTTTCTTTCTGAGAGATGCTATTAAGAACCGCCAATGGGTTAAAGTTTCCAAATGTACCAGGAAGCTGGAAATAAGTACCATTAGCGTTATAAAGTGGATCGGTAGGGCGCATATTCATAGCAAAACCGATAGCTCTGTCTTGTGATATATTAGCATCTGCCTGAGAAGCTGATACGTTGAATTTCATTAATAGTTTTCCACCAATACCCTTTGCATCCAAATTTAAACGACCATTCAAACGAGATTTGCCTGACCCAAGCAAAGTACCAATCTGATCAAGGTAACCCGCAGAAGCTCTATAAGAGAAGTTTTCAGAACCACCCGAAACCCCAATATTATGGTTTTGAGTCATTGCTGTACGAGTGATAGCTTTGATCCAGTCAGTATCTGCGCCACCATCATCAAATGTCTGGTTGTATTTTTTTGCAGCTTCTCTAAACTCAGATGCATTCAATAAATCAGGTCTTTGTGAGATTTTTTCCATACCCACATATCCGTTGTAATCAACAGTTGTCACACCTGCTTTACCTCTTTTGGTATTAATCAAAATTACACCATTCGCACCTCTCGAACCATAGATAGCAGCAGAAGAAGCATCTCTCAATACGTCCATTGTCAGGATATCTTCCGGAGCAACGTTTTCAATAGGTGCACCAATTACACCGTCAATTACATATAATGGCTCACTACCTGCACTCAATGAACCTGTACCACGTAAACGTACGACAGGGCGAGCGTTAGGGTCACCACTACTTTGTGTGATTACCAAACCTGCCACTTTACCTTGGGCCGCTGCCAATGGGTTAGTAACAACTCCAGGGTTAAAATCACGACTTCCAAGACTAGTTACAGTACCTGAAATCTCTTTTCTTTTCTGCGTACCATAGCCCACTACTACTACTTCTTCAAGGGCTTTGGTATCATCTAATAGGGTTACGTCAACAACAGTTTTGTTCCCAACAGCAACTTCTTTTGTTTCCATACCCACAAAACTGAATACTAAGGTTGCGTTTTTAGAAACGCCAGCTAATTTGTAAGTACCGTCTACGTTCGTTTGAGTACCTTTCGAAGTACCTTTTTCCTGCACAGTCACACCTGGTAAGCCAGTTCCGTCAGCACCTTTTACAGTACCAGTAATATCCTGTGCCATTACCGCAAATGTGAATGATGTGAGTAACAATGCAGCGAGAGTGAAAACAGAATTTTTCACACAAGCCAATAACCGCTCTGAGAAGCGGCCTACTTGGTAGGAATTCATCATAGGTTGTAATTAAAGTGAGTTAATAAATTTTCGTAAAAACTTGTCTATCAGAAGCTTGCCTTGTCAGAATCCGGTTCAGGTTATCCTTTACAATTGGAATATCTTGGGATTAGATAGAACATTACCCCTAATCAACTTCCAAAACTACAAAAAGAAATATTTAAAGTCCAAAAAAATATTTAAAATATTAGGAGATTTCGAAAAAAAAAATGATAAAAATTGCACAAAACACATATTTCGTTGTTTTTTAGGGATAATTCTCAAGCTTTTAATTAAGCTATGAGCGGATTAAATTTTTTTAATCCATAAAATCTATCGTTTTTAACTTTATAAAAAAATTGTCAATAGCCAAGAATGAGGTCTTGGTAGTAATGTTTTCAGGAGAATCCTTCAGATTAAAAAAATGCTAATCCCTAATAAATTAATTATCTGTTACTTTTCAGCGTTTTAATCCTTTTGCAATCGTTTTCACCCTATGCTATTCTAACTTGAGGAATATTAGAAAAGTACTATAAACCTTCCGCTATTCTTCTGCAATGATGTTTGTAAAAAACAAATCTAAAATAGATTGGAAATGTAAATATTATCTTAGTAAAAAACTGATATTGAAGTATTTGAAAAATAAATTTTATAATAGTATCCTTAACCTTTTTAGGTATACGGATGCATATTTTAATGTGTTTGAATGAATAATTCTTTTGTACTTTTTGAATAAATTAGCGCCTTATTGACTAATTTTGAATTCTGATAAAAACGAGTAAAGATATACCAATTTAGAATCAACAGAGAATGCTTGAAGAACAACTGAACCAGCTTGCCCAGAACTTAGAAGGTGAACTTCATTATGACAAAGTGATGCGGACATTGTATGCTACTGATGCATCAGCTTACCGCGAAATGCCGCTGGCGGTAGCAATTCCAAAAAATGAATCCGATTTAAAAAAACTGATATCCTTTGCTAAAGAAAACAAGACTTCTTTGATTCCACGTACGGCCGGAACATCTTTGGCTGGTCAAGTGGTAGGTAGTGGTATTGTGGTAGATGTGTCGAGAACTTTTACTAAAATCTTAGAGCTAAATAAAGAAGAAAGCTGGGTAAGGGTACAGCCGGGAGTAGTGCGTGATGAACTGAATATATTTCTGAAAGAGCATGGTTTATTCTTTGGGCCTGAAACCTCAACTGCCAATCGTGCCATGATAGGCGGGATGGTAGGTAATAATTCTTGTGGTTCAAACTCGGTAGTCTATGGCTCAACCCGCGATCACCTGATGGAAGTCAAGGGTTATTTAAGTGATGGTAGTTATGTGGAATTTAAAGACTTAAGCCTATCTGAATTTCAGGAGAAAAGTATGTCTACTGATAATAGCCTGGAAACAAAGGTTTATCAACATATCAGTAGAGTACTAAGCGATAAAGCTAATCAGACCGAAATCAGAAAAGAGTTTCCTAAGAGAACCATTGAGCGCCGGAATACAGGGTATGCCATTGATGAATTATTAGAAACAGAGGTGTTTGACACTGACTCTAAAGAAACATTCAATTTTTGTAAACTAATAGCTGGTTCTGAAGGAACATTGATATTTCTGACCGAAATCAAAATCCATGTTAATCCACTTCCGCCAAGATTCACGGGCTTGGTTTGTGTGCATTTCAATTCGGTTGATGAATCACTAAGAGCCAACCTGATTGCTTTGAAATATAAACCATCAGCAGTTGAGCTGATAGATCATTATATATTAGAATGTACTAAAGAAAATAAAGAACAAAGCCAGAACCGTTTCTTTGTACAAGGTGACCCGGGAGCTATTCTGGTAGTAGAACTGGCCAATGATTCAATAGAGGAAATTCAGCGACTAGCGGTGGAAATGGAAGCAGAGATGCGTGCCAATGGCTTGGGTTATCATTTTCCGGTTTTGTTTGGAGATGATACCAAAAAAATATGGACTTTGAGAAAAGCAGGACTAGGCTTATTGTCTAACCTTCCGGGTGATGAAAAGGCGGTTGCTGTAATTGAAGATACCGCTGTTGATGTAAATGACTTACCGAACTTTATCATTGATTTCAATAAGGTATTAGCTGAAAACGGCATGTCAGCAGTGCATTATGCTCATGCGGGTTCAGGAGAAATACACTTGCGCCCGATTATCAACCTGAAAACTGAAGAAGGGCACAAGCAATTCAGATTAATTGCTGAGGAGATTTCAACTTTGGTTAAAAAATATAAAGGCTCATTATCAGGTGAGCATGGTGATGGTCGTTTGAGAGGCGAGTTTATCCGCCAGCAGATTGGCGAGAAAAACTATGCCTTGATTAAAGAATTAAAACAGGTATGGGATCCACAGAATATCTTTAATCCGAATAAGATTGTTGATACACCTCCGATGGATAAATTTCTGCGTTATGAAGCAGGTCAACAAACGCCAGAATTCAAAACAGTCTTTAAATTCCATAATCAGGATATTCTGCAACACGCTGAGCAATGTAATGGCTCAGGCGATTGTCGGAAAACAGAACTTAGTGGTGGAACCATGTGCCCAAGCTATATGGCTACCCGCAACGAAAAAGATACGACCCGCGCCAGAGCCAATATGCTGAGAGAAGTGCTAACCAAATCAGAAAAATTGAACCGGTTTGATAGTAAAGAAGTAAAAGAGGTAATGGATTTATGTTTGGTCTGTAAAGGATGTAAATCAGAATGCCCATCAAACGTAGACGTAGCCAAGTTGAAGATGGAGTTTTTGCAGCATTATAATGAAGAACACGGTGTGCCTGTGCGCTCATGGTTGGTAGGCAATTATTCTAAAATGAGTACGCTGGCTTCCTATGTACCCTGGGCTTATAATCTGATTTTTGATAACGAGCCATTGCGCAAAATTGCTAATCGAGTGGTCGGTTTCCACCCTGAACGTACCATGCCGCTTCTGCAAAAAGATACCTTGAAAAAATGGTATGATAAAAACATTGCCAAAACAATTGATAAAAACGCCGAAAAGAAAGTCTATTTATTTTGTGATGAGTTTACCAATTTTAACGATGTAGAAATCGGTAAAAAGACAATCTTTTTACTACAAAAGCTGGGTTATCAGGTTATCATACCAGACCACGTAGACGCAGGCAGAGCCTATCTGTCAAAAGGGATGTTGAAAGATGCGCAGAAACTGGCGAATAAAAATGTAAGTCTGTTAAAAGACATTATCAATGAAAATACACCATTGATTGGTGTAGAACCCTCAGCTATTTTGACTTTCAGAGATGAATATCCTGATTTAGTGAATGATGAATTAATTTCTCATGCTAAAACGCTGGCAAAAAATGCCTTGATGGTTGATGAATTTATTGCCCGAGAAATTGATAAGGGAAATATCAGGAAAAGCAGTTTTACGGAGGAAAAAAGGTTGATTAAACTGCATGGACACTGTCAGCAAAAAGCAGTTGCCTCATTGACACCAACTAAAAAAATATTGTCGTTTCCGGCAAACTATGAAGTGCATCTCATTCCATCAGGTTGCTGTGGAATGGCAGGCTCTTTTGGCTATGAGCAGGAACACTTTGATATTTCGATGAAAATCGGTGAATTAGTGCTTTTCCCAACTGTCAGAAAACAGCCCGAAGAAGTAATTATTGCCGCACCGGGTACCAGTTGCCGTCACCAGATACACGATGGTACCGGTAGAACAGCCCTGCATCCTGTAGAAATTTTGTGGGAAGCATTGGCATAATTTTTTAATATTAAAATTGTATTATTTTTTGAAAATTGTCTTAGTGATAGGATTATCCAAAGAAAATGCATTTTAAATAACCACACAAGTATTTGATTTTCAGCCTATTGCTATATTAAATTTGATATTTTTTTTGAACTCAAATTTATAAAAGAAAGTTTTCTTACGTAAGTTTGATGGTTATTTAGCATTCAAAGAGTAAAAAATGAGTAATCGTACACTATTAAGTTTAGAATTAGCAACCCCCGAAGATGATGACAGACCTGTTTACCTAGCAGGAAATTTTTGTGATTGGTATCCTGATTTGACAGAGTTTGAAATGGAAAAGGTTGGTAAAGGAAAATATAAGTTTAATTTTTCGCCAGATGAAAGTCTTCCTGAAAAAATAGAATATAAGTATACACGCGGTGGCTGGGATTTTGTGGAACTGGATTCTTATGGAAATGCCCCGGCCAATCGTGTCATTACTAAAAAGCAAGGCAGTATCAAAGATTATGTACCTTTCTGGCGCGAAGATGGTTCAACAGCATCTATCGCTACATTGATGCCAAAAGTGGACGTAGTATCTGAGAGTTTCAGTATTCCTCAATTGGGTAAGACCCGAGCCATTCATATCTTATTACCGCATGATTATGAGCAGAATACCGATAAAAGCTATCCGGTACTCTATATGCAGGATGCGCAGAATCTTTATGGAGAAGGCTCAAGTTATGGCAATTGGGAAGTTGATAAACGTTTGTCTTTATTAGCCAAACAAGATAAAGCTGATGTAATTGTAGTGGCCATTGACCACGGAGATAAAGATCGTTTCAAGGAATATTCACCTTACACAGTTGAGAAAAAAGGGAAAGGAATGGGTATGAAATATGCCAATTTTATTGTGCGTACCTTGAAACCTTATATTGATAAAAATTATAGAACCAAACCTGAAGCTCAATTTACAGGTATTGGTGGTAGTTCAATGGGAGGATTGATTAGCTTATATGCTGGCCTGATGTATCCTGAGACTATTGGTCGCGTGATGGTTTTTTCTCCATCATTATGGGTGTCTAACAAAATATATTTTGACATTGTGGAATTTTTTAGCCCGATTAATACCAAAATCTATTTGTATGGTGGCGGAAAAGAAGGTGCAACGATGATTCCGAGTGTGAAAAAAATCAAAGATACTATAGACAGCCAAAGGTGGAGTACAGATAAAGTAGATGTAAAACTCTCACTTGATTCAAGAGGCGACCATACCGAAAAACGTTGGGGACAAGAGTTCTCTAAAGCTCTGGAATGGCTGTTTTATTAAGGTTTTAAATGAATTTGTATATAACCACGATTCACATTGAATGAAAATTTGGTGTGAATCGTGGTATATTTGTTTAATCAACATACCAATTACTAACAAATCACAGAAACACAATGAAAATCAATATATCTTCTCAACTAACTTCTCCGCAAGCAATCGTTTATCCTTTAATTGATAATGATAAACTAGCAGAAAATCTTTCAAAAATTGCTCGTCAGGCAGGATTAAATGCAGAAGCACTCCAACAGGATTTTAAGGCGGGTTTAAAAGAAATAGTCACACTTTATCCAGCCAAAAAAGGACCTGAAAGAATATACCTGATAGGTTTCGGTAAAGCACCTAAGCAGATCGATTTCATTAAAGTTTTTCGCTCATTTTTTTATCAAAATAAGAAAAAGCTACCACTTTCAATAGCTATTGACCTGAAAACAAGCAAGCTGGAAAGTAGTATTGAGTATGTGGTGAATGGTACTTGTCTGGCTGAATATGAGATAGGTGTATTTAAAACAGAAAAAAAAGAAAGAGCAGACTTCTTTGCTGCCGAATCAATACTGACTATCTACGCATCTGAAAAAGGGTTAGATGAATCTCAGGCATTAGCTCAAATCGGCGAAGAAACTGCCAAGACCCAAATCAGAATCATGACCTTGGTTGATGCGCCTGCCAATAAAAAATACCCGGAGAAAATGGCAGAATATGCCCTGAAATCTGGTGGAATGTATGGTTTTGATGTGAAGGTATTTGATGAAAAAGAATGTGAGGGCCTAGGTTTGGGAGCCCTATTGGCAGTCGGAAAAGGAAGTACTGAAAACCCTCCAAGATTTATTGTATTGGAATATAACCTGTCTGCTCTAAGCGATAAACCTTTGAAGAAAATAGGTTTAGTAGGTAAAGGCGTAACCTTTGATACGGGCGGGGTTTCTATCAAAGGTGCCGGGAGTATGAGCTATATGAAGTCTGATATGGGAGGAGCTGGCGCTGTATTGGGTACAATAGAATTGGCGGCTAAACTAAAACTACCAGTACATCTGATAGGGGTGATTCCGGTGACAGAAAACTGTGTGGATGGCAATGCCTTGAAGCCAAGCGATGTCATTCATACCTATTCAGGAAAAACCATCGAAGTAATAGATACCGATGCTGAAGGTCGTATCATTTTAGCTGATGGTTTATCTTATATCAAGAAAAACTATGAGCCGGAAGTCATTATTGATTTAGCTACCTTAACAGGGAACTGTATTGCCGCTTTAGGCTATAATGCCGCAGGTCTATTATCTAACAATGATGAACTAGCCAGTCAACTATATAAAACGGGATTAATGAGTGGAGAAAAACTCTGGCGCTTACCTCTATGGGATGATTATAAAGACATGATGAAATCGGATATTGCCGATGTAAAAAACCTATCTTCTCTACCTATAGCCGGAGCCATTACTGCTGCTAAGTTTTTAGAACTTTTCATTGACGGCCATAATAACTGGGCACATTTGGATATTGCCGGAATGGCCTTCGGAGATTCAGAATATGGCTCTATGAAATCTGGTACTGCCTATGGTGTTAGATTATTGACTACTTGGTTAAGAGGGTTATAGTTTATCTCTTTTATTGGTTAATTTCTTAACCAAATTGCAATATTTTTCATCAGATTTTCTTATTTTTGGTCATAACCTAAACTAAATCTGATGAAAAATATTTATTTGCTTCTTCTCCTATTTATCCTCTCTCCGGCGCTTGCGCAAAAGAAAAAGACCATTGCTCCTGTTGATACGCTAAAAGAGCTAGATGGATTTGTGAATAAAATGTTGGCTGAATGGGCTGTTCCGGGTACAGCTTTATGTATTGTCAAAGATGGCAAGCTTCTCTATGCCAAGGGCTATGGTGTAAAAGACATGAAGACCAAAGCCCCTGTTACGGCTAATACTCTATTTGGCATTGCTTCCTGTTCCAAATCATTTACTGCGGCTTGTTTGGCTATTCTGGCAGATGAGGGCAAATTAGATTGGAGCAAGCCCGTAAAAGAATATATGCCTGACTTTCAGTTATATGATGAATACGCTACACGCACCCTTACTGCCCGTGATTTGGTTTCTCATCGTTCGGGTCTTCCCCGCCATGATTATCTATGGGTAGCGGCGCCTTTGAGCAGAAAAGAAATGTTTGATAGATTGAGGTATTTGCCTCTCAATAAGCCTGTATATGCCCAATACCAATACAATAACCTGATGTATATGGCAGCAGGTGTATTGATTGAGCGCTTGTCAGGCAAAACATGGGAGGAGTTTATGCGGGAGAAAATTCTTGATCCAATTGGTATGAAAACCACTGTATTGACTTATCCTGAAATGTTAAAAAATACAGATTATTCACTTTCTTATGACGATGAAAAGCATCTGGAAAAAGAAGCTGGTTTTGATAGTAATGTGGATGGGATTGGCCCTGCCGGAGCCGTGAAAGCGAATGTAACAGAAATGTCGAACTGGCTATTATTACAATTGAACAAAGGGAAAGTAGGGGATAAAGTAATTGTATCAGAGAAGAACCTGAATGAAAACCATACCCCTCTAGCAGTAGTACAACCTGCTGAAGCAAAATATCCTGAATTAGGGTTTGGAACTTATGGCATGGGATGGACAATTAACACTTATCGAGGACATTTACGTCGTCAACATGGTGGGTCTATTGAAGGGTATCGCTCACAAATGACGGTTTTTCCGAATGATAATCTGGCAGTATTTATTACTACTAATACTGGTGTAGTAGGATATAATTTTGTAAGTACTATTACCAATTATATTGCTGATACCTATCTGGAAAAGAATGTAATAGATTGGAATACCCGATTGAGAAAAGATTTTCTAGAAGCCAAAGAGAAAACTGCTAAAGCAAAAGTTGATAATGAAAACCAACGTCAGAAAGATACTAAACCAACACACACATTAACTAATTATGCAGGTACTTATGAACACCCTGCCTATGGTACATTAACTATTAACGTAAACGACGATTCACTGAAAGCAGATTTTCATACTGAGAAAATCTCTTTACGCCACTACCATTATGATATTTTTGAAGCCTTGGGCGATTGGGAAAATATCAAGTTTAAATTCCTCATGAATGCTAAAGGAGATATAGATAGAGTATCGGTAGAAATGCCTGCTGCTGCAATGGACATTGAGTTGAAAAAGAAATGATATAAATATTGATAATAATTTACTCAAAGACGTATCAAATAGACTGATGCGTCTTTTATATTTTATTCAAGGAAAGCCTTTAGTGAGCCTACAGGTTTTCCTGTATTTTGCGATAGTTTATTGCAAATCACTCTTATAATCCACTATTTTTACTTATACCTCCTGCTCTTCATCGCCCATGAACAAACTATGGTATTGGCTGTTTTTCATTAGTATATCTTTTAAAGGGATGGCGCAAAATCATCCGCTTGACTCATTGATTAATCAGATTCATGGCTTAAATGAAAAAAAAATATCTCTTCGCCGTGATACCTTAATTATAGGTAAACTGAGTTTATTGACAGAACGAATGATTAATCTGGCTGATAAACGGGCAGATGGTTTATTGGATTCTTTAAAACGTTTCACACAAAAGACAAACTGGCTCAAAGGCAAAGGATTGTATCATAGAGCATTAGGTAAAAAACAAGATAGAAACGGCAATTATACAGAAGCATTGAGGCTCTATTCAAAAGCCAGTGAGATATTGATAAAAGCAGGCGGAGACCCTTTTGATTTATGTTATACTTATATATTGACGGGTTTTGTGCTGAATAATAATGGTAGGGTAGATAAGTGCCTGGAGTATATGGAAAAAGCCCTGCCATTGGCAAAAATGACCTATAACACAAACAACCTGTGCTGGATTATGGATTACTATGGCGATTATAATTACTATGATAATTTTGGTGTAAAAAGCTATCAAAAGGCATTAAGTTATTACCTGGAAGTAGAAAAACTATTACCCCATGCGACCAGCGCTAATCTGAAAGCTGATAACCCGCATTGTATCGCTAATTGCTATACCCAACTAGGCAACGAGCATCTGGCAGCATATTATCGGGATAAGGCTTTGAAATATGCTCAGGAAACCAATAATCGGGTGGTAATATTTGCAATTTACTCTGATCTGGCAGAAATATATGAAAAGAAAAAACAATTTGCCAAGGCTGTTGAATACCGGAAACTTAGCCTTGAATATGCCAGAAAATCGGCTTGGATTGAAATGATTTCCAGAGCAGAAAATCAAATTTCCAGAACCTACGAAATGGCCGAAGATAGTGGTAATGCCCTGAAATACCTGAAAGATTATAAAACCCATGAAGATAGTTTGGGCAGAATAGTAGTGAATCAGAAATATGCCGAACTGGAAGCCAGCTATAATTTTGAAAAACAACAAACACGTATTAAAACTCTTGAATATGAAACGCTCAAACAAGCGGATGATAAAAAAAGCCTGATAGGAATGGGTCTGATATTTAGCCTTATTGTGGGTGTTATTCTGATTGCGTATGTGTTCTGGAACAATAATCAACTCAAACAAATCAATGCGGAGTTGGTACAAAAAAACGAGGAGATACAAGGTGCTTTATTGAAAGGGCAAACCATCGAACTGAAACGGGTCGCTAGCGAATTGCATGATAATATATCGGCAAAAATAGCCAGTTTACGCTGGCGCCTGGAGGCCATCAATCCAAGTTTTCAGACTGAAAAAGAGAGTAAAATTTTTAATTCAACCGTAGAGGCACTCTCAGAAGTGTATACGGATGTTCGTTTACTATCACATAATTTATTACCCGCCGAGCTTGAATTGCATGGGCTTGCTAAAGCCCTGGAAATTATAGTAAGAGAAATTAACTCGCTGGGTAAGACCAGTTTTTCGCTCAGTATTTCTACACACGATGAACGTTTTGCCAATAAAATCGAATATGAATTATTCAGTGTGATACTCGAACTCTCGAATAATATCCTGCGCCATGCACAAGCCCCTGAAGCCATTATTGCCTTAACACAGATCAACGGTAAATTACGATTAGTGATTAAAGATAATGGTGTTGGGATGTCAGAAAAAGCCTCAAAACAGGGCATGGGATTGGCAAATATTAAAACCCGTGTGGCTTCTTTACATGGAGATTGAATTTACGAGTGTGCCGGAGAAAGGAACAGAAGTAGTGGTTGAAGTACCAATTGTGTAGACACTAAACCAATTTATTATTGATGGCATACATCACAATGCCAATCGAATTTTTAACTCCTAATTTTTTCAATATATTGTGTCGATGAGTTTCTACTGTTGCATGACTAATAAAGAGCTTATTCGCAATCTGATTAGTAGATAATTCTTTGACTATCAACCGGATAATTTCTAATTCTCTTTCTGTTAACAAACCTGTTTGATTTGACTCCTGTTCCAGATTAACTATTTTCTTATCCCGGTTCAATAATTCAAAAACAACCGATTCACTAAAATATTTTTCTCCAGAGGCAATTGTATTCAGCGCTTTTTGTAATTCAGCTTTGCCAGCTTTTTTCATTACGTAGCCAGATACACCTGCCTCAAACGCTTCTTTGATAGTTTCTGCATCTTCTGAGACTGTGAGCAATAAGATCTTTATATGTGTGTAGCGTTGTTTAATTTGCTTAGTCATGGCAATGCCATTGAGCTCTCCCATATTATAATCAGATAGAATGGCGTCCACATCACTGTTTTCTTCTAAGGCTTGTAATACTTCACCACCATTGCTATACGTGCCTATCACTTCATGCTCAGGCATGGTCGAAATCAGCATTTCAAGGCTATCCAGAATAAATTTATGATCGTCTGCAATCAATATACGCATACTACATGGGTTTGAGACAGATTATTTCAGACATCAGCAAACAAATATCTATATTTTCAGTTACAAAGAAAGAAGATATTGCTGTAATTGTTGGGTATATATGACTTATTAGATGAATAATAAGTCTATTCACTCAAAACTCTTCAAATTCACTACCTCACCAATACTTTTATAGATTTAAGCTGATTTTATCAGAAATATAGCTGTTGAGATACTTTAAGATAATTACTTTCAGTTAAATTATTGAAATCCATCAATTATTATCAAATAGCTATGAAAAAAACATTAACTCTGTTGTGTGTCTCAGGTCTTCTTTTCACAATGATGTGCTGCTCAAAAGATAGTGCTGAACCCGCCGACGATCTGAATACAGGCTCCGTATCACTTACTGTTGAAGGCGTAACTTATAATTTTGAAGTAGACTATAAAGCCACCGGACAACAAAATGCTAACGCCGTTTTTGCAACAAATTCCACAGGGAATACTACCACATTAACTGCCTCAAACACTAAAGATGGCACTGCATTGGCCATTAGAGTAGATAGCAAAGCTATTCAAACAATCGGTGATTATCCGATTAACCCAGGTAATGAAACCGGGGTGGTTACTTTCTCTACCAAAACAACCAACTACAAACAATCCTATCAGGATGGTTGTGATAATAAATTACTGTATACCAATGTGACCTTAGGTGTTTCTAAAATGAGTAAGAATAATCTAACAGTTCAAGGAACCATTAACGGGAGACTGGTAAGGGCCGACGGAGAGCTGGATTGTACCAATCTGAAAGTTATCAAATGGAAACAAGTAGATGTTGTAGGGACTTTCCGTCTGCATTGGGAAATTATCCCATAACCATGTATTTATTCAGTATTGTGGTGCGAGCTTCCAGCTCGCTTTAGTATAATATCATAAAGTAGGTAAAGATTTTCTAAATCGTTACATTCTTATAAAAACTTTACCAAAAGTAACCTTCTCTAAACTTTATGGACAAAGCTCTTTCTGTTAAAAAATCTTAATTTCTCCTTGTCTACGAAAATTTTCGTAATAAAATTTGGAAGTCTCAATTCTTTTCTGGTACATTTGTTACGAAGTTCTTCGTAGATGTTCTCTGTCAGGTCAAACTGATACCATTATTCAGTAAAAATTTAAAAATTATGGAAAAGCAAATAAATATCAAGCCCACCGAGTCTGAATTAGAAATCTTACAGATTTTGTGGGCTTTAGGTAAAGCCACAGTTCGACAGGTAAATGACCAGCTCTCTAAAACCAGAGAAGTAGGCTACACGACAACACTCAAGCTCATGCAGATTATGTTTGAGAAACAATTGGTAAGTCGTACAGACGAGGGCCGCTATCATGTCTATGAAGCGGCAGTAGGTGAAGAACCCACCCAACATATGCTTCTGGACAAATTTATTGGTTCAACTTTCCGGGGCTCAGCCACCAGAATGGTGATGCAGGCGCTGGGTAATCAGCAAGTGAGTAAAGAAGAGTTAGAAGAAATTAAGAAATTGATTGATTCTATCGAAAAAGGCCAATAACCTATTTAAACTAATATAACATTTAATTAAATTATGAAAAAGCTTTTTGATTTTACTGCCGGAATTCCCGAAAACATCAGTTCAGCATTAGGCTGGACACTCATCCACTCTTTATGGCAAGGGCTTGTTATTGTAGTGGTTTTTGGTATCTTAAGATACATTTTCAAAACGTCTAATGCACGTTACTGGCAAGGCATAGTTGCCTTGAGTTTACAATTGATTAGTGCCCTTGTTACTTTCAGCCTGGTATATCAACCTGCTGAAATGGAAGCAACCGGAAAGCCAAGATTCATGGCTTTCTTTATCAACAATGCTGCAAATCTGGATGGCGTTTCAATTTTTGCTCCTTCAAAATTAAGTTTCTTTCAGCAAGCAGAATTATTTATCCACAACAACCTGGGAACTTTCGTGTTATTCTGGTTCATTGGAGCTAACCTTCTATTGCTACGCTTAATCATAGGTTTTGTATATGTGCAGCAATTAAAAGTACAGAAAATCACGCCTGTAAGAGATGAGATATTGGGCATTATGGAAGAATTACAGGAGAAAATCCAGTTGCATCTGCCTATCCGATTATTTGAATCGGCTAAAGCAGCAGTGCCAATGACTATTGGTTGGATAAAACCTATTATTCTTCTTCCGGCGGGTATTATGTCAGGCTTGACGATTACGCAATTAGAGGCCGTTTTAGCGCATGAATTAGCCCACATCAAACGCCATGATTACCTGATTAATATCTTTCAGAGTTGTGTTGAGATTCTTTTCTTTTATCATCCTGCAACCTGGTTTATTTCAACACAAGTGCGTGACGAAAGAGAAAATTGCTGTGATGATTTTGCAGTAAATATCTGTGGCGACAGACTGGTTTTAGCCAAAGCCTTGACACAAGTAGCTACATTCCAGCATCAGCCACGTCTGGCTATGGCCTTCGGAGCTAAACGTCAGACCTTTATGGATAGAATCAAACGCATTGTGGGTATCAATGATGCCAAACCTATGAGCTATGGCAATTGGGCAGTTTTTGTAGGCATGGTATTGATTGCCGCTATGGGCATTGCTTACGGGCAGGATAGAATCGCTAAAAATGACCCTCAGTCGAAAAATACTGAATTCACAAAGCCTGAAGAACAATACGATTTCTATTTTTTCGAAAAAGATAGAAAGAATGTAGGGGTATTTAAAAACAAAAGGGGCGAAATTATAAAGATTGTAATAGATGGTAAAAATCTGACAGGCAAAGAGTTTGAAACAATGAAAACCTATTCTGACGAGTTCCTGAAAGCTAAAAACTCACACTTTTCCGTAGTGCCGGGTATTGTGGAAGATGAAATACAAGACGTCAATGAGCAATTCTTTGGTACAGAATTTAGTGAAGAATTCAATACCGTAGCTGATACTTCAAGATTACAGGATGCTGAAAAAGAAATGGAACGTTTGAGCAAAGAAATGGAGAAGTACAGTCAGGAAATTGAAAAGCATAGCAAACAAATGGAAGATAAATATGGCAAATTGATGGAAAAGCATAGCAAAGACATGGAGCAGGTTTCCCTGAAAATGCGTGTACCTCAGAGAAAAATTGACAATCTATCTATCGAAATGCAGGAAGTGAGTCTGGCCATGAGAAAAATCGAAAATCAATACCGCGATGTGAGAATGCCAACTGATGCCGAACAAAAATTGAGAGGCTTGGAGAAAAAAGAGCGTGATCTTGAAAATCAGATGCATGTATTTGAAGAAGAAATGCGTAAAGTTGAGGAAGAAATGGTGCCTATCCAACGGAAAATGGAGCGTTTGAATAACCCGATGGATAGTTTACAAAGAGCAATGGAACGCTACCATCGCCCTATGGATAGCCTTGGTCGATTGATGGAAGAAAAGGGAAAAGTAATTGAAAGATTAGCCAAAGAGGAGGAGGCGCGCTTTAAAAAAGAATTCCGCGATTTTGCTGAGATGCTTTTCAAAGAAGGCTTGATTAAAGATAAAAAAGACTTCGAAATTCGTTTAAAAGGACAGAAACTACTCATTAACTTAGAGCCACAATCTTCTGCTGTCTACGAAAAAGTATGGAACTGGATTGATAAGACCTGGGGTAGTCGTATGAGAGGTATTAAAGATAAAGACTTTACGATTGAGGCAAATGGTGAGCATATTAATTTTAGTACCTATAGCGAAAACGGACATATCTTCCATAATTTTGGTAGCATTGTACCTCCGGTGCCTCCAGTACCAGCTGTTGCGCCAACGCCACATGCCATAGCAAGACCAGCCATTGCATCAGCGGCTCCAGTGCCTCCGGCACCTATCAGATATGCAGGAACGCCTTCTCCGGTTGTGGCGCCAACACCGCCATCAGGATATATCAGAACTCCTGCTCCGGTAGTTGCTCCCAGACCAGCCAAAACACCCAGAATCTATGAATAAGAGTAAATCATTCTATTCTTTAACGGTATTTTATTCGAGATAAGCATTTAATAAGAAAATCCGGCTTTACTAATCAATATTAGTAAAGCCGGATTTTCACTTTATTATTGATTAGCCATTAACAAACTGCATACTTGCCGCTGGATAACGGGTTCCGGCTGCTATATTTTTCGGTGCGATGGCATCGATTTCTGCTAATTCATCAGCAGAAAGTGTAATAGCTGCCGCTGCCATATTTTCTTCCAGGTATTTCACGCGTTTAGTGCCCGGAATCGGGAAAATATCATCGCCTTGTGCCATCACCCAAGCCAAAGCTAACTGTGAAGCCGTACAGCCTTTTTCAGTAGCCAACTGTTTGATTTTGTCAACCAGTACAAGATTCTTTTCAAAATTCTCATCCTGAAAACGTGGCGACATTCTTCGGAAATCATCTGGTGCCAAATCATCAAAACTTTTGATTTCTCCTGTCAGAAAACCTCTACCCAAAGGACTATAAGGCACAAAGCCGATACTTAATTCACGGCAGGTTGGAATAATCTCATCTTCCGGCTCACGAGACCATAGCGAATATTCGGTCTGTAAAGCTGTAATAGGATGCTCTTTAAAAGCCTTGCGAAGCGTAGCGGGAGCTGCTTCTGATAAACCTATATAACGAATCTTCCCCTCTTTTACCAAATCAGCCATAGCACCTACGGTTTCTTCAATCGGCACGTTCGGGTCAACACGGTGTAGATAATAGAGATCTATGGTCTCAATTCCTAATCTTTGCAGGCTACCTTCACAGGCTTTTTTACAATATTCAGGTGAGCCATTAAAGCCTCTTACGGTAGGATCAGTAGCACTTCTTACAATACCGAATTTAGTGGCCAATACAACCTCTTTTCTTCGGTCTTTTAATACCTTACTTAGTAATATTTCATTCTTGAAAGGGCCATACATATCAGCCGTATCCAGAAAATTTACACCTGAATCAATGGCTTTGTTAATGGTTCGTAAAGATTCCGCTTCGTCGCTGCTTCCATAGAATTCTGACATACCCATACAGCCAAGACCCATCTGTGAGGCTATCAAGCCCTGATTACCCAATTTGCTTTGTTTCATTGTGAAAAGGTTGAAGTGTGAGATAATAAGATTGTAAATAGAGAGGGGGAAAGTCTTATTGCTTTCAAAACATTAACAATCTGCTAAAGTGTTTGGTTTACTCAAATATATCAATTGAAGAAATTTAATCTCTATTTTTTTCTGAACTATGATTTAAAACTCTGTATAATTGTTCATCAGTTAAATCATAAAATCAGGTAAATCAAAGTTCAGACAAAATGAAAATGCCGTTCCTTTGGAGAACGGCATTTCTATATAACTCTATACTATATAAGTCTTACAGTTTTCTGATCCAGATATTTCTGAATTGAGTTTTGTTGCCATGGTCTTGTAAGTGGATTACATCGTCACCATGTGCTTCTGGGTATGTGTGTAAGCCAATATAAAGAGTCAAGCCAAGAATAGTAGTATTGTTTTGAACTACTACACCATTGTGTAATACAGTGATACGAGCAGGATAATCAATGCGGCCATCTGCTTTGAAACGAGGGGCTGTATAGATAACATCATAAGTATTCCACTCTAATGGGCTACGTGTAACGTTTACCAGAGGAGCCTGATCTTTATAGATACTTCCGGCTTGTCCGTTACGGTAAGTACGGTTTTCGTATGAATCCAATACTTGTAGCTCGTAACGATCCTGGAAGAACACCCCACTATTACCACGACCCTGGCTATTGCCTTTTACTTCGTCTGGTGCACTCCACTCAATATGTAGTTGGCAATCTCCGAATTTCATTTTGGTTTTGATATCACCTGTGCCCGGAGCTACTTCCATAATACCATTCACAATATTCCATTTAGGAGCACTACCATCTTTCGCACTTACCCATTGCGATAAGTCTTTTCCGTCAAAAAGTATGATGGCATCAGAAGGAGCATCACCCAGATTTTTACCTGGAGTTACCACTGGTACTTCCGGATTCCAGATTTCTGTCATATCTGGTTTCATTGGTGCTGGTGAAACTTCTGGTACAGTGCTTTTGGTTTGGGCGTTAGTGTTGCAGCTGATTAAAACTGCAATGGCAAATGAAGAGGCTAAAATCTGTATTTTTTTCATCTTGAGTAAATAAGGTTGAATGTTACTCTCTATACTATATATATAGGTATAGATTAAGGCTGCAAGCTACAAGTTTTTTTAAAAAGAATATCTTAAAAAATAGATAAAAATTATTTTTCTGCTCTCTCAAAGAACCTTTTTTAGCCTTTTACCGACTTGAGTGCCGTGCCAAAACCAATAAAGTTTTGCGTACGGGTGTACGAAAACGGAATAAAAGCGTACGATATCGGACAAATTTCAATAGTCTGAAATTTTTTTTGGCACGCTAAAATTTATCTAAATCGTTGATTATTAATGATTTATAAATATTTTAACAAATTTTAAAATTTTCTGGCACGAGTTTGTCATATATATAAAATGTAAGCATGAGGCGAAAGGGCGAAAATGAGGTTTTACCAAAATTTTATTTTGTTTGTAACCTTTTTTAAAAAGCAAAGTATATACAGATAGAATATAATTTTGTGAAACGCCCAAATCGAACCAGAAATACAAAAGAAGTAACCGTTCGTAAGTTAGCATTGACCGTTTATAAATTGTAAGTTATCTGATAAGAAAAAGCAGTATAATTTTGAACCATCAAAGCAAAGACGAAAACAAAAAAAAGAGAAAAGCGGGAATAAGGAATTTTAACAAAAATTAAGGTTTCACAAAATAATGTTCTGTAAAGCTCTTTTTTAAAGTTAAATAAAAGGATTTGACGAAATAAAATTTTACAACAAATGAATTTTCAAGCAATCAAATTTAATTACCGTTTATCCTTTTAAAATAACCATTCGAGTAGTTTGTAATGCACAGTACCAGTTAAAACATATATCTTTGAATCATCAAAACAAAAACAAAATAGTAAAGCAGAAAACAAGAGACATAAAGAGATAAGAGGTTCATCACAAAATACTCGAATTTCATCACAAATGTCACACTGAAAAACAAAGCCGAGCTAATTTTAAAACATCAAAAAAAATTAAATAAAAGTTTAAAAAAATAAAATTATGAAAAAGTTAACATCAGCCATCGCAATAGCTTTATTAGCAACATCAGTAGCATTCAACGCCAATGCAGACGATAAAAAAATTGAGTACAAAAGCAGCAACCTTAATGTAGGTATGTACGAAGCAGGTTATGCAAACTCAATGAAATTGAATATGAACCTGACAAAAGATAAAGGTGTAGCCGCTACCGTTAAATTAATGGACGCAAACGGAAACACAATACACGAACAATTTATTGGTAAAAAAGCTGAATCATTCAAATTGTCTTTCGATATGACAAACGCTGAAGCCGGTAAATATTATGTAGAAGTGAAAAACGGAGATCGTATTATTACCAAAGAAATCTTAAAAAGCAAAAGTACTTTAAGTTATTAATCCAGTTACCGTTCATCAGATTATATAGCCGATTAACGTAAAAACTGAAACACACAGCTCTAGAAAAGCATCTATTAATTGAAAAAGCTAAAATTTAAAAGAATAAAATTATGAAAAAGATAACATCAATCATCGCTATTGCTTTATTAGCATCTACCGTAGCATTTAATGCAAATGCAGACGACAAAAAAATTGAATACAAAAGTAGTAACCTTAAAGTAGGTATGTACGAAGCAGGTTTCACAAATTCAATGAAATTGAACATGAACCTGACAAAGGATAAGGGCGTAAGCGCTACCATCAAATTGATGGATGCAGACGGAAGCATTCTACACGAAGAAGTTTTAGGTAAAAAAGTTGAAGCCTATAAATTATGCTTCGATATGAGCAACATGAAAGCCGGTAAATACTACGTAGAAGTGAAAAACGGAGACCGTATCATTACGAAAGAAATCTTAAAAGGATCGCATACATTGAGTTACTAAGCCACCGGCCATTTATCAAGCCATTAAGCCGTTTAGCTTAAAATTTGTCACACACAATAGTAAAAAGTAGTCTATTTAATTGAAAAAGCAAAGTACTTAACATTTTAACAAAATTATGATTATGAAAAAGCAAGTAAAAAATTTCGCATTAGCTCTAGTAGCAGGTTTATTCACATTCACAGCTGTTTCGGCAACAGAACTAGCAGAAGGAAAAACATTCGACGTAGGCATGTATCGCGTGTTGAACACCATGAAAATCAACATGACGATTGCTAAAGAACAAGGTAACTGGGTAGAAGTTCGTTTGAAAAACGATAAAAACGAAACAATCTATGTGGAGGTTATTAACAGAAAGGCGACTCAATTTGCAAAGAAGTTTGATTTAACAGGCTTGGAAGATGGTAAATATCGTTTCGAAATTACCAATGGTAAAGAAACCATCACAAAAGAAGTAAATCTTCAAACAAAAGTGCCGACTGTTTCAGAGTATAGAACTGTAGAAGTAAAATAATATATCATTAGTATTTAGTTTAGGGTAATCAGACAGCGTTGTGGTTTTTTCCGCAACGCTGTTTTCTTATGCGTTACGTTTAATGAATATCGTTAGAGAGAAAAGGCCAAAATAAAAGCCCCATTTGCCAAGCAAACAGGGCTATGTATGAAGCATAAAATTTATCTTATCCTACATTTTGTGCGGCACGTCTCAATTCTTCCAGAATTACTTCTTTCATCAATAACTTGCGTCTTTGAGTCTGAATATTAGAAGTCATGATTTTATCCATGTCCGGATTACGTGCTACACCATCGTAGCTTTCAATTAATTGTTTCAATTCGCCACGGGCACGGGTTACGATACTTTCCATCTCACGATATTTGGTCAAGACTTGTTGTCTTTCGCTCAAATAATTGTAGTTAGGCAATTTTCTTGTGATTACCTTCATCAGGTAACTCAACTCAAAAATCTTATCGCAAGCTGCTCTGAAGCGTTCTGCTACGTTGCGTACTGCCAGATGTGAAGGTACTTTGATATTCTTCCAGTCGTTCAAAAGCACTTTGGCTCTTTCAGTAGAAGCAAAAATATCTTTAGCGTCAGCCAATCTTTCAGCTTCTTCCATCATTTTTTGTTGTGCTTCTACACGAGGGTCAACTCTGGCTTTGATCTGAATACCCTTGGCGTTACAATATTTTTCGTAATAAAGAGTCGTTAGTTTTTTGAAACGGCGGAATTCGAATTTCAAACGTTTTGGAGGTACATCTCCCACATTTTTCCATTCGTGTTGCAGTCTTTTTAACTCGGCAAAAGATAATTCCCAGTTACCCATACGGAATAGTTGTTCAGCTCCTTTTACCAGCTCATTATATTTCTCCATGCGTTCGGCAATGATTCTGTTTTGCTCTTCGTAGAACGCTTTTCTACGTTGATAGAAATCATCCAGTACTTCACGGAAAACCGTTTCGATGTCTTCTTGATAAGGCTTGTCTACAGGCCCTGTTCTAATCCAGCGAGTTTTAATGTCTTGTAGTTTTTCAGCTACAATACCCCAATCAACATCTTCTTTAGCTTCTTTAGCTTCGTCAATCAAAGCTTGCTTGATAGTAAGGTTGTTGGCTTGGTTACCTACGATGAGCCCGCGAAGGTATTCTTCATGCTCATCTAATTTTTTGAGCAATGGAATAAAGTCGCCGATACCATCGAAGTTCAGCAGTCTTTTGCGAAGTTGCGTGAGTTTTGTTAAGAAGGAGCCCTTATTCTGGGCATCCGTGATTTCCGATTCTAGTTGATTAACCTTGTTTACCGCAATCTGGTAACGGTTAATGAAGTACTGGAAAGCTTCTTCTTCTGTGCGTTTTACTTCGCCGATTTGTCGGTCGGGCATGTCTAAGTAGCCCTTCAAGAATACCTTACCGTCTTTGATGTAAGCATATTCGTTATCTAATGTTACGCCGTCCATAATTAAAATCACATGGCTTGTGAGTCAAGGGTTGTGGTTTGAAAAGGTAAAATTCGTAGTTTTTTTGTATAATGCAAACTTGAATCACGATATTTGAGACAAAATTTTATTTAAGGTAGTAAAAAAGCCTGAAATACGATATATTTTTAAAAAATTTAACATTGGAGCATAAAAAACTATCTAAGAAACCGCATTAAACAATGAGTGAGCAAATTATTTTCTCGATGGAGCGGGTGAGTAAAATCATTCCTCCGAACCGTCAGATTCTCAAAAATATCTATCTTTCGTTTTTCTATGGAGCAAAAATTGGTGTTTTAGGTCTCAATGGCTCAGGTAAATCTACCCTGTTGAGAGTCATTGCAGGTATCGATAAAAACATCAATGGCGACGTAGTATTTTCACCTGGCTATACTGTTGGTCTTCTTGAACAAGAGCCGCAGCTAGACCCAACTAAAACCGTGAGAGAAGTGGTAGAAGAAGGGGTGCAGGAGATTGTAGATTTATTGAAAGAGTTTGACGACATCAACAACGCTTTTGCTGAACCCGATGCCGATTTTGATAAACTGCTTGAGAGACAGGGGGTAGTACAAGAGAAGCTCGATCAGTTAGATGCGTGGGAATTAGATACCCGTCTGGAACGTGCGATGGATGCTCTGCGTTGTCCGCCGGAAGATGCGAAAATTGAAACTCTGTCAGGTGGTGAAAAACGCCGCGTAGCACTTTGCCGCTTATTGTTGAAACAACCGGATGTATTATTACTAGATGAGCCTACCAACCACTTGGATGCTGAGTCGGTATTATGGTTGGAGGAGCATTTGCGCCAATATAAAGGAACGGTAATTGCCGTAACCCACGACCGTTATTTTCTGGATAACGTAGCCGGATGGATTCTGGAATTGGATAGGGGTGAGGGTATTCCATGGAAAGGAAATTATTCTTCGTGGTTAGAGCAGAAACAAAACCGCTTAGCGAAAGAAGAGAAATCGGAATCGAAACGTCAGAAGACTTTACAACGAGAGTTGGAATGGGTAAGAATGGCACCTAAGGCGCGTCAGGCAAAATCTAAAGCCCGCTTGGCTGCATATGACCGCATGGTGAGCGAAGATAACAGAGAGAGAGAGGAAAAACTTGAATTATTTATTCCTCCAGGACCACGTTTGGGTAACAAAGTGATTGAAGCCAAAGGCGTAAAAATGGGCTTTGGCGATAGACTACTATACGAAGATCTCAATTTCAATCTTCCACAAAATGGTATAGTAGGTATTATCGGGCCTAACGGTGCTGGTAAAACTACTTTATTCAAACTGATAACAGAGCAAATACAGCCATTAGAAGGAACATTTGAAGTAGGAGAGACCGTAAAGCTTTCGTATGTTGATCAGGAACATAACCAGCTTGACCCTGCCAAATCAGTATATGAATTGATTTCAGGGGGTAATGAATGGGTGATGTTGGGTAATAAGCAGGTAAATGCCCGTGGCTATGTAAGCCGTTTCAACTTCCAGGGATCAGATCAGGAAAAGAAAATCGGTACTTTGTCAGGTGGTGAAAGAAACCGTGTGCACTTAGCCATGATGCTAAAAGAAGGAGGTAACTTATTGTTATTAGATGAGCCTACCAACGATTTGGACGTAAACACATTACGTGCCCTGGAAGAAGGTCTTGAAAACTTTGCAGGTTGTGCAGTAGTTATCTCCCATGACCGTTGGTTCTTAGATAGAATCGCAACACATATTCTTGCTTTTGAAGGTAACTCACAAGTATATTGGTTTGAAGGTAACTTCTCAGAATATGAAGAGAATCGACGCAAGCGTCTGGGTACTGATGTAACGCCTAAGCGTATTAAGTATAAGAAGTTGCAGTAGTATAAAAGCAAATAAGCCTCATCAACGATGAGGCTTATTTGCTAATTCGCTTATTTATTTCTAAAGAATATCGTAATCGGTACTCCCTCAAAACCGAAATGCTCGCGTATTTTATTCTGTAAGAAACGCTCGTATGCTTCTTTGATATACTGAGGTAGATTACAGAAGAACACAAACGTTGGCGATGGTGTAGGTAACTGAAGACAATACTTAATCTTGATTTGTTTACCTTTCAACATAGGTGGAGGTGTCTGCTCAATGATTGGTAGCATTACCTCATTCAATTTAGAAGTAGTAATTTTGAAAGTTTTATTTTCATATACTTCCATTGCTTTCTCAATTACCTGAAAAATGCGTTGCTTTTCCAGAACTGAAGCAAACACAACAGGCATATAGTTCATAGGAGCAATACGTTCAAGAATCTCCTTCTTCATGCGATCGGCAGTTTTAGAATCTTTCTCTACCAAGTCCCATTTATTAATCATCAACACAATACCCTTTTTAGAATTATGAGCATTCGCAATGATACTAATGTCTTGTGATTCCAAGCCTTTAGATGCATCTAATAGAATGATACATACGTCAGAATCTTCCAGTGCTTTAATAGAACGTAAAACCGAATAGAACTCAATGCTTTCGTGTACCTTCGCTTTTTTACGGATACCTGCTGTATCAGTCAGAATAAAGTCTTTGCCATACAATCGATAGTGCGTATCAATCGCATCACGTGTTGTACCGGCAATATCAGTCACGATACTTCTATCTTTACCAGTCAGGGCATTAAGGAATGAAGATTTACCCACATTCGGACGACCCAGAATCGCAATTCTTGGAATGCCCTCGTTTGGATTTTCGATGCCATCATCCTCAAATGCTTTTACTACTTCATCTAACAAATCTCCCGTTCCGCCACCATCAGCAGCCGAGATGGCAAAGATTTCTTCACCTAAACCCATTTCATAAAACTCTGATGCCGTTTGTTGGCGCTCAAAAGTTTCTGCCTTGTTAGCTACAACAAATACAGGCTTTTTAGAACGACGAAGGATATTCGCAAAGTCTTTATCCAAATCAGTTAATCCTGTCATAGTATCTACCACAAACAGAATAACGCTTGATTCTTCAATAGCAATCTCTACCTGATCGCGGATAGCGCCTTCGAAAGTATCTTCCGAACCTACTACGTATCCGCCAGTATCAATAACTGTAAAATATTTCTCTGTCCAGACAGCCTGCCCATAATGGCGGTCACGCGTCACGCCCGGCATATTATCAGTGATAGCCACACGGCTCTCAATAAGACGATTAAAAAGTGTAGATTTTCCGACGTTCGGTCGGCCTACAATTGCAACAATATTTGCCATAAACCCCTGACCCTCAAGAGGGTATAATTATAGATGAAGACCTCTGAAATAATAAAAAAACAATTTTTCCAAATACCAATAAAGAGAGAGGTCTTTAGGTCTCTTTAAGCTTTGGGTATAAATGGGGTACAAAGATAGGAAAACAGAGGGAATTCTGTTGAGTATCAACACGGTACACGAGCTTTGGGTTCAAAGATACTTAAAAAATTCCTTGAATATCCTGCCACGAAATCAAAGCAATGGCAACAATAGCCAATAGCAAACCGATTTTATTCAAGCCTGTAAGCTTTTCTTTAAAAAATAGCCCGGCAATAATTGCCGACACCAGGATAACTCCGATATTATATAAGGGATAAACAAAAGCACCACTATTACCAAAAGCAGAAAGAGCTAATATCAGAAAATAGAATGACAAGAAATTGGGTACTCCGAGTGTTATACTCGCCAGAATGTTCTTACCTTCAATTTTCTCTTTGCCTCTTATTATCTGAATAATCAGAGCAACAGCTCCAGCAATTACCGCTCCAAGTACCATAACCAAAGTAACAGGGACAGTTCGGTCGGAAGAGGTGATATATTTCAGATTCAGATAATTAATGGCAGTATTGGTAATGCCATAAAGCAGAAAAACTGCAATAGGTAATAGGAAATCTAAGCCTTTGCCTTTGATTTTTTCATTACTTGGTTTAAACGTACTTAAGCCAACCGCTATTACTGCCAGAAGTAAACCCAGATAATTTAATCCATCAAAGGTTCGTCCATTCGTTTTTAAAATAAAAAGGCTGAAAATAACCGGAATTACTAAAGAAATATTATTAGCTAATGAGGTAGCCGTAATACCCATTTTTTGGGTAGAAACGCCTGATAGTATAAATGTAATGATAAACCCAACCCCTAAAAACAAAGCGTAGTAAGACCAGTCTTCTGAAAAATTCAACTCAAAATGCTGCTCTTTAGGCATTAATGCCAGACCTGTCAGAAAACAGACAGGATAGTTAAACGCAATTGCCTGAAAAGTACTGATTTGGTATTTTGGATAAATACGGAAATTAATCAGTAGTAATACCGAGAAAATGATACTTAAGATAAGGTATAGCATAGTAGTTGATTGTAGTAGAGATTAAAGTAATGGGTAGATTATTCGTACCCAAATTTCTCTAATTTATTTCGTTTATTTCTCCAATCAGGCTCAACTTTGATGTATTGTTCCAGAAAAATCTTTTTGCCAAAAAACTTCTCCATTTCCTGACGCGCTTCGATACCTACTTTCTTAATTCTTTCACCTTTATGACCCAGTAAAATAGCACGCTGTGTTGTGCGCTCAACATAAATTTCGGCACTAATCACAATCATGTCTTCTTTTTCCTTGAAACTGGTAATCACTACCTCACAGCTATAGGGTACTTCTTTGATGTAATTGGTAAAAATCTTTTCCCTCATGATTTCAGCCGCAAAGAAACGCTCCGGTTTATCTGTCAACTCATCTTTCGGGAAATAGGGTGGGTGGGTGGGTAAAAAATTAATGATTTTATCAAATAACTCGCCGATATTCTGATTTTCTAATGCCGAAATAGCAATGACCTCAGTAGCTTTGAAGTTTTCTTTCCAATAATTGAGCTTTTCTTCTATCTGTTCAGGCTTAGCTAAATCTATTTTATTAACAATCAATAAAATGGGCGTTTCTGTATTTTTGAGTTTTTCGATTACATCATTTTCATCATGTTTTTCGAAAATATCTGTTACAAACAGAATCACATCTGCATCATCAAGTGAACCATGTACAAAATGCATCATTGATTTGTGAAGCTCGTAAACAGGCTTAATAATACCTGGTGTGTCAGAGTAAACTAACTGAAAATCGGTACCATTGTGCACGCCATTTACAATGCCCATAATACGGTGACGGGTAGTTTGCGCTTTTGAGGTGATAATAGAAAGACGTTCACCCACTAATATATTCATCAGGGTAGATTTACCCACATTTGGCTTACCAACAATACTGATAAAACCAGCTTTATGATTTGGAGAAATTATATCCACGAGAAAAAATATTTTATTTTTTTGCAAAGATAGTTTTTTATTTCAAAAATAGTCGTACCTTTGCAGTCCGATTTAGGAACAACATCGCGGGATGGAGCAGTTGGTAGCTCGTTGGGCTCATAACCCAAAGGTCACAGGTTCGAGTCCTGTTCCCGCTACAAAATAAAAGCGTAATCTATTGAAAATCAATAAGTTACGCTTTTTTGTTTGTCTATTCGTTAAGCGTTTGGTGAAGCAATAATATGTATTTATGTTTTAAAAAGTTATATTTCAACTCTATAAATTACATGTTCTAATTATGAATAAATATGGAATACCTGTTTGGCAAATGGTAAAAGAAGCTATTGAAACTCTAGGTGGTGAAGTAAAAAATAGAGAAATTATAAATTTTATAACAAAAAAATGGAAAGGGATTAAATATGGAACAATACAAGCTCATATCAATTCTTTAACAGTTAATATTGATTCACGTGTAAACTATGAAGAAAATTCGTTTCCAAGGCGAACAGATTCACACTCCAATTATGATGTTCTATATAAAATCCGGCATGGTGTTGTTACTAAATACAATTTTATTTACCACGGTCTCTGGGAAATTTATAAAAATGAACAAGGTTCATTGAAAGTTCGTAAAATTCCAATTAGCCTAATTAATAAAATATATACTCCGGCTGATATTCTTTGGATTAAGAATATTACAAACGATGTGGTTGGTGAAGCTTATCTTGATGTTCCTGTTGCCGATGGCACTTTCAATCTTGAGTTCCCTGCGAAACATAAATCAAATGTCCTTAGTCCTCAAATAGGCGAATTAATAGTTCTTAGACAAAAAATAGATAATATTTCTGTACTTACTCATTTAGTAACACCAGTTGATAATGAAATAGTAGACAACCCTAGAAATCCTAGATTTAGATATAGCAGGAAAGTTAAAATAATTGCAGTAGCAGAGAAAGAATCGGCTATTAATGTTTCTTTAACCGTGTGGAAAAACATTAATTTTAGTGGTATATCTAATGGGAATGCTTGCAATATTAATAACATTGAATCTGTTACAAATATCGAAGAGTTACAGCTTCAAACTTGGCAAGACTTTATCAGATATTTTCGTTCGGAGGAGCGAAAATCTGTTGAAATTACAACGTCAGTAGTTAGCGAATTAAAAGCATTTGATATAGATTATAAAGTAAATGAGGGTGGATTAAAACTATTATCTCATCTTGTTAGAGAAAGAAATCCAGAAATAATAAGAAAGAAGAAAAGACAAGCCATAGAAAATAATAGTCTTCATTGTGAAGTTTGCACCTTTTCATTTCCTCAGACTTATAACAAAGTTTATATCGAATGTCATCATCTTACCCCTATTAGCTCTTCTGTAGGCGTAAGAGAAACTTCATTAGATGACCTTGCTCTGGTGTGTGCCAATTGCCATAGAATGTTACATTCAAAGTTTGATGGCCAATACCTATCTTTAGATGAGTTGAGAAATATTATGAAGAAATAATTGCCATTTTTATAGTAAATTATAAATCCTAGAGCTTTCTAAATCTTTAGGATTAAATAACTATTCAAAAATTTTACTATCTATATTCTCAGGCTTCAAATATTCAGGATTTTTTAAAAGTATATTAATGGAATGAGAAAGAATTTTTATTCCCGCTTCGACGCTTGAAATTTCAGGAAAAGCTTCGGCTTTAATAATTCTATTTTTATCTAAATCTTTTTTTTCTTTACTATGAATAATTGCACTTCTAAATGAGTAAATTTTCTTACATATTTTGAAAATCTGGAATGAAGTAAGAGAATTAATTGGGAATAATTTGCATAGAACTGCTACTCTTATTGCCAATTTATGAGTTACTTCTGAATTCTCTGAACCCTCTATAAATAATGCTTCAAGAGCCATTGTTATATCAAGAATAGAGTCATCAATGTGTTTTCTAAGAAAAGAGTTATTTAACCTGTTAATTGCAACTTCTACATTTCTTTGAATTGGGTTCAAGTAATTATTTAAATCACCATTGATAAATAAACTTTCAGTTATTTTTTTTGGTGGGTTTCGCCAGTAATAGTTTTCAAAATAATCAGGATAAGCTTTTATAGATACAATTTTTAACGGTATTAAGTCTACATCCCAAAAACTAGCCCAGTTATCAGGTTTTGCAATTATTTGACAATACCCTGTATCTAATCCCGATTTTATTCTTAAAAAAGCAAATACCTTATCAATATACGTATTAATAGTACTATTATAAAAATTAATATTATATAGCTCCCCTCTACTATCAGCATCATTTAGCAATAATTGACCTTTAATGACGAGAGCATGGGTAGATGCACTCATTACCATTTCATGAGGAGAAGAATTTTCAGATTTCTTTATGTTTCTTGACCTTTGCAATATATCATTCATTCTTTCAATACTTAAATTTTCCAGAATGTCAAGTTTCTCAAAGTCAAAAGTGACCATTAAGATTGGAACAATTATATCAAATTTTAATTCTTTTGAAAAAATATGATTTGCCCATTCATTAAAAAGTAATTTAAATTTTTCTTCATCAAACTCCTTTGTTGAATATATATGTATATATCGTTCAATTATTTCAGTAATTGGAGAGCTTGAATATAAATCATTTAAGTTTTTTTTTCTTATTTCATGATTACCAATAAAATATTTTCCTATTTCAAAAAATTTACAGAAATCATCATTAAGTAAAATATATTCTTGAAATTCTTTCCAACTTGACATATTTTTACAATCATCTTTATAAAATAGTCCAGAATATTTTCTTTTGGAATACGAAGATTTATAAAATGATGGATAACCAGTATCACGATAATTAATGGTGTAATAATCATCATGATAATTGGTCAGGGTAAATCGAAAGAATTCTTCCTCATGATTTTTTACGTACAATAAACCGTCGATAATAGCAGATTTAAGTTTACTATAAATTGTATCTAAATTCATTGGGTTTAAATTGTCTTATTAGTCACAATATAAATTGAAGCAATTTTTATAAAAGAAGAAAAAAATGCTAAGTAATCATTAAAAATAACTACCAAAAGAATATAATTGACAAATATTATTCTTATTGAAACTTAAAGGAAATAATATTATAACTGTAAGCCTCTGTCGAAATCTACATGATATTGAGGAGGAACAGTGCTTCTAATTGAACTTATATTTTGTGTAGCTCCCATTACAAAACCATGATTATTTATTAGATTTTGAATAAACTCATTGCAATTAACCCTTTTACTAATATTTCCTCCATTTCCTGCTGTATATTTTAAATAACAACTGAGATTTATAGGGTATCGGTGAAACTGTATTCTACCTTCTTTGCCCCAAGCTGTTCCTTTTTCATCATTAGGCTCCCAAGCTAAACTTGTAGAACCGTCATTTTTAGCAAGAAGCCCAATCAGTTCATAATATTCACTTTCATTATCAAATTTAATTTGTTGCACAGAGCCAAAATGTTGTTGATACATAGTTTTAAACTTTAAGTAATGTTATAAATTCTTGTTAATTCACTTTTAATAGTTTGGAAATTAAGCCCATAGTCCAAAGTTTGAGCTAGACCTGTATTTATTACGTATATAAACGATTCTTTTCGGTAAATAAATTCCCCTCTCTTTAAAGATATTTCAATACTGTCAGATTTTGCAAGCAAACAAATCAATTGATAATCTTTATTAATTGCAGTTGTCTTATTACTTGGATGTGCTTTTGTATTATGTTGGGTTGGTGTTAATTTAATTAGATTCTCAAGATAATGAGCCAATTGAGGAAATTCAGATTTAGAAAAAATATGATGTATTTGTGTAGCTTCTCCATTTGCCCATTGGTCTTTTATCTCGCTTTCCTTATACATTTTACGAATCATACTCATAGCTTTTTGAACCATATAGTCAGAGTATGCTTCGTTTTGTTCCATCATCAATTTTTCGTGTTCCTGAATAGATTCATTTCTTGAAATATTTTTGTTTTTATTAGTATCTCTCCAATTTGGGCGATTATACATTAAATCAGTATAATAAAACTGGTGGTCTGACAGTTTTCCTTTAATTGTGCCTTGAATGTTGTTTTCACAAGCATATATATTCAAAATTTTAGGAAAAATCCTATTTACTTCAAGTATCCCGTTAATTGCAGTATTTCCAATCAAGAATTTTTGAAAGCGTTCTTTTAATTCAGAAAAATCATCATCTGTAATAATTCCATTTTGACATTTATCCTTAAATTCTTCAAAATATTTTAGCTGACCACTATCAGATAATACTTTTTCAAGGTAGTGATAAAGAAAAATGTATGCATTTCGTTCTTTTATTGCTATAAATTCAAGTAGTGTTTTATTATTTATGCGATAAAGATTTTTATTTCCCTCTTTCCTCATAGTTAGAACTTTTGAATACGCTAACATTCTTAGAGGTTGAGAAGTAAATTTGTCATATTCTTGCCGCGTCGTTTCATTACCTGCATCAGGTTTATTAAAAATAGCTTTTACATTTTTATTAAAGTATCGGTCATTCCAAATATCATCTTTAGTAAATTCTAAATCTCTATCTGCAACATAGTTCAAAACGCAATCAGCCATAATACATAATACATCAGGTGTTACTTTCTGATCCATAAATCGTGCGTCCCTCGATTTTCTTACATCAAAGTCGAAAGACGCAAGAAAAGCCTTTAATTCTTCTATCATCTTAATAGGTTCTCTATAGGTTTTAATTTGGAAGTTGGTATTGGAGAGCCAGGGAAAGGATAATTCCCTCCATCTGGTCTCTTATATGTGGGTGGATAATCGTTAATAATAATCGATGTTTCTAATAACCTAGAGGATACCAATAGTTTAGGTCTTCTCTAATAAATAAACCAAAAATTACTAAATCATATTTAGTGAGCAGTGACAATTGACCTTTATTAATAAGTCTTCGACCATACAGTTCATTATCAGTAATTTGCCTAGATATGATTTTTTGAGCAAAATTTAAAGGTAAAGTTTCTGTTTTTACATCTATACGATTTCCCTTTACGATGAAATCATAGTCATCAATAGTAAAGTAATTTTCTCTAATATTAGCTTTCCAGTCGATACCTAAAGCATTACAACAAGCAAATTCTCCTAGAAAACCAATTTCATCCCTTTGGTCATAAGTTAAATGATTTACTTCAAAATGATGCTGAATAAAAGAATCTCTTCTTTTAGCTTCTATTGCCGCCTGAGTTTTCATTTCCTCTGTAATCAATATTCTCATTATCTAGGTCTTTAAAAATACCAAAGAAAAAAACAGAATTATTATCTATATTTAATGAGCGTGTACCATAATTTCTTGCAACTCTGTAGAATTTTTCAAACTCTTTTGTGCCATAATATTCCAAGTCTTTTTCTGTAGGTAATCTACTACCATTTTTAAGTGTTAATAATGCAACAGACCCATCAGCAATAGCATTTTTAGGTAAAAAACTAGCTCTTGGATAGTAGCTTAGATTTGGAATCATTACAACATTTTCCCGATTTAAATATTTTGCTACTGCTAAATTTTCCATATCATTAATATAGCAGTTGTAATTCTCTAAGTCTAACACTTCATTATTACCAATATTTCGAGATTTTAAAACTCTATATTTACCACTGTCTTTAGTTATTTGTTTAGTTATCTGCCTGTCTCTAAAACTTAGGAAAATATCGAATTTTAATTTCTTGGCAATTCTGTCAAACTCTTCATTTCTATATATAAGCCAATAGGGGAATTTTTTTGAAAACAGATAATCTTTTTCTTTTTGTTCTTGAGTATTTGTAATATAACTTTCAATTAGAATAGTTTCAGAATAGTTTTTATAAGAGGTTTCAAGCAAAAAACTAATCGTTTCAATTTTTACCCCTTTAAACCCTTTTTCTCCATAATCACAAATTTTTAAGAGGTTTTGATGAGTTAAAATTTCTCTAGTAATATTAAATTCGGGTGAATTGATTAAGCTTTTTGGAACAATCAAAGAAACATAATTACCTAAAGAAATTGCTTTTTCAATGAAAAATGAAAATAGGTTATTTGTTTCATTATTCCTTGCATTGAATCTATATAGAGATAAAGATTCTTGATTATTAATTAGTTTTTTATAAGGCGGATTTCCTACAACAATATCATATTTTGTATGAAATTGATAGGTAAGAAAATCTGCATTTATGAAGTTAAATTTAAATTTTTTAGGCAATTTTAGTTTGTCTAGAATATTCTGGAAAATAACAAAGGAATTATTGTCAATATCTACGAGGTCAAAAATAACCTCATCTTTTTCACTATACTTTTCGATAAGTAATGGAATAAAATTCCCTATACCTACAGAAGGTTCTAAAATTCTAATTTTCTTTTTCCCTTTTAATTCAGGTAAATCTTTTACTACAGAAAAAGCGATGTCTTTTCTTGTAAAAAATGCCGAATTTTCTTGACGGCTAGAATTGGCATATTCTGCTAGTTGAGATATATTTTCAAGTCCAAGATTATTGTAATTAGAGTTGATAAAAGAAACTAAATTATTTGTCTCAGCTAATTCCTCTTTTTTTATAATGTTGTTAATTTCTGTTGTGGAAAGAAATTTTTGACTTAAAACATTTTTGATTCTCTTAGCAATATTTCCAAAAACTTCTGTTGGGACAGCTTCTCCAATACAATGTCTAATATTAAGCTCTTCCTTTTTTAGAAAAGCTTTCTTTTCAATTTTGTTCAACAAATTAAGTTCTTCTATTGACAAGTTTGTCCACTTAAAATTTTCGGGAATACTCATCATTAGCATTAATTCTCTAATACTAAAAACTCTATTTTCAGATGGATGTAGTGTATTTTGGCTGGCTAAAATATCATTTCTTGTATGGATACAAGGACCTTCTCTATCCCAAAACCAACGGGCATACTTATCTCCATTTTTACTTTCATTAAAAATTATTTCACCGTCTTTTATCTGATGTGGTATTCTCTCTTTCTCTGTATTTTGAAATGCAGATTCTCCCTCTTTTAAGTTCTCAATCCAAGGAAGCATTTTTTTGTCAAACTCTCTAAATGAATGAAAAATATCATTTTCTGATATTTCTCCCATTTCATGAAGTTTAGGTAAATTTGAAAAAAGTGTTCTTAAAGTTTTAGGTTTACATACTTCAGGAAAAATATCATAAGGGCTAATATTCTGTAAGTCTTTTCTAACGCCTAAAACTAAAGTTCTTGTTCTACTTGAATTTGACCCGTATTCTTTAAAGTTTACAACCTTAAATAATATATTATAATTTCCACCTAGATTTAACTTTATAGCTTCTTCAATTGGTTTTTCTTTCCCATCAATATCAGTACAAGTAGTATTTAAGAATGCTCTTACATTTTCAAAAATGAAAAATTTAGGATTAACGTCTTTAGTAATTTTTATAGATTCAATTACTAATGAATTTCTGCCTATTTCATCATTTTTTTTATGATTTGCAACAGACATTCCTTGACATGGTGGAGTAGCAATAATTACATCTGGCTCAGAAATTTTATGGTCAGTTTGCCATTTCTTAATTTCACTAAATAATTTGTTTTTAGTTTCTTCTTCTGAAATATCCCCGTCCAAATAACCTGTTTCATATTTGCATTTTTGGTTATAGACTTGAATTTTCAACCTTTTAGTTAAAATCTCGTTTGTTGCAATACACTCAAATCCATTTTGTTTAAACCCAAAACAACCAACTCCCGCACTGCTAAATAAACTTATATATGTTAATGGCTTGTTCATAGTTTAAAATTTTATCTTAATTCGTTTTAAGTTATGTTTTTTAAATAGATTGTGGCTATTATTGAATCTATTATTGAATGTAAATAGTTAGTGTTTAAGTATTTAAGTATTTTTATTGTGAGATATTGTTAATTTACTTCTTATTAGAAAGATTCCTGCTCTCGCTGTTGTTCTATAGGGATATATTTGTCTTTGCAGTATTTTTCTATTTCTGTATCATTTATAAAATATTTATCACAAAAATCATTTAACTCTTTTTCTGTTGAGTTATAGTATCGTTCTTCTGCTGTTAGTAGTTTTTCAGTTTGTTCAATAAATCTTTCAAATTCCTTATTAAGTTTACATAATTTATCAATAGTCTTAAAATCCAAATTATGATATTTAGCTGTATACAATACTTTACTTTGATAGGGATTGGCATTTAATTCAATTATCCCAATACCAAAAGATTCATTTAGTCGAGCCATTTCTTCATTTAAACTATCGCTAATTTCAAATGCTACTAAATATCCGTAGTTTGCCCAACTAGAATTTGAAACAGCTTGAAAGAATGCTTTTTTAAGTTCACTATCAGTATTTATCTCTTTTTTTATTTCATACGAGCTTAGTTTAAAAGTGTCAACACGATTAATTGACTTTAAAAAAATTTGACTTGTTTTACTCTTTAAGTTTAGAAACTTAATACCTACCATATCAGGATGAGTCCAAATTTGATTATTATCTTTTACATTCGATTGTTCATGGAAAATTGTTTTTGAATATATCTCAGTATTTTTTAAATAGCTACTTAAGAGTTTATGCAAATCTCTTTCATGAAAAGTTTTCGTTTTATCTATTTGAACTTCTTTTGCTAATGTTGCATCGGTTTCTACCGAAAGAATATCAATTTCTATATTTTGTTCGTTTTTTGCCAGATAGTAAGAATACCCCCCAGATTTTTTTATTCTCTTTATTCTTGTATCTCCAATTCTTATAAAATCCCCAAGTAAAGCAGAAACTGTTGAAGGGGGTGTTTTAGCGTCTTTAAAGTCATAATATTTTTTAGAAATTATATGATTTGTTACATCATTGAAATTAGTTAAACCTCCAATATCTTCTAAACTTTTTAAAATAGCTTCCTTAAGTTTCATTAATCAGTGTTATTTATTTGCAGTTTACATTACAAAGATTTTGTTAAAATTATCTAATATTTTTTATTGAATAATCTAACAGGTAAAATAATTATAACATGTATTGATAGTAATGTGTGAGCAGCTTTGCAGTCTTTTGCGGAATTCTAATAAGTAAAAATTAGAATTAGTTAAGATGTTTGATGAAAAAATTAGAGTATTTCATGATTTATTTCTTATAGGAAGATTAGGAAAGTAATTGTAAATAGATTTTTTATAAGTTTAATTCTAAAATATATAACAAATGTTTTTACATATTTATAGAGTTTTCTTGTAGGTTACAATTTTGTACTTAAAAATAATTAACAAATATAGCTGAATATTTAGCTTCAAAATAGCATTTATTAATTCAATTAAATATTTTGGATATTGATAAAATTCGCTGCATAAAATATAATATTCTTTAATAGTATCTTGAGGTTCATATTCGTGCTTTATACCATGCTTAATAATAAAAGTTCCTTTATATGGCAGATTCTCAAATAACCCATTAATCAAGAATTTTGTGATAATAAGAGAATTTTTCTGGTTCGCATCATTTTTAATACAAAGTTGGCATTTAAGTATATCCATATGGAAAATTATTTAATACCTAATATAACTATATTTTAGGGTTATTGCAAGTAGTAAATCTTTACCAGAATTATAGTAGAAAATCATATATATAGTAATTTACGGAGGTTATATGCGCGTATATGACCTCCGAATATAGCTAATCCTCTTCTAAACAAGTTTCTTTATATTTCTCTCTTTTTTATATGCAAGAAAACTCAATATAAGTTATATTTTCAGCCTAGCGCGCCTGTGCGTAGTGGGGGGTTATGAGTGATTATATTCTTTTTTGTGGGGGTCATACGCGTGTTATTATGCCAAGTATACTTCAATTCTCTCTAAGCAAGTCCTTTTAAGAATTTCTCTTTTTTTATAGTGTAAGAAAACTCAATTTTTTACTCATATTTTTCTAATTCATATCTATCACTTTAGCCTCACGTTCGCCTGTGCGTACGCGTCCTTTTTTCGTTCCAAACTTATATGTAGGTTGTTATTTCGACAATACTTTATTTGTCTTAAAACAGTAAAAATTATAAATATGAAGTATGAAAATCTATTCTCTTTTTTTATATGAACTTGTCTAACATTATTGTTTAAATAAAAAGATGCTCAAATAAGGAGTAATTTTGTTTTGCGAACCAAAATAAAAACCTACGATGAGCATCTTAAGCAAAGATAAGATTAAAAAGTTCATTTTACCTTACTTGAGTGAGAGTAAAAGAGGAGAAAGCTTAACAGAAGAAAAGCGAATCAGTATAGTTTCAGCGATATTCCATCGTCTAAAAACTGGTTGCCAATGGAGAGAATTACCAATTGAACGATATTTTAAAGAAGGTTATAGTCCTAAAACTGTTTTCTATCATTTCTCCAAGTGGTGCAAAGATGGGTCTTGGGAAAGTATGTGGATAAATCTATTGAAACAATATAAGAATCTCTTAGACTTATCAAGTATTCAACTAGATGGCTCACAAACCAGAGCTAATAGAGGAGGCGAAAAGGTTGGGTTCCAGTTTAGAAAAGCAGATGAAAGTACAAATTTTTTGTATTTGTGTGATAATCAAGGAGTTTTGGTTGCTATTTCTGAACCCATTAGCGGCGAACATCATGATTTATCTGATATTAAATCGCATTTTCACTATTTAATGACTTGGTTAGAAAAGGCAGATATTCGAACCGAAGGGTTATTTCTAAATGCAGATGCAGGGCGGTTCGCCGCTGCGATTTGATAGTCAAGAATGCAGGAATATTTGCCAAGCTTATCAGATTGAGGCTAATATAGATTTTAATCCAAGAAATGGTTCCATAAATGACAGACATGAATATTTTGATGAAATTCTATATCAGAATCGTTTCGTTATTGAGCGAGCTTTTGCTTGGCTAGATGCATTCAAAGCGTTGTTAATCAGGTATGAAGTAAAATCATTAAATTGGTTTTGTCTCAATATTATAGGAATAGCTATTTGCTTTGTAAGAAAAATAATTGTAAAAATTAAGATTTGATATTACAGACAACTGACTTTAGCTAAGAATAAATCTCACATTTCTTATAAGTAATAATTGACTGTAAGTGCCTTATTTTCAATCTTAAATATGAGAAATTGGAATGTATATATTGTCAGATAATAAAAATCTAATTTTCTTCAAAGTGTTGATTTAAATTTAGTTTTTTACAAATAAATCGTAAACTAAAACATTAGACAAGTTCTTTGTAAGAAAATACATAAAACATATGTTTTTGATGGTATTTTAAGATGAAAGGCAAATCTACTATACTGTGGTGGTTCAATAGAAACGCTACATCTAGCAAGCAGATAAAATTTGTATTTTTCTA
>NZ_BAAGXU010000013.1:0-6190 GCF_054779675.1 Emticicia fontis
GAAGAATTTCAAGATAGCTAAATCCTACCCAACTGTAGCGAATCTATTGAACCTTCACAACTATACACATGCATAGTGATGTTGGAAATATCTTCCATAATATTACTACTCTATTTTAGAAAAGCTATTTAATACGCACGTAATGACTGCTAAAATATCTTCCATAATGCTACTACTCTATTTTAAAAAATTCTTTTAAATTAGATATTCTATAATAGTTTCTTTTTCTGTGAAGTACTTCAATTACAAAACCTAATTGTGTGAAAAGATTCAAATAATTAAAAATGGTTTTTTCATGTACTCCAATCTGATTACTACATTCTTTTATTGTTTTTCCATTGGTATCATTTAGGAATACAAGTAGCTTTAAAGTTCTATCTACTCTCCTAGTATTTCTAATCTCCTTAAATGTTCTTGATCTTGTATTTATAATCATAATATTACAATTTAATTTCTCAATAAGTTAATTTGCTTTCTTAAATTGCCTGTTACTTTATTTGGCACTCCTGACGGTCTCCTATTTGGATTACTTGCCTTTCATTTCTGTAAATCTTTGTTCTCTTCAAAATCTTTTAATCATTATCTTCTTGATTATCCCTCCTTTCAATACCATCAAGCAATATATCTACGCCTTTTGGGTTCAGCTTTAACCTGGTCTGTAATAAAATCTCCCTTTCTTCAAACTCCTCATTTATATGAAATTATTTTTTACAAGTTGTTTCTCCTAAAATTATACTTTCCAGTATTTTAAATTTTGTGTTTTGCTCATAATGACAAGCTCTACACCCTCACTATAGGCAAGTGTAGATTTTCTATAAATATTTCTTTGCGTCTCTCTAATATATCGCTATAAGTCGCTCAATTTCATGAGGTGAAATGCTTTCAGATTCTTTTAATCTTTGTTTCAACTTAGAGTATCTCTTAGTTAATTTACCTGCATAGCATCTTTTGAAATATTTCTTATATAATTCCATATAAAGTCGGTCGCTATCAAAATAAGCCCCATAGCGTTTCTCTATTGCTCTATACTTTTTACTTTGTATTTGCTTCTCATACATATAACCTTTAAATGCTAATCGGTGAAGAAAATACTTATCTATCAAGTATAGTTTTCTACAGTATTTTTTTGTGTGAGGGCAAATAAAAAACCAAACTTTACTTTTGCCCAAATTTGATTCTTTTGTAGCTAATTCAACTCTATATGATATTGGTTTACTGTTAAGAGTGTAATCTAATTTTAAAATGGCTTTCCTAGTCTAGTATTTACTTCGATAGAAATACTACCAGTCTTCGTGCCATGTCTACTCCATGTTATTTCACCTAACATATACAGATTGGATTTAAGGTAGCCCCATTTATTAAAGTCTGAAATAGATAATTTTTTGCAATTATCATATAATGTTGGAAAAGTTGACATTTGTGGCATAATAATTCTCAATATATGGGAAACCTAAATTATTAAGGAACATAGGGTTTTAATCTTCTGAAAAGCAATTTTATGTCTGGTAATAGCGTAATTAAAAGTTGGACACAAAAATGAGTTAACTACTTAACTTTGTGTACTATGACAAGACATCGAAAGAAATGGACTCCAGAGGAGAAATTGGAGATTCTGAATTACAAGAAGACACACGGACTTACCAAGGCTTCACGAGAGTTTGAAGTAAGTACGGTGAGTATCCTTAATTGGGAAAAGGTTTATTCAGAACAAGGGCCAGAAGGTTTTAAAAAGGGAGCCAAGACCTCACTTGAGAGAGAACTTCAGCAACTTCGTAGAGAGAATCGTGAATTAAAGGCCATAGTAGCCGAAAAGGATTTAGCTATCCGAGTGAAGGATTCATTATTAAAAAAAAGCCAGCAACGAAAATAGAGAAAATGATGATAGTGGAAGATTTTCAAGAAGCTGGTTGTCCATTAAGTTGTCTGCTAAAACTGACTGGCTTAGCTCGTAGCACCTATTATTATATTTCTAAAGGGACTAAACCAGGTAAAAGAGCAAGTTCTTTTATAGCCAAATCTGACGGAAGCAGACATAATCTTCAAAAGGTAAAGCAGGATATTGAAACACTTCTTTCAGGGGAGTTTGTAGATTACTGATATTATAAGACTTACATCTATCTTACTCAGGAGTTAGGTTATAAAATAGGTTCTTGTAGCGTCTATAAGCTAATGAAAACCAATGGACTATTAAAATATCAACGGATAGGTAAAGTCAGAGGCAAACGAAACTGGGTTAAAGACTTAGTGCCTACTCCTGTAACTGAATTTTCGTTTCTGGAATTTGATATTAAGTATATATATGTGAGCGGTAAAAGAACCAATGTACAAGTGCTGACGGTTCTGGATGTTTATAGTAGATGGAATATGGGGCAGTACATCAACTGGTCTATTAGAGCCAATGATGTAATTGCTCTGTTTGATGAAATCTTTCAAAACTATCAAATGCCAAGGCAATTTATTGTAAGAAATGATAATGGTAGTCAATTTGAGGCTGATATGGTTCAGCAGTACATGAGACTTAAAGGAGTAACACAAGAATTCACTCTGCCTGCAACACCACAGCAAAACGCACACATTGAATCCTATCATTCAATACTCGAAAGTGCCGTTTGTCAGAGAATGGAACTCGAAAATTTAGAAAATACAAGAGAAGTTATGAAACGATTCAGAGAGTTTTATAACTTTAACAGAATTCATGGAGGATTAGGCTTTAAAAGCCCTTATAAATATTTACTTGTAAAAAACTAAATTTAAATCAACACTTTGAAGAAAATTAGATTTTTATTATCTGACAATATATACATTCCAATTTCTCATATTTAAGATTGAAAATAAGGCACTTACAGTCAATTATTACTTATAAGAAATGTGAGATTTATTCTTAGCTAAAGTCAGTTGTCTGTAATATCAAATCTTAATTTTTACAATTTACTCCAAAAGAATGTTGACATGAAAATACCCATTCATCAAATTAGCTTACAAAATTATTAAATCAATTATAGTGTCCAATTAATTGCATTTGAGACAGTCTTAGTTATTAAATAATTTTTGATTTTTCTTAACCTTTCGAGATGAGGTAAAAATACCTTTCTACCGTTATTGTTTTTTAAAATTGTGAGGTGACTATCTATAAAATTTGAAACATTATTTGCCGTTTCAGCTTGATTCAATTTAATAGGGTATTCAAGGAGAACAATGCTGTTGAAATAATTTTCTAATTCATTAACTTTATCTGACCAATCTAAAGGCTGTTTTACCATTAGTTTAACCTCTTCATGAATTGGCAATTGTATTATCTCCTGTACATTTGATTGGTTGTTAGAGTTTACCTCATTCGATTCAATAAATTGTTTATAATCAAACTGTATTAAATAATCTGCTAAATCATAACCCTCCCTTTTATCTTCATCAGTAGCATTAATTTCTAATAAGTCAGAGACATTACAATTAGTAATACTTAATAGCTCTTTTGCTTTATTTTCCCACTTTTCAAAACCGTTTAAGTCAGGAAATAAGAATATATTAAAACCTGACAGAACCTTACATTTCTCTATAGATAAGTTAGTAAGGCTACCTGCCGCTAACCAAATGAACTGAGGTAAATAAACGCTTGCAATTATGGCAGTTTTTTCACTTTCAACTATTGCAACAGGCTTTGATTTATCAATCATAAGATGTTCACCAAATAAGCATTGTTTAAGCTCAAAATTAGCCAATTTAAGCGTTGTATGTACCCAGTTGATATGATTGATAGGTTCTTTTACTCTTTTACCCGTAAAGGGGTTATAAAGCATGATTTTACCTGTCCTTATATTATAATCTTTATCTATTTGCCAAAATACTGTTGCACCATTCCAAAGCTTAGAAGTACCAATAAAATATTTGCTTATTAATTCGTTTGTAATTTCAATACCAAAAAGATTTATAAGAAACTTTACAAACTCATTAGATTCGCAATTTTTTAAACTTTCATTAAATACTTCAAATGAAATAAATGAAATCACTTTTTGTTGTGGAGGTAAATTTTTCTTTTGTTGATTATACTTATTGGGGCTATCATTAGAAATATGATTATCTAAGAAGTACTGCTTTGGAGTATAATGATAAGTACAACTACTTTCACGATTACATCTTCCTACGCTATTATTCAGGTGTTCGCCTGTTTCTTTATCAATGTAACGAGCAAATACTTTATCTTTACTACAATTAGGGCAGGTATAACGGGTTTTATAGCCTTTATAGGGTTCTAAAATATACTTATATTCATTCATCTTAATACACTTTTTAGAAGAAGTGTAACGCCTGTAACAAGTGTAACACCCTGTTACAAGTGTTACAACTGTTACGGTTTTTCTAAGATTCTTTTTACTTTCATGTGAGAAATGCCTAATAATACACCTATTTCTCTAAGGCTTTTCCCCTGTTGTTTCAATTCCTCAATCTTATCTTTTTGATTTTCCTTATCTTTTTCCGTATGTTGCTTTAAGTGTTCCTTTTCTATTCCAAAATTTAGAAAATCAAATTGTAAGAAATTATACGGCTTTTCTATCTGAAATACACAAACATTCTCAGTATCATAAATTTGTTCTGTATTTCGTTGTTTTATCTGCTTGATGTACCTTAAACTTTTGTCACTATAGCTTTCGCCAATTGAAAAACAACTATCACAAAAATTAATAAGCATCTTACTGCCTTGTAAATCATTTCGGCTTATTGGCTTTGATAAGTCCCGTTTTGGAGTGTGAGCTAAAGCTAAAATTGAAAGATTGTATTTACTCTTTAATGATTTTAAATGTTTCATTAATGGCAAAGCATCTTTCGCTTTTTCAGTTTCGTTTTTTAGGTACGTAAGATTATCAATTATTAAAATCTTTGCATTGGTTTCAATAATTGAACGTTCAAGCGAACTATTAAGAAACTCTTCAAAAGTTTGCTTTTCAGGGATTACAGCATCAGAATCAATTTCAACTCTTAAAAAGTTATTATCGAACTTATAGTGTAGCTGATAATTTGTAGAGTAGCGAATTTCAAATTGTTTATCAGAAAGTTCAAAATCAAAGTATAATACTTTTTGCTTTGGAGCTTCTAATCTGAAAGCTCTAATTGACTCCCCTTTGCTTATACTATCCCCAATCTGCACCGCCAAAATGGATTTGCCTAAATTAGTATCTGCAAATAGAATACAAATCTCACCTTCATACCAAAATTCACTAAATAGCATTTTTGGAATTGGTCTACTTTTCGCCTGGTCAATCCAACTATTAGCAGACTTAATCATAAATAATCCTTTCTTCTCACTTAATGAAGAATTCTGCTCTAATAGCTTATTAGTTTCATCTATAATTTTATTAGGATTAATACCAAATTTATCTAAATCAAATTTTGGGTTTAATGCTCCTAAATTCTTATCTTTATCTTGTTGTTTATTTGAAGAATCAGAGCTGTTCAATGGTGTTTCGTCTTTCATTGTTCAGCTCTTTTTTGTGTACGTATAATCAACTTAGGAGATTCAATTAATTCTGAATATTTGAAGCGTTTCAGGTTGCCGATTCTATAACTTTTTATAATACCTGCTTTTTCCCATTGCCAAATAGATACAGTAGAAACTCCAAACAATTCAGAGGTTTGTTTGACATCTAAAAAACGTTCTTCGGGCTGTACTAACGGAGTAGGAGGAATGTCAGGCTTTAATTGTGCCAAACAATTTTCGATTGATTCAAGCCTGTTAAAAATGGCTTCATAGGGATTTAAAAATACTTGCTGCATGATTTTATATAATTAAAATGATGCTCCAAATATTAAGTGTGGTAGTGGAGGAGTAGTGAAAAGAAATTAAAGCTATAAAGTAATCGACTGATTATCAGGAATTTATAGTTTGAGAAAAATAAAAAATAGTAGTGATTCAGTAGTGATTTATTTCCGTCTTATATCATTGTCATATTTCGTAGCTACTTTTTTATAACCGAAATCTTTTAATATTTTTATTACTTTATCTTTATCTCTAATATCAAATGATTGTGCATTGCTTTCAAGAGTAGAGAATGAATAACAAAACCCAAATCTTTCTTCTATGTTTTTCGATAATACCTTATATTTTTCGTTATTATCTCTAAATTTTTCAGGAAAAAAACGGGTTGTAGATTCAAATGTATGATGAGTTGAATAAATAAAACAAGGGAGCGAACTTTGC
>NZ_BAAGXU010000014.1:0-103453 GCF_054779675.1 Emticicia fontis
CGCATCCGTTACCGTTACGGTATAAGTGCCTGCACCCAAGCCAGTGATTTCAGCGGTTGTACCGCCATTCGACCATTGGTAAGTATAACCTGGCGTACCGCCACTTACTGTGATACTTGCTTTACCTGTTTTGTCTCCGAAACATTTGATGTCTGTCTTATCTGTTGTCGCCGTTAAAGGTGCTTGTGGTTGTGTAATTACAGTACTTGCAGTTGCCGTACAGTTATGTGAATCCTTTATTGTAACTATATATGTCCCCGCAACAAGTCCTACAGCTTTTTGAGTTGTTTGCTGTAAGGCATCATTCCATTTATAACTATAAACCGGTGAACCACCACTTACATTCGCAGTTGCTGTGCCGGTTTTCTCTCCATAACATTTTACAACCTCAGGAGTAACTGTGACTGTAATTTGAGTTGGTTGGCTTATTGTTACTGTTGCAGTTGCAGAACATCCTCTTGAATCTTTAGCTGTTACAGTATAAGTACCTATTGTTAAACCTGTTGCAGTTGGGGTAATTTGTCCGTTACTCCAGGCATAAGTATAAGCAGGTACTCCATTTGATGCTGTAGCAGTTGCACTACCATCGTTTCCACCGAAACATTTTACATCATTAATATTGCTAACAGTAAGTTTTACCTGACAAATTTCTATTTTCTCAATATCGTGGTCGTCTTCGTCTCCACCATTTTTACCATCTTCATCGACTACATCATTTTTAGGATTAGACTCAGTTCCATTTCCATTAGTTGTATCAGGGGTACTGTCTTTATCTGGTTGATTTAAATCATTTTTAGTTGAACTAATTTCAGCTGTATTGATTGCTTCTTTACCTGTAAAGTCAGCTTTAAGTCTCAATGTAATATTTACTGAAGTAGATGCTCCTGGTGCTAATGTTGCAATTGGCGTTGTAAGCGTTGCCATTGTTGCAGAATTAGATGTCCATGCTGCATCTGCTAATTCCATTCCTACCGGAATATAATCAGTAACTATAGTATTTTTTGCTGTTAATGTTCCCTGATTATATACAGTTATTGTATATTTAACTAAATCCCCCGGATTTACTACATATGCCTGACCAACAGCCAATTTTTTATCTAAGGCTAAGTCAAAAGTTTGAGTAATTGTAACACTTGCAGGGTCAGCATCATCTTCATCCTTCGTTACATCTGTGCCATCTGGTGTACCTGTACCATCTCCATTGTTCTGACTATTGTCTGTGAAGTCTGTTATATCATCTACTTTACCACCCGCATCATTACCTACCGTTTGATCTGGTTTGCTGTCTTTATCTACATAGCTATCGCCTGTTGATGAAATCTCTGCTCTGTTGACAATCTTCGTCCCCTCAAACGTACTCTTCACTTTCAATTTGATTGTCACACTTGTCTCTGCTCCTGCTGCCAAACTCGCTATCGGTGTCTTCAATGTCGCTAAATTGCCCGCCAGGTTCCAGTTTGTATCATTCAACGTCATGTCTGTTGGTACATAATCTGTCACCTGAATATTAGTTGCTCCGATTGTTCCCTGATTCTTCACCTTGATTGTGAAAGTCACATCACTACCTGGTGCTATTGCTCCTGTGGTAGTCAACACTTTCACCAAAGCTAAATCGTAGGTCTGTATCTGTACTGACGCAGGGTCTTCATCATCTTCATCTGTCAATGGATCATTTCCACCTACTGTTCCTGTGCCATCACCATCCATTGCATTATCTGCCGGGGTATCCACTGCTCCTCCTTTATCGTTACCTAAAATCGCATCAGGGGTACTATCTTTGTCTGGTTTATTCAGACTATTATTCGCAGATGTAATCTCTGCACGATTAACTAACTTTTGGCCTTGTACCGTTGGTGTATTGTCTACTTTCAGAATGATTGTAGTCGTTGCGGTTCCACCATTCTTCGCAATCGTGCCCGGTAAAGTCTTCTGTGCCGGACTGCCTGTCCAACTTGCATCATTCAGACTCATACCTGCTGGTATGTAATCCGAGATTTTTACATTCGTCGCGTCCAAAGTCCCCTGATTCTTCACTGTAATCACAAACGTTACATTATCCCCAGGTTTCACCGGTGTACTCGTTTGCAATTCTTTCTTCAAGGCTAAATCAAACTCCTGTTTCACTGATACTGAGGCAGGGTCTTCATCATCTTCATCCGTTGCCGGATCTGTGCCGCCTACTGCTCCCGTTCCATTACCATTATTCTGGTTGTTATCTGTAAAGTCAGCTGCACTATCTTCTTTACCGCCTTTATCATTACCTAATACTGAATCCGGTGTACTGTCTTTATCAGGTTGATTTAAGGCATTCGTCGCTGAACTGATTTCTGATCGGTTAACTAATTTCTCTCCTTCATAATCAGCATTTACTTTCAAGGTAATCGCTAATGTGCTCGTTGCTCCCGGTAATAAGTTGGTAATCGTTGTATTGGTGGCTGTGCTGCCTGAACTTGTCCAACCAGGACTTGCTACAAAACTCATTCCTGCTGGTATGTAATCAGTAACCGTAACTGTTTGAGCTGTTAAAGTACCTTGGTTTTTCACCTCAATTACATAGTTCACATTATCACCCTGTTTCACAATTGTTGCCTGACCCCTAGCTAATTTCTTAATTAAGGCTAAATCAAACGTCTGAGTGATGGTCACTTTTGCAGGGTCAGCATCATCTTCATCAGTTGCTGCGTTTGTATCTAAAGGTGTTCCTGTACCATTCCCATTTACTGCATCATCAGAAGGTGAATCTTCTTTTCCACCTGCATCATTGCCTACAATTGTATCAGGAGTACTGTCTTTATCATTTAATGATTTATCATTTGAAGCTGAACTAATCTCTGCTCTGTTTACGATACTTGCACCTTCGTAATTACTATTAATTGTAAAAGTAATATTGATAGTGGTTGAAGCACCAGGTGCAAGACTTGCAATGGCAGTATTATTGGTTGTCTGACCACCAGCCGGTGAAGACCAGTTAGCATCATTCAATGTTAAGCCTGTTGGGATATAATCAGTTACTTTAATATTTTTTGCTGTAACTGTTCCCTGATTAATTACTGCGATATTGAATGTAACAGGGTCACCCGGTTTATAAGCAATTGCTGTATTACTTAATTTTTTGGTTAAGGCTAAGTCAAATACGCAATCCTGCGGTGTTAGTGTAACCGATGTTGTTGCAATACAACCGTTCTTATCTGTTACTGTTACTGTATAAACACCCTCTCCTTTTCCTGTAAGGTCCTCAGTTGTTTCAGTAGTAGACCATTTATAGGTATATGGTGTAGTACCACCTGTTACTGTAAGATCTATTGAACCATTTGTTTTTTCACAATTCGGATTAACTTTAGTAGCAGTAGCTACCAGTTTTTCAGGTTGTGTAATAGTGATAGTTGCTGTAGCAGTACAACCTTTGCTATCTTTTACAGTAATTGTATAAGTATTAGGTGCTAATCCAGTGAAGACATTAGAAGCTGCCGGAGTAGAAGTAAAGGTTGTGCCATTGATACTGAATGTATATTGTGCAGTTCCACCTTGTGCGGTAGCTGTTATTGTACCATCATTTTTACCATTACAGCTTATATCAGTTTTTGCAAGTGTAACTGTTGGTGCCGGTATTACTTTAACTGTAATATCCGCACTTGATTTACATAAACCTGTTCCACAAGTAGCGGTATAAGTAGTCGTAATAAGCGGATTTACAACAATTGAATTTCCGGTTTTGTTAATTCCTCCACCTGTCCAGGTTACTGTTGAAGTACATCCACTTGCAGTTAGCGTTACTGGTGAACCCGCGCATATATCTACACAACTCGTTCCCCAATCAATACTAGAATTGAATTTGTGATAATGTACTTCTCCACCATTCATGATAAATGATTTTGCAATCACTTGTCCATCAATATTCGAACTGCTATTTTTAGTAACATCTGCATTCGGAGCAAACAATGTTCCTTTCATAGTGGCGCTCGAACCTGAAACAGTCAGGTTAGTAGCATTATAGAAATTCCAGATAATGAATTGTCCCTGAGAATCGCCAATACCAGAGATATTTGGTAAATTCAAGGTAAAGCTTCCAGACGCATTTACATTAATCACTAAAGTTTTACTTGCATCCGGAGTAGTATTAAATACTATAGTTGAGTAAGCATTTAATTGTGCACCTGTAAGGTTCCAAACATTAGTACCTGCCTGAAGTGTCAATTTAGGCTGTGTAGTATTGCCAGGATCAAATGTTGGTGTAACATTCGCAGTAAAGCCACTCATTGAAGTCGCTGAATTTCTCAAAGAGGTGAATGCTGTACCGAAGTTAATGGTTCCACATCCGTTTTGCCATGTACCTGCAGCCTGAGAAGTATTTATGTTGATTGCTGGTGTTTGGTTAAAGCTTCCAGCAGTAATGCGTGAATTTCCGCCATTAGCAAAGAATGCTGAGCCATTAATATCACACACTTTGGCAAATCCGCCACCATTCACATTCACACCATTACCTGAAGTATATATAATTCTACCTGCCGAATAAATATAGGTAAGATCTCCTCCAACTGTTGGTTTACTTGAATAACCATTTGGATTTTCTCCTGTAATATTAGTTGTACCCTTCAGCTCTATCGTAGTTCCTGACGCGATACCTGAATGAATATCACCCGATGTCAATACGATTCCTCCCTCAGTAAATATATTGAAATTCAATGCAGGTGCAGTAGGGTTTGCAGAAGTAGCTGAGGTAGTACAAGCCGATGATGTTACCATAATCGGATCGGTATTCGTCACATTTACTGTAGCTGTAGCCGGGTCACTTGTACAAGTCGTAGTAGTAGAAGTACAGGTAGCTGAATAAGTTGTTGTAGTTGTTGGGAAAACTGTGATAGCACTTGTTGTTTGGCCATTTGACCAAAGCAGTGTTCCACTACAACCAGTAGCGGTTATAGTCACGCTTTCACCTAAACAAATTGAAGGATTGTTTGGTGTAAGTGTAGGTTTAGCTGGTAATTGATTAACATTAACTGTTCCGGTAGCTGTTGCTTTACAACCTGTTGCAGTAATAGTACAAGTAGCAGTATAGTTTGTTGTCGCAGTCGGACTAACTGTAAGGATTGATCCGGTAGCGCCTGTATTCCATGATACTGTTCCAGTACAAGTACTAGCTGTTAAAGTTGCACTCTGTCCTACACATATGGTTTTAGTATCAACACTAATAGTAGGATTCGGATTAACAGTCAGTTTACCTGTTGCTGTATTAGTACATGATTGGCCATTGGATGTGATAGTACAAGTAGCTGTATAAGAATAAGTTCCTTGCGAAGTTTTAGTAACTTTTATTGATGAGCCGCTTGCACCAGTGTCCCATGTGATAGTACCTCCTGAACACCCACTTGCAGTTAATGTTGCTTCTACATTTACACAAGTTGTTTGATCTTGTACACTAATTTGTGGTTTGCTATTCATGGTGACTACTACCTTATCGGTAGCAGTACATGATTGACCATTGGTTGTTAATGTACAGGTAGCTTCATAAGTACCTGCTGCATTTACAGATAGAGATGATCCACTTGGCGTTCCACCTCCAGTCCACGTTACAGTGCCAGTGCATCCGGTTGCTTTTAATGTTCCTGCTACACCTTCGCAGATGGTTAAATCATCTACATTAACTGTTGGTTTTGGTGCAGTGGTTACAGTACCCGTTGCTTGTGCAGTACACCCATTGGTGGCTGTACATGTAACCGTATAACTTGTAGTACCCTGAGCTGTTGGTTTAACCGAGAACGTGTTTCCATTTGCAGTACCACCTGACGGCCAGCTCACAGTACCTGAACATCCACTTGCTACCAGTTGTGCTGTTTCGCCTAAACAAATTTTAGCACTGGTAACAGAGATTGCCGGGCTTGGTTTGGCAGTTAAGGTTACCGACAGGTTCTTGGTACAAGTACTGGCATTTTTATCTCTTATATATATAGTATAAGTACCTGCTGGTAATGTAAATATATTTGAGGTCTGCCAGTCAGTATTGTTTTTACTATATTCGTAGCTTCCGCTTCCGCCAGTCGCTGTTACAGTTACTGTTCCATTAGTTTGTCCACATTCAATATCTGTTTTAGTTAATGAACCATCCACTGCTGCATCATAACAAGTTGTAAGACTAACGTTATCAAATTTCAAAGCATTGTTTTTGGCATGAGCATATATTCTTACCTTATTAGTGTTTGCCGGTGCCAACATTGAAATCGGAGTAATGGCTGTAAGGTTCGAACCATTATAGGAAATGTTTTCTATTCCTATTGTTTTTGTAGAAGTGCCTAGTGCAGTAGCTCCATTGTAAAATACAAAGTATAACTCTGCTGTCGAATTAGCTATTCCGTGAGAAGCAGCAATAGCATTCAACGTATAGGTTTTGCCTGCAACGGCATCTAGTTCCTGATATGCATAACTATCTGTGCTACTATTACTATTATTAAGAATAGCAAAAAAACCAGTAGGGTTATTACCAGTGCCAATTTCGAATGTCCCACTTTGCTTAACCCAGTTGCTTATGTCTCCTGCTGAAGTACCGAAATCAGGTACCTTAACAAAGTTATTTGATACACAAACACAAGGCACACACTTTAAGGTAATCTGTATATTCTTCTTACAAGCACTTGATGAGGTGTTTTTATCTCTTACATATATAGTATAGGTAGTACTATTAGTAGCTGCTGTTAAACCTGTAAATATATTTGATGCTTGCCAGATCGAATTATCTTTGCTATATTCATATTCTCCACTTCCACCAGTAGCTGTTACTGTTATCGAGCCAGTGCTTTGGTCACAGATAGGATCGGCTTTAGCCGCTAAGTTAAGAGCGATTGGATCATAACATCTGCTTAATACTAGATTATCAAACTTGAGTGCCCTTCCTTTACAATAGCCAACAACTCGTATTTTAGTTGCATTGGCAGGTATCGAATAAGTAATATTAAATGGTATTAAGCCTGTAGCATCAATGTTAGTTACTACATCAAATTTAGAGGATGTTCCTACAAGCGTACTACCATTGTAAGCTTCTAAATAAATCTGTGCAATATTACTTTCTGGTCTATTATGTGAAGCTGCTTCACCAGAAAGTGTGTAGGCTTTACCTCCCTCTACACCATCCGTAATATCTTGATAAACTTTAAAAGGCCCAACCTCATCGTTAATATTTAAAACTCCATAACCACTGAGAACGCCAAAACTACTACCTGAAGGATCCTTTGTCCAACCATTGGTATTACCTGATGCAAAATCACCATTGCTTACAAAGTTGTTTGAGATACAGTTGGTACAGCAATTGGCCGATGGGGTTGTGAAAGTAATATCATTATAACAGGCATCTTTACCACCCCATACACGTATAGTATATTGAGTATTTGGTTTTAAGCCAGTAAAAGTGATAGTTGTATAACCCGACTGTAATGTTTTATTTGAACCTGCTCCGTAGATTGGTGTTGTGCCATAAGTTGCGCCCTGATTAATGTCTGCTTTTATAATAGAAGAAGAACTATAGGTTAAACCTGTAACGGTAACACTTCCATTATTTTTGGCTGTTCCACCATTACAAGTACCTCCACTCATTACCAGATCATCAAGTTTAAGGGCAGGGGCAGTACAATCACATTTAAAGTTACCACAAACGAATGTAATTGATTTGCCGGATACTCCAGCCTGATATTGTATGTAAGTTGAGAATCCGTTTGATGTATTAGCGCTTAAGGAACTATAATCAATTTTAGTAACACAGTCTCCTGAGAAAGTCGTCACGTAAATATCGCCTCCAGGACCAAATGCTATGTCAAATGGATTTACGTCTCCTTCATTTGCATTTCCATCACTTACAGTTGGTTTTTTAAAATAATAGGTAGTTGTGCTAGCTACTGATCCATTTGTATTTAAAGTATATTTTACTAAACGGTCAGCCTGATTATTATTATTAGCTAATACTGCCCAAATATTGCTATCAGTATCAAATGTAATACCTCTATAATAAAATCCAGACGGAGCTGTTGTTATTCTTGTGCTTGTGCCCGAAAGATCAGCGTTAAGCATTTCAATTGTACTTGTTCCATTACCAAACTGCCAGTTTGTAGTGAAGAATACCTTACCAGAAGTCGGACGAACCGCTACACCCCAGAATTCTTTTGCCGAAGTGTTATTTGCATTAGCTTTAGAAAAAGAAGAAACAACTGTTCTTGATGAGGTACTTATTCTAAAAACTTTATTATAACTAGTTACATATAAATAGGCATAATCTGCCGAAAGGGTAGCATCTAATAAATCTTCACCCGAAATAGTTATAGGTGTTTCAAAAGAAGCTGTATTATAGTTATAAATTCGTATTTGACCTTGATTACAACAAGTAGCTATATAAGCTATATTTTTAGTTGGGTCTACACACATTCCTTCTCCACCACCACTTTCAAACTTACAGTTGAGTAAACCAGTACTAGCTCCGAATTGATATACATCGGTGCGGGCTACTTGTGTACTTCCTGAAGAAACTAATTCTCCAACCAACATATAATATTTATCACAGTTGAGCGGAGCATTTTGAGCTTCTGCTATTGAGGTATTGAACCATGAGAATAATACAGCCATAAAAGCTGCCAAATATCTCCCTGTTACCAGACGAGCCGCCCGAGCTTTATTAACTTGGGATGTATCGCCAGATACAGAAGCTAATATTGGCTCATAAGGCAAGCCATTTAGCTTTTTAGGTAATAATAGGTGGAATAAAGTGATTAGCAAAGTATTTGCCTTTCTGAATATGAAAGTTCTGCTAACACCTGTGAACCAAGATGTAAAATTTCTCATGGTAATTGTAATTGTTACACTCAATAGTTATTAATATAAAAAGACCTTTGACGGTCGAATTATTCACTTTAAAGTAAATTTAGCTTTGCCAAGACAAAGCATTGACATTATTGCCAATTTTAGTTCCTTCTTTTAAACCTACTTCATTATCATGGCAGGTATGAATGCCTCCATACATCCGGGCATCCGCCGTCTCAATGGCTACCTGCCAGAATGAACTGAATTTCCGGGCTTTGTATTCTACCACACGTTCTGTATCCATTGGTCTGCCTACGTGAGAATCATCTACCAATTTGAAATGGTCGCCATACAGATCTGCTAATACTGTGGCTGTTGCTGCTGCCTGTGCTGCATGCCCTGAATAAAACGCCGGGAAAGGAGGTTCAGGCCAGTATAAATCCCAAAGGGTGGCGATATTGTAAAAGATAAAAAACCACGGACGTTGCGCATGGTAGTAGTACTTGCATTTCCAGCAGTTAATAAAAGCATCAGCTACCGCCATCCCTACCTTTGCGTATGTCTGCGTAGCCTTGAAAAAATCTGCCTTCGCCGTAACAATAGTAATGGTTGCTAAATTATAAGAATGCCCCGGAGGTGAGAAGGTTTCAGAAGGATCATCGCCCCACCAGTTAGCAATTTCTTTTTGCTCCTGAGTCAGCGTACTTCTCATTTTATATACTTCATACATCTGACTATAGTAATCAGAATCTTTCAGGTAACTATAAGGAATTTTTTTAGGAATTTCCAATTGACCGTTGGCAGAAATGAAGGTACGATTTTTACCCCAGTAAGGATGTAGAGGTAGGGCTACAGGAGCCTGTCCTTTAGGTGGTGCTTGCCAGGATCCATCAACTTTAGGTAAAGAATAAGTACTATCAAAGTTACGTTTGTAACCTTGATAACCTCCATCTATTTTCGACCATTCAAAAATAGCCTTAGCGATTTCCTGACCATATCTGGCAGAACGCTCAGCTACTTCTTTATCAGGCTCTGTTTTATAGATAGCATTCTCCAACGAATCAATACTGGTTTTGTTTGCAGCAGAAGTTTGTTCGTATAACTGTTTGAGCAGATAAGATTGTCCTGCGTTAAGTGATATTTCCCAGTTGTATTTAAGAGTAGCATCTGGTTGTGGCAAATTAGCCAAGCCATTCAACTGGCCTGCTAATGATTTATAGACTGTATTACCATGTACAACACATTCGTACATGGTTAGTCCCATATAACCTAGTGAACGAGAACCATAAGTAGGTGAACCTCCCTGCGTGCCTTTCAGGATTTTCAATGTCATTTTGCTCCATTTTACCGGAACCTCTGCGGTCAATACTCTCTTCCCTGATTTTTGCTGATTTCCATCATTCGCACGAATAGTTGCATAAGCCATTACCATAGCTGTGGTAACAAGCAATTGCATCAAAAGGCGTGATAAAGGTTTAATCTTCATTTTAAATAGTATATCTCAAAATTTGCCGCTAGGCAGTCACTCAATAATTTTTAATTCAACAGCACGAAAAATGCTATATCTCAAAGAGATTAATTCATTTTCATAAATTGAATTACCATTGGAAGACTACTACGAGTACAAAGGCTTTGAAAAGCAATTTGCGAAGAAACTTTAGCAGAAAAAACACGATTATCTGACGGTATCAACCCAGCTAAAAACCATACAGTTTCAAGCTTTGTGATTGACAGAAATCTGAAAGCAGAAGAAACAGATGCCAAGCATCTACCTGAAAAGGTATAACTTTTCTTCATCGTGTAAAATTGTAAAGGTTCACTCAATAGTAAAAATGTATCTGGAATTCAAAAATATAAAATCAGTATTCTTTCTTATATGGCAATAAGACGATAATAATTGGGAAACGTCACAAATGCAGGCTCACTCAGGCAATTATTATTTTTCACTTTTTGATGTTCTGAAATAACTCAGCAAATAATATTATTAAACGGCGTAATATGGCATAGTATTTGTACCACTAAATGTGGCATTTAACTAAATCCGTGCCAAAATATTATTTTACTGGCTTTATTTCCAGTATGTACAAAAACCCTCTGAAATAGCAGCTTTTCACTCAACAAAACCAATCTACATTTGGAATCATACAGTCATTGTCTTATAAATAGTGCAAAAATCGTGCTAAAAATGTTGCACAAGTAAGTGTTTATTAAAAACTTATAAAATTTTATTCCCAGTAATTTTCATCTCCTATATTTGTGTTCAAATCAAACACGTACGTTGTGAAACTCTGGCAAAAGGAAAGCAGTAAAAATACTTCAGAAAATAATGTAATTGAAAACTTTACGGTTGGGCACGACCGTGAGATGGATTTATACCTGGCTGAGTTTGATGTACTCGGCTCCATGGCACATGCCATCATGTTAGAATCAATTGGCTTACTCGAAGCCGATGAGTTAGGGAGTCTATTAAAACAATGCCGAAAGATATACAATGATATTATAAATGACAAGTTTTCGATTGAGAAAAATATCGAAGATGTACACTCTCAGGTAGAATGGCTATTGACTCAGGCATTAGGCGATGCAGGTAAAAAAATCCACAGCGGACGCTCTCGTAATGATCAAGTATTGGTAGACTTAAAACTATTCATGCGCCATCAGGTGCGAACTATTGTTCAGAAGATCGAATTGGTTTTCAGAAACCTGATTGAAAAGAGTGAAATACATAGGAATGATTTGCTACCCGGTTACACGCACCTGCAAATTGCCATGCCGTCTTCTTTCGGGCTTTGGTTTGGTGCCTATGCCGAAAGTCTGGTAGACGATGTGAATATCTTGCAGGGCGCTTACAAAGTTGTCAATAAAAATCCTTTAGGGTCTGGAGCTGGTTACGGTAGTTCTTTCCCACTAAACCGGACATTGACGACAGAGCTTCTAGGTTTTGACGACCTCAATTATAATGTAGTATATGCGCAGATGACCAGAGGTAAAACTGAATATGTGGTTCTCTCGGCATTGACTTCATTAGCCACTACCCTATCGCGTATGGCAATGGATATTTGCCTGTATAATTCACAGAATTTCGGATTCCTGACTTTACCTGACGATTTCACTACGGGCAGCAGTATCATGCCTCACAAAAAGAATCCTGATGTAGCTGAATTGTTAAGGGCAAAAGCTAATCGCTTGAAAGGTTTACCTACCGAACTGGCTTTTGTAACAAGCAACCTACCAAGTGGGTATCACAGAGATATGCAGATTCTGAAAGAAATTCTGATGCCTGCATTTGATCAGATAATCGAGTGTCTTGATATTACGGCCATGATGTTACCAAATATTCAGGTGAAAGAAGATTTGCTGGCAGATAAAAAATATGACCCGATTTTCTCTGTTGAAAGAGTGAACGAATTGGTGATTCAAGGCTTACCTTTCAGAGATGCTTATCTACAGGTAAAAGATGAGATTTTCGGAGGCACTTACGAAGCCTCTAGAGAATTGAATCATACCTTAGAGGGAAGTATAGGCAATCTATGCAATGGTGAAATTGTGCAAATGATGAACGACGTGATTAAAAGCTTTGAGTTCGAAAAAATAGATGCAGCTTTTGAGAAATTGTTGAATTGGGGAGATGAAGGATAAATCAGCGACAGCATACTTAATAATATATAAGGGGAATTTTGTTCAGAATTCCCCTTATATATTATAAGTTATATAGTCCGATTACTTTTTATCGCTGACAGCTACTGCAATTTTTGAATCGGCTGTGCCATAGTATAAAAACCAACGGTCTTTAAAGTTTACCAGACCCTCCACAAAAACCACGTTATTTACCTGTCCGGTTAATTCATAAGGTTTATCAGGCTCAAAGAAAAAGGTTTTAGAACGGTCAATGACTTTTGTTGGGTCATTTTTATCAAACAATACCTGTCCGGCTCTGTAAGCATTCTTGGTATCAGTGGCTTTATTCTGAAAACCTTTGTTGGCGCTATTATATATTAATAGGATACCCTTATCTGTGATAAATGCCGCCGGGCCAGACTCTACCAGCCAGCTATCAAAATTATCTTCTCTTGGTTTTACGATTGGCTTAGGTTTTCCATCCTCTCCCTCCAGAGGTGCCCAATCTGTCAGGTTATCTGAACTCGCTAAGAAAAGGTTAGTATCACCAAAATACATCCAGTATTTACCATTGATTTTTTTGGCGATAAATTTCTCGTTTACTTTCTCGCAGATAATCGCCCCTGATTTCGACCATAGACTTTCATACTTGGCATCTTTGAAAGCTAAGCCTTCTTTTTTCCATGTTTGTAAATCAGGCGATGAGGCTACACATAAGCGGGCAGTCTTGCCATCGTATGCAGTATAGGTCAATATATATTTACCATCAGGACTTGCCACCAGACGTGGGTCTTCACAACCTCCCGGGTACTCATACTTCTTCATGAAATCTTCTGACGGATAAAATACAGGCTTAGGCTGACGTACGAAATGAATACCGTCTTCGCTCACAGCCAAACCCAGGCGAGAAGTACCATCTACTACTTTCAGTGTATCTTCTGCTCTATATAATAAGTACACTTTTCCATCCTTTATTACTGCCGATGGGTTATAAACATCTTTTGCTTCCCAGTTAATGGTTCTTTTCAAAATAGGATCATCAAAAGTGGTGGTATCATTCGCACTTAAAACAGGATTGTCGGCATCTTGTTTAACAAAAGGTGTGAGTTGCCAGTCTTGTTGTTCAGTTTTATTTTCGCACGCGGCTAGAGAGATAGAAAGAATGAAAAGGTATTTTTTCATAGATTTGTATTTTCGGTGAATAGAATTAAAATAAGTAATTAGTGTTGTATCCTTCATCCAAATATATAGACAATCTTAATAAATCTAAAATGCTACGATTAATCTTTCTCTTTTTCATACTATTAAGTACTTCTGTAATTGCGCAAGAACGTTTAATAATGATTGGCGGCGGTAAACGCACACCCGATGTGCTCACGAAATTCATAGAGTTAAGCGGTAAAGAGAATGGCAAAATCCTGGTGATTCCATGGGCAAGTGGTGTACAGGATGAAAGCTTTGATGCCTTTAATAAAGATATTGCAGCACTTTCAAAAATTAAGGTCGAAAAGGCTTCTTTATCTCCTCTAACACCTGACACAAAAGCTATCTTTCTGAATCAGTTGAAATCGGCCACAGGTGTATTTTTTTGTGGTGGAGATCAGACCCGAATCATGGCAGTTTTACAGGATGAAGAATTATTCAATGCTCTGCACACTCAATATAAAAACAAAGTAGTATTTGCCGGAACAAGTGCAGGGACAGCAATCATGAGCCAGAAGATGATTACAGGAGAGGGTGATTTTAAAGTGATCGACGGCTCGAAAGTAGAAATCAAAAAAGGGTTAGGATTAATGACCAACATTATTGTCGACCAGCATTTTATTAAACGCCAGAGACAAAATCGTCTGATTGGCTTAATCTTGCAGAATCCTGAATTATTAGGTGTTGGTATAGATGAAAATACAGCCTTTTATGTAGAAGGCAATAAGATAGCAGAAGTAATGGGAGAAAGTCAGGTAATGATTTTTGAGGCGCAAAAGAATCGTAATGAAATGAAATTTCTGATTCTGGAAAAAGGCGAGAAATTTGACTTAGAAAAACGGAAACGTGTAAAATAGCTTAAGCATTCAATTTATTTCGGCACACAAAGACATTTTTCCGTACCTTTGCACCAAAAACCAATTATAGATGAGTACCGACCGTTATATGCAACGCGGTGTTTCTGCCGCCAAAGAAGATGTTCACAAAGCGATTGAAAAGCTTGACAAAGGTTTATTCCCGAAGGCTTTCTGCAAAATCTCACCTGATACTTTGGGTGGAGATGCCGAGTACTGTAACATCATGCACGCAGACGGCGCGGGCACAAAAACTTCTCTGGCTTATTTATATTGGAAAGAAACCGGAGATTTATCAGTCTGGAGAGGTATTGCGCAGGACTCTATCGTCATGAATACCGATGATTTACTGTGTGTAGGTTCGGTTGGGCCAATGCTGATTTCTTCAAGTATTGATAGAAACAAAAACAAGATTCCGGGAGAGGTCATTGCTGAAATTATCAATGGTACAGAGGAATGTTTAGAAATGCTTCGTAGCCATGGCATTGAAATATATAGCACAGGTGGCGAAACAGCTGACGTAGGTGATTTGGTAAGAACAATTGCCGTTAACAGCACGCTTATTGCCCGCATGAAAAGAGCCGATGTGATTTCTAACGACCGCATAGAGGCAGGCGATGTAATTGTAGGCTTAGCATCTTATGGGCAAGCGACTTATGAAAAACAATACAATGGCGGTATGGGTAGCAATGGATTGACTTCTGCCCGTCATGATGTATTGGATAAGATCTACGCCGAAAAATACCCTGAAAGTTTCGATGGAGATATTGATTTCTCATTGATATACAGTGGCAAAAAATCATTGACTGATGAAACAGCCACAGAAGCATATAATGCCACACTCAACAAAGAAACCCTAGATAAATTGCCAGATGTGGGTAAACTCATCTTATCCCCTACCCGCACCTATGCTCCGGTAGTCAAGGTATTTTTAGATGAGCTTCGTCCGCATATTCACGGCATGGTGCATTGTAGTGGTGGTGCTCAAACCAAGGTTTTGCATTTTATTGACAAACTCCATGTCATTAAAGATAACCTGTTCCCGATTCCGCCATTGTTTAAAATGATTCATGAACAAAGCGGTACCAGTTGGCAGGAAATGTATAAGGTATTTAATATGGGGCATCGTTTGGAAGTATACCTTCCACAACAATATGCCCAACGCATTATCGAAATCGCTCAGTCTTTTAATATTGATGCGCAGATTATTGGCCGCGTAGAATCGTCTGAAACCAAACAAGTAACTATTAAAAGCGAGTTTGGCGAATTTGTTTATTAAAGCCAGCAATCAATCATATTTTAGCGCCTGTTTAAATAATATTTTCATGAAGATACTATTTAAACAGGCGCTAAGTCTTTATTTTACTTCATATATATCTTCTTAACAATATCTGCTGTTCCACCGGCTTCACTATTCTGAAATGTGATTACGCCGGTTTTATCAATTGGATTGAATAAAAGAGAAGTAGCAATACCTGGGTCGCCACCACCATGCCCCCATAACGAAATAGTTTTTTCAGGTAGCTTATATTCAGTTTTTGCCCAACATAAACCTCTCCTATTATTGCCCTCAATTTGCAAGGTAAGCATTTTTGAAACAGTACTTTCGTTCAGAATTCTTTCGCCATTTAGTTGCCCCTTATTCATCATGGCTCTTAAGAAATAAGATAATTCTCTTATACTTGTTCTGACAAGTCCATCAGGATAATTAGGGAAACTATAGAGACAATGAGCCACAAGACTACCTTCTTTCAACTCAGGATTTTTTGGAAATAATGCCTTATTCTCCAATAGTTCATTTCTATTCTCTTTGGTAACAAAAGCATAGGGGATGATATAATTACTTGTATCTACTTCACTCAGCATCCATCCGGTTTTGTCCATGCCAAGAGGTTTGAAGATGAATTCTCTGCAATAGATATTCAATGGTTGCTTAGAGACCTTTTCTACAATAAGACCTAAAAGTCCGAAACCAATATTTGAATATTTTTCTTTCTCTCCCGGTGCGAAATCATGGAAATTATCTCCGTTGCTAAAGAGCTTACCTTTTTCGTTAAGATTATCATATATCCAGTCATGAAGGCTAATCGTCGGGTCTCCGCAGGCATAACTGTGATTATAGGATTCTCCATCACGGATAGATGAAGTATGTGTTAATAACTGAAAAATAGTAATTGGCTTATCTGGAAATTTCGGGTTTCTCAAGGTAAAACCTACATAATCATTTACATCTGCTTCTAATTTTATCTTCCCTTTCTCCCACAGTTGCATAATTGCCGTAGCAGTAAATGTCTTTGATATAGAACCTATATTCATAATCCCATCAATACTCATAGGCGTTTTCTTGTCAATATTAGCTTGACCGTAGGCTTTTGACCAGATAATTCTATCATTTTCTACCTTGCAAGCAGCAAAGCCCGGAATCTTTTTCTCAGTCATAAAACTCACGATTGAGCTATCTAAATGACTTCCCTGCGAGAAGCCCATGGATTGAACCAGCAAAAATAAGATAGCGCATTGCCCTAAAAGACCTGTAATTGAGTGCTGAACTCTAAAATGCATATCGTTATTATTGAGTTTATATTTTAAAAAATGGTATTTAACTCATTGAGTGAAATTAAAAATATATTATCCCTACGGAGACGCCCAGTCGGCATACAGAGATTCGGAAATTCAGATTCTTACTACCGCGCGGCGGCCGCCGATATACCTTCCCTAACGGGACTAAAAATATCCCATAGGGATGTTATATCGGTAGAGAAAACAGCTAAATTAACTCTTAAGTCACGTAGAGACGGTATATTAAAAATCTTTGTATACAATTTCACCCAACGAGTTAGTACTTAATTTATCAAAGCTTTACTATTTCAACCGCCCCCTTTTTTCCTTTATCTCCATATTTTTGGATGGATTGTTGGATACTTAATGATTTTACAGAATAGTCTCCGCTTGAAAGTTTTATATCTTTATCAAAAGGCACCTCTTCTCCATCAATCAATAAGTAATATACTTCACCTAAAAAAGAAACAGTGCCTGTTGCATTAAATTTATCCTTTCCAAATTTTGCTCTCATACCGATACCCTTCATAGAAACATTATGATCTTTGGATGACCACAATATTTTTGAAGCATTGAAAACGCCCTCTCCTTCTTTTCTTTTTAAAACAAAATCATTTTCTTGGGGTAGCTGTTGCAATTGAATCTTAGGGAGTTTCAAACCCGATCCGAATTTAATTTCCTGATTTTTTGAAGAATCAAACCCCATACTGGCAGCGCCTGCCAATAATAATGCGCCTACTGTGTTTAACCTTTTCATATCTGTGCTTTTTAAATTGTTTTCATCAGCTATGATGGGATTATTGGCAATAGTTGCACTTAAAGAATCACTATTTTTTGATGTATTGAGTTTACCTACATGATTATCTATAAAAATACCCGTACTATCCTGATTATCGGAATTTGCCACCCTCTCTGCTACGAATTCAGTAGGTTTTACATAGTTTGCTATCTCTTTATCAGCCTCAGTCTTCGGTTCTTGTTCTAATAAGATAAGCACTGTAAATAAACCTACTGCCACACTTCCTAAGGCAATACCCGCATTAATAAAATTTTTTGAAACAAGTGGATGAGGGTTAAATTTTGGCAGGGTGATAGTCGGAGAATCGCTTGTATCAATCGTCAACAAATGGGTTGGCTCTATTTCAAAATCCAGAAATGCCTTTTGATAAGTCTTATCTATATTCCAGCGTTTGAATGGCAAGAACAAAGCCCATACTGTCTGTTTCTTATCTTTTTTCTCCAATAATATCTTTCTGATTTTCTTTCTCGCCCTTGCCAGATGCGATTTTGAAGTATTTTCGTTGATACCTAACTCCTGCGCTATTTCTGCATGACTGAATTTATCAATTACATATAAATTGAATACCATTTTATGATGCTCTGGCAATTGATTAATGGCATCTAATAATTCTGCCTCGCTGAAATCCATAGTCAACATTTCTTCATGCGTTTCCATATTTTCATTTTCATATTGCATCCATTCATTATGATATTCCTTTTTCTTCTGTTCTCTTAAATATTGTAAGGCTTCATTTACGGCTATCTTTCTGAGCCAGGCATCAAAATGCCCTTCACCTTTATAAGTTGACGATTTATCAATAGCGTTCAGAAATGCATCATGTGCCAAATCCTCGGCAATCTGCTTATCTCGCACATAGCGATAGCAAATGCCAAGCATTTTACCAATGTTTTGTTTATAGGCAGTTTCCCAGAAATTCTGCGTTGGTTCGGTCATTTTAGATTTTGCTTTACGCTATGATGCACAAAACTGAAAAGGTGACAGTTGATTTATAGTTTTTTTATAAATGCTGACTCACACCCGGAAACCATTTCTATCCTCATCCAAAAAGGTAGTCACCGTAGCGTCTACCTTTTCCGATACTTTTTGAGTGGCTGGGACTCGGAAAACATTATTATACTCATTCAAAAAGGTTCTCACCATATAGGCAACTTTTTTTGATTCTACTTCAGGTACAGAATCAATGATGCCTCTGCTACTTGTATTCAATTTCTTTACCATGTCAATTTTGTTTTGGGGACGGCCAGTTGTGGACCACTAGCCATTCCTTAAATTTCCTACTTAGAATTGTGTTTTCAAAGTGTTTAGAAAGGTTTCTGGTAAAACCATACTGGTTGTGTTATTCTTCGTTTATCTATACGAGCAATACTTTGTTTGATCTATCCCGTTTAGTCAAGCAAAAAAGTGATTGAGTGGCACAACAATAACTATTCCAAAGATAGCTCTTTACAAATATGTTTAAACTTAACACCATAAACACCTCACTATAAGCCACTTATAACTAACCACTCAGATTTACATAAAAAACCTTTTTTAGCACGATTTTTGCACCGCTTAATCACAAAGTTGATGAATCTATACTCGTGCTACAATGAAGACAATTACTATTGGTGGATTACTATGCCTTTTTGTTTTTAACCTTTGTGCGCAAAGCTCTAAAAAATTATCAGAAACCGTTTACCGAAGCTTTTATAATCAGACTATCACCATTTATCCTGATAATCCTGATAAGATGATTAAAAAAAGATACGGCGTTTTTATTGATACCACTAAAAACTCTGTTTTCTCTCAGAATCTGATTGAGAAGCTGGCGTTTGATGATTATCATGAATCGCTTATTCAGCGCGCTTGCCGCGACTTTAAGGCATCTAAGAAAATAAACGAATTGTGGTCGTTTAAAAATGACCCTTTATTGAGTCAGCTTCCCAGAAAATGGTTTGAGGCACAGGAGCTCAACGGTACTAAGTACATCTTCTGCCCGAAAGTCTTAAAGAACCATTATTCATTTACCGTAACAGATTCTACCGTTCTGGTCAGCAAAGGGTTAGGGCCGGATACCTATTTCATCAAATCAGTTCAGAATTCAGGAAATGGTATTGTTATTGATTGTTTTCAGGGAGTGAAATTTACCGTGAAAGTGCTCGATGAAAAAACGAAACTAGCTATCTGGAAAATGGAAAACAAAAATCTTGATAACACAGTACTTTATCGTTTGTCTGTTCCTTTAGATAGTTTTCAGTACTACAATATGATTGTGAATCATAGCGCTGAAGATAAAATTCCTGACGATTTGACTTTTGATGAAATTGATTATGAAGGAATATTAGCTATGCCTAGAAGTCTATCTGTACAGAGTTTTATACATACAGGCAACTAACAGCAGAATTAATCAATTGATTGCATCAGCTATTCAATAATTTATCTGTAGATTCGTTACAGAATCTGAATAGACCTTATTCGAAAAAGTTATCTTTATTTTACTACCTTAATAGATTAATGAAATCTCTATTTTCGCTGTTTTTTATTTTGACTGGCCTATCGCTATACGCACAAAATAAAGATATCTATTCTTTATCCGTCAACGATTTTGATAATAAAATCAAAGTAATCGGAGCAACTGCGCAACTGGTAGATGTTCGCACTCCCTCTGAATTTGCGATTGCCCATATCAAACGCGCCACCAATATTAATTTTACAGATGACGATTTTGAAGATTTAGCCAAGAAGAAATTGGATAAAACCAAACCTGTGCTACTCTACTGTTTTTCGGGCAAACGCAGTACTGATGCAGCCGCTTTTCTAAGAACCTTAGGTTTTAAAGAAGTGTATGATTTGAATGGAGGTTTTGCTCAATGGACAGCCTCAAGCAAGCCTTATGTATCAACAAGCACTGATACCAAACCAATTGCAGCCTTAACTTTACAGAATCTGGATGACATCGTAAGGTCGAATGATATTGTATTGATTCATTTTTATACAGAGTGGTGCGATATCTGCAAAAAAATGACTCCCCTACTCAATAAGGTTGCCGATGAAAACAAACAAGTAAAATTATTGAAAGTAGATTCTGAAAAAAATGATATTCTGGCGTCGGTATTTAAAGTAGAAGAAAATCCGACTTATATTATCATCAAAAAAGGCAGGCGAACCTGGAGTGCTACTGGAGAAATCAGTGAACAGGAATTGAAAGAAGTATTACAGAAATTGAATAAAATATAAAGCAAAGGGCTTCGAATCAAATTCGAAGCCCTTTTTATGTTTCACGATTTTTTAAATCGTCGTCTCTTAGAATTTTGTAGAAATGAAATCAATCAGATTCTACAATAGAGTTTCTAAACGATTTGAAAAATCGTGATACATTAGAGATTCATCTTTTTCAACTCTTTTACTGCAAAATCTGCTGCGCGGGCAGTCATTGCCATGTAAGTTAAAGATGGGTTGACGCAAGAAGCAGACACCATAAATGCACCATCAGTCACGAATACGTTTGGCGCACCCCATACCTGATTATTGCTATTCAGCACAGATGTTTTCTTATCTCTACCCATACGAGCAGTACCCATTTCGTGAATACCAATGCCCGGATTCTTACTCATATCATTATAAGAATTGATATTTTTCAACCCGGCTGCCTCCAACATTTCAGCGGCTTCAGTCTGCATGGCTCCACGCATTTTTATGGCATTTTCGCCCCATGCTGCATCAAATTGTACGACAGGCAAACCCCATTTATCTTTATCATTTGAAAGCGTGAAACGGTTGTTTTCGTCAGGCAAAGTTTCTCCAAAACCACCAATACCAAAAGTCCATTGGCCAGGCGTAGTGATTGACTCTTTGAAATCTGCACCGAAACCTTCTTTGTAGTTACCTCTACCCCAACCTTCACGGCTTGCACCACCCTGGTAGCCAAACCCTCTCACAAAGTCTTTTCTCTTATCGCTACCCCAGTTTGTGAAGCGAGGAATATAGATACCATTGGCACGGCGACCATAGTAATACATATCTTCCATCCCTTCGAAAGTACCCGAAGCACCTACAGCTAAGTGGTGATCCATGATATTTCTTCCTAATTGGTCTGATTCATTACCTAAGCCATTCGGGTGAGTCTTAGATTTGGACTGCATCATAATCCATGCTGAATTGATAGCAGAAGCATTCAGGAAGATAATTTTTGCGTAAAAATCTCTTTGCTCTTTGGTATTCTGGTCGATGGTTCTTACACCAGTTGCTCTACCTTTCTCATCATCAAATAGAACTTCATGCACAATCTTATCTGCCATTAAAGTCAGGTTACCTGTTTTATTAGCCGCAGGCAAAGTAGCCGATTGGGTGCTGAAATAAGCCCCGAACTGGCAACCACGCATACAAGCATTCTGATACTGGCAAGAAACACGGCCTAATTCGGTTTGTATCTGCGTAGGCTTAGTGATATGCGCCGCACGGCCAATAGTTACATGGCGACCATTAAATTTTTTCTGGATCGAATTACGTACTTCTTTCTCTACACAGTTCATTTCCATACCCGGCTGGAAATTACCGTCAGGCAATACATCCAAACCTTCTTTATAACCACTTACTCCTATGAAAGTCTCTACATAACTATACCAAGGCGCTATATCTTTATAACGGATAGGCCAGTCAATGCCGTGTCCGTCTTCTAAGTTTGCCGTGAAATCTCTTTCATTCCAACGGTAACTTTGACGACCCCACATCAACGAACGGCCACCTACATGATACCCTCTAATCCAGTCAAAACCACGTTTTTCAAGATAAGGATTTTGTTTATCGTTTTCGAAATGATGGCGGTGTTCTTCGTTTGCTGTATAACCCGTACGGACATTTGCCCAGTACTCCTCACGCGCCATATTATCTACTTTACCTCTATGCGGGAATTCCCACGGATTTTTGCCTGCGGTTTCATAACCTGTTATGTGTTTAATATCGCGTCCTCGCTCAAGCATTAAAACTTTGAGCCCTTTTTCACACAATTCTTTCGCAGCCCAACCACCTGATATACCTGAACCTACAACGATGGCGTCGTAAGTTGCTTCTTCTTTTGATTTTCCTTGAATATTCATTTGTTGTAGGTTGAATTTCTTTTAAGTTTTTTTACAAAGCCCATACTTTTTGTCCCGGAGTCATCTTCACACAACCTTCATATCTACCCGGTATCGCCACATAAGCCAATGCGTTTTTCGCACCTGCCTCCGAAGTAAAGTAACCCAACAAGGTCAATTCTTTCATTAATTTGAAGAAAGGAACCGGAGGAACAGTCCGCTGGGTTTTCTCACCAGCTTTAGGATCTGCGGCTTTAGGATCTTTCACCAATCCTGTTTCGTTATCTACGATTTTCTTCGATTGATCGTTTTCTTTCGTTTCAGCAATAGACATTTGCTCAAACTTCTTCAGAAGAGTCGTTTGTTGTTCCGGTGTAAGTTCCAGAAATTTCTTTCCACCGAAATCTTTCTTAGAAGCTTCTTCTAAATTATCCAGGCCTTTTTTGAAGTGTTCCTGCTGAGTTTCGTTATAACAATCTTTCAGCATCATTTCTATGAAAGGACCCACACCCGCATCTTTAGCGCCTGGGGTTGTTGTTTTTGGGATAATTATCTCGGCAATTTCAGAAACCAGGTTTTTGTAATCGGCAGATAATGAGAAAGCTGAAGTGGTGGCTTCAGTAGCCGTATTGGATTTACAACCTTCCAACATAGCAATCATTGTAGGGGCAGACAAAGCACCTCCCATCAGGAAGGCCACTCTTTGCATGGCATCTCTTCTATTCAATGTCGTAGTATTTTTTAAGGGTCGTCAATTGATTGGACAGTGAAATTACGTAAGAAAAACTTGTCAATGCAAGTTTGTATTCATGAAAATTCAATTAAAAACGTTAAAACTAGATGTTAAAGTATTCTCCCTATTTTTACTTAGTAAATTTTAACTAAATGCTACTTACAAAATAAGGATTCAGACAAAAGATAAAATCTTGATTTCTTCGCATTAAGACAACGACTCCGCTCAATAAAAAAACTATCACTTAACCACTAAAATATAGACTTAAATGAGGTACTTGTTCATTAAGTACCTATTTTTGAAAATAATTTTCAATTTTTAATAATTGACGCTAGGAGTATTCTCAAAAAAAAATCTAATTTTACGGCATATTTTTTGCTCTTAAAAAGCAGTAAACAATTTTTTAAAATCTGAATCACATTTAATATGAAAATCGCAGTCGTTGGAACAGGTTATGTTGGTTTGGTTACCGGTACTTGTTTTGCAGAAACAGGGAATCAGGTAACTTGCGTAGATATTGATAGTCGTAAAGTTGAAAAATTAAATAAAGGTAAACTAACTATCTACGAACCGGGGCTTGATGTTATATTTGAACGTAACACAAAAGAAGGTCGTTTGAAGTTTACTACAAACCTTGCTGAGGGTATTAAAGATGCACAGGTTATTTTCTTAGCTTTACCAACCCCTCCGGGCGAAGATGGTTCTGCTGATTTGAAATATATCTTAGGTGTAGCCAACGACTTAGGTCCATTATTAGAAAACTATGCCGTAATTATTGACAAAAGTACCGTACCAGTTGGTACTGCCGAAAAAGTACACGAGCGTATCGCTAAAAATGCCAAAGTAGAATTTGATGTAGTGTCAAATCCTGAGTTTTTGAGAGAAGGTGTGGCCGTAGAAGACTTCATGAAACCAGACCGTGTAGTAATTGGCACAAAATCTGATAAGGCGAAAAAAGTAATGGAGAAGCTATATGCACCATTAGTTCGTCAAGGAAATCCGATTATTTTTATGGATGAGCGCTCGGCTGAAATGACTAAATATGCGGCCAATGCATTCTTAGCTATGAAAATCACTTTCATGAACGAAATCGCAAACCTTTGCGAAAAAACCAATGCAAACGTTGATGATATTCGTAGAGGTATTGGTACTGATAGCCGTATCGGAAAACGTTTCTTGTTTGCCGGCATTGGTTATGGTGGTAGCTGTTTCCCGAAAGACGTACAGGCCCTAGAAAAAACTGCTAACGATTTTGATTACGATTTCAAGATTCTGAAATCAGTAATGAAAGTGAACGAAAAGCAAAAAACCAAATTAATGCCACATTTGAAAAAATATTTCAACGGTGATTTGAAAGGAAAAACCATTGCTTTGTGGGGATTGGCGTTTAAACCACACACAGACGATATCCGTGAGGCTCCGGCTTTGTATAACATCAAAGAATTAAGAAAAGCAGGTGCTAAAGTGGTAGTATATGATCCGGAAGCGATGGAAAACGTACGTGGTGTAGTAGGTAAAAAAGTAAAATACGCTAAAAACCCTTACGAAGCCCTTGAAGGTGCTGATGCACTGATGATCATGACCGAATGGCCGGAATTCCGCACGCCTGATTTTGAAAAAATGGCAGGTTTGAAAAATAAAGTTATCTTTGACGGACGTAACCTTTATGAGTTGAAAGACATGAAGGAACTAGGCTATACTTATTATAGCATTGGTAGAGAAACAGTATAAGCTTAAATATATTCCGGAAAGCAATCGGGCATAAACCTCCCCTATCCTGCTGAGCTTTCCTCCTATTTATTCAGCATACAGGGGAAATTAATATATTTCTATGAAAAGAGTTCTTATCACAGGTGGCGCCGGTTTTTTAGGCTCACACCTTTGCGATAGATTTATCAAAGAAGGGCATTATGTAATTGCGATGGATAATCTCATCACAGGAGATTTACGCAATATCGAACATTTGTTCAAGCACCCGAATTTTGAGTTTTATCACCACGATGTAAGCAAGTTTATCCATGTACCGGGTGAATTGGATTATATCCTGCATTTTGCCTCACCTGCCAGCCCGATTGATTACCTGAAAATCCCGATTCAGACACTGAAAGTGGGTTCATTGGGTATTCACAACTGTCTTGGTTTGGCTCGTGTGAAAAAAGCACGTGTAATCATTGCTTCTACTTCTGAAGTTTATGGTGACCCACTGGTTCACCCACAAACAGAAGAGTACTGGGGACACGTAAATCCGGTAGGTCCTCGTGGAGTTTACGACGAAGCCAAACGTTTTCAGGAAGCGATGACAATGGCCTACCATACCTATCACGGTTTGGAAACAAGAATTGTACGTATTTTCAATACGTATGGCCCTCGTATGCGTCTGAATGATGGTCGTGTATTACCAGCATTCATCGGCCAGGCATTACGTGGTGAAGACATAACTATTTTCGGAGACGGCTCGCAAACACGTTCATTCTGTTATGTAGCTGATTTAGTAGAAGGTATCTATCGTTTATTGTTATCTGACTATGCTTATCCGGTAAATATCGGTAACCCGGCAGAAATCACGATTAAGCAATTTGCGGAAGAAATCATCAAACTGACAGGCACTGACCAGAAAATTGTGTACAAACCATTACCAAAAGACGACCCTAAGCAACGTCAGCCGGATATTACCAAAGCTAAAGAAATATTAGGTTGGGAACCAAAAGTAACACGTGCAGAAGGTTTGGCCATTACTTATGATTACTTCAGAAGTCTTCCGAAAGAAAGATTGTATGATGAGTCAAATCATAGAGATTTTGAGAAGAAATAAGAGATTCTTTAAATAGTTGTTTACAAAAAAATGGAGGTCAAAAGCCTCCATTTTTTATTAGTTCAAATCTGCGAAAGCCTGAGCAATAGTCGGAAACTCAAACTGAAATCCACTCTCCAGAAGCCTCTTAGGATATACATTTCTACTTTTCAACAGCAGTTCGGTTTCGGTTCTGATAAAAAGCGAGGCCAGTTCTAAAACAAAGACGGGACTATTGATGCCAATGGGTATGCCCATTGATTTTCGCAGACTTTTCATAAACTCCTCATTTTTCAGAGGATTCGGTGTGGCAATATTTACTTTTTTAGTCAACTCAGGATGCTCAATAATAAATTCAACGGCTCTGCAAAAGTCCTTTTCGTGAATCCAGCTCATCATTTGCTCACCGCTACCTTGTTTCCCTCCTAAACCCAGCCTACTTATCATTTTCATTTTCGGGAATCCTCCACCCTCATTTCCCAAAACAATAGAAGTTCTCAAAGCTACTTTTCTGATGGGTGTATTAGTATCTTCAAAAAATGCCTTCTCCCAACTTTTACAGATATTCATCGAAAAATCATCACCGATTACTCCATTATCTTCATCCATAGCCTGTGTTTCAGCATGCACATAAATAGTGGCACTGCTTGAATTCAACCATACTTTCGGTGGAATCTTACACAGATTAATCGCTTTTTGTAAAACCTGAGTACTTTTCACTCTTGATTCAAGAATGGCCTTTTTATTCTCTTCTGTATACCGACAATCAACACATTTACCAGTCAAGTTAATCAATACATCTATCCTCTCTAATACCTCAATCCAATCGCCTATATTGATAGCATCCCAATATATTTCATTAGACTCTTTTGGGTTTCGGGTCAGAATCAATACCTCATGGCCTTTCTCTGAGAAATATTTCAGGAATGCTTTTCCTAAAAAGCCGGTTCCTCCTGCAATCACTATTTTCATTTTAATAGTTTTTATGGGTTCAGAATCAAAATGATAACTAAAGCGACCATACGGTATAAAACCCATGAGATAGTAGGCCAATAGCCTATCTTTAAGATTTTACTACGTCTGCTATGTTCCCAGAGCATAAAACTTACCACTCCTATAAAGTAAATCAGATAATACAAAGGCCCAATATTTTTAACCAATAGCATAGGCAATAAGAGCAAAGTGCCTATCATAGATACCGTCATCATATTTCCCAGATAATCCAATAGTTTATCTTTCAATAAACTACCTAGGAATACTACCTGCCATAAGATTTGCCCAATACAAATCAGAAACTCCCTACCCAAATGATTTTGCCAGTCAAGCACATCATTAATCGGCTTTGTATACTGATACAGGACAGTTGAGGAAACAATGACTACAAATGCGATATACAATAAGCGATACTTAATATTCAAATCAGGCACACAAGCATTTACCCCTTCTTTTGCCTCACTTGGTGCTATCACTTTGCGATTAAAAGAAATGAACTTATAAAGCTTACGTAAGAAAAAATCAACCGGCTTCCATTCCAGCACAGGAATTAGGCCAGGAAATCTATTCGTAACAATATGCTCAATTGCATCGATGCCATATCTTACTACATTTTGTTGGGTGTCTACTAAGGCGATCTCATGACGAGCTTTATTCATATCAACAGGCACACCGGCAGAAATCGTAAAGTTTTGGTAAGGACTATAAGTTTCCTTATCTACCCAACCGGCTTTTTCAAAACCTTTGCCATACATCCGGCACATCGGGCAATCGGCATCCAGAAGCAATTTATGACCACTTAAAGTTCTCATATTTTCAAGAATTTTCGGAAGTTCGTTATAAAAAAATTTAACTCATGAGTTTCAATACGTTTTTCAAAAGCGCATTTTTCTCTGCTTTCAATAATAAATCGCTCAATGTATCCATCTGTTCAATAAAACTATTCAATTCAGTCAGCATATTTTTTACGTGCAATTGGTCAGCATCTTTGGCATCAGAGGTATTATTTATCAGCATCTTTACAGTCTGTTTAGCAGGCATTATTTCACGTTTTTTACGCTCAGTAATAATCCTGACGGCGATCTGCCATATATCATGCTCTGCTATAAAATACTCTTTTCTGTCTCCCGGCTTGGTTTGTTTATAAATCAGATTCCATCCTACCAGGTCTCTCAGCACCATATTTACATTCCCTCTTGACAGTTTCAGCTCTTCCATCACCTCCTCCGTGCTCATTTCATCTTTATTCAGCAAAAGCAAAGCATGCACCTGCGCCATAGAGCGACTAATGCCCCATGAGGTTCCGAGTACGCCCCAGGCCTGTACAAACTGCTGTCTTATCTCTTCCGTTTTCATGATACAAATATATAACAACAGAAAACGAACTTCCAAGAATTTTTGAAAGTTTATTTTATATATCTCTTCAAATGGCCTTAATGGCGGGTCAATTAGTACAATAGTATAAGTGTTTTGTTGAAAACTTGTACCTTTACAAACGATTTCTCTGCACAATCTGTTTTACCAACAAAACCAGCATAATTATTTATTATAATGTTAGACCGTATAGAAGATGCGATTGAGGATATTCGCAATGGAAAAATAATAATAGTAGTAGACGACGAAGATCGTGAAAATGAAGGTGATTTTGTGTGTGCTGCCGAAAAGACTACCCCCGAAATGGTCAATTTCATGGTGAAAGAGGGTCGCGGCTTGATGTGTACACCTATCACCGCCAAGCGTTGTGAAGAATTAGAGCTTAGTATGATGGTAGGCAACAATACTGCCCAGCATGAAACTGCCTTTACTGTATCGATTGACTTACTAGGCAATGGCTGTACTACAGGTATTTCAGCCAGCGACCGTGCCAAAACGATTCAGGCATTAGTGAATCCTGATACTAAACCAGAAGATTTTGGCCGCCCCGGACATATATTTCCTTTGAAAGCCGCTGATGGTGGAGTTCTCCGCAGAACAGGTCATACTGAAGCTACGATTGACTTAGCAGTTCTGGCAGGTTTACAACCGGCCGGTGTATTGATTGAGATTCTGAATGAAGATGGTACAATGGCACGCCTGCCTCAGTTGCGTGAAATTGCCGACAAGTTTAATATGAAATTAGTCAGTATTAAAGACCTGATTGAGTATCGTTTAAAAAAAGAGTCGTTAATTAAAAGAGAAATAGGAGTAGAAATGCCTACTGAGTTTGGGTATTTTGATATGATTGCTTACCGTCAGTTAGATAACGACCAACTACATTTAGCATTGATAAAAGGCACCTGGGAACCTAACGAACCTGTTATGGTACGCGTGCATTCGTCTTGTGTGACAGGAGATATTTTTGGTTCATGCCGTTGTGATTGTGGCCCGCAACTACATGCCTCAATGGAAATGGTACAGAAAAATGGTAAAGGTATTGTACTATATATGAACCAGGAAGGGCGTGGAATCGGACTTTTAAACAAATTAAAGTCTTATAAACTACAAGAAATGGGTAGAGATACGGTAGAAGCCAATCTTGAACTGGGCTTTAAAATGGATGAAAGAGATTATGGTGTCGGCGCGCAGATATTAAGAGATCTGGGAGTAAAAAAAATCCAGTTGATTTCTAATAATCCGAAGAAAAGAGCCGGCTTAATTGGATATGGACTGGAAATTGTTGACACTATTCCTATCGAAATTTCTTCGAACCCATATAATGAAAAATACCTACAAACCAAAAGAGATAAAATGGGCCATAATATCATGGGTTCTTAAAAATATTAGGCACGCATAACAATTTCTTAATACAAAAAAATAGCACTTAAACAATATTTTTCATTAAATATTCTATAAATTACTATAAACCAAGCACTTATGTGATTAAAACACATGGGTGCTTGTTTTTTTTAGGGAAAATTTTTAAGACCTTTGTACCCGGCAATATAATCTGCTTGATGAATTTTACTTCAAACATTTCTAACTCCAAAAAAAACATGATGCAAAAATTTACTTTTTTGCGAGGAGCCTTCACACTTCTCGTAGGGATTTTCTTTGCTTTTCAAGGCTTTGGTCAGGTTACTACCTCTTCGATTAGTGGGGTTGTAACTGCTAAAGACGGCTCAGCTCTTCCGGGTGCAACGGTCGTTGCTATCCACGAACCATCTGGTACTAAATATGGTACTATCACTAACGCTACTGGTCGTTATGTTCTTCCTGCTGTTCGTATCGGTGGTCCTTTCAAAGTTACTGCAACTTTTGTTGGTTTTAAAGATTCTGCCAAAGAGGGTATCATTACCAGCTTAGGTACTGCTTCTAACGTTGACATTACAATGGATGAAGAAGGCGCTATTTTACAAGAGGTAAATGTAACAGCAGCCAGAAGTGATATCTTCAGCTCTGATCGCACAGGTGCTTCTACTACGCTTAGCCGCGAAAATATCATTCGTCTTCCAACACTGGGACGTAACCTGAATGACATCACCAAATACAATGCTTATAGCAATGGTCGTTCATTTGGTGGACAAGATAGCCGTTACAACAACTTCACTATTGACGGTTCTGTATTCAACAATGGTTTTGGTTTAGGTAGCCAGGCACAAGCGGGTGGCCGTACAGGTACTACTGCTATCTCTTTAGACGCGATTGATGAGGTTCAGATTAACATCGCTCCTTTCGACGTACGTCAATCAGGTTTTGCAGGTGCTGGTATCAACGCTGTAACGCGTTCAGGAACTAATGATTATTCTGGTTCAGTGTATGGATTCATGAAAAATCAGAATTTAATAGGTAAAACAGCTGCCGGAAATAAAATTCCTGCACTTACTTTCAAAGAAGAAACTTTCGGTTTCCGTGTAGGCGGTCCTATTCTTAAAAATAAATTGTTCTTCTTCGTAAATGCTGAGATGGTGAAAGGTGCTCGTCCTGCTTTGGACTGGGTAGCTAACGGTAACGGTGCAACGGGTAATATCTCTCGTACAACAGCTGCCGACCTACAAGACCTATCATCTTTCATGAAGACTAACTTCAATTTTGATATGGGTGCAATTGATCGTTATAATAACGAAGTAGACTCTAAGAAATTCCTGACTCGTATTGATTATAACATCAACGATAATAACAAATTAACCATTCGTTATTCTCACCACAATTCAGAATCAGACGCTATCATCAGTAACTCTAACAGCGCAAATACAGCTGGTAACGGTAACCGTAACAACTTGTCTACTGCTATTTCTACGCAGAACTCAGGTTATAAAATTCAGGATAATACACGTTCAATTGTTGCAGAGTTAAACTCAACTTTCAAAAGCAAGTATGCAAATAACTTTATTGCAACTTATAACAAACAAATTGAAAACCGTAAATACCGTACGCAATTGTTTCCGACAATTGATATCCTGAAAGATGGTTCAACTTATACTACAATAGGTTTTGATCCATTTACGCCTGATAACAAGTTGGATTACTCTACTTTGAACTTCACTGATAACTTCACTATTTTTGCAGGTAAACATACAATTACTGCAGGTGCTGCTTACGAACACTTTACTTCAAACAACTTGTTCTTCTATGCATCAAATGGTGTTTGGACATTCAACTCAATCGAAGATTTCAAAACAGCTGCTTTAGCATATAAAGCTAATCCAAACCTAACGACTTCTCCTGTTGAAATCAACAGATTTAACTATCGTTATACCTTATTAGAAGGTGGTCAAAAACCTTGGCAAACATTGAAAGTAAATACGACAAGCTTGTATTTACAAGATGATTACCAGGTTACTAACAAATTCAAAGTAACGTATGGTTTAAGAGGTGATTATATCTCTATTGCTCCAACTGCAGTAGATTATGCCAATGATATTGTTGCAGGGTTGACTTTCAAAACCCCTACTGGCGATAACTATAAAATCAATACGGCTAATATGCCAAAATCAAGATTATATGCTTCTCCACGTATCGGGTTTAACTGGGATGTAAAAGGTGATAGAACAACGCAAATCCGTGGAGGTTCTGGTCTTTTCTTGGGTAGAATGCCTTATGTATTGATATCTAACCAATTAGGTAATAATGGTGTAAACATCGGTTTAGTAAACGTAACTGGTAGTGCAGCTGCTAATTATCCGTTCACTCTTGACCCAACTAAATATACGCCAGCTACAACTGACTTGTCGAAAATCAAAGGATATAATGTGAATGCCTCTGACGAGAACTTGAAATTCCCTCAAGTTTGGAAATCTAATATCGCTATCGACCAAAGATTGCCATTTGCAGGTTTAATCTTTACAGCAGAGTTTATCTATAATAAGAACATCAATGCTACTTATTATTATGACGCGAACTTGAAAACACCAAATGCTAAATTTGCTGGCCCTGATAATCGTGACCGTTACCCTGCTTCTGGTTTGTCAGGTGCTGCTGCTACAGCTGCCCGTTTCTATAATGATGCTATCAATAGTGGATATATCCTAAGCAATACTAAATTAGGTAATGCTTCTTCTTTGACTTTCAAATTAGAAAAACCTATTTCTAAAGGTTTTGGCGGTATGTTGGGTTATACTTACGGTATAGCTAGAAACCTTTCAGAGGCTAACAGTACTGTAAACGCGAATATCCCTGCGGTTGGTGGTGTAAACTACAATACCTTAGGATTTGCTGATAACGATCTTCGTCACCGTTTTGTAGGTTATGCAAGTTACCGTATTGAGTACGGTGGTAAAATCGGTGGTTCTACTCTGATTACTTTGGGTGGTACTTCACAAAGTGGTGGTAAAATCTCTTACGGTTATTCAAACGACATGAATGGTGATGGTCAGATCAATGACCTTCTATTTGTGCCTGCAAAAGCGTCTGATCTGATGTTTACTACTTTAACTACTGGTGGTAAAACTTTCACTGCAGCAGACCAAGCCTCAGCTTTTGATAAATTCATCGATAGCAACCCATATTTATCAACTCGTCGTGGTCAATATGCAGAACGTAACGCAGGTTTCTATCCTTGGTTGACTCGTTTTGACTTAACAGTTGAACAAGATTTCTTCGTAAAAGTTGGTAAAAACAACAAGAAAAATATCATCCGTGTAAGAGCTGATATTTATAACTTCGGAAACATGATTAACAACGCATGGGGTGTAGGTAACTCAGCTACTTCATTCAACCCACTAGTATTAGCAAGTGTTGACGCTTCTGGAAATCCTGTTTACCGTATGAATACGCAGGTTGTTGCAATCCCTGGTGGTGATGGTAAAACTGAAACTATCTTGCTTCGTGATTCATTTGTTAAGTCAAAAACCGTTGATGACGTATGGCAAATGCAGTTAGGTCTTCGTTATATCTTTAACTAAGATTTAGCTAATTAATTATACTAAAAAATCCTGCTTCTCACGAGGCAGGATTTTTTTATGTAGCCTACCGTGTCATGCTTATACTCGTCCGAACAAGAGCGTGACACGGTTAGCTAAGCCATTTCCCACAATCATTCTGCAAAAAATGATGATAAACTATCTGTTTTTTTTTAATATTGCTTTATCTATTCTGATTTCTTGAATCAACCCTAAGACTTCGTATCTATGACCCATACACAACCACCATCAGCACTTGACTGGCAAAGGCAGATTTATCTCAATGGCTTTGCAGGTATCAATCAAAAAGTTAAAATAAGCTACGAAGCCCTCGAATCAGCGGCCAAAGACAAACTATCAGCTAAATCATTTGCCTATATAGCCGGAGGAGCAGGAACTGAAAGTACGATGCGGGCCAATAGAAGTGCTTTTGAATCTTGTAAGATTGTGCCGAGAATGTTGCGGAATGTAGAGAACAGAGATACATCTATCAAATTATTAGGTCATACATTCAATACGCCTTTACTCATCTCCCCTATTGGTGTACTTGAAATGGCACATGCTGAGGCTGATTTAGCAGTAGCAAGGGCAGCCAGTAGTCTGAATATCCCTTATATTTTCTCTAATCAGGCTTCCTATCCAATGGAAGAAACGGCTGGTGTGATGGGTAACAGTCCGCGCTTTTTTCAACTATATTGGTCAAAATCAAGAGAATTAGTCACAAGCTTAGTACAGCGAGCAGAAAAAAGTGGTTGCCTGGGCATAGTAGTAACGCTTGATACAACAATGCTTGGCTGGAGAGTACGTGATTTGGACTTGGCCTCATTGCCTTTTTTAGAAGGCAAAGGCATTGCCCAATATACTTCTGACCCTGTTTTTCAGCAATTAATGCAGCAGAACATAATCCCATCTACCAAGCAGCGTATCACCTTAAAAACTATTCAGGGGTTAATTAAAATGGTCAATAATTACCCCGGATCTGGATTTTTGAAGAAATTGAAATCAGGAAAACCAATGTCGGCTATCCGGCATTTTACGGGTTTATACTCAAATGCAGCCACTACCTGGGAAGACCTAGCCTGGCTTCGGAAACAAACTAAACTCCCGATTATTCTCAAAGGAATTCTGGCAGTGGATGATGCGCAGAAAACGATGGATTACGGCATGGATGGCATATTTATATCAAACCACGGTGGCCGGCAGGTAGATGGTTCTATTAGTTCATTTGAAGCTCTGCCAGCTATAGCCAAGGTCGTAAAAGGTAAATTACCCATTATCATCGATAGTGGTATCCGCTCAGGAGCAGATGTTTTTAAAGCGCTGGCTATGGGAGCCACAGCTGTTTCAATTGGTCGCCCGTATGTGTATGGTTTAGCCCTGGGTGGAGAAAGAGGTGTTTATGAGGTCTTAAGAAATTTCATGTCAGATTTTGAATTGACTATGGGTTTATCGGGGTGTAAAAATATTGCAGAGATAACACCCGATTGTGTTAATTATTCCTAGCAGTTTATTGAATTCCTCTATTCCGAAAATTTATACTTCATAATCTGAAAGCTCATTTCTTATTACTCTCGTAAACTCATAAATATATGCAAACAACCACTGATGCCATTATTGTTGGTGCCGGATTGGCAGGCTTAGTAGCAGCCGCAGAATTGGCCGATGCAGGCAAGAAAGTAATTATTGTTGATCAGGAACCTGAACAAAGCATGGGCGGACAAGCCTTCTGGTCATTTGGCGGTTTATTTCTGGTCAATTCACCTGAACAACGTCGGCTCAAAATAAAAGACTCTTACGAACTGGCTTTAGCCGATTGGATGGGCACAGCTCAATTTGACAGACCAGAAGATGAATGGCCACGAAAGTGGGCAGAAGCCTACGTGGGTTTCGCTGCCGGAGAAAAACGAGAGTGGTTAAGACAACAAGGTATACGCTTCTTTCCGATTGTGGGTTGGGCCGAACGTGGGGGTTATGGTGCTATCGGGCATGGGAATTCTGTTCCGAGATTCCACGTAACATGGGGCACTGGGCCGGGTGTATTAGCCCCCTTTGAGCATCGGGTTCGGGAAGCTGTAAAAAAAGGGTTAATAACCTTAAAATTTCGCCATCGGGTTAATGAATTAATTGTACAAAATAAAACAGTTGTTGGGATACAGGGAGAAATATTAGAACCGAGTTCTGTAAATCGTGGAGAAAAGAGTTCTCGTGTGGCAATAGATGGTTTTACTTTTCATGCACAAGCAGTGATTGTTACTTCTGGTGGCATAGGCGCTAATCATGAGCTTGTTCGACAAAACTGGCCAAAGAGATTAGGAGAACCACCTAAGCATATGTTATCCGGCGTTCCAGAGCACGTGGATGGACGTATGTTGGCTATCTCGGAAAATGCCGGGGCAAATCTTATTAATAGAGACCGGATGTGGCACTATACCGAGGGCATTCAGAACTGGAATCCCATCTGGCATCAACACGGTATCCGTATTTTACCTGGCCCCTCTTCTTTGTGGTTTGATGCTGAAGGTAATCGATTACCCGTACCTTTATTTCCGGGTTTTGATACATTGGGTACACTGCAACATATCCGCCAGACAGGGCATGATTATACCTGGTTTGTTCTCAATCAGGCCATTATCAAAAAAGAATTTGCACTTTCAGGTTCTGAACAAAACCCTGACTTAACTAATAAAGATTGGTTACAAGTATTAGGACGCGCCGGAGGCAAAATGGCTCCCGGCCCGGTAGAGGCATTCAAAACGCATGGAGCAGATTTCATTGTAAAAGACAATCTGGATGATTTAGTAAAAGCCATGAATGAGTTGACTGGAGAAAATCTGGTAGATTTAACAAAACTGAAAGCAGAAATTACTGCCCGTGACGGACAGGTAGTGAACAAATTCAATAAAGATATGCAGATTACGGCCATTCGTGGCGCTCGCCAATATATAGGCGACAAGTTGATTCGAACTGCTAAATTGCATCAGATCCTCGACCCGCAATTCGGGCCATTGATTGCCGTCAGGTTACATATCCTAACCCGTAAAACTTTAGGTGGACTTCAGACCGATTTATCAGGTCGTGTATTAGGTGTTAATAGAGAAGTGGTAAAAGGTTTGTATGCTGCGGGCGAAGTAGCTGGTTTTGGCGGTGGCGGGATGCACGGTTACCGGGCCTTAGAAGGGACATTTTTAGGCGGATGTATATTTTCCGGCCGCACCGCAGGACGTGATGCCGCTAAATCTGTTTGACTTGTACTTGATTCACTTTTAGACAAACACTTCGTAGGAGCTTTATGTTAATTATGAACAAGATACCTCTTACGATCAAGAGTTAAAACTTTATGGTGTATATTTGCGGGATAGGATAAGTAAAATTTTTATCAGTTTTTAGCTACAATTTATCATATTTTTTCTTTAATTTGTAATATTAATTATTCACACAGTGCTAACCTAATTTCGATATATGCAAAAATGCATTTTCCTTGATCGTGACGGAGTACTCAACGAAGATCGAGTTGATTATGTTTATAAAATAGAAGATTATATCATTCCTGAGGGAGTGGTTGATGGCCTGAATTTACTAAAAAAAGCAGGTTATCTCCTGATTGTTATTACCAATCAGGCAGGTATTGCTAAAGGTATCTATACTCAGGAAGACGTATTAAACTGCTACGATTTTCTACAAAGCCAATGCGGGGGTGTCATTGACGACATTTACTTCTGCAAACATCATCCACAATATAGTTCTGAATCTTTATTGCGTAAGCCTGACTCACTCATGCTTGAAAAAGCCATTGCCAAATATAATATTGATACCACTCATTCGTATATGATTGGCGATGCTGAAAGAGACGTAAAAGCAGGCATGAAAGCAGGTGTAAAAACCATACACATTGCCACGGGAAAAGAGAATACTGAATTGGCCGACTACCGGTTTGGCAGCCTTCTGGAAGCTTCTAAATTTATTATAGACAATCCTATCAATTAATAAAATAATGGTTCATAGGGTATTCTCATACTCTATGAACCATCTATATTACTAACAATGTTTCTTCTCTGCTACACTTTTTGGTGAAACTTTACCATAAGCCGGACATTGTTGTTTACGACAAGAGGTCATTGCGGCAACCACCAAAAGAGAAAGAATCAGTAATTTAGGTTTCATTAAAATATAATTTTCGGTTCTTTATAAAACGCTTTATTGCTCAGTTTATTTTACACCAAAGCTTCTTCTGCTGTTTTCTTGCTTTTTTTAGCCGAACCATTTCCGGGTATCGTATGCGTTTCTTTCTTTTGCTGCGATTTATAACCCAGAATCTCCATCATCGAATCGCTGTCTTGTTCTCCGGCAAAAAGCTCGGTTGTGATATTTCCTTCAGCATCCAGATTAACCAATACGTGTTGTGGTGCAGGAATCAAACAATGTTGAATACCACCATAACCCCCTAAGGATTCCTGATAAGCTCCGGTATGGAAAAATCCGATATACTGGTCTTCATTCTCAATATCAAATACAGGCAGATACAAATCTTCTGAATGCGCCTCTGTATTATAAAAATCCTGTGAGTCACAAGTCAAGCCGCCTAGATTTACTTTTTCGTAAGGGCTATCCCAATTATTCACAGGCATCATGATATATTTCTGACCAATGCCCCATGAATCAGGTAATTGCGTGATGAACGAGCCATCAATCATATACCATAACTCACGGTCATTTTGTTGTTTTTTATCAATTACTTTATAAATCACCGCGCCGCTCTCTCCTACTGTATAGCTACCAAATTCGGTAAAGATATGAGGTACAGGTACGTTATTTTTATTACAAATCCATTGGATATTCTCAATGATTTCGTCAATCATTGCCTGATAATCATAATTAAATACCAATGAAGTCTGAATCGGCAACCCTCCACCAATATCAATTGAATCCAGATCAGGGCACATCTTCTTCATCTCACAATACTTAAACATAAAACGAGTCAGCTCAGACCAATAATAAGCATTGTCTTTAATACCCGCATTGATAAAGAAGTGAAGCATTTTCAGCTTAAATCTCGGATTCGGCTTTATCTTCTCTCTATATAACTCGTTAATGTCGTTATATCTTACTCCCAGACGAGACGTATAAAACGCAAAGTTTGGTTCTTCATCCGTTGCAATTCTGATGCCAAGGTTTACGGTTTCGGCCGTAGAGTTTTGCAGATAATAATCAATTTCTTTCAGATTATCTAAAATCGGAATACAGTTCACAAAACCATCATTATGCAAAGCAGCTATTCCTTCAAGGTATCTCGGACGCTTGTAGCCATTGCAGATAACATAAGTATTCTGATTAATTTTGCCTTCCTCATACAAAGCTCTGATAATATCAATATCAAATGCCGACGAGGTTTCGAGGTGAACATTACTATTAAGCGCTGTTTCAATAACAAACTTAAAATGTGATGACTTTGTACAATAACAGTACGTGTAACTCCCTTTATAATTATATTTCTTCATGGCATTTCTGAAAAGCAACTTGGCGTTTTCGATATGCTCAGAGATTTTAGGAAGATAACTAATTTTTAATGGCGTACCATATTGTTTAATAATATCCATTAACGGAACATTGTTAAACATAAGTGTGTGTGCTTCGTCAACACCGAATTCCCGGGTCGGAAACTCAAAGGTTTGTTCAATAAGGTCTATGTAACGTTTCATCTCTAAGTAAAATGCATAAAAACTTTTAAGGTTTTGTACCAATAAGGGCTATCTCTATCAGAAAGTTTGTGCAAATGTGACATAAATTTAACAACTTTGCAACGATATTTATAACACAGTTTTTGTGGCTGTGGTTCATAAATTTTTATTCATTCTTTTTTTGCTATCATCATACAAAACTCAACGGAATAAGCTTTTAAAAAACGCGTTGATTTGTGAAATCTTGTTATAAATGAGCCAAAAAATTCACTTTATTGCTATCGGGGGCGCTGTGATGCACAACCTGGCGCTTGCACTTCATAAAAAAGGATATATCGTAACCGGTTCAGACGATGAAATAAATGACCCTTCTAAAAGCCGATTGGCTGAAGTCGGTATTTTGCCTGCCGAATTAGGGTGGTTTCCTGAAAAAATCACAAAGGATTTAGATGCGGTTATCTTAGGGATGCACGCTTTCGCCGATAATCCTGAGTTAGCTAAAGCACAGGAATTAGGGGTAAAAGTCTATTCTTTCCCTGAGTATATTTACGAGCAAAGCCTCAATAAATTGCGTGTAGTAATAGCAGGAAGTCATGGTAAGACCAGCATCACCAGTATGATTCTGCATGTGCTGAAATACCATAACCGCAAGTTTGATTATCTGGTAGGCGCACAGATAGAGGGCTTTGATGTAATGGTAAATCTGGATGACGAGTCTCCGGTAATCATTATCGAAGGAGATGAATACCCTGAATCAAAAGTTCATTTAAAATCGAAGTTTTTATTTTATCATCCGCACGTGTGTTTGATTAGTGGGATAGCCTGGGATCATTTCAATATCTTCAAAACTTTTGATAGCTATGTGCAGACGTTTGAAGAACTAGCTGATGGCTTGCCTAAGGCTGGAGCTATCATCTATGATGAAACCGACGATATTGTAAAAGTAATTGGCGAGAAAGACCGTACTGATGTTGGCAAATTCCCGTATAAAGCACATCCTTATAAGGTTGAAAATGGTAAGTGTATTTTGCAGGTTGGCAAAACAGAAGTGCCATTGGAGATTTTTGGTGAACATAATATGAAAAACCTGAATGGTGCCAGGATTATTCTTGACCGCTTAGGCATTACCGATGAAGAGTTTTATGAGGCTATCAAGCATTTCAAAGGCGCTTCAAAGCGTCTGGAAAAATTAGGTGAAAATACCAACACACTGATTTTCAGAGATTTTGCTCATGCACCGTCTAAGTTAAAAGCAACTACTAATGCTACTAAAATGCTTCATACCAACCGTCGTCTGATAGCCTGTTATGAATTGCACACATTCAGTAGCTTGAATAAAGACTTTTTGCCGCAGTATGAGGGCACCATGGATGATGCTGATACCGCAGTAGTTTTCTATTCGCCACATACGCTTGAAATGAAGCGCCTCCCTCCTATTTCACCAGAAGAAATCAAAAAAGCTTTTGGTGATGATAAATTGCTGGTATTTACCGAAAGAGAACAAATTGTAGACTTTTTACTAGAGCAAAACTGGTTCCAGACCAATTTATTGATGATGTCGTCAGGTACTTTTGGTGGTCTGGTATTGCCTGAACTGGCTAAGCGTATTTTAGAGAAAGAGGTAAAAGAAGAGTTTCCGAAAGTAAAAGTTATCTCTCAGCAAAAAGAAGATAATTCTTGGTCAGGTTTGCTTACGCAATTCAAAAAAGTATTTAATAACGAATAATATTTCTTTGATAGAGGCATCTGTTGGATGCCTCTATCTATATTTCAAAAAAGCCCACAATTTTCTTTTTTTCAGATAACTGAAATCTTTCTCATTAGCATAGGCTTCTTTCTCAAAACTGATTCTCCGATAAGCCACCCACCATTGCTTACATTGTGCATAATGATACAACCATTCGGCTACATACCAGATATAAAACGGTATCACCAGCAATTCTAATTGCTGCCAGATATGAATCCGCTCATGATTTAATAGTATATCAGTAGGCTTCTTGGGCCGCACGATAATAAACGGAAACAACGTAATGCCGTTTATTTTTCTGAAAGGTATGCCTTTAATGATAATCATATCTCCAAAAATAGTAAGTATTTCGGGCTATCTGAAATATTTAAACAGCAATCATCGTTTATGCTACCATAGTTCCTTACATAAAGCCAATTATCATAAATTTATTAGGAAACTTTCAAATCCTTTTACACCTTTACAACAGTTTTAAACATTAACTTATCTAATCGATGAAAAAAATTAGTCTTTTTGTATCGGCATTGCTTATAAGCACATTATCATTTGCACAAACTGCTGAAGAAGTTGTAAACAACTACGTGAACGCTATTGGTGGCAAAGATGCGATATCAAAAATAAAAGATTTAAGCATGACTTTTACCGGTGAAGCACAAGGAGCCAATTTAGAAATTCTTATTCAAAAAAAATCTCCTAATAAATTCTTGCAGTCTGTAAGTGTAACAGGTATGGGCGAAGTACAAAAACAAGTATGTGACGGTACTAAAGTTCGTGCAAGCGGTATGCAAGGCTCAGAAGACATTACTGATGCTGAAAAAGTAAAAGCAGTTGCTATGCAGGCTATTATTGTACCGGAGTCAGAATATACTACAATGGGTGCTAAATTGACTTATGTAGGTAAAGAAAAAGTAAATAATGCAGATGCACATAAAATTGAAGTAGCTATCGGAACTGTTAAAATGACAGAATTCTATGATGTGGCTTCAGGCTTGAAAGTTCGTCAGATGATTACGGCAGAAACGCCAATGGGTTCACAAACCATTACTTCTGATTATACTGATTATAAAGATGTAAGCGGTGTGAAATTTGCTCATAAATTAAACCAGGATTTAGGCATGATGCAATTAGCCTTAACAGCCTCTAAAATCGAAGCTAACACTAATCTGGCTGATACTTTGTTTGAAATCAAATAATTTATGTTGATACGATTTTTTAATAAGAGGAATAGCCTTTCGGGCTTATTCCTCTTTTTTTGCCTCTATACCCACGCACAGACACGCTATGAGTTTTCTCATCCGCAAATGGGTACGATGTTCAGAATCGTACTCTATGCTCCCGATTCTGCCAAAGCCTTAGCGGCCTCCCAAAAAGCTTTTGTTCGTTTAGATACTCTGAATATTATCTTAAGCGATTATCGGGAAGACAGTGAGATTAATCGTTTATGCCGAACCTCCGGCACAGGTGAATTTGTAAAAGTGAGCGACGACCTCTGGAAAATCGTTCAGGAATCTATAAAGGGAGCACGCTTGACTGAGAATAACTTTGACATTACCATTGGCCCTATGACACAACTGTGGCGACGGATGAAGCGTCAGAAGCAATTACCTTCTGAGGCACAAATTGCTGAAGCGAGAGCAAAAGTAGGCATGGAGAACATTGTCTTAAACAGTAAATCTCAATCAATCATGCTGAAAAAGCAGGGAATGCGCATTGATTTCGGTGGGATAGGTAAAGGCTATGCAGAAGATGAAATGATGAAAATATTGCAAGAAAATGGTATTACATCAGCAATGATTGAGGCAGGTGGAAATATAGTAGTTTCCAATGCTCCTCCACAAGAAAAAGGCTGGAAAGTAATCATTAATACGACGGATTATTACCTAAAAAACAGTGGAGTTTCAACTTCAGGAGATTTGTATCAGTTTGTTGAAATAGACGGCAAGAAATACTCACATATCATTGATCCAAAGATTGGCATAGGTGTTACCGAATTGCGACAGGTAACTATTATCAGCAAAGACGGTACAAGCTCCGAATGGCTCTCTAAGGCTTTGTATCTGATGGATAAGAAAAAGAGTAAACAACTGGTAAAGAAAATGAAAGCAAAAGCCTTCTTGTAGGTTATTGCTTTCCGTCTTTGAGTGAGTATGTGAGCTTATTGATAGAAAAAACCTCTTTATTGGCTAAGTTTTCTTTTCTGATGCTTTGATAGCCATAAACCAGAAAACTATGACCATACCAGGCAATCAGGTTAGTACGGTCAGTATCTATAATTTTTTCTGAAACCGAGTTGGCTTTTAAATCATAGCTTTCTAAATCCTTTATTTTCTCATTTTTTCTTACTATCACTGTTTTTATCTGATCTTCATCAGGGTATGCCAGTATATGAAAATCATCCTGATGTGTAATCTGAACTTTGGCATTCAGTTCATTTCCTTCTACATCTTTAAGCGCAACACTATTATCCCATAATAATTTACCGTTGTGGTCGAACCCACAAAGAATCGCATGGGTATATCTGAAATTATTGTAAGTATCGCCCCCTATCCGATAGCTACGCCAATTGCTAAATCCATTATTGGCAGGTGCTTTATACTCTGGATAAAACACTTCGGCAATTACTATCCAGCCATCAGGCGTTGTAATTATATCGTGTAATAATAATCTGTTACGCAGTTTTACTTCTTTGCCTTTTTCCTTTTTAAGTCTGATCTTCTCCTTTATTTTTTCCTCCTTTTTAGGATTCATAAAGCTGAAAAAATTCTTCAGATCTGAAAAATCTATGTATTGTATCTTGGAATCGTTCGAGAGATTCTGCATATAAATACCAATAGAAAGTGGCGAACATCCCTCAGCATAATTACCCAACAATACCGGTGCGCCATTATCCATATTCAGAATTTTACCCGAAATAGGCGTTCTTTGCTTGTCTCCCAGCCCCATTGTATTGAGCAGTTTACCTTCGTAAGAGTAAGTTTTAATGATATACTGGCAATTCCGTTCGTTTTTCAGCATGATATACACCACTTCATTCTTAGCACTTACATCCATTTCGCTAATCATCAAATGATTCGCATGGATTTCCGGTAATACTTTTGAGGTTTTGTCGAAGAAGCTAAACATTACTACCACTGGTCGGTCATTGTATTTACCTCCTATAAATGCTTTACTTTCCAGAACAGTAAGGTGTTCTACATCCATATTGGTCAGCAAATCGCCCTCTACATAGGTTTTATCACCAGTTTCTAAATCCAGCCGTAGTACTCTTATATCAGTTCTATCCTTTTTTTTGAAAAGAATGAATAAAAAGCGGTCGTTCTGAAAGGTCTTGTTTAACAGGAAATCTTCTTCAGGAACAAAATTGACTTTCCAGATTTCTGTGAGTGTACTATCATATTTATGGAAATCTATCGTCATTTTCCGGTGATACAGGTCTTCACTGGAATGAAACAGCAGAACACCATTTTCTTGTAGAGAAAACAACTGGTGGTCTTCTTCCATCGTGCTGCTCTGTTCAAATTCAATCCTTTTGCCCAATGACAATTGTGCAGAAATGGTAAAAGGCAGACACAGTAAAAAGGTAAAAATTAGTAAATAACGTTTAGCGATGCTCTTCATAATAGCTAATCTTAAAATCAACGGATTACGCACCCCGAATAATTGCGCCTCTTTTCCCTAGCTCTATCACCCCTAAGTTAGACATTTTTCGATTATCTAAAGAAAATTTCAATAAAGTTTTTACTTTATGAAAACCCTCATTACCAGCCGCCCCCGGATTCATGTAAAGCATATTATTCATTTTCTCATCTCGTATCACCCGCAGAATATGCGAATGCCCACAGATAAAAATATCAGGAATCTGCTCTTTGAATTGCTTCTTCACCGCCGGATTATAATTCGGTGGTGCTCCACCGATATGAGTCATCCAGATACTGAAACCTTCAATTGTAAAAAACTGATGTTCGGGCAATTGCCATTGTATCTCTTTCGAATCAATATTTCCATATACAAACCGGGTAGGTTTAAAGGCTTTCAGTTCTTCAATTATCTTGACCGAACCTACATCACCCGCATGCCAGATTTCATCGCAATCTTTGAAATGGTCAAAAACCCGTTCATCCAGATAACCGTGTGTGTCTGAGATAAGGCCGATAGTAGTCATATAAATCCCTTTTAATCGATATTAATTTGCCTGATTTGTCTGCAATTCTCTCAATTTAACATACTTCAAACTGGCATAAATTGCCTGTGTAAAAGCCCATACAAAACCAGGATAGCCATTAAGAATATTTAGCCTGATAAAATACTCGACAAAAAAAGTGACAGGAAATTTAGTAATAACCTTCATCATAGAAGTGCGCTTTCCTCTACTAGAAAGCTCGGTAGCACTTCTGGAAGAGTAGTCATTCATTTTTTGAAAAAACTCAGCAATATCAGAGAAACTATAATGCAACATTTCGTTTTTTAGCGTAAGCGTTTTGCCTTCTAAAACTACCTCTTCATGTACCTCTTTATCATTATAATTCCCAAATTTCCTGTTAAATATCCGCAAAGTGGGCAGTTTTGACTCTCTCCCATATTTCAGTTTCTTACCCAGAAATATCAATATTCTTGGCACCAGAAAGCCATTGTATTCAGTATTTTCTGCCAGTTGCGTATCTATCTCTTTTTTTAATGCTTCGGTCACTACTTCGTCAGAATCCACTACAAATACCCAATCGTTTTTTGCCTGGTCTACTGCAAAGCGTTTTTGTTTGCCAAAGCCATCCAGTTTGCGGTGATAAATCTTACAGCCAAACGCTTGCACAATAGCTAGTGTTTCGTCGGTACTGCCACTATCAACCACCACTATTTCATTGGCCCAGCCTGTTACGGCTTCTAATACTTGTCTGATTGTACGGGTATTATTGAAGGTAAGAATAACTACCGAAAGATTCATTGTATGTGGTTTTGAAACGATTTGACTTAAATTCTATAATTCAAAATAGTTTATTTTTTGCAAAGACAAGGTGTTAAAACCGGAGCTTAGCAGAGCTAAGCGAGGATTTTAGCAACGCAGTATTTGTGAAAAAGAAACATTTTGAACATAGAAGATTAAGTCAAATAGTTTCTTATTTCCAAAAGTAATATTGTTTGAAATTTTAACGGTGTAATTTTGCAAAAAAAATTGATTATTAAGATGATAGAAACCCACGCACATATTTACGACGACCAATTTGACGAAGATAGAGACATCATGCTCAAACGAGCTTTTGAGGCGGGTGTAAAACAAATCTGGATGCCTAACTGTGACCCTGAAACGATTGCAGGTATGCTGGCATTAGAACAACAGTATCCGGGTATTTGCCTGCCTATGATGGGTATACACCCTTGCTATATCAAAGAAAATTTCGAAGAAGCACTGAATATAGTAGAAAACTGGCTTGAACAACGGACATTTCCGATGATTGGAGAAATCGGTATAGATTTCTACTGGGATTTAAACTTTGTACCACAACAGGAAGAAGCCTTTATTGCACAGCTCCGCCTGGCACAAAAATATAATTTACCTATTTGTATTCATTCAAGAAACTCGAAAGATGGGTCATTGAATGCCATTGTGAGATGTATTGAACTGATTGAGCAATTTGGTTGGAGCGACTTAAAAGGCATTTTCCATTGTTTCTCCGGCAATCTGGAAGAGGCGAAAAGAGTGATAGGCCTTAACTTTTTATTAGGTATTGGCGGAGTAGCCACTTTTAAAAATGGCGGGATGGACAAAGTACTTCCTTCCATTGATTTAAAAAATATTGTACTCGAAACCGATTCGCCTTATTTAGCCCCGGTACCGCATAGAGGTAAAAGAAATGAGGTAGCTTATATTGAACTGGTAGCACAAAGAATAGCCGAATTAAAACAAGTGTCTTTTCAGGAAGTAGTACAACAAACTACTGAAAATGCCTTACATTTGATACACAAATAATACCTGGACATTGAACCTGAGACTCCTCTTATTGGGCATTTTATTTGCGGCTTCATGGGCTTCGGCATCGGCAGCAGCTAAATTCGGGCTTCGTTCTGTCGAGCCCTTAGTACTCTTTCAGATACGTTTTCTGGCGGCTGGCATTATCATGCTAGCCTACTCTTTTTTGTTTCAGAAAGATCGCCTGCCCAAAGGTAAAGAATGGTGGGAGTTGACAATCTTTGGCCTACTGAATGTTACGCTCTATTTGAGCTTTTTCGTATTGGGGATTAAAGAAGTGGCTGCGGGCATTGGCAGCCTGTCTACGGCCACAAATCCACTGTTTATTAGTATCATCTCTGCTTTCTGGATAGGTCGTCAGGTAAAAGGGGCTGAATGGCTGGCTGTAGTACTGGGTTTGGCAGGTGTAGCGCTTGCTACTTACCCATTGCTTCAAAAAAGCTTTGCTACTCCCCTGGGGCTTTTATATATGTTTCTGAGTATGCTTTCATATTCGATAGGCACTATCTATTATTCTAAAATTGACTGGAAGCTATCCCGAACAGCTATCAACGGCTGGCAGGTATTTTTAGGAGGTATGCTCATGTTACCTTTCACGTTCCTGCTCCATAAAGAGCCTAATACTTTTGACCTTAACTTTACGCTATCAGTTCTATGGCTGATATTTCCCGTATCCATACTAGCTGTACAGTTGTGGTTATATCTGCTGGAAGTTGACCCTGTTAAAGCCTCTTTCTTCTTATTCCTATGCCCTATTTTCGGGTTCATTTACTCATATCTACTACTCGATGAGCCAATCACTTATCATACTTTTTTAGGCACTGCTCTGGTGATTGTAGGCTTGTATGTAGGGCAACGCGAAAAAGCAACTCAAAAAAGTGGCAAGTAGTTTGTAAGAAACTATTTACCAGGTTTTTAGCTGAAAGCACATATTTAAACCTGATATTTACGTTAAGGAAGTACTTATACCATTGGTTTCATGAGATATACTATTTTTACTACCCTTTCTGTTGCTACGGTTTTATGTCTTTCGCTGATGAACTCTTGTAGTAAACAAGAGAAAGTAGATACAGCAATATCCAGCTTTGATTTAATACAGGATAAGATACTGACAAAGTCTTGTGCAGTACAAGGATGTCATTTTTCTACGAATGATGGTACCTTTGCTCAACATGGCTTAGTATTGGCTAAAGGCAAAGCGTATAATAATCTGTATGAGATTGACCCTAAGAACAACGAAGCAAGAACAGATGGTCTAAAATTAGTAAAAGCCTTTAATGCTTTACAAAGCCTGTTGTATCATAAATTGAGCGTTGATGCCAGCCATCATGGCGGCAAGAATTATGGCAGCACTATGCCATTGGGAAACGAACCACTATATGCAGGACAAATAGAATTTATCAGACGCTGGATTGAAGCCGGAGCACCCGAAAAAGGAAATGTAGTAGACGCCAAGCTATTAGATGATACTACACCAAGCCTGACAGCTCCATTTGAAGTTTTAGCTGCTCCTGCTTTAGGCACAGGGTACCAGATGAAACTGGATAAATTTGATATTGCTCCTGATTTCGAACGTGAATTGTTTGTCAGAAAGCCTTTGGGCAATACTGAAACCGCCTATATCAATAGAATTCAATTAAAGATGCGCTCTGGTAGCCATCACTTTATCCTATATGGATTCAGAGACCTCAGTAATCTGGCGCCTTTGAATCAGATAAGAGATTTACGCAATGCTGATGGCTCATTAAATATTCTGACCTTTCAACAGATGGGCAATCATATCTTTAATTTCGGTGGAAGCGAAGCCAATATGGATTATACCTTTCCGGAAGGAACGGCGGTTGAAATAGCGCCCAATGCCACTTTTGATATGAATTCGCATTATTATAACAAAGGTACAAGTGCTATTCCCGGAGAGGTTTATGTCAATCTTTATACGACCAAAAAAGCCAATGTAAAGAATGTGCTGAAGGTATTGGATTTAGCCAACAATAACCTGACGATTCCACCGAAACAAAAAACAGTTATTACCAAAAACTTTACTTTCGATAAAAACATCAAAGTAGTCATGTTATTCTCGCATACACATAAATTAGGTGAGAAATTTGAGATATTGATTAAAGGTGGCAGTCGCGACGGTGAAATTGTTTATACTTCTACCAACTGGGAACACCCTGAAAAAATCAACTATATGCCATATATCTCACTGAAAAAAGGCGAAGGACTTACCTCAAAAATCACCTACAATAATACGACTGATAAAACAGTGAGATTTGGTCTGACAACCGAAGATGAAATGGGGATTATTTTTGGCTATTATTTTGAGGAGTAAATCCCTTTCGCGTTGGATTTGAATTGAAGCATTTTATCAAACAAAAGATACTTTTTATTTTTGATAATTCAGAAATTAATTAAATTTACAAATATCTATCTATAAAAATAAATACAATGAAGGAAGAAAATAAAATACAAGAAAATACAATCTCTTCTGATACGCAATCTTTAAAGAAAAATTGGATTAAACCTGAGGCTAAAGCACTAGACGTTAACAATGGTGGCAGTGGACCTGTTGATACAACTCCTGCTTCGGATGTATCATGATTTTGGGTTGTACACAAAACCCTGCTTTTCTCGACTTTAAAAATTATAACCTTATTGAGTCTGAACAATTCCGGCTTGGTTGTATCACAGGGAATGACTCAAATATTTTTCAGGATTCGGATCGGAATCTGATTTTTGCTGCACAAGGCAGAATAGATAACCCAGAGGCACTCGAACCATTTTTGGGCTCTTGTACTTCAGGACCTGACTACATCTGGAAAGCCTTCCTATTCTGGGGAAAGAACTGTCCGGCCAGATTGCTGGGCGATTGGCTTTTTGCTGCTTATAATACTCTTTCAGGAGAATTATTTCTTGCCAGAGATCAGAATGGCAAACGTGAACTACTTTATAAGGAAGTGGCCGGAGGTATTATGTTTAGTAGTAATTTAAGGCCTCTAATTAAAACATCCAGGCAACTGAATCATTTGCAAGTAATAAGCTTAATAAGCGGCTGGAACTATCAAAACTCTGATCAGGCTACAATTTTTCAGAATATTTTAAGGCTTTCTCCGGGTCATACGCTTAGCTATAAATCTGGGAGAATAAGGATAGAAAAGTATTGGTTTCCTGAGCATATTCCGCTGAAACATTATTCCATTCCTCAAGATTATTCCGACGAGCTTCTCGAAATCAGTAAGAAAGCTGTGGCTTGTAGAATTCCTTCAAATCTTAAAGTAGGTTCTATGCTAAGTGGAGGGCTTGATTCGACTACCATAAGCTCGCTGGCAGCCGAAATAATAGGAGACAACCCATTGTATACTTTTAGCCATGTACCGTTATATGATAGATTTTATTCTTCAAATCCGAGAAAGTTTTATGATGAAACTGAACACATAAAAGCGGTAGTAGAATCAAAAACGAATATCCAATCTTTCCTGCTGAACTCAGCAAACGTTTCTCCTATTGATGGTCTGGAAAGGTATGTAAAAAACTTTAATAATTTTATTCCGAACGGAAGTAATTCATTCTGGGTAATGGACATTTATCAACAAGCGGTTGATATGGGTTTAGAAGTGCTATTATCAGGGGGGTTTGGGAATATTGCTCTTTCTTATAGAGGTCTTGCAGATGCTTTACCGATGAATCCTGGGTTAAGAACATTGAAAAGGAAAGTATTAAAACCATTGCTTAGAAATTTCATTGAGTACCGGAATTTTTCTAATAAACTCAAGAATGGTTTTCTTAATAAAAACATCATCGATAAGTATAATATTAAACAAGATGTATTGCTTAATAGAAGAGCAGGGCATAGAGTATTTAAAACTTCTCAGGAAGAAATACTTTCATTGATGTATAAAACTTATAAAAGCAGACTGATAGAGAATGATTCTTTATTGAAAATAGAAAAATTAGATCCTACTGCTGACATACGTATAATTGAACACTGTTTGGCTATACCCAATCAAATCTTTTTTAATGAAAAAGGCGAAAGAAGGCAGGTGATACGGAGAATGATGGTGGGACGCTTGCCTGATAAAGTATTAGATGAACAACGTAAAGGCAGACAAGCGGCTGATATATTTTTGCGTTTTCAGGCAGAAATTGGCAGAGCAGAAGAATATTACCAGCGTTTTGAAAAAAATCCGGCATTCAGCTATTTTATTGATACCCAAAAGCTGAAAAATAGTATTAATCTGGTAAAAGAATCTAAACTGACAGACGATGGTATTTTAAATAAAATTCTGCAATGCCTGACTCTCGGTATATTTTTAGAAAATAATAATCTGCAATGATGCCCGGTTATAAAAGTCTTGTTTTGCAATATGAGAGAAAAAAAACAGGTGATTAATGGAAAATTTGGATGGCTCATTGTTTTAGAAAAAAGTTGATAGACTTGCTTCCTACCCAAAGTCGGGTGATACCTGGTTTAGGATATTCTTGATTGCTTTTCATTTACCTGGATGCAAGAAACTGAATCTGAATCTGAACGAAATGATAACGTCAATATTCTTAGGAAAGACCTTCGTGTTTGCTGTGTGGAAGGCAGTGTAATTATTACCCTATACGTATATTCAGAAACACAAGCAAATAACCTTCGCATATGTATCAATTTTTTATTAAAAGACAATATTTTCCCTATCTCATTCTGACCTTTTGAAGTATATACGTATATTTGCAAAAAAAGTATAAACATGAACAAAGCAAACAAAAAAGAAGAATACAATCTTTCATGTGAACCACAACCGGAAAAAAAAGACTGGATTAAACCTGAATCTATAGCTTTAGAAGTGAATAATGGAGGGAGCGTAGTTGCAGACTCTACGGCGGATCAGCATAGTTAATGATTCTGGGCTGTACTCAAGACGACACATTCCTGGATTTTTCGAAATATACCCTTATTGAATCTGAACAATTCAGATTAGGATGTATCGTCGGAAATGATGTCAATATTTTTCGGGATTCTGACCGGAATCTGATTTTTTCTGCACAAGGACGAATTGATAACTCTAAAGAACTCCAGCCGTTTATGGGTGCTTGTTGTTCGGGTCCTGAATATATCTGGAAAGCTTTCCTTACCTGGGGTAAGAACTGTCCGGCAAGATTAATAGGCGACTGGCTTTTTGCTGCGTATAATACACTTTCTGGAGAGTTATTTCTGGCAAGAGACCAAAACGGTAAATGTGAACTTCTTTACAGAGAGCTAAACGGAGATATTCTTTTCAGTAGTAGTATAAGACCACTCATCCAGACAGCCCGGGAGCTGAATCATCATTTTACATTAAACTTACTTGCTAGCTGGAACTACAAAGGGTCGGTCAGGGAAACTATTTTTAAAGATGTATTCAGGCTTTCGCCGGGTCATACACTAACTTATAAATCCGGGAAGATAAAGATAGAACAATACTGGTTCCCTGAAAATGTTCCTCTAAAATATTACTCCAATTTACAGGATTATTCTGATGAACTGCTTGAGATAACCCAAGAAGCGATCAGGTGCAGAATACCAGCCAATCTTAAAGTCGGTTGTATGTTAAGCGGGGGTTTTGACTCTACTACAGTAACCTCGTTGACGGCAGAACTACTTGGTAATAACCCCTTACTTACCTTTACTCATGTGCCATTATATAATAAATCTTATGATTCAGACCCGAAATCGTTTGGCGATGAAAGCGAACACGCCAAAACGGTAGTAGAATCAAAATCCAACATCCGATCTTTTCTGGTGAATTCGGCAAATGTTTCTCCGATTGATGGAATAGAAATGTTCGTAAGGAATTTCAATAGTTTTATTCCAAATGCAGGCAATGCTTTCTGGATAATGGATATTCATCAGTTGGCTGCCAATATGGGCATAGAAATACTATTCTCAGCCGGAACAGGTAACGTCGCCCTATCTTACAGAGGGCTTATAGACGAATTGCCCATGAAACCGGGTTATAAGGCTTTTAAACGAAAAATAATAAAACCTCTTGTCAGAAATTTAGTTGAATACAGCCGTTTTTCGAATAGGTTGAAAACAGCATTTTTGAATAAAAGCTTAATTGATTCATATCATATAAAAAAAGATGTATTGATTAACAGAAGGAGCCTGCATTCGGTTTTTAAAACGTCGCAGGAAGAAATACTTGATTTGGTGTACAAAAATTTTAAAAACCGACTGATAAATAATGACTCAATATTAAATATACAAAAATTAGACCCAACCGCTGATATACGAATAATAGAACATACGCTGGCTATTCCGAATCATTTCTTTTTCAATGAGAAGAAAGAAGGGAGGCAAGTGATTCGCAAAATGATGGCAGGTCGGCTACCTGATAAAGTGTTGAATGAACATCGAAGAGGCAGTCAGTCATCAGATATTTTTTTACGCTTTGTCTCTGAAATTGACAGGGCGGAAAGTTATGCACAACGCTTCGAAAAAAATCCGGCATTCTGCCATTTCATTGACACAAATAAACTAAAGAAAAGTATCCAGTTGGTAAGAGCACATAAACTTACTAATCCGCTCATTATAAACAATATCTTAAAAAGCCTGACTTTGGGTGTTTTTTTAGAACATAATAATTTTTAATTATAGCCTGATTACGAAGCAGAAAATCTATGTTTTGCTGGGAATTTCAAACAAAAAAAGCCTGAAAACTCTCGTTGTTTTCAGGCTTTTTTAATTTCTTTTACAATTCTACTTCAAATCACTACTAACCGTAAATAGTAAAATTATCATAAAAATATCTAACACTGGCACTAGACTAACTTTTAAAGCAAAGTCATAATTGTGGCGTACATACGCAATCCATGAAATAATCTGTGTAGAGATAATTAAGACAGGTAAAGCAACAAGAGTTCCGAAAATCAACCATGTTCTTCTACTTGCACCTGAATCAAATACAAAAGGAGACATAATAGCACCCAATGCAGCAGGAATCAGAATAAGTAGCATAATGATGTTAGCAATTAAACTACATGTTTTCATAAGGGGTTAGTATTTAGAGGGTATGATAAACAAATATAACAATTATTCGTAAAAAACTACTTTTTTCAACAAAAAAAGCATCTTTTTTAAACGCTAAAGCATATACTCTATCAATCTTGATACCAGTTTATATGGCAATACATAAATAATTAAAACTTTTCCTGTTTTTAGTATAATCAGAGAGCTTCGTGGGTTTTTATGAGGCTTCTGGGAAACACCATGGCATTCTTATATTATGAAAAAAGCACGAAGCCTTACGACCTCGTGCTTTTCCTTTTATCTTATGTACGAAAAATTATTTCGCAATTTCCATATTCACTTCACGTGCATTGATGGTTTTGCCTTGCATACCATCTAATACGCGTTTTACATCTTGTTGAGGCACTTCTACAAAACTGAATTTATCATAAATATCAATTTGTCCGATAGCACGACCTGCGATGCGAGCTTCTGAAGTAATGGCACCTACAATATGGTTTGGAGCAACGTTATCTTTACGGCCTAAGCTGATAAATAAACGTACCATGTCTGTTCTGCCTGAGCCACGAGCACCAGTTTCCTGACGTCTTTCTCTTGGTTCGAAACGACGCTCACCACCCCCACGAGAATCTCTGCTTCCGCTTCCATACTCACGGCGGCCACCATCTCTGCTGCCATACGCACTTCTTGAATCTTTTCTTTCGAATCTATCCTGCGTTCTTGGTTCACGGTAGCTATCAGATAACTGTGCATCAGAGAATTCGCTTTTCACTGCACCTACCTGCATTTTTATCAAAGCAGCCATAATTTGTGCATCTGAATAACCTTCTTCGCTCAATTCGCCAACAATATCTTCATAGAAATTATCAACACCTGAAAGAAGAGATTCTCTAACTTGTTCTAAGAATTTACGGTGACGGGTTTTTACAAGTTCATTGAATGTAGGAATAACCCCTTGTTCAATTTTTACTTTAGTATAATTTTCAATATCACGTAAACGATATTTATCACGGCCAGAGATAAGCATGAAAGCTTTCCCGGTTTTACCTGCACGGCCTGTACGACCGATACGGTGTACATAATATTCTAAATCCTGCGGTACATCAAAGTTGAATACTGCATCAACACCTGATACGTCAATACCACGAGCGGCTACGTCAGTAGCAACCAGAATAGTGGTTACACCTGCACGGAATTTGCTCATTACTTGTGAACGTACCTGTTGGCGCATATCTCCATGAAGACCTTCTGCGGCATAGCCACGCACTTGTAAATCACTTACAATTTCATCTACTTTCGATTTGGTATTTGCAAATACCAGCATCAATTTCAAATCATGTACATCTATTAAGCGAGTCATTACCTCCATTTTCGCTTCTTTGCGTACAGCAAAGAAAAACTGCTCAATGTTGGCATTTGATACTTCTTTTTTCAATGTTCTAATGATTTCAGGATTTTTCTGAAAACGTTTAGTAATTGAAAGAATCTCAGGCGACATTGTTGCTGAAAACAATACAGTTTGTCTTTCTGCAGGGGCAAAAGATAAGATTTTCTCAATATCTTCACGGAAACCCATGTTCAACATTTCATCAGCCTCATCAAGAATAGCCAATTTAATATTGCTCAATACCAGGGTTTTACGCTCCATGTGGTCCATGATACGACCAGGCGTACCTACTACGATCTGCGAACCTTTTTTAAGTGCCAGGAACTGACGTTCGTAAGACTCACCACCAAAGATGGCTGCTACATTCACTCCTTTTTTGTACTTGGCTAATTTCTGGATTTGTTCTTTTACCTGAAGGGCCAACTCTCGGGTTGGACACATGATCAACACTTGCGTGTTTCTGTCATTTTCATCAATTGCTTCTATGGCTGGGATACCAAAGGCTGCTGTTTTGCCTGTTCCTGTTTGCGCCTGACCGATTACGTCGCCACCACGCATAACTACTGGGATTGCGGCTGATTGTATAGGTGTTGCATACTCAAAACCTAGTTCTTCGACCGCACGAAGAACATACTCCGAAAGCGGGAGCTCGGAAAATTTCACTACTTCCATCAAGGATAATATATTTGTTAAGTCGGAACCTACACTGCCGTTCTCACGCATAACCGTGACTGCCCCGAATGCCGAAAAAATAATAAAGCGAACGATGAGAACCACCCGTTGCCTGCTCTGAAAGGAATTTGAAAGAAAGAGAAACTCTTTGTGTCGAATTTTTATTACTGCAGAGGCTCCATCGGATGTGCCTTTTTAAAACTTTTGCAAAACTAATACAAATCTTTGAATTTACCAAAGATTTCGCAAAAATAATTGTATTTTTTCTAGAATAGTGATTTTTGGCACGTAAAAAATCACTATTCTAATATCAAATATTATTTATCCAATCAGTTGAGTTTTGTAATGGCCTGATAAACCAGTACTTTGAATTTTTCACCTAAATCTCCGTAGCTGTTGGGTACCTTTTGGGTCATAATCAGACCAATAATTCCTTCTTTCGGATCAGCCCAATAAGTAGTACCATAATAGCCTCCCCAATCAAACGTTCCCTCCGATGGAGTAATTCTTGCCGCTTCAGCTGCGGTAGTCAATCCAAAGCCTAAGCCAAACTTTCTATTGCCCAGATTAAGGTCGCCAATCTGGTTATGAGTCATCATATTTACGGTAACGGGACTTAATAATTGTTGTCCATTGTATTTACCTCCATTCAGCAACATCTGCAAAAACATAGCATAATCAGTCGCTGTAGAAACCAATCCAGCGCCACCTGAAAAGTACGTACCTTTTTTAGTAGGATAATTTCCTTGGTTACCCGTTACTTTCATCACCTTTTTGTCTTTATCTTCAGTATTCAAGGCAGCTAATCGACCAAATTTAGACTCAGGTAAATAAAAATAGGTATCGTTCATGCCTATCGGTTTGAATATACGCTCATGCAAAAATTCATCAAAACTCTTGCCTGATAATACTTCAACTAAATAGCCCAATACATCAGTATTTAAACCATACGTCCATTTTTCACCGGGTTGATGCACCAAAGGCATTTTTCCTAACCTTCCCATTACATCTTCCAAAGTATACTCAGGTGTGCCTATTCCACTTGGAATTTTATTTTTGGCATAAATCGCTACGGCTTCTTTGGTGCCAATACCTGCATAACTAATACCCGAAGTGTGCGTCAGTAAATCTCTGACGGTCACTTCTCTTTTGGCTGGAATAGTGGTATAAGTACTATCCTTCTCATTGAATTTATCTAATACAACCGGATTTTTGAATGAGGGAATGTACTTAGAAATAGGTTCGTCTAATAAAAACCTGCCCTCTTCGTACAACATCATGACAGCTACACTTGTAATGGCTTTACTCTGAGAGGCAATACGAAAAATGATGTCTTTTGGCATCGGTTTTTTGGTTGATATATCATCATATCCCAAGCCTTTATGATAGACTATTTTACCATTGCGTGCAACCAGCACAACCGCACCGGCTGTGTACGATTTTTCGACGTATTCGTTCACTATTTTATCAATGCGCTGCAATCGTTGTGTACTCATGCCCTGGCTTTCAGGAGTAGCAGCTACTAAAGTTTGAGAAAAAGAGAAATGATGTGATAAGAGGATAAAAACGAATGAATAAATATACTTCATGATGTTTATGGTTTGAATAGAGAATTACACACGCTTAAAGAGATAAATATATTGCTTCTGATTAGTTTTAATTGGGTTTTGTAATAGCCTGATATACCATTACCTTGAACTTCTCTCCTATATCTGCATAGCTATTGGGTATTTTCTGGGTCATAATCATACCTATGATCCCCTCTTTGGGGTCAGCCCAATAAGCGGTGCTGTAGGCTCCTCCCCAATCAAAAGTCCCTTCTGAGGGTGTTAACCTTGCTGCTTCTGCTTCTGTAGTTAAGGCAAAGCCTAACCCAAACTTTTTATTACCCAGTTTAATATCCCCAATCTGATTATGAATCATCATATTTATTGTAACAGGACTTAATAATTGTTGTCCTTTGTATCTACCTCCATTAAGTAGCATTTGCAGAAACATAGCGTAGTCTGTAACAGTAGAAACCAATCCTCCTCCACCTGAGAAATACGTACCTTTTTTCTTTGAATAGTTACCATAATCTAAGGTAACTTTCAATACTTTTTTGTTCTTATCCTCTGTATATAAAGATGCCAATCTTCCGAATTTAGACTCTGGCAGATAAAAGTAAGTATCGTTCATACCTATAGGTTTAAAAATACGCTCCTGCAAAAACGCATCGAAACTCATGCCTGACAAAACTTCTACAAAATAGCCCAGTACATCAGTATTTAATCCATAAGTAAACTTCTCACCCGGATTATGGACTAAAGGCAGTTTTGCCAATCGGTTAATGGCATCTTCTAAGGTATAAAAAGGTGTATCAACCCCACCGGGAATATTATTTTTTGCATAAATAGCAATGGCTTCTCTGGTACCGATACCGGCATAGCTGATACCCGAAGTATGGGTCAATAAATCTCTGATAGTAATTTCTCTTTTAGCCGGCACAGTCGTATAACTACTATCTTTGGAATTAAATTTATCTAATACGGTTGGATTTTTGAACGAGGGAATATATTTAGAAATAGGATCGTCTAATAGAAATTTACCCTCTTCATACAACATCATGACGGCTACACTGGTTATGGCTTTCGTTTGAGAAGCAATACGGAAGATAGCATCTTTATCCATTGCTTTTTTGGTCTCTATATCATCATAGCCTAAGCCCTTATGATACACAACTTTGCCATTACGTGCTACCAGAACTACTACTCCTGATAGGTAAGATTTATCAATATAATCATTAACTACTTTATCAATCCGCTGTAACCTTTGGCTACTCATACCCTGGCTTTCGGGCGTACCAATGGTTAGGGTTTGAGAATAAGAAGCATGATATAATAAGAGAAGGCAAACAAGAGAATAAAAGTATTTCATCGAATGTGAGGTTTGAATAGATAATAGTTTTACGATAGGTTTCATCAAACAAATATATCGTTTCTGATTGATTTTCAAACACTTAGTATAGTCACATTTTGACGGAAGAATTCAGAAGATTATCAAATTATGAAATTCTACCCAATCTTCCATTATTCAGAGAATTTGAATACATTTGAGATAATAATTAACCCTACCTATGACTCACGAATCTTTCTTTGAAACCGATCATAAGCAACGTAAAATTTTCTTCCAGAAATGGCTACCCGAACAGGAAGCCAAAGGCATTATTGCCTTGGTACATGGCCTGGGAGAACATAGTGGCAGATATGCCCACGTAGCCGATTTCTTCACCTCACAAGGTCTGGCCATTATAGCCGTTGATACTTACGGGCACGGGCAAACCACAGGCAAAAGAGGTCACGCAGACTCAATGGAAGTATATATGGAACAAATCAGTCGTCTACTTGAACTGGCCAAACAAACTGTCCCCGATAAACCCATTTTCTTGTATGGCCATAGTATGGGTGGGGCTTTGGTTTTGAATTATTTATTCAGACATAAGCCTACTATCAGCGGCGTTATCGCCACTGCACCTGCCATTCGTCCGGGTTTTGAATTGCCTAAACTATTGTTAGCCATTGGCAAAATAGCCCGTGTCATTGCTCCATCATTTACTCAACCCAATTCATTGGATGTAGAAAATCTATCACATGACCGTGAAGTAATAGAGAAATATAAGGCAGACCCGCTGGTGCATAATCAAGCTTCGGGGGTAGTTGGTATTGGTCTGATAGAATGGGGTGAGTGGTTACTAAAAAATGCCAGACAGACGCCAGTTCCTGTTTTAATCATGCACGGCACAGAAGATAAACTGACTAGCTACGAAGCAAGTAAGCAATTAGTTTCTCAACTATCAGGCGATGTTACTTTTAAAACTTATGGAGGGCTTTATCATGAAATACATAATGAATTGAAAAAACAAGATGTTTTTAATGATATGCTAGCTTGGGTAAAAAACCACCTGAAATAGTATCATTAAATAAGTTTCAGGGCTTGGCACAGTATTTTTTATTATCTTTATACAAGAATCAGAAAAAATCGCTAAACCGTAAAATTAATCCATGAAACTTGCTATCAGCTGCCAGCTTGATTATAAGATTGAGGAAAGTACACCACTTATCCTGATGCTTCGCCCCCGTAGCGGATCCGGACAATGGGTAACGAAAGAAGAATATCTGTTACAACCAAATGTACCTGTAACTGAGTACACCGATCTATACGGTAATCTTTGCCAACGGGTATTTACTCCACAAGGAAATTTTAGTATCAAAAATTCGGCAATCGTAGAAGTATCTGACCAGATAGATGTAGATTTTAGTGCTAATTTTGTACCTGTACAAGAATTGCCTGATGATGCTTTAATTTATTTACTTCCTAGCCGTTATTGTGAGTCTGATAAACTGGGGAGTTTAGCTTCATCAATTGTAGCACATGTGGAGACTGGATATGAGCAGGTTGAAGCCATCAGAAAATGGATTAATGCAAATATTATTTATGAATATGGGAACAGTAATGCCTCTACTTCGGCACAAGATACGGCTCAAAGCAAAATAGGTGTTTGCCGTGATTTTTCACATCTGGGTGTTGCGCTTTGCCGTAGTATGACTATACCTGCCCGTTTTGTAGTGGGTTATTTGCATGAACTAAAACCAATGGACTTACACGCCTGGTTTGAAGCTTATCTGGGTGGACGCTGGTACACTTTTGATGCTACCCAAACCGAACCAAAAGGTAATAGAGTAGTGCTGGCTTATGGTCGGGATGCTGCCGATGTTGCTTTGGCAACTCAATTCGGGCCTATGGAATTGCAGACCATGTGGGTATCTGTAGAACCAGCGCTAGAATAACGATTTTTAAATTCATCCTGAATGTCTCATTTTAATATATATAGTTCTTCTGCGGGGTCGGGCAAGACTTTTACTTTAACTAAAGAATACCTCAAATTAGTACTTAATACCGAACGACCTTTTTATTTCAAACAAATTCTGGCGATTACTTTTACCAATGATGCGGCTACAGAAATGAAAGACCGTATCTTGCAGGCTTTGAAAGAAATCTCTGATAATGCCAATTTTAACGAACAATCAAAATCATGGGATTTGTTTGAGAAGATTGTAGAAGAAACCAATCTGCCGGCAGATATTATCCAAGCAAGGGCAGGAATTATTTTCAAAAACATCATTTTAGAATATTCTGATTTTGCGGTTAAAACCATTGATAGTTTCGTCAATCAATTAGTGAATGCTTTTACTGAGGAGTTGGGCTTGCCTTTCAATTATGAGATTGTATTGGATACTGATAGGGTCATGACCGAAGCAGCAGAACGATTGATTGAGAAAGCAGGGGATGAAGAACATCAGGAAATAACCCAAATTCTGGAAAGCTTTATAGAAGAAAAAGTAGGTGATGGCCAAAGCTGGAATTTCGTAACAGAAGAACTTGCCAAATTTGGCAATCACCTGATTAATGATCAATATTATGCGCTACTTATCAAACTTGATGGGCTTGACGACAAAGATTTCAATGAAATAGCTACGAATATTCATACCTATCTGAAATGGTTTGAAAATACGATTGTAGGCTTGGCTACCAAAGCTACCGAATTAATTGAAAGTGAAGAATTGATTATTGATGATTTTACGCAAAAAGGCAAAGGAATAGGCGCTTATTTTTATAATATGCGTGAGGATTTTGAGAACGAGTATTATTATAAAAAAGACTCTTCGCCAAATATCTACCATTGGGCCGCCATCAGGGATGATAAATGGTATAGTGCCAAAGGTACTGCCGCACCGATTCAGGCAAGTATTGATAGTATCAAAGAAGAACTCAGAAGCATTTTTTATGAAATGCAGGATTTTAAGGATAATCACCTAAAAAAATATACACTCTATAATCTTATCCGCCCGAACCTGCGCAAACTGGCTTTATTGAAGAAGATAAAAGCAGAGTTTGATGAGGTTCTCAAAGAAAAAAATCAGGTTTTTATTGCAGAGTTTAACCGCAAGATTCTGAACATCATTTTGTCTGAACCCGTGCCTTTTATTTATGAGCGCATCGGTGAAAAATATAAGCATTTGCTGATTGATGAATTTCAGGATACCTCAGATATGCAGTTTTATAACCTGCTGCCCCTTATCGAAAACTCATTGGCTGGTAATAATTTCAATCTGGTGGTAGGTGATGCCAAACAGGCTATTTACCGTTGGCGTGGCGGGAAGATGGAATTAATCGTGCATTTGTTTAAAGGCAATGTAAGAGCCCTTGTGCAAAATCCTCTGGTTCAGATGCATCAGGTAGACCAGTTTATTTCCATTGGGCATTATCTGACGCCTAAATCATTGACAACCAACTATCGGAGTGCACAGGAAATTATCGATTTTAACAATCGTTTTTTTCATGCCATCTTACAGATATATACCAACCAGTTTCATTTTCTGCCTGATGTCTATGAAGATTTCAGACAGGAAAAGCCAGCAAAATCGCTTGCCGGAGGGCATATTCAGTTAGAGTTTCTGGAATATGAAAAAGAAAATACGGCTATGCTTAACCGCACGCTCGAATTGATTCAGCAAGTGTTGCAGGAAGGATATAGTCAGGGAGATATAGCTATTCTTTGCCGTAGGAATAAAGAATCTGCTTTGGTTGCCAATTTCCTAACCAATGAAGGTTTCCAAATCATTTCCCGTGATTCTTTGCTACTCAAAAACTCATCAACCGTGCGTTTGTTGGTGGCTTTTATGCAGATTATCAATCAGCCTGATAATAGATTAGTGAAGTCTGAGGCAGCGTATCTATTTTATCAGACTATTCTTCATCGCATACCCGATAGCGAGGCGAATACTGAAATTGCCGACGCTGTAGAAGCAAGCGACCCATTCGTATTTTATGAGATTTTTGCCAAATATGGGTATAAGCTCGACCCGATTATCATGATAAAATCGGGAATCTATGAATTAGCCGAAAAAATAATTGATGCTTTTGATTTATTTAACCGTACCGACCAGAAGAATTACCTGTTCCGATTCCTGGATGTAGTATTGAATTACAGCCTGAAAGAAAGCAATCACTTACAGGACTTTCTGACTTATTGGGAAGAGAAAAAAGATAGCCCAAGCCTATCAGTTAAATCTCCTGCTGAGCAGGATGCCATTACGATTACTACGATTCACCGTTCGAAAGGGCTTGAATATCCTATCGTCATTATTCCTTATGCGCATTGGTCTTTAAAGCCTATGGCTTATGCCGAAATGTGGAGCGATTTAGAGATACTGGATTATGAAGAGCTTTCTTTTAAATCAGAAGAAGGGTCTTCGAGGCTTCTCTCCTCTCCCATCAAATTCAGCGAAAGGCTAAGTATGACTGATTTGGTGGGGCAATATACTGAAGAAATGCAAGCCACTTTTCTGGAAAACCTGAATATGTTGTATGTGGCTTTTACCAGAGCGGCAGATAAATTGTTTGTGATTTCTCAGAAAAACCATAATAAAAAAGTACAGGGTGTCGGTGAGTTAATCAAAGATTTCCTTACTATAGAAGGCTTATTCTATCCTGAATTAAATCTATATGAAGTAAATAAAGGTAGTTTTATTAAAAAAGCCAGCAAAAAGCCTGTCGAAGAAGGGAAAATACATTTAAAAAGAATCATCAGTGAAGACCGCAGTGACCGGTTAAGATTGAGACGACTTTCGGAGAAGATCTTTGATACAGAAACGCTTGAAAAAAGCAAAGATAAACATAATAAAGTACGGGTAGCTTTTGCTAAAATCCGTACGAAAAACGATATACCTAATGCGTTGAGAGAACTGGAGTTTGAGGGAGTGATTAGTCCGAAAGAAGGAGGAGACATGAGAAATGCCATTGAAACGATTATTGATTTACCTCCACTGAATCCTCTTTTTGATGAAGACCTGATTATTGAAAACGAAAGAGAAATCTTATTGCCCAACGGAGAAATCGAACGCCCTGATCGGGTGGTAATTAAAGATGATATGGTGTATATCATCAATTATAAACCCGGCCGTAGCAATGATTTTTTCCAGAAAGAAAGAGATATAAAAGAGATAAGAGATTTCGGTAAACTTTACCAACAAATGGGCTCTGAAAAACTGAAATTAATGGTAGTTTATCTGGAGTCTGTTGATGTGATAAGTGTTTCTTTATAAAGGATAGTTTAACCACGGAGTAACACCGAGCGACGGTCGCCCGGTGTTACTCCGTGGTTGATAATGCCAAAATATTAACTTCCAAATAGATTCTTTCCTATAAATGCGTTTCTGAATTTGCCTTTAGGGTCATATTGAGCAATCAACTTTTTAAAATCATCCAGTTTCTCAATACGAGACTGCAAGACCTGCGGAGACATCGTAAACAACTTACCCCAATGCGGGCGAGCATTAAAAGGGGCTAATTGTTGTTCAATCTGAGGTAAAAGCTTCATAACTGCGTCTTTCTCCTGCTTCCATGTAAAATGGATAATCGCACAGGCTTGTTTATAACCGGGGCTCATCCATAATTCGTCCGCTGCCATTGTCCGTACTTCGGTAATGAACAAATGTGGGGTTATCTGTTCATGTAATTTTTCAATGGCCATCATAGCTTTGTAACCATGCTCAAGAGGCACAAAATACTCAGCTTGTAATTCTTTTCCACTACTTGGCGTAAAGCCCATTCGGAAATGCGGCATACGCTCATACCACGGACCTTTTACACCCAATTGTTCTGTACAATTCTCAGCCGACAATGCTTCTATCGGGTGAACATTCTTATCATACGCCTTGGCTCCGTAAAACTCGGGAGCAAAGGTGTTTGTATCAGTTTCCTCAAAGCGGCTTTTGATCCATACCTCATTTACGTTTTTATTACTCCAATCGGTAAATAAACTCACACTATATCCGCTTGACATGATGGTTTCAAAATTTTTCTCCAACTCTCCCATCGCCAGATTTTTATAAACCACCTGTTTCATACTAAAGGTAGGTAGTAGTTTAAGTGTAAGCTTTGTTACTACTCCTAATGCGCCTAAACCAACCACGGCTCCATGAAAAGCATCTCCATCTTTCGCTTCCGAAAGATTTACTACATTTCCGGCAGCATCTACAAATTCTATGGCAGATACGGCCGTTGCCAGATTGCCATTTTTTACACCTGAACCATGGGTAGCAGTAGCACAGGCTCCGGCAACAGAGATATGCGGTAGGGAAGCAAGGTTATGAAGAGCAAAACCATTATCGTCCAGATATTTACATAATTCGCCATATTTTATTCCTCCCTCAACTGTAACCGTACTATTGGCTTTATCTAAAGACACTATTTTATTCAATCCTGCGGAGGATATCTGATTATCCAGACTATCAGCTATTGCATTAAAAGAATGCTTAGAGCCTAATGCCCGAAGTTTGTCATATTTTTTTATCATTTCCTGCACCTCCTCTACCGTTTTGGGAGTGTATACATTGTCGGTGCTATAAGTGAGGTTACCTGCCCAGTTGGTCCGGGTTTCTCTTTCTTTACAAGCCATTAATTGTGAGAGTATACTTCCTGTCATAAGCGCGGAAGAGGTTTTAAGAAATGTTCTTTTGTTCATAGGTTTATAGGGTACGATATGATAATGAGTAGACAGGCAATTTATAGAAATATTACGCAAATGCAAAAAGATAAAGCTTTTGTTATATAAATAACTATGCTTAAAACACTAAAAACCAACAAGGGTGACAAGTACGCATACCTGCCACCCCTGTTGGTTCATCGGCTTTGTATCAAATAGCTTTTTCTATTGTTCGTCCATTGCTTTTTCTTCTCTTCTTTCATCCCATTTACCCCAGCGGCTTCTCATTCTTCTTTTGAATTCGCTACGTTCGTCAGGGCTCATTTTATCCCAACGTTCGGCCATTCTATGTTTCCAGAATTGAGCGCCACCCCAATGGCCACCACCCCAGTGTCCGCCACGGAAACCACCAAAAAGGATTTTCGATAACACTAACAGACCCAGGGCCTGAGCAAAAGTAATCACACCTAAACCAAATATACTTGGTATGAGCCAATTCCATAGGCTCATTACTACAAATCCACCTAGTAGTACAAAAGCCACGATGAAAATAAAACCTTTAGCAAACCAAAACTTAAATCTTCTCATTTTTTTATCTATTTAATGGGCAACTCGTTGCCCCTGATTGAATACTATTAAAATTGTTAATTGTTTGTCGGTTCAAATGATTATAGAAATAAATCGTCGTACAGATACCGGAGTTTATCTCTCAGAAATAAAACAGCCTGCCGTTTCTCTGAAATCAATTCACTGACCTTGACACCCGTCATGGTTGAAATTTCTTTGAATGATTTGTCTTCCAATTCATGCATTTCAAAAACAAAACGTTGATGGCTCGGCAATTCTTCCAGAGCTTCTGACAATGCTTCCAGGATAGTTTCCTGCATCATAGGATCTTGTGTGGATGAATCGGGTAACATATCAAATAAGGATATACCTTCTTCATCTTCGCCCATTCCCTGCACGATATCTTCCAAAGCATCTGTTTTTCTTCTGCGATAAAAGTCGTTGATTTTATTTCGGGCTACAGTAAACAACCATCTAACTGTCTGGTCGATAGGTTTAGTTAACCGATACATTTCTACCAGTTCGTAATAAACCTCCTGCAAGACATCTTCGGCATCAGACAAAGAGGGCACCCGCTGCCGGATAAATCCTAACAGTCGCTGTCTTTCACCGCTGATGGTTTGCTGAATTTCTTTATTTTGTTCGGTAGTTGTCATCAATTATCTAAACATAGCCATTTGATTTTGTAGACGCATGGCATAGTTTTTTATGTAATTTCAGGGAAGAGCGGTAAATATGATTTACGAGTGGTAAATTTTATCTACTTTTGCTCAAGTACTTCACCTTAATTATTTTGATATTTATGAAAAAAATCGCACTTTATTGCAGCTTTATTTTCGCCTTAGGCGCTTGTAAATCAAAAACTACTGAAACCCAGACAACTGAAACAACAACAGCCAATGCCGACACCGTAGCTACTGCTACAGCTCCCGCGGCTGAAACCTTATGTTTTGAAGAAAAAATTGGCAAAGACCTCACAACTGTCAGTTTGAAAATTGAAGGAAACAAAGTAACCGGAAGAATGGAATGGCTACCTTGGGAAAAAGACCAGGCAAGAGGAACATTAATAGGTGAAAAGAAAGGAAATGAAATAGTAGCCGACTATGAATACATGATTGAAGGCTCAAACCAACTGGAAGAGAAAGTTTTTGTATTAGAGGGCGACAAATTATTAGTAAAAAGTGGTGAACTAGAAGATAAAAACGGCAAACTGGTAATGAAAAACCCAGGTAAAGCTACTATTGGACAGACTTTAAAGAAAGTAGCTTGCAAATAAAACTTGTAATAAAAAATAAGGGGTGTTTAATAACACCCCTGAATATTAAAAGTCCTTATTTACCTAGCTTTGGGCAAATTATCAATCCGCATCGCCAAACAGATTGCTACTCAAATACCTATCTCCCCTATCGCAACAGATAAATACAATTACACCACTTTCCAGTTCCTGGGCGAGTCTTATGGCTGCGGAGGCTGCTCCTCCACTACTCATTCCGGCAAAAATACCTTCTACTTTCGCTAATTGGCGAGCCATATCTGTCGCTTCTGCCTCTGAAATATCCATTACCCTATCTACACGACTGGGGTCAAAAATCTTTGGCAAATATTCAGTAGGCCATCTTCTGATACCCGGAATTGAAGAATTTTCAGTAGGCTGGCAACCCACAATCTGAATGTCAGGATTTACTTCTTTCAGATACATAGATGTTCCCATAATTGTACCCGTAGTACCCATAGAGCTCACAAAATGCGTAATCTGTTGCTCGGTATCCTGCCAGATTTCAGGGCCGGTAGTTTTATAATGTGCCAGATAATTGTCAGGATTGGCAAACTGATTCAATAAAAAATATTCTCCGGTAGCACCTTTATCCTCAGCATAATCGCGACATTTCTCTATATTTTCGAGTAGAGTTACTTTTGCACCGAAGGCTTCCATGGTGAGTGTACGTTCACGAGTTGAGTTGGATGGCATTACCAGTTCTATCTCCAAATCGAATAAACGGGCAATCATAGCTAAGGCAATACCTGTATTTCCACTCGTTGCTTCAATAAGTTTCATTCCCGGCTTAATGTCTCCGCGCTCAACAGCACTTCTGATCATATTTAATGCAGGGCGGTCTTTTACACTTCCTGCTGGATTATTCCCCTCTAATTTACCATAAATCTTTACATTCGGATTCGGATTCAGTTTCTTCAACTCTACTAATGGGGTATTACCTACCAGGTCAATAATTGTTGCCATGCCAAACTAAGCTATTTTATTTCTTTAAGATTGTTGTACGTATCTGTTTTCTAAGAAGATTTCAATTAAACCGCTTCACGCTCTACTACCTTAATTTCAGGCTTATGATAGACCGTCGAATAGGCAGGTACCGATTTAGTCAACCAAACGTTACCACCAATAATGGAGTGTTGTCCGATAACGGTATTTCCTCCTAAAATGGTGGCGCCTGAATAAATCACTACATAATCTTCTACCGTCGGGTGACGTTTGATATTCACCATTGATTTATCAACGCTCAAAGCGCCTAAGGTTACTCCCTGATACAATTTTACGTGTTTGCCTATCACACTCGTTTCACCAATAACTACTCCAGTGCCATGGTCAATAAAGAAATATTCATCAATCTGAGCGCCCGGGTGTATATCAATTCCCGTTTTTGAATGGGCGTATTCTGTCAGGATACGAGGCAATAAAGGAATTTCAAGCAGGTGCATTTCATGTGCCAGGCGATAAAAAGAAATGGCATAAAAGCCCGGATAGGCTCTTATTACTTCAAATTCGCTTTTAGCGGCGGGGTCACCTGTCAGGATTGCCTGAATATCGGTTTTCAGCGTTTCATAAATAAAAGGAATTCTTTCAAAAAACTCATGCGCTCTTCTTTCTGGTTGGCAATCTTTGCATTGATAGGTAGAAATCAGAATATTTCTTAATTCTAATTCAAGGTTTTTGAAATGAATTTCTATTTCCTCTTCTGAATGAAAATATTCCTTCGTTTGCTCCGGAAAAAGCAAGCGTACAATCCGCAAAGCCCATGTTGAAATCTCTTTGGTAGGTGGCACTGGCTCAGCATGCTGGTGTTTATCAAAGAGATGCTGAAAGAAAAGCTTATTCATAGTTAATTCTTTAAAATGTACTCTATGCCTGAGATAGACTTACTAGATATGTACGATAACACCCAAAACTATGCCACCGTTCCTGATTTAACGAAAATACGAAAAAAAAGCGTTTACTAAAATACATATTTTTTTGACATTAAAGTCTCTCCTTTGCCCTTTTGACTTAAACGCTCAGTTCATACTTCTGATATTTCTGCCAATATGTCAGTTTTTAAGGCTTTTTCTGGTGCTTGGAATACTAATTGTTGTAGGCTGAACATCGTTTTAAAACAACATAAAATTTAGATATACTTATGGTAGCTGAAAAAGGTACAATTTCGATTAACACCGAAAACATTTTTCCGATCATTAAAAAGTTTCTTTATTCTGACCACGAGATTTTCTTGCGTGAGTTGGTTTCTAATGCTGTCGACGCCACACAAAAGCTAAAAAAACTGGCTTCAATGGGTGAGTTTAATGGTGAATTAGGAGAATTGACCGTAAAGGTTTCAATCGATAAAGAAGCTAAAACTATTACTATCTCTGACAAAGGGATTGGTATGAGTGCCGAAGAAATCAAGAAATACATCAATCAGATTGCTTTCTCCGGAGCAAAAGAGTTCTTAGAAAAATACAAAGATACACAAGATACTAATCAGATTATCGGTCAGTTTGGTTTAGGTTTCTACTCAGCCTTTATGGTGGCTCAGAATGTAGAGATTATCACTAAATCATTCCGCGATGAACCTGCTGCCCGTTGGATATGTGATGGTAGTACAGAATTTGAGATTTCGGAGGTTGAGAAAGCAGAGCGTGGTACTGATATTATCTTACACATTGCACCAGATTCAGAAGAATTCCTGGAAAACTTCAGAATCCAGCAGATTCTTGAAAAATATGCCAAATTCTTACCTGTTGAGATTGAGTTTGATGGCAAGGTAATTAATAATCCGAATCCAATCTGGGCAAAATCTCCATCTGAATTAACAGAAGAAGATTATAAAAACTTTTATAAAGAGCTTTATCCATATAGCGAAGAGCCTTTGTTCTGGATCCACCTGAATGTAGATTATCCGTTCAATCTGACCGGGGTATTATACTTCCCGAAAATCAAGAAAGATTTCCAGCTAAATCGTGAAAAAGTACAACTGTATAGCCGTCAGGTATTTATTACAGATGATGTAAAAGACGTTGTACCGGAATTCTTACAAATGTTACACGGGGTGATTGATTCTCCGGATATTCCTTTAAACGTTTCCCGTAGTTATTTACAGGCTGATAGCAATGTAAAGAAAATCAACTCACACATTACGAAGAAAGTAGCGGATAAACTACAGGAATTGTTCCGTCAGGACAGAAAAGGATTTGAAGAGAAATGGGAAAGCGTAGGTGTATTTGCTAAATATGGTATTGTATCAGATGATAAATTCTACGACAGAGCCAAAGAATTTACATTATTGAAGAATGTCGATAATGAATACTTCACGCTTGATGAATATCGTGAAAAAGTACAGGCTAATCAGAGCGATAAAGAAGAGAAAGCGGTATTCCTGTATGCCAATGATGCTAATCAACAAGATGCTTTTATTTCGTCAGCTAAAAAACGTGGCTATGATGTATTAATCATGGATTCTCCTTTGGATGCCCACTTTATCAATGCTTTAGAGTCTAAACTAGAGAAAGTAACTTTCAAACGTGTTGACTCAGACAGCATCGAGAAATTGATTGACAAAGGTCTGGCAATGGAAAGTGTCTTGAGCGAAGACGAGAAAAAACAGGTAGAAGAATTGTTTAAGGCAGTAGCCGGCGCAAACACTATCCAATTGGAATCGCTTCCGACAGATGAAATGCCTGTAACTATCACCCAACCAGAGTTTATGCGTCGTTGGAAAGATATGTCTCGTATAAGTGGTCAGAACGATATGTTTGGGATGATGCCAATGGGAAACAATGTGGTAGTAAATACCAATCATGCTTTAGTTGATAAACTATTGAAAACGACTGATGCTGATGCGCAAAAACAATTGGCTAAACAGTTGTATGATTTAGCGCTATTGGCACAAGGTATGCTATCAGGTGGTGATTTAACCAAGTTTGTAGAAAGAACTGTTGCAGCGCTTTAATTGACATTGTATATAAAACGAGCGCGCCTCACAAATGACTTGTGAGGCGCGTTCGTTTTATATAATTCTTACTGAACAACTTCCTGTTCTTTCAATATCCTTTCGTAGTAAGCCTCATACTTCGGTACAATCTTCGAAATATCAAATTCCTGAGCACGAGCCAAAGCATTAGCTTTAAATGTTGGCAAGTTTTCGTCCTGTAAGATATAATAAGCATTTTTTACCATATCTTCAATATCTCCCACATTACTCAAGAACCCAGTTACACCATGTACATTTAATTCGGGTAGACCTCCAGTATTCGTAGAAATAACCGGAACTTCACAAGCCATTGCCTCCAAAGCTGCCAAACCAAAACTTTCTTTTTCAGATGGCATCAGGAATAAATCAGCTACTGATAGTACTTCTTCTATCGCATCTAATTTACCTACAAAACGAATATCTTCACCTAAGCCCAAATCACGGCTTAGTTGCTCCATAACCGGACGTTCAGGGCCATCACCTACGAGTAATAGTTTACTTGGCACAAGCGTTTTCAACTTGGCAAAAACCTTGATAATGTCATCAATACGTTTAACACGACGGAAGTTAGACGTATGCACCAGAAGCTTTTCGTCATTAGGGCAGATAATGCGTTTAAAATGCTCCTTCTTCTGTTTTTTGAAGCGTTCCAAATCAACAAAGTTCGGAATCACCTCTATTTCTTTTCTTACCCTGAAAGCATTATACGTTTCTTTCTGCAAATCTTCTGATACCGTAGTTACGCCATCAGATTCGTTAATACTAAACGTAACCACAGGTGATAGCGTAGAATCTTTGCCTACGATGGTAATATCGGTACCATGTAAGGTTGTAATAACTGGTATATTTATACCCTGACATCTTAATATCTGCTTCGCCAGAAATGCCGAAGTAGCATGCGGAATCGCATAGTGTACGTGAAGAATATCCAGCTCTTCGTATTTCACCACATCGACCATCTTCCCTGCCAGAGCAGACTCATAAGGCGGGTATTGAAAAAGCGGATAACTAGCGATGTTTACTTCGTGGTAAAAAATATTTTCATTGAAAAAATCTAGCCTTGCCGGCTGCGTATAAGTGATAAAGTGTACTTCATGACCATTTTTTGCGAGTCCTTTGCCTAATTCAGTAGCAACAACCCCACTCCCTCCAAAGGTGGGATAACAAACGATTCCAATTTTCATAGATGCGGTTTATATACCTGTTTCTAGTACAACAATTTTTTTTGAAAAAAATCTCAAATCATCACATTAAGAATTTGTGTTTTTTGAATGGATGCCATTTGTTTCAAACAATTTTAGTATTTTTGAGAAAATGAACACTACAGAATCCCTGAAAACGATAAGCGCTTTTTTTCGACTGGTTCGTGTCAACAACCTTCTCATTATTGTATTGACCCAATACATGGCTCGCATCTTTTTAGTTGGCCCGAAAGCAGAATGGTTATCATACATATTTGACTACAAGCAATTTATGCTCGTATCTGCCACCGTCTGTATTGCTGCCGCAGGCTATATAATCAATGATTATTTCGACATAAAAATTGATATGGTCAATAAACCACGAGAAGTCATTATTGGTAGGCTTATTACGCGCCGCTGGGCTATTCTTATTCATCAGATGCTCAATTTTATTGGTGTGGCACTTGGCTTCTTTTTAGGATTAAAAGTTTTTTTAATTAATGTTTTTGCCGTATCTGCGCTCTGGTTTTATTCTGAAAGATTTAAGAGACAGGCATTTATCGGTAATTTTCTGGTAGCATTTCTTACCTCTTTTTCGCTGATAGTGCTGGCGGTGTTTTATAAACAAAATGAGATGTATGTCAATATATACGCACTCTTTGCTTTTTCTATTTCATTAATCAGAGAAATCATTAAAGACATGGAAGACATCAGAGGTGATGCGCGATATGGCTGTCGGACACTCCCTATTATCTGGGGTATCAGACGGACAAAAATCCTTTTATATGTATTCATCGTGATTTTTGTCTCTATCCTGTTCTTTATGGCTTATAGCCTGCATAACAGGTATCTGATAATTATTTTCAGTGGCTCGATTATCGTCTTTACCTGGCTGATGAATAGACTCTATTGGGCCGACCGTAAGAAAGATTTTACACTATTGAGCCGAATCTGTAAAATTATCATGCTGGGTGGCATTACAAGTATGATTTTTGTTTAATAAGAATTGAATATGTTATATATCTGTGTAAGAGACAACACTACAACCTATTATGAATAGAACTCAGAATTTGGCGCGTATACAAAATGAAGAATTTGATATTTGTATCATAGGTGGTGGTGCAAGTGGAGCAGGTTGTGCCTTAGATGCAGCGTTGCGTGGTTTGAAAGTAGCACTCATCGAAAAAAATGATTTCGCGGCCGAAACCTCTTCAAAATCTACCAAGCTTATACATGGAGGTGTACGATATTTAGAACAAGCATTCAAGAATTTAGATTTCGGACAGTTACGTCAGGTAAGACATGGGCTGGAAGAACGCCATATTGTCATTAAAAATGCCCCTCATTTAGCTCATCCATTGGCATTGATTACACCTGTTTTCAGCTGGATTGAAGGAATGTATTTTACCATTGGCCTCACGATTTATGGCTTTTTTGCTAAGAATGACACCATGCCTAAAGCTCAATGGCTGAGCAAAAAAGAAACCTTTGAAAGAATCCCGACACTTACGCCTAAGTTACATAGTTCGGTAATGTATTATGATGGGCAATTAGATGATGCCCGCTATTGTCTGGGTTTAGCGCATAGCGCTGATGAACAAGGTGTAGCAGTGGTGAATCATGCAGAGGTGGTGAGTTTTGGTAAAGATGCATCAGGAAAGATTATTTCAGCAGATATAAAAGATTTATTGGGAGATGTCTCAGTCACCATCAAATCAAAGCTTTTTATCAATTGCACAGGGCCATTCGGTGACCATATCCGATTATTGGCTAATCCTTCTTTAGAAAAGCGTTTGCGACCAAGTAAGGGAGTACATATGATACTGCCTGCTGATGTTTTGAAAAGCAAAGATGCCATGCTGATTCCCAAAACGAAAGACGGGCGTGTGGTTTTTGTGATTCCGTTTGAGGGGGATGTGATGGTAGGTACTACCGATGATGAGTATAAAGACCTGAAAAAAGAGCCGATTCTGGAAAGTCAGGAAATTGATTTTCTTCTCGATACCCTTCGCCCCTATCTCGCTAAAGTACCTGACCGCTCTGCCATCAAATCTGGTTTTGGAGGATTACGTCCGCTTATTGCCTCATCAGGTTCTAAAGCGACCAAAAAATTAGTGCGAGACCATGAAGTAGAGCATGATGATACGTCAAATCTATTGAGCCTTTTGGGTGGCAAATGGACAACTTATCGATTAATGGCAAAAGATACGATTGATGATGCCTGCCAACTATTGGGCATTGACAAGCCTTGTACTACCGAACATCATTATCTGATAGGCGGAGAAAACTATCATTTTGAAGATTGGCAGACTATTCAGCAAGAATATCAATTGGAAGCAGATATTTGCCAACACCTTTTGCAGAAATACGGTACGCAAGCAAAAGAAGTATTGAAGCGAGGAGAAAAAGAAAGACTTCACCCGAAATATCCTTTCATCAAAGCGGAGGTAGTGTATACAGCAAAGGAAGAAATGGCTTGTACACTTCGCGATTTTCTTGCCCGACGCATACGCATGGAATTACAAGACTGGCACGCAACCTATGAAACGATACAACCAGTTGCCGACCTGATGGCTGAACAATTAGGCTGGGCAGCAGAACAGAAAGAAAGAAATATCAAAGAATATCAGGATTTACTAAAAGGTTTTATGCAAAGTGCAGCTGTTCATGCCAAGGCGCATTAATCTCTTCTAATTATGCCACACCATAAAAAGAAATTATTAATCATTATCCCCTGTTTCAATGAAGAGGCTTCTATTGCTAAGCTATTGACCGAACTTCTGGCTTTAAAAACGGCTTATGCTTTAGACATCGCCGTTGTAAACGATTGCTCAACTGATAATACGCTCTCCGTTATACGCTCATTCCCTATTATTGTGCTCAATCTACCCGTCAATCTGGGTATTGGTGGGGCTATGCAAACAGGCTATACATATGCTTATAGGAATAATTATGATTTAGCCGTACAAATGGATGGAGATGGGCAGCATCCTCCTGCCGAACTGGCCAAATTATTGGCACATCATGAAAAAACTCAGGCAAATGTTATTATAGGTTCAAGGTTTATTGCCCGAGAAGGTTTTCAATCTTCGCTTCTCCGTCGTAGCGGCATAGCCTATTTTCATATGCTCAATCAATTATTTACAGGTAAACGCGTGCTGGATATTACTTCCGGTTTCCGTTTGTTTGATAAAAAAGCAATCGCTATAGCTGCTCAAAACTACCCTGATGAATATCCTGAGCCAGAATCATTAGTGGTATTTGCCAAGGCAAAACTGGCTATTGAAGAAATAGCAGTAGTGATGAAAGAACGTCAGGGAGGGCAATCATCCATTCGTTCTTTATCCAGTATTTATTATATGATTAAAGTAAGCATTGCTATGTTTTTCTCTTATATCCGGAAATAAACCCCTATAATTGCAAGATAGTCGGTTCTTTTATTATTTATCCGTAATGCCCCATTCCTGACATGAGTCCATCGGCCACTACAAAACAATCGGGTTTCAGAAAATATCAGTTTTTATTGCTATCGACTTATGTTTTGTATGCAATAGCTATTTATATCTACTCCAATTTCCCGGCACTTAATCAATACTTTTATGGGGCAGATGAAGGTACATATTTCAGACAGGCTTTACAGGTAAAAGTAGAAGGTTTTTCGGGATTCAAGATTTTGTGTGATGAGTTTGTTCAAAATGCCAATCAGGAGCAACTTTTCCCGAATCCGTTGCGTGTGGGGCATATTCTTCTGGCTACTATTGCCGTTAGTTTCAATGTCTCTATTCAATCTTTGTCTTTTCTCTCTCTTTTCTTTTTTATCCTTTTAAATACAACCTTATTTATATTTCTCAAAAAATGGTTCGACGAAAAGACGGCAACCATTATGTCGTGTATCGTAACGGTTTCTCCATTGCTTTGTAGTCTTTCAGGACGGGCTTTATCAGATGTAGATTCCTGTTTTTTTCATATTCTGGTATTATTCACCTTTATCCAATACATTCAATCACCCAGCAATAAGCGATTTATCTATTTCATAAGTGCACTGGTACTTAATATTTTGGTAAAAGAGACAGGAGGATTTCTGATTCCATTTTATACACTAACCCTACTCTATTATAGATATTCTCAAAAAAAATCAGCCATCTTAAACTGGCATATCATAGGTTCAGTAGTATTACCCGTTCTGATAAGCGGATTAATCGTCATGCTTCTGGTAGGAGATTTTTCTTCGATTATTGCAATTGTAAAAGTGCTTATACGAAATAATGTTTCCAGCAATACATTGATAGATTATGTAAAAAACTATAATTCAGGACCCTGGTATCTATATATTATCAATTTTCTCTTATTATCGCCTTTGACTATCCTTCTGTTTTTGGTATCTATTACTTATTACCTTATTCAATCCAAAAAACATCCGGTTATTTCTATCATTCTTCTCTATATAGCCTATTCTTTAGTTATTTATAACTTTCTCCCTAAGAATGTAAGATACGTTGTTCAGCTAGATGTACTTATCCGAATTTGTAGCATATTTTTCCTTATCAATACCCTTTCTTATATTAAACTTCCAGCAGCCAGAAAAAACTTTGGTTTAGTAGCTATAATCCTGATTCTGATGTCTTACGACATCATCAATTATCGCAAGTTTTTTGTAATAAGAAAGATTTATGATCCAATCAGTTACGACTTGCTCAGAACAGAGAAGATTATTCCTTAGCGACGCCAACTTTCATTTTTTCAGCATTAGCCCAATCTATGTTGTTTTTAGCTAATTGATTGTTGGGTTCAATCGCTAAAACCTGATTGAATTTTACGATGGCTTCATCATATTGTTTTTTCAGCACCATAGCCGTTCCGATATTATTGATGAAAGACGTGTTATTATTTTCTTTTTTGAGTCCTTCTTCCCAAACACTTATACTCTTGTCATAGCTTCCCAGATATAGATGCAAAAGTCCTAGCTGAATATAATAATCTGTATTCTTTTCAGCCTCAGGCTTTTTTTCCAGTTCTGCTATCTGGTTTTGAGTATTTGCTATTTCATTATTAGCCCATTTCAGGTTATTTTTGGCTAACTCCAGATTAGCATCCAATGCAATGGCTTTCTGGCAATAATCTATTGCCAAAGAGAAATTTCGGGTCATAATATTTACCACACCCAGATTATTATACACTACCGCACTATTAGGCATCAATTGCAGCGCCTGCTCGAGATACGGAGTAGCGCTAGTAGGCATATTATTATTAATATAAGCTACCGACAGATTAACTAAATTGGCATAATCAGGGTGTGTTTTTACCTTATTTTCCAGAGCAGGTATTTCTGAGGCTTTATCTACTCCAGTAGACGCGGAATCAGATGTATTATTAAATAATAGCAATAAGGGCAATAATAATAGAACGATAATTCCTCCTATAATCAAACTTTTTTTATATTTAGGCGCAGTAGATGTCGTTTCTTCCATATAATTGAAATCTTAAAAATTGATTATCTTTTCTGGTTCTGATAAGCCTCTGTAAGGTTATTTCTTAATAAAGTATTATTCGGATTAATCTTCAATCCTTTCTCACCTTCGGCAATAGCCATATCCCATTGCTTCAATCTATTATAGGCTGCACAGATATTGTTATAAGCCAAATCATAATCAGGTTTCAAGGTTAATGCTTTCTTACAGGCTTCGATACATTTTTCAAACATATTATGATTAAAATATACCAGGCTCAGGCTGATATAATTCTCAGGTGACGGTTTTTGTTGGGCCAATTTTTCTGCATTACCCACCTCATTTATACTGTTTTCTGCAACTGCCAGATTATTTTTTGCCAGTTGAAAATCAGGTTTTAGCTGAATCGCTTTTTTCAGATATTCCTGCGCTTTATCATATTCTTTGAGCAAATTATAAGCCGAGCCGATATTATTATAGGCTTCTGCATAATCAGGGTTTAGCTGAATAGCCTCACTATTTACCTCAATGCTTTCTTTATACTTCCCTACCTGATAATAGGCCAGCCCCAGATTCAGAAATTTTTCAGGGCTTGGGTTCTTGCTGACTTCGTCTCTTTGCAAAGCTAGTTGACTCTTTCTTAGTTCAGCAGATTGTTTGAAAAGTTGGGCATCAATACTAGCAGGTGCTATTTGCAGTGTAGATTCCGCTAGTGCTTTCAATTTGGCAAAATCTTCTTGCTGATCGTATATTTTCATCAACAACTCCCGCGCCGGTAAATATGCCGGCGAAATCTCAATAGCTTTTGATAAATATGGTGAAGCTTCTGAATATCTCAATTGATTAAATAGAAAACGACCATAAAAAAACCAAGGTTCAGCCGTCAGGCTATTGGCAGCTAAGGCACTTTTAAAATATTGTTCAGCATTAAGTTTATCTCCCGTTGCCTCTTTCAGTACACCCATATTGATATGTAGCGTAGGGTAATCAGGTGCGAGTACCAATGCCTGAGTAAAGTATTTATCTGCTTCTGTGTATTCTCCTTTGCCCATTTTGGATAGTCCATAATTCATCAAACCTCTTGAATTTCCGGGACTTTTCACCGTTACATCATACCATAAGGTTTCTTCTGTTGCCCATACCTTATTTCTCTGATAAGTGCCCACGGCATAAGCTACCAGAATAATCCCGATGCCTGAAAAGATGAACGTAGCATACTTCTGGTAGAATGTTTGATACTTCATCAATATCAAGCCAATTGTCCAGATAACACTCAGTATAAGTCCTACAAAAGGGAAATACATCCGGTGATCGTTCATTACCTCAGCTAAAGGAATAATGCTGGAAGTTGGAATAAGCGCCAGAAAAAACCATACAATACCAAAGCTGATTGGTCGGTTAGTTGTTTTTTTTGAGGTAAATATGGCTACCCACAGCATCAATACAATAAAAACACAACCAATAAAAAAACGGATATTCCAGATATTTGATAAAAGTTGCCAGTCAGTATCAGCGCTTAAATGAATCGGAAAGAAAAGCGTAACAAAATAATAGCCGATTACGAAAGGCTGAGTAATCAGATAAAGTAATGGAGAATTGCCCCCTGCCTGCCAGGTATGTGGCGTAAATTTATCAACCCACCAATACATTAAGCCACAAAAAACAAACGCCGGAATAACTTCTAGTATACTTTTACCGACTTGTTTAAAATTTGCAGCCCTGAAAAAGTCTGTCAAACTCAGTTTTTTCTCAAATAAGGTAATATAAAAAAATAATATCGGTGCAAACATTACTGCCGGAGGCTTAGCCAATGCACCAATGCCCACGGGAATGAGGTAAAGAAATGTCTTTTTACAAAAAGGAGAATAAGTATATAAGAGAAAAGCCAGTATAACAAAAAAAGTAGATTGGATATCTGAGCGAGCAATGACATAATTTACCGTTTCAGCCATAGCCGGGTGCAATAAATACCAGGCTGTTCCACCCAAAGCCAGATAAATATTCCAATCGTTTTTGTAGGAAATATTGAATATTTTCAAAAAAAAGAATAGCATCATTCCCCCTTGTAGTAAAAATAGAATGAAGCTTGATAGATGAAAATAAAACAGATTATATCCACCTCCTAACCAATAATCTATTGCCAGCGAAGTACTTACAATCGGACGATAGGACTGGTTGGAGGGAAGGGTACTAAAGGTAGTAGCATCTGTGAAAAACGAAGGAATGTTTTTCAGATTCCTTATATAAAGGTTGTTTTCAATGGTATGAGAATCATCAAAATGAAAAGCATTGTTAAAGTGATTGCTGTAAACAACACAGGCGACAACAATAACTAAGGCAAAATAAAGCCAAGGAAAATCCTGATTTTTTTTCATCGATGGTTGAATAGTTTCTTTAGGCTATTGGTGGAAATAAAAGCAAGAGAAGTAGTTTGACTTCTCTTGCTTAATATCTATTTACAAATTTAATACTGTCCCCATATTCCACCAGATGAAGGCATAAATATCGGCTATTTGTTCTATGTTTTTAGCGGTATTACTGGCACCATGACCTGAATTGGTGTCAATTCTGATTAACAAAGGATTGCTACTGCTTTTGCCAGCTTTTGCTTGTAAAGTAGCTGCATATTTGAATGAATGCGCAGGCACAACACGATCGTCATGGTCGGCAGTTGTAATCAATGTGGCCGGATAATTTACTCCCTCTTTAATATTATGTAAGGGAGAGTAGGCATACAATGCTTTAAATTCATCCGCATTATCAGCCGAGCCATAATCTGCAATCCAGTTCCAGCCGATAGTAAATTTCTGGAAACGAAGCATATCCATTACCCCTACCTGTGGAATCGCTACTCTGGCTAATTCTGGTCTTTGGTTCATCACTGCACCTACCAAAAGCCCACCGTTTGAACCACCACGAATGGCAAGGTGTGCATTATCACAATATTTCTGTGCTATCAGGTATTCGCCTGCTGCAATGAAATCGTCAAATACATTCTGTTTTTTCAGTTTCATTCCTTGTTCATGCCACTTCTCACCATATTCGCTACCTCCTCTTAAATTGGCTTGTGCAAAAACACCACCTTGTTCCAGAAAAGGAATCAACAAAGGACTAAAGGCAGGATTTAAACTAATATTAAAGCCCCCATATCCATATAATAATGTAGGGTTTTGCCCATTCAGGTTGATTCCTTTTTTATAAACAATAAACATAGGAATCTTGGTGCCGTCTTTACTTGGGTAAAACACTTGTTTGGTTTCAAAATCAGATGCTTTGAAATCAACTTCCGGTGCACGGAAAACAGTGCTTTGTTTAGTAGCTATATCATAGCTGAAAATAGTAGAAGGTGATGTGAACGAAGTGAAGGTATAAAACACTGCTTTGTCGTCGGCATTACCCCCAAAACCTGAGGCTGTTCCTAAGCCCGGCAATTTGATTTCATTCTCCAGCTTTCCTTTCACATCATACACATAAGCACGGGTAGTTACATCTTTCAGATAAGTCAAAAACAATTTCCCACCTGCTACACTTGATGATTGCAAAGGCTCAGGCTGCTCAGCCACTACTGATTTCCATGAACCGTTAGCAGTATCGAAACTTTCAATCTTTTCGTTTTTAGCATCTTTATTCGTTTGAATCAACAGGGTTTTACCTACATTTTCAAGTACGCCATACGAGAAATCTGTTACCTCAGCTACTACTGGCTTGAATGCTTTGGCATTGCCTTCTTTATAAAACAAGGCATTCCCATCTTTCCCTTTACCACGGTCGCTTACTGTAAGTATAGCAAACTGCTCGTCTTCGGTAGTACCCACTGTATGAAAACGCTGTGGATTGGCTTTATCTTCAAATACCAAAGCATCAGCCTCTTGCGAAGTACCTAGTTTATGAAAAAACACCTGATGATTTTCGTTTTTTGCGGCCAGAGCGCTACCATCCGGTTTTGGATAGCGGCTATAATAAAACCCATCTCCCTGCCAGGCAATGCCTGAAACTTTTACCCATTCAATTTTATCCGACAGGTCTTTTTTTGTAGCCATATCCATGATAAAGATTTCCTGCCAGTCAGAGCCTCCCTTTGATAAAGCATAGGCAGCATATTTACCATCTTTCGATAATTGAAATTGTGCCAGACGGGTAGTAGCATCTTTAGACAATTTGTTAGGGTCTAGTACGACCTCTGGTGTACCATTCAATCCTTTCTGGCGATATAATACTGACTGGTTTTGCAACCCATCATTTTTATAAAAATAATACCATTCACCTTTGCGGCTTGGCGCTGAATATTTAGCGTAGTTATAGATTTTCTCCAATCGCTTTTTCAAAGTTTCACGATAAGGAATTTTTTCCAGATAACTGAAAGTGACCTGATTCTGTTGCTTCACCCATTCAGCAGTTTCAGCCGAGCGGTCGTCTTCCAGCCAACGGTAAGGGTCTGCAACGGTAGTGCCATGATAATTATCCCTTTGGTCTATTGTTCTGGTTGTGGGATAATTCAATTGAGCCATCAAAAAAAATGGAGCCATAATAAACGCGGTAGTGAGTATGCTAATTGGTTTTTTCATAGTAAGAGATGAATTTTATGCTACAAAGTAAATACTATTTTACAAATAATGAGAATAGGAATCAGGTGTTAAATCAGAGGTACTTCTTCTTTAACAAAAGGTCTGGCGACTCTTACCAATAAAACGATAAGCCAGATACATAAGAAGAGCCATAATATAACATCCATTGTTTCTGAAAACCCTCTCCATGTGCCTCTGGTAAGAGAATCTGCATAGTCCCAGGGGAAACCGCCACTCCAGAATGTATACACCGAAAATAAGAATATACCTCCAAGTAGGCTATATACCATATATAATTCTATTCCTAAAAATATAGCCGTTGGGGCAAGCCAGCTCAGGTATTGTACTGAAAAACCGGGCGTCAATGCCAGGAAAATCAAGAATGTAAGGCCACTATTAAAAGCTGCCAATCGTATTTTATCTGGTTGTTGTGAATATTGAGCCTGTTTAGCCAGAAGATAGCTACTGATTGAGATAAACAGTAAAATATAGATTTTGAGCACACTATCCAGTTTGTTTAGTGCTATTGATTGGCTTAATAACTTAGTAAATCCCCAATTACCGAGCAGACTTTTATATAAAAATACATTGGTAATAATACCGCCTGAGTCTTTGATTAGATTATAGGCAAATCCCAGAAATAGTGGAATCAACATGGTGCTAAAGAACTGTATACGGGATTTCCAGTTCTGACAAATGAAAAAGAAAGCAGGTACACAAATCAATGGAACAATCTTGATATTGAAAGCACAACCAAAAACAAATCCTGCCAATAATAGATGTTTCTTCACTAGCATTACATACAAGGATAGCAGAATAAGACAGATAAATACCGGATCGGTATTGCCATGAAATCCACTTACCATAACCAATACGGGGCTAAATGCTACCAGAAGACCACATATCATTGCTTTTTTTTCAGGCATAAATTCTTTTGCCAGTAAAAAAACCAAAAGACTGTTGCCTATATCAGCCAGAATAGCTGGAATCCTCATCAGCAATGGAAAATAGGTATCACTAGCTCCCAGTATTTTATTCAAAAAGAGCAGAAACATACTCATCATTGGCGGATGGTTATAGATACCTATGAGCCGATAAATAGAAACTGCATCATTCTCTGCAACAGTATGCATGAAGGTACGCCAATAGAGAATATCATTAGTACCAAACGTATGGCTTGCCAGCCAAAGTTTGAAGAGCGTTATAACGGCAATGGCGGAATAAAGTAGCTTTTTATTCACAAATTAGAAAATTTATAGTATTTCAGAATAAATTCAGGTTAAGTTCAAAAAATTAGCTGATCGTATTTTTTTCATCAGCCTTCAGTAATTCTTGGAACATATATAAAACAGAAGGCGTACTCTCGGCCTCTATATAAATCTGATACGAAAACATATTTTTCCATAGCCAGATACCTGCCAGATTGATAGCCAGCAAGGCTCTTGAAAAAAAATTATCTCCTATTGATTTCGGATACGGCGCCGGAATACCCCTTACTCTGGTGATTTTCAGCCCTGCATCGGTAATGAGTCTTTTAAAAGTTGAGAAGGTAAATAAACGCGTGTGGGTTTTATCAAGAATCCCACTTTTGCCATAATTAAAATAGCCCAAAAACAGCATAATTCTGAGCGCAAAAAAGCCAATATTCGCCGTTGTCAATATCAACTTCTGTTTCTTCTGCCCCATTGATTTAGATAGCTGAAACATAAACTGCTCAGGATTAACGATATGTTCCAATATATCAAGAAACAGAATGCAATCGTATTCCTGTGTAGGGACCGAAAAGGACTTATTCAAATCGGCAATAATATGTTTATCCAATTTAAACTCATCCGGAATATCAAACTGATCTAAGGTTACCACACTGCAATTTTTCTTTTTTAGCTCATGCCCAATGCCATACGGCCCCGCACCTATATCAATTACTTTCGATCCTGCGGGCACTCCTTCAATGGCATAAGTATGCGAACTCGCATAGCCTAATTTTAAACTATATTGAAGGTTATCTTTAATAATATCGAATTTATCCAGATAAAAAATACCCAGCGTATGCAAGTACGCTCTTAGCAATACGCCTATAATTTTCAGTTTAGCCTGATAGGTAATCGCAACAGGCACTTCGCTTCTGATTTCCTGGTAGGCAAAATCTGACAAAACAATCTGAATAGCAATTTCATTGACAAAGGTTTCGTCGTCTGCATTAAACAGGTAAGGAATTCTTGCCAGATGCTCAATATGATAAATACATATTTGCGGGAAGAGATTGAGCTTCTTTTTAAATACCTTGCGCTGAATAAAATTAACAAGACCGATTCTTACAGGCACTTTATCACCAATTGTAATATAAGCTTTCCCCTCCTGCATCGGCAGAATAATTTTAGGTAAAGCTAATTTCAGGTTATGGTATTGAGCAGTGGAAAGTAAAGCCACAAAATCATAATTCTTTGCTCGGGCATATTCAAAAACTACTTTATGAATTTTGCCTGTTTCTTCGGTTTCAATAAGCAAAAGATATTCTGATGAAGAAAAATGATTTAGAAGTGACGCGTTAGTAAGTATTAATCTGGTTTCAATATATTGCTCTGTATAATCCTTTGAAGAAATGAATTCGTCTGCACTTAATAATTGCTTGTCTTTATCGGGCAAAACCGCTATCAGAATTCTTTGTTGCATAGGAGTTTAGGTCAGAAGAAATTGGGTTCAACGGATAACAGAACGCTGGCGATTTAGTTAATACATGGATATGATGCATAAACATATTCAATATTTCTTAAATTCGCAAAAATCAGGGGTTGATAGAGTACGGTGGTTTATTCAGTGGTAGTTAAATAGACTGCAACGCTGTAAATTCTACAACTTATATTATTCGAAATAAAACAGTATTCAATCCTGCCACATGGTCAATCCGGTCAAATCTGATAATATAATTAAATTTAATGGTCAAGAGCCGTTTGAAAAGCCTGATTTAATAGTGGTTGAAGAACCGCTGGAAATCAGAATAGGCTATGGTGCAGCTGATAACCGTCAACAAAAAAGTATATCTGTAACGATGCGAACACCCACAGGGCATGATTTTGAACTGGCTATGGGATTTCTGTTTACTGAAAACATTATTAATCATTTCGACCAGATTCTCTCCATTCACTATTGCACCGATAATCAACAAAATTTGCAGGAGAATATTGTCAGAATAGAATTACAGCCCCATATTCAAATAGACTTTCAGAAACTGGAACGCTATTCATACACAACTTCCAGTTGTGGTATTTGTGGCAAAGCCTCGATTGAGGCTATTCAGTCGGAATGCGCCACTCCTATCACTTCGTCATTGAAGGTCTCTGCCGATTTTATTTATCAGTTGGCAAACATTGTTGAAGAAAAACAGGTTTTCTTTAAACATACTGGCGGCTCACATGTAGCAGCATTGATAAAACTGGAGAATCAGGAGAAAGGTGAATTATTATTGCTACGTGAAGATATTGGCAGACATAATGCGCTGGATAAAGTAATCGGCGCAGCCTTGCAGCGTAATCTCTTGCCACTCTCAGATACCTTGCTGTTTATGAGCAGCAGAGCAAGTTTTGAGCTGATTCAGAAAGCAGTGATGGCAGGTATTTCTATAATGGTATGTGTAGGAGCACCTTCCAGTTTAGCCATTGAAACCGCTCAGACTTTTGGAATGGCTTTGATAGGTTTTTCCAGAAAAAACAGCTTTAATATGTATAGCGGAAACCCAGAAGTAATTACCGGAACTTATGAAACAAGAACAGATAAATAAGCATATAGCAAGCGTTAATTCGCTTACACCCACCGATTTTACAGGTATAGAAATAGAAAACCCTGCCAAAGAAGCGGCTGGAATAAAAGCCGTACTATCTTCTTTTAAACACATTTTTGGAGCAATGCCTGTCAACAGAGGGTTAAAAGCAATGTTGCATCTGAATCAGAAAGGAGGAATTGATTGCCCTAGTTGTGCATGGCCTGACCCCGATGGTGAACGTTCCAGAATAGCAGAGTACTGTGAAAACGGAGCTAAAGCCATTGCAGAAGAAGCGACTACGCTCAAAGTAACTCCTGTATTTTTTCAGAAATACTCAGTGGCCGAACTCTCTCAGAAATCTGATTACTGGCTCGGGCAACAAGGGCGTTTAACCCACCCGATGATTCTTCGGGAAGGGCAAACGCATTATGAAAAAATAGCTTGGGAAGACGCTTTTCAGTTAATTGGGCAACATCTCAATCAATTGGCATCACCTGATGAAGCGATTTTTTACACTTCCGGCAGAACTAGCAATGAAGCGGCTTTCTTATACCAGCTTTTTGTGAGAATGTACGGCACTAACAATTTACCTGATTGCTCCAATATGTGCCATGAATCCAGCGGTTCTGCTTTGGGAGAAACTTTGGGTTTGGGAAAAGGCTCAGTAAAACTGGATGATTTTGAGAAAGCAGACGTAATTATGATTCTGGGACAAAACCCCGGTACTAATCACCCAAGAATGCTGACCACTCTTGAAAAAGCCAAAAGAGCAGGAGTAAAAATTATTTCGGTGAATCCCTTAATTGAAACCGGATTATTGAAATTTAATCACCCACAAGAAGTGCGCGATTTGGTATTTGGTGGAGAGAAACTCACAGATATCTACTTACAGATTCGCATTAATGGAGATTTAGCCTTATTAAAAGCTTTTAATAAAATATTATTAGAGGCAGACGAAAAGAAAGGCAATGTGCTGGACAAAGAATTTATCAAAGAACATACAGAGGGATATGATGAATTAATAGAAAACCTCAAAAAATACGATTTAGAAAAACTGGCATCTGATTGTGGTATTCCACTTAGTGAAATAAGAGAAGCGGCTGAATTGCTCATTAAACACGATAAGATTATCGTTTGCTGGGCTATGGGCCTTACCCAGCACAAGAATTCTGTTCCCACGATCAAAGAAGTAGTGAATTTACTATTACTCAAAGGTAGCATAGGCAAAGAGGGTGCTGGTACTTGTCCGGTACGCGGGCATTCAAATGTGCAAGGCGACCGCACGATGGGTATTTATGAAAAACCTAAACCCGAATTTCTGAATAAGTTAAAAGAAGTTTTCCAGTTTTCGCCCCCACGCAAGCATGGATATGATACGGTAGAAGCCATTAAAGCGATGGCCGAAAAGAAAGCGAGCGTCTTTTTAGCTGTGGGAGGTAATTTCTTATCAGCCACGCCTGATACTGAATTTACCGCTAAAGCGCTGCAAAACTGTGATTTAACTGCGCACGTATCTACCAAACTTAATCGTAGCCATTTAGTGCATGGCAAAACCGCCTTGATATTGCCTTGTCTGGGCAGAACCGATATTGACCTGCAAGCTACCGGGCATCAGTTTGTGAGTGTAGAAAACTCGATGGGAGTTGTACATAGTAGCAAAGGCATACTAACCCCACCAGCTGAAACATTGCTAAGCGAACCAGCTATTATTGCCGGAATTGCGAATGCAACTTTCACCAATAAGCCCTCCACTGTGAGTTGGGATTTCCTCATTTCAAACTACGACCATATCAGAGATTTGATTGAAAAGAGCATTGAGGGCTTTGAAAATTATAACAGGCAAGTCCGGCAAGAAGGAGGCTTTTATCTCCCCAATGCGCCACGTGACAGAAAATTCACTACTGCTTCAAAAAAAGCCCAATTTAGTGTAAATGTCTTGCACACAATTCAGTTGAAAGAAAACGAATATCTGATGATGACCATTCGAAGCCATGATCAGTTTAATACAACCGTCTATGGTCTGGATGACCGTTATAGAGGTATTTATCATGAGCGAAGGGTTATTCTGATGAACGAACAAGATATAAAAGAGGCCTGTTTACAGACGTATCAGGTAATTAACTTACACAATCATTTTGGGGGTATAACCCGTAGTGCTGAAAGATTTATTGTGGTTCCTTACAGTATTCCATCCAGATGCGTAGCCACTTATTTTCCTGAGGCCAATGTATTAGTACCTATTGATAGTTATGCAGACGTTAGCCAGACACCAACCTCAAAGTCGGTTGTGATTACCCTAGAACCTGTGCTGGAATCGGGTAAGATTGTATTGGCAAAATAGAAAAAAGTTGTACCTTTCTGCCTCAATCTGGTACAACCTACACCTCTATGAAACCACTACTATTCACCTTACTACTTATCTCATTTTCTATCCATGCGCAACCTTTAAAATGGGTTGAAGTAAGCAATGGCATCTGGAAAGTTTCAGTAGGTAAACCCGAAAACTATGATTTATTAAAGGCTGCTGATGTAAAGCCCAATACAGTCGCCATACAAAAACTACCTCAATCAGCTTTTCCACTAGTTAAAAATGATATAGTAGTCAGGTTTCAGGATGGAAAAACCTATTTACGATTTCCTCTGACACGAGAGGAACAATTGTATGGTTTTGGCTTGAACTTCCAGACCATTCACCAAAGAGGGAGAATCTTACGCCTGCACGTTGACCACTATGGCAATAGCGATAATGGCCGGACACACTCCCCTACTCCATTTTATGTTTCATCCAATGGATATGGTGTTTTCATTAACTCAGCTCGTTATCTGGATGTGTACGCTGGCTCAAATGTAAGAAAAGACAGCAAAAATCCGCCAGAATTGCAGGATCGGAATACTGATAAAAACTGGTCAGCAAAGCCCTATTCTGATGCCGTAGAAATTCTGGTTCCGGCACAAGGCGTTGAATTTTATGTCTTTGCAGGGCCAAAGCCTATGGATGTCATTCGTCGTTTCAATCTCTTTAATGGCGGCGGTTGCTTACCACCACGCTGGGGTTTAGGTTTCACACAAAGAGTCAATCGCCTCTATACAGCTGATGATGTAAAAAAAGAAGCCGAAGAATTTGAAGAAAAAGGCTATCCGCTAGATTTTATTGGTTTAGAACCGGGCTGGCAAAGTGCTACCTATCCTTGCACTTTTGAATGGGATAAAACCCGTTTCCCCGACCCGGCCAGATTTGTCAAGGAAATGAGCGAAAAGCATATTCGCCTGAATTTATGGACCAATCCTTATGTTTCTCCGAAAGCCTCAATCTATCCAAAAATTGAACCTTTCACAGCTTCTCACACAGTTTGGGTTGGTGCCATTCCTGATTTAACATTACCACAGGCACGTAAAATATTCTTTGATAAATTTGAGCAGGACCATATTAATATTGGTGTAAGCGGTTATAAAATTGATGAAGTAGATGGCTATGATTCTTATCTTTTTCCTGATGTAACCACCTTCCCATCAGGTAGAAGCGCTGAGCAAATCAGACAAACTTATGGCTTATTGGTACAGAAGTACAGTACAGAAGTTTTCCGCAAGAAAAACCGCCGGACTTATGGTTTAGTACGCGGTTCAAACGCCGGAGGGGTCTCTTTTCCTTATGTTATCTATAACGATAATTACAGCCATCAGGATTTTATTACGGCCTTAATCAATAGCGGTTTTGCAGGAGTATTGTGGACACCAGAAGTAAGAGCCTCAAAAACGAGTGAAGAATGGCTTCGACGAATGCAAACGGTTTGTTTTTCGCCAATGGCTATGATTAATGCCTGGTCGAGCAGTACTAAACCCTGGTCTTTTCCTGATGTGGCTAATGAGGTAAAACAAATAGCGCAACTACGCTTGCAGATGATGCCCTATTGGTATACCGAATTCGCTAAATACCATTTTGAAGGTACACCGCCATTCAGAGCTATTAATTTAGAAGACGGTTTTGTGGCTGAATCAGGAAAAGAAAAAAACACGAAAAGTCTGGAAGAGAATCCATATGAAGAAGCCCTGAATAAAGAAATTAAAGACCAGTATATGGCAGGTGAATACCTCATGGTAGCTCCGGTTTTCACAGGGCAGACTTCACGTAAAGTGATTCTGCCCAAGGGTAACTGGTATGATTTTTATACCGGAGATTATGCAGGCAATGGAGAAATTATCACGATTACAGCCACTCTTGATAAAATTCCGGTTTTTGTAAAAGATGGTGGTATTATCCCGATGATGGCACCCATGCTGCATGCACCTGAGCCGAATCAAAAAGTGGATTTAGAGATTCGTCATTATGGAAAATCAAATGGCCTCAGTCGACTATACGATGATGATGGAGAAACTTTTGATTATGAAAAAGGAGTTTATTCATGGCGAACACTAAAGGTAGAAAAACAAGCTGACGGGCAATGGAAAGGCAGTATTTCTGCTACGGAATCAGGTAAACCCAATACCATTGCTAATGTTAGCTGGAAATTTATGACGAAATAAGATTGACCTCATGCGTTTATTATATCTCATTTATTGTTTCTTATTCACACAGGCTGTCCTGGCACAACAACCCCTGCAGCAGGTTAAAGAAACCCTCAGAAAACAGATATTGACAGAGGCGGATTGGGCTATGCAGCAAGCTCCCATTACCGTTACGGCTAGCAGTAGTAGCCGTAGCCAGGGCACCATCCACGATTTTTATTCCGAAGGAGATTATTGGTGGCCAGACCCCACCAATCCTGACGGGCCTTATATTCAGAAAGATGGGATGACTAACCCCGATAATTTTGTTGCCCATCGTTTAGCCATGATTCGGTTCAGCAAAATCGTTGGTTCTCTTGCCTCGGCTTACGTCCTGACTAATAATCCCCGATATGTAAAACAGGCTTTTACACATCTGGAAGCCTGGTTTGTTAATCCTGCAACCAGAATGAATCCATCCTTGCTCTATGCGCAAGCCATTACAAGAAAAGTATCCGGCAGAGGAATTGGTATTATAGATACGATTCATCTGATGGAAGTAGCACAAGGAACTATTACAATGGAAAAAGCTGCCAATGTCGATAAGCAACTATTGGCAAATATCAAAAACTGGTTTGCCGAATACCTGAACTGGCTAACGACCCACCCTTACGGCAAAGAAGAAATGGAAGCGAAGAATAATCATGGTACTTGTTGGGTAATGCAGGTAGCTTCATTTGCTAAATTAACTCGTAATCAAACTTTGCTTGATTTTTGCCGTAATCGTTATAAAACTGTCCTATTACCTAAACAGATGGCGGCTGATGGGAGTTTCCCTTTAGAATTAAGTCGTACCAAACCTTATGGCTATTCGTTGTTTAATTTAGATGCGATGGTGATGCTATGCCAGATTCTTTCTACGGCACAGGATAATCTTTGGGAATATCAGGCACCTGAGGGGCAAACCATCAGAAAAGGAATTGAATTTTTGTATCCTTATGTAGCTAACAAAAGCCAATGGCCTTTTAAGCAAGATGTAATGTATTGGCAGGATTGGCCAATAGCGCAACCTTTTCTGGTTTTTGGGGCAGCTAAATTCGGGCAGGATAAATGGCTGCAAACCTGGAAAACTTTAGAGCACAATCCAGGCACAGAAGAAGTAATCAGAAATTTACCTATAAGAAATCCAATTATTTGGTTTTAAGCTTTATGAAAAAAATCCTATTTCCCATCGTTCTTATTTTAAGTTTAACACAAGTGAGTTTTGCACAAAAAGACCTGAATGTCATGACTTATAATATCCGTCTGGGGATTGCCTCTGACGGAGATAATCAATGGAATAACCGCAAGAAAAATCTGGCGAGTATCCTGACCTATTTTGAAGCTGATATTTGCGGAATGCAGGAAGCCTTTTTCAGTCAGATTCAAGACCTTGAAACTTTATTGCCAGACACTTACGCCTGGGTTGGCAAGGGGCGCGATGATGGCAAAGAAGCCGGAGAATTCTCTTGTATCTTTTATAGGAAAGATAAATTCACGATGCTAGAAACCAACACTTTCTGGCTGAATCAGCATCCAGAAACAGTAGGCTTGGGCTGGGAAGCCAAGTATAATCGTGTTGTTACTTATGCCAGGTTTGAGCGCATGGCCGATAAGAAAATTTTCTTTGTTTTTAATACCCATTTCGATCACGAGGCAGTAGTAGCCCGCCGGGAAAGTGCTAAATTATTACTAGCCAAAATCAAAGAAATTGCTGGTATTACGCCTACTATTATTACCGGAGATTTCAATGCCACACCAAGTTCGGAGCCTATCCAGATTCTGACAGATATGAGTAAAACAGATTATTTAATGGATTCTGAAGCACTGACATTGACACCTCATTTCGGACCTTATAGTTCTTTTACAGGTTTTCAGTCAAGAGAGCAGGATGGTATGCGGATAGATTATATCTTTTTGAAAAACGCTGATTTCAAAGTAAAGAAGCACGCAACGATTTCGATGTCGTGGAATGGAAGATTTGCCTCTGACCATCATCCGGTGTTGGCAACGCTATCGTTTTAGATAATTTAGCGGTCCACCGTGCGGTGATTGAGCGAATAAGCAGTCTGCCGCGCAGTGATTTAGTGATTAATACATTAAATCAACTCCTTTACCACATGCTGAGATAACTATATAAAAACAGCTTGAACGTTGCTTTAGAAAGCGCGTTCAAGCTGTTTTTTCTTATTCCAAGGGGCAGTAGTCTGGCGTGATAAATCATATAGAAACCAGAGTACAATTGCTATAAATGCAATAAAGATTATTCTAAAGATTAGGCGGTTTTTATTGCCCTGCGTATTATTTGCCATCAGATTAAAACCAAAACTTAATTACTATTCTGTCTTTACAATATTACTCGGAGAATAATAGTTCAAAAACTTGCCACTTTTGTTCGAGATTTCAGCCCACTTTACATTCTCAAATTCTATGACCACCACCCCAGCCTTTTCCATTGAGCCACCAATATCGGCACGGGTAAGATATTCGGCAAAGAAAGTAATATCTGGGTTATGCCCAAAAATAGCCACTGTTTTTACCTTTTCGTTCAGGTTGTTCAAGGCAGCAAGATAAGCCCTTGCTCCTCCGCCATAAATAGCCTCATCTAACACAATTTCGTCGGCATCTTTATGTAATTGTTCAGCAAAAATCTTGGCTGTCGACTTACAACGGTCAGCAGCACTACTTACTAATAACTCAATTTTAACTCCTTTTTCTGCTAAAAACTTTCCCATGCGGGCCGATTCGATGATACCATGCGAGGTAAGGTTGCGATCAAAATCCCGAAACATTGGGGTGTTACCTCCTTCTTCAGCGGTGGCATGACGAACCAAATAAAGCAGTTTTTTCATATTTTCAACGGTTTTGGCACGAATATACAAGCATTCTTAGAAATTAACTGATTTTTTTCTGAATTATTCATTAAAAATAATCATCGAAATTTAATTTTATTAGTACAACCAAAAGAACAATGATTCTGTTTTTCAGTTTTAATTGTATTCGTCAAAAAAATTATATTTGCACCCATAACAATTTAATTATCCTAAAAATACCAGCTCAACTACCCACAAGTTTATGATAGATTATAACCCAAAGAATTGGTGGAAACTCATTTTCTACTTCCACAAAGCAGACACTTTCCGTAAATTACTACCTGCCATGTTGGGTCTGGCTGCCTATACTGCCGCATTTGCCTACATAGAAAATGATATTTTGCATTATGTTCCGATCAAGAACCCACTTACTATTCATTCATTAGTTGGTTTTGTTTTGTCTTTATTACTTGTTTTCAGAACTAATACTGCTTATGACCGCTGGTGGGAAGGGCGCAAAATATGGGGCAGTTTTACCAACAATTCAAGAAATTTTGCCTTAAAACTGGCTACTTTTCTTCCTCAAAATCATCGGGCCAAAGAAACTTTAAAAATCATGATTGGCAATTATTTACAGGCCGTCAAGGATCATCTGAGAGGAAAAGCACATATAGAGCATCTGGTTTTTACTGAAACGTATAATGATGCTTATTATAAGGATTTCAAGCATATCCCGAATAGAGTATTTCAGGCTATTTATAATGAAATTCATCAATTACATCAATCAGGCATTATCAATGGAGACCAGTTGATTGTGCTGAACAACGAAATTTCATCTTTTACGGATAACCTTGGCGCCTGCGAGCGTATTAAGAACACCCCGATTCCGGTTTCTTACAATATTTTTATCAAGAAGATAATATTTATTTATGTATTTACCATGCCGATTACAGCCGTTCTGGAATTCAAATTCTGGTCGGTTTTTATCGTTACATTGGTATTTTATGCATTTGCCGGAATAGAAATTATGGCCGAAGAAATAGAAGAGCCTTTCGGAACTGATCCGAATGATTTAGAGCTGGATAAAATGGTAAAAAATATAAAGGGCAATCTGGCAGAAATATTATAGTTATTTCAGCCGAACTCAAGTATATTTACTAAAATAAAACAATTGTCGCAACTTATCGTTAATTACTTACGTCAATATAACTGAACGCTAAATAATACTTTTGAATATGAAATTTACACCTGCAAAATCTCTGATTTTGGGTCTATTTTTGACAGGAAGTATCTTGTCTTGTAAAGTAGATAAAACGACTGACCCTACGCCTACCGGTACCGATAATGCGAACGAAGCTGTAAATGCCTGGATTTACGATAATTTGAAATACTGGTATCTTTGGACAGACAATATGCCTGCCAAGAAAACTACGAACGATGCTCCCGACGATTATTTCTATACTTTGTTGAACGATTATCCGAATACAGACCGTTTTTCGTGGATTCAGGAAAGCTCAGATGAGTTAACCAACTCGCTTAATGGTATCAATAAGGTATTTGGCATGAAATATACCATCTACTATCTGGATAATTCGCAGGTTAATGTAGGCTTTTTTATTACTTATGTAATCAAAGGTAGCCCTGCTGAAAAAGCCGGATTAAAACGTGGTGACATTATTTTAACAGTGAATGGCACACAGTTGGATAAAAATAATTACAGCACACTAACTACTGCCGAAACCGCTACTTTCGGATTAGGTAAAGTTGCCAGTGGTGTTTTCTCTACAACAGGTACAACTGTGCAAGTAACCAAAGCCGAAGTACAGGATAATCCGGTTCACTACTGGACAGTTTTTGAAAAAGGGAATAAGAAGATTGGGTATCTGGTTTATAGCCAGTTTATCAGTACTTTCGACGATAATCTTCGCCAGGTATTTGCTGAGTTTAAAAGCAAAGGTGTCAATGAATTGGTACTTGATTTAAGATTGAATCCGGGTGGATATATTTCTTCTGCTGATGTTCTGGCTTCATTGATTGTAAAGAACCTTAATACAGATAATGTGATTCATACCGACCTCTGGAATGCCAATGTAACCAAAGATCGTCCTTCTTATTCTACTCCATCCAAATTCAGAAATGAGCCGAATAACTTGGGTACATTGAGCCGTGTATTTGTATTGACTTCTACCGGAACAGCCTCAGCCAGTGAATTGGTAATTAACGGATTAAAACCTTATATGGATGTATACCTGATTGGTGCGCATACTTATGGTAAAAATGTAGGTTCAGTAACGATAACAGATTCACAAAAACGCTGGAAATGGGGTATGCAACCAATCGTATTAAAAACAGTCAACTCAAAAGGAGAATCAAACTACGGCACAAAAGAGGGTTTTTCTCCTGACTACGCAGTAACTGATAATGTGATTCCGTATAAAGCATGGGGTGATGAAAGCGAAACATTGTTGAAAAAAGCATTGGAGTTAATCACTGGTCAGGTAGCTACGCAACAAATAGCACCTAATGCTCGTGTATCCGTTACCGAAATGAAAACTGAAGCATTAAAAGTAAACGAATCTGAGAATCCTTATCAGAATCGTAAGGAAATGTACACAACGCTTCCTAAATAAGGAAATTCATTTCATAAATATAAGAAAGACCGATGGAGCGATTCATCGGTCTTTTTATTGCGCGTAGAATCAAGTTTACAAAAGTCGTGAAGAGGCAATTTTAATATCAGCATATTTCCAGGCCTCGTCAAACTGTTGTTTTATCTGGTTATATTTCTTTTTGTCTCCCGTTTTTTCGTATACATTCGTCAGGCCTTTCAAGGCCCACCCGTTTTTAGGATATGTCTTTAAATCCTGTTCATAAACGGTAATAGCTTCTTCATATTTCCCGGCATCAATCAATACAGCCCCTAAATGGTGACGGATGGAAAAGAACCAATCAGCAGGTTCATTATAATTGAGCGCATCTTCTTTGGCAACCGCCTCTCTTAAAAAAGCAATTGCTTGCGCATAATTCTTTTCTTTTGCATTTATCTCTCCCTCTACTGTTTTTGAAGCAATCATACATAAATCGTATACATTGTTGATATTCCAGATGGTTATGGCTTTTATGCTAGTGTCTTTCAGAATGGTTTTCATTTCAGCTAAATGTTGCTTAGCCTGAGCTGTTTTATTCTGTGAAAGCGCAGCCATTGCATTTGCATAGTGCCAGATTACTGAAGGATATTTTAAGATTTTCTCCGGAGCCTTAGATTTCAGAATATTCTCCCACAAACCCAGTTTTACCTGAATGTACCACGGAATCGTATAATAATGCTGCAAAGTACCCCAGACAGGGTCTAACATCAGTTTTTTATGCGCATGATTAGCCGTTTGCATCGCACCAATCATGGCACTCTTGCTTTCACCGCTTAAAGTGCCACAAGCCGCAATGAAATGGTAATTATGCGGATAATATCCCAATGGATAAGCCCCTTGTGCATGGCAAGCTTCGACATATAAACTATCAACCAGCGAAGCTTGCTGATTGCCCAATACCCCCTCATGATATTTTCCTATCCTGATATAAATATGAGAGGGCATATGGAGCAAATGACCTGCTCCGGGCACAAGTGTTTCAAGCAGTTTGGCATTTGTCAAAGCTTTTTCGGCGTGCTGCGACATCTCCTGCGCATGAATATAGAAGTGATTGGCACCAGCGTGTTTCGGATCTACCTGTAAAGCTTTTTCCAGTACAGCTATAATTTCGGGCGTCCAGGGCTGTATAGTTCCGTCACTTTTCCATAACTGCCACGGGTGTAAATTCATCATTGACTCAGCATAAAGTGCGGCAACATCTGCATCGTTCGGGTATTTTCTATAAACTCTTCTCATGGTAACCGAATAAGTCGAATCAAGTCTGGAACGTGGAATGCTTGAATCTTTAGCATAACGCGTACTTAATGCCTGAATCAAATCTTTCTCTTTGGACGTACAATTGCCAACAAGCACCAGAGCCTTTTGCACAGCATCATAAGCCCGCTGGAAATTATCCGGCTCCATTCCTGCATTATAGTTAGGCCCCAATACATAAGCAAAACCCCACCAACCCATAGCACAGCTTGAATCCTGTCGCGTCACTTCATAAAAAGACCGGGCCGATTCGGCATGATTAAATCCATAAGCCAGCATAAGCCCCTGATTAAAGTATTTTTGCGCCTCAGCACTTTTGGTAGTGATGGTAAAATCAATCCCTTCCAGACCAGGTAAAAGCGGCGCCTTTTTATTAGAAGAATACCATTTTTTATCAATCACTTCAGGTAAGGTACAGACTGACATGGTTGAAGCAGAGGTTGTATCCTTAGTATTTTCAGTTTTTTGTTGGCAAGCTGAAAGAAAGATAATCAGACAGAGGGCATAGTGCAAAAGGAGTTTCATGTTTAAATAGTTTAGTGTTTTCAATGGTATACGAAGTTAACACTTTTCGAATTAATTTATTGGAAAGGTGTCACCCCAGTTTATATTTTATTTGACTCAAGAGTTAACTTACTCATCTTCAGTATAGCAATAATATAGATACCTATACAGGAAAATCTGATTTAATAAAAATCATGATAGTATCACCACTACACAAACGATTCCGGCAGGTTAAGTACTGCTATAAGTAAAAGGATATTCTTACAAGTTATATTTTACAACAAGACAAGCAATGTTTTTAAGGCTGAAACAGATGAGTGTAATTGAAAGTCAGGCTAAAGCTACCTTATAAAAAGTATAGCCTTTTAACAAATAATGTATACTTGTTAAAAGGCTATTGTATCATTTAGAAAACCCTTTCTTTTTTTAGCATAATCGTTTCAGTGCTATTGAAAGAGTTCCTTGCTTAATATTAACCGATGTATCATCTCAATCATCATCATCATCGTCGTCATCTCCTTCTTTCAACACCAGAAAGGCGCTTCTCTTAGGAGCAGGCATTGGGCTGTTTAAGCCTTTTATCGTCTGCCATACAATCCTGCTGAATTCCAGATCATTAATTAAATCAGGTTTAGATAAATCAAACTCAGCCGATTTGATTGAATTTCTATTCACTGCCACATTGCGTTCATTCAGGTCAATATTATTTTTTCGCGCCACAAATCCTTTGCTATCCACCGTTTTGCTAAAACTACGCCACATAGGTGTAGCTGCTGCATCGTATTGACTCATCGGAGGAATTCCCAGAATCAGCTCCATTGTACGTAACATACTTGAGGTTGAGTACATCGTATGGTCAACGTAGCCGCGTTTCACAAATCCTCCGGCAACATAGGCTGTTGAGCGGTGCGCATCTACGTGGTCTGAACCATTCTGCGCATCATCTTCCAGAATAAATATAGCCGATTGTTCCCAGATACCTGATTTGGAAATATGCTCTACCAGTTTCCCAACTGCCAGATCATTGTCGGCAACCATAGCCTCGGTAGTTGGCATTCCTACTCTTGCGCCAGCAGTATGGTCATTTCCAAGACGAACAATGCTTAACTTAGGCACCTTGTTTATAGCCAATAAAGAATCAAAATCGGCTTTCCATGCCTCAACGCGCGTAATATCTTTGACAGAAAGATTATATGGGGGGAATTTCAGACTACAATTCTCTTTCAGATTAGGCAATTTTGCGCGTTGCTCAGAAAATTCACCATAAGATCTGAAAGTTACACCTACACGATGCGCAAAGTCCCAGATAAAGCCATTTTTCGGGTAGGCAATTTCGCGGCTTCCTTCATAGTCATACGTACCACCACGACCACCATAACTAGTTACCCAGGTTTTCTCTACATAATCGTTGGCATAGGCAGCCGTCGACCAGTTATGTCCGTCTGCACTTACTTCGGCATCTACGTAAAAATTATCCAACAGAACAAATTCATTTACCAAAGCATGTTGATTTGGTGTAATTCTTTCAGGGAACAAACATAAGGTTGTATCTCCATTTCCGGTTTTTACATCACCCAATACCTGATCATAAGTACGATTTTCTTTAATGACATAAAAAACATATTTGATGGGTGATTTCTGACCTAATTTTGTTGGAATCGGATTGCCTTTCTGGCCTTCGGTTTCGAGTTCTTTGGTTTTGGTATAAGGTGTATTTTCGTAAACAATTTTTGAATATTCAGCTAAAGTTTTTTCGTCCGGAAAATCAAAAATCGACAATGTACCTTTGAATAAACCACCAATATATTGTGTACCTCGAACAGCCTCAGGATTGGCACCTTTAAATTGCGGGCTCTTAGAACTTACCGGATTGGGGCCTTTCGGGTTAGGCGAAGAAGAAAACCCTTTGCCGTTGGTTACATAAATTTTATTACCGATTGTTTTGACAGAAGTCGGATACCAACCCGTAGGAATAAAACCTAAAGAACGGCTTTTGCCTTTTTCTTCTACCTCAAAAACAGCCAAACAATTATTATCTGCATTGGCAATGAAAAGATATTCTTCATCTTCGCTCAAAGCCACTCCATTAGGTGTTGAACCAATAGGTGACTCAGGGTATAATGCACAAGAAAGTGTTTCGATACGTTGTTTTTGCTTGGTATCAATGATAGATACCGTATTATCATTCCCGTGAGAAACATATAAGTACTGGCCATCTTTGGTAAGTACCATGTCATTCGGATTTTTATCTACTGCAATTTCATCGATGATTTTTGAAGCAGCAATATCATAAATCAAGATTTTTGCCCCTCCCCAAAGAGATACATAAAGCATACTTTTATCAGGTGAAAGTATACAGGTATAGGCTTCGGCTGCCAAAGGTATTTTTTTCTCAATAGTTCTGGAGGCAATATCCAATTGATAAAGGGTATTATTATCTTTAGCCACTACAAAAATATTCTTTTCATTTGCGCAAAGTCCTGCCGGAGAAACCTTTACAGGCCAGGGCTTATCCAGAATAATCTCCCCATCTTTCTGCAACTGGTTGTTCTCAATTTTATAGATATTGATTTTATTGTCGTTCCCTGCTGAGGCATAAAGGAATTTCTCATCAGGGCTAAAAGCCAAACCTAACCATGATTTTTCGATAATCTCATCATCTAAAACTGTTTCTGTTGCCACATCAATCAGTGAAATGCTTTGCGTGCTTTGCCCATTATTAGTGACAGCCAGATATTTTTTTGAAGGAGAAACTACTAAGTTTAGTGGTAAATCCTGCAATTTCAGGCTTTTGCCAACAGGGGTTAATGACCAACCATTACTGAGTTTCACTCTTTTTAAGCCCAGTTTTTTAACAGTCGAGCTGCTAACAGAGCCACCCGGACTGTTTGTCTTCTGGTTTTTACAGCCTATTATGAGGCCTAAAATTATTAGAATTATGACTGCGTTTTTCATGTATTTAAAGTTTCTTAAAGCGAACAGAACCAAATCAGATTAATGGAGGACTTATACGGCTGGATTTGAGGATTTATTAGAATAAGTATAGTAAAATTAAAATAATCTAATGAAAATCCTATATGTATGATTTCCATAAACTTCTACTTGCAAAACTACTTCTCCTATATAAAGAAACTATTAATTAATGGTTGCCAAAGCGTTAATTAATGGAAAATTATGCTAAAATAACCTCACAAAGAATAATTATGGGTTTATTACCAAAAATAGAAATCGTATCAAAAAGTGTGAGACAAACAAAATATACAAACCAGAAAATGAAGATGTCATCTAATTATATAATCAGGTGAGACTACTCCTTTCGAATTCAATCATGAATGTAGTTCCTTTATTGACTTCACTTTCTAAAGATATTTTTCCACCCAGGGCTTCGACCTGCGTTTTCACCATGTGCAGTCCCATGCCTTTTCCTTCGGTATGGTCGTGAAAGCGCTTATATAATCCAAATACCTGATCTCCTTTCTTATTTAAATCTATCCCAAGGCCATTATCTTCGAAAATGAGTATAAGCTTATTATTGCCAAGCTTACTTTTAATATTTATAAAAGAATCAATATCTGATCTTCTATACTTGATACTGTTTGAAATAAGGTTATAAAAAATACTATATAAATAACTCTTGGTCGTCATAAATTCATTGACTGCTGAAAAATCACTGACGATAGCAAACTGCCCTTCGACAATCATATTGCTAATACTCAATTGTATATTTTCAACCAATTCTGAAAAATAAACTGTTTCCTTTAACTGATACAGATGCCCGTCTTTCCTGAGCAGAATATCATTCAAATCCAGAATTACTTCATCCAGTTTATTGATTGATTTAGAAAGCTCGTCTATCATGAGTTTCCCCTGCCTTTTGTCTAAATTCATCGTTTGCAGAACATAGATTATCCCGCTGATATTGGCTACAGGTGCCCGGAGATTATGAGAGACAATATACGCAAACTGTTCCAGGTTCTTGTTACGTATAACGATATCATCTGTCATTTTAACACGTTCCTGTTCAGCCATTTTTAGTGCTGTGATATCTCTGGAGTAACAAGCACACCCGATGATTTCATTATCCTGTATAATTGGGTAAAAAGAAATTTCCGACCATATTTCAATAGGAGTAGCCAGGTGGTCAATCGCACTGAACACCTCTCCGGCAAAAGCTCTTTCAAAAAAAGCACTGTAACGATTAAGCTGCTCTTTAGTGAATTCAGATTTAATGATAGAATTATCTTCCGAAAGCGCCTTTCCGGTTACTTGCTGAATTAATTGATCAAACGCCTTATTAGAGGTAATTAATTCCATATTTTTATCTACACTCCACATCAGGTCATCAGTGCTGTTAATCAGAGCATAGAAATTCTTCCGGTCAAACTCTTTCTGGCGTTCGGCGATTTTTTTCTCTGTCACATCTCTCACAAAAACTAAATGCTGACCATTATTCATTGTTCCGCCACTTAAGTCTACATATACTGTTGTACCATTCTTAGCTTTTAAGCGTCGCTCATATCGAATCTTCTCGCCCGGCTTTAGATTTTGTACTCTCGGCGGATTCAATAGTAAATCTTCTTCAAAAAGGATATCTCTTATTTTCAAATGCTTAAATTCTTCATTCGAATACCCCAGTAGAGTGCACTTACTGGAGTTTACTTCGATAAACCGGCCACTTGCATCAGTTATAGAAATAGCATCAGGTGCCTGTTCGAAAAGTGTCTGGTACCTTATCTCACTGATTCTTTTTTTCTCTTCAGCTTCTTTCTTTTCTGTAATATCACGATAATTACCTATAATAGAACTGATATTCTTTTCATTCAATAAATTAGTAACAATGCCTTCCATCCACAATATTTGTCCATTCTTATGATTTAAAGGGAAAATAGTATGAACAGGAACATTCGGACTTAATAGAATTTTCTCAAAAAATTGTCTCGACCGCTCCTCCTGCTCCTGACTCATAATTCCGATAAAGGATTTAGCTATTAACTCTTCAATAGTATATCCTGTTATTCTTTCAAAAGCAGGGCTTATATAAATAAAATTCCCTTCACAATCGAATGTAGCAATTATATCTCCTGCATTTTCTACTAATAAACGAAATCGTTTTCCGCTCCCTTCCAGAATATCCTGTTGCATCTTTAGGTCATTCTCTAATTTTTTTTGCCTATCAATAGTAGTCTGTAATCCGTTCAATAGCTTAGGCAATAGCACTGAGAAAATTAAACTTAACGTGAGTTCGGGATTATTTTTTAATAAAAGCGGCAGGTTTAGTTTCATAAAAACAA
>NZ_BAAGXU010000015.1:0-162833 GCF_054779675.1 Emticicia fontis
TGCCAAATTATTCTAAATCGATTATGAATTATAACAAATATAATTTTTAAACATGTTCTAGTTCGATTAAACTCCGAGCAACTCGGTGCTGTACTTCGTGTAACTCTGTAGTTAAATCACTCACCCGAGCTCAATTCATAACTGTATTGAAAAAAATCTGTCACTACATTCGATTTTAACTTAGGTTAAAATTATTGTCAGGTCTATCTATGACATTTGTATCATAATCTTAACGATAACAACAGCACAGATTTTTAAACCATTAAATTCAATACTAAAATGAAAACTCAAATTACAACCAAAAACATCTTATTTATTACAGGCGCTTTCGTTCACAATTCTTCATGGCAGGAATGGCAAAAATATTTCGAAAGCAAAGGATATAATACCATTGCTCCAGCTTGGCCATATAAAGATGCGCCAACTGCAGCAGATTTACGTAACAGACAACCTAACGATACTGATTTAGCAGCCTTAACCTTAGATGAACTAGTAAATCACTATGCCAATATTGTCAAACAATTTCCTGAAAAACCAATAATTATTGGTCACTCATTAGGAGGTTTAATCACTCAGATTTTAGTAAATAGAGACTTGGCCGCTGCCGGAATTGCCATTCACCCGGTTGCTCCTCAAGGTATTATTCCTTATGAATTCTCATTTCTGAAAGCAGGATGGAAAGTACTAGGTTTATTTACATCATTAAAAAAGACTTACTTGATGTCGTTTAAAGACTGGCAATATGCCTTTGTGAATGGTATGCCATTGGAGGCGCAAAAAGAAGCTTATGAAAAAAATACAATTCCTGAATCAAAAATAGTAGCCAGAGGAGGTTTAACAAGCGCTGCTAAAGTTGATTTTGCTAAACCTCATGCACCCCTACTGATTACCTCAGGTGATAAAGATACCATCATCCCGGCTCACTTGAATATGCGTAACTACAAAGCCTATAAAGAGTCAGGCTCGGTACTGGATTACAAAGAATTTAAAGGCAGAAACCACTTTGTGCTAGGTCAACCGACCTGGAAAGAAGATGCAGATTATATTCTGGATTGGATTAAAAAACAATAATTGTTTGTGCCATAAAAGTAGAAGAGGAGAAACCTGAATGGCTTCTCCTCTTTGCTTTATTACTCTTTCAAACTCTTCAAATAAGCGATGCTCAATGGCACATTCACTAATTCTTTTTCGCTTTCATCTTCGATAAAGAAGTGTTTGATACCAACTTTGTTTGCTTCTTTAAAAATGTTCTTCCAATCTGCTTGTCCAGTGCCCAAAACTACGTCATTCTCAGCAGGTGTATGTCCTGAAAAATCTCCTTTAATACCTTTTTTCAAATCCTTTACGTGCATCAATTTCCAACGGTTACCATATTTTTTTAATAAGGCAACTGGGTCACCACCACCGTGAATGGTCCATAATACATCCATCTCGAATGAAACGTATTCTGGGTTCGTATTTTTGATGATATAGTCCATAAAAGTACCGTCTTCGTATGGTCTGAATTCATAGCCGTGGTCATGGTAGCAGAAAGTAATGCCATTTTCTTTGAGTACTTTACCTGCATAGTTGAAATCTTCTACTGCTTTTTTAGCTTCTTCAATTGTAAAATTATCACCTTTATGAGGTATCCAGGCACACATCACATAGCTTGAACCTAAAGCCTTCGCTCTTTTAACAATTTCTTCTGGTTTTCTTAACTCTTCATAACCTGTGCCAGTAGAAGGGATTTTGATTCCACGATCATCACACATTTTCTTAAATTCTTCCAATGTCATGCCTTTCGCTCCACCACCTTCAATTTCGGTAATGCCCAAAGACTTGATAAGGTCTAAAGTGCCCGGCACATCTTTTGGCATAACATTACGATAAGTATAGGTTTGTACAGCAAACGCGGCTTTGTATAATGGTTTTTTCTTTTGTGCATTTGCGCCTTGAATAAATAACAGGCTTAGGAAGCTGTAAAAAAGGATTTTTTTCATAGTGAATCAGGCGACTATCGCCAAGGTTTATTATAGTTTAAAGATTTTTCTTTTTCATTTCACTTACCGCATAGTTTGCTGCGCGAGCTGTCAATGCCATATAAGTCAAAGACGGATTCTGTGTTCCGGTAGAGGTCATACAGGCACCATCGGTTACAAAAACGTTTTTGCAAAGATGCAACGCATTCCACTTATTAAGCAAAGAAGTTTTTGAATCATTTCCCATTCTTACCCCTCCCATCTCATGAATATCTGAACCAGGATTAGATTTTCCATCGACAGCCTTGATATTGGTAAAGCCCGCCTTGGTAAACATTTCAGTAAATTGCTCTATATAATCCTGTACCATTTTTACATCATTATCAGTCCACTCGGCAGAAGTAACCAGTTGCGGAATACCATAAGGGTCTTTCAATGTTTCGTGTAATCTTACATGATTTTTCTCAATAGGTACACACTCACCCATCATCCACGAACTCACATTCCAATGATTGTTCAATTTAGGGAATAATAAATGTGTTTTCAAATCTTCTCCAATTCCTTCACGGCTTGAATAAGAACCTCTGCCGGCACCAACTCCAGCAGCATAGCCTCTTAAGAAATCGGTTTCTTGCGAATAAAGATTTCTGAATCTTGGTACATAACCATTACTCGGGTTTTTACCATCGGTAGTCTTATCCAGAAAGCCTTCATATTCTGCCGAAATTTTGCCTCTGTAATTATGCCAGGCGATAAACTTACCCAAAAGACCATTATCATTACCTAATCCATCAGGAAAACGATTCGAAATCGAATTCAGTAAAATTAAGTTAGAATTCAATGCTGAACCATTTACAAAAATGATTTTCGCATAATATTCAATCATTTCTTTGGTGTTGGTATCAACCACTCTTACGCCTGAGGCCTTATTTAGTTTTTCATCAAAAATAATAGAGTGAACGGTCGAAAAAGGTCTCAAAGTCATATTACCGGTCTTGGCTGCCCAAGGTAGGGTAGAAGCATTGCTGCTGAAATATCCACCATAAGGGCATCCCCGATTACACAAATTACGATGTTGACATTTGGCTCGACCTTGTTTCATATGAATAGGCTGAGGATCAGTTACATGTGCACAACGCCCTTGAATCACATGGCGCATATTATCATATTCCTTCGAAAGAACCTTTTTTAGATGCTGTTCTACACAATTCAGTTCAATTGGTGTGAGAAATTCTCCATCTGGTAATTCCTGCAAACCGTCTTTATTACCTGAGATACCTGCAAATTTCTCTACATGGCTATACCATGGGGAAATATCCGCATAACGGATAGGCCAGTCTACAGCAAAACCATCTCGTTTCGGCCCTTCAAAATCCAGATCACTCCAACGTTGTGTTTGGCGGGCCCACATTAAAGATTTACCACCCACATGATACCCACGTGTCCAGTTAAAAGGCTTTTCTTCTACAAAAGGCTGAATACCATCCTTCAAAGCAAAGGGTAGCGTTTCTTCTCTTAAAAAGGCCGCTCTGTTTTTGGGATATTGACTTCTGATATCTAATGGTACTTGCCCACGATGCTCAAAATCCCATGGGTTTTTCATCGCAGTCGGGTAGTCAGTAATATGTTTTATCTCTCTTCCGCGTTCAAGCACTATTGTTTTTAAACCCTTTTCACATAATTCTTTTGCAGCCCAACCACCACTGATACCCGAGCCAATTACGATGGCGTCATAAGTATTTTGTTTTTTTGCATCTATTGCCAGATTTGCCATTTTTTTAACAAGTATAGGTGAATAGCTTATTTTTTAACCGATACGCAGCCATAATAATGTCCAGGAGCCATATTATAATGCAGAAACTCAGTCTGAACATATTCAGAAGTAGTATAGCCCAGAATGGTAAGATTTTTTATAAGGCTATAAAAATCCTTTAATCTGGTATCTTCACCTTTCTCAAACCCAAGTAATATCTGTTGTTTTTGTTGAGTATCGCACTCAGCAAAAGCTTTACCAAATTGTTTTTGAGCAATTGCATCAGTAGAAATTAATCCACTCTTTACATTCTCAGATACAGGCGCTTCGTAACAGTCTTGTAGCATTTTTTGTAAGAATGCAGGTACTCCCAAAGATTTCGCACCTTTTGTATCCGATTCAGGAATGATGGTTTCGACAATAATTTCTAGCATATGCTGCTCAATAGTTTCGAAGATATTGGTGCCCATAGATAAAGAACTGGCATTCCATCCATTAGTGGCCCAAGCAGGAATTGAGACAAGCCCGCCCAAGGCTAAAGTCAGGTCTCTGATAGCTATACGTCGGTTCATAGGGAGAATATTTGGATTCCTAAATTTAATCTAAAATTTAATTCTTTTAAGTTTTTATGAGACAAAAAATAGTTTTTTATAGATAGAAGAACCCGATAAAGCATTCATAATTCCTTACAATACTTCTTGAAATCATATTTTTCAAAATGAAACCAGCGTATTAGAAAATTTCGTATTATTAAATAATTTTTTGATGTGTGTTGTGTTATTAACCTGATTAAAAATGAAATAAACTATGGAAAAATCATTGCATTGGACAAAAAAAGCTTTTAACCGAACCATTGAATTTAAGAACGACAAAGAAGAAATAGTAGGAGATGTTGCTTTCAAGTTATTCGGTAGAGAAGTGGAAGCTGTGTTAAATAATAAAAAATTCAGGTTCGATATTAATGGATTTATAAAAAAGGAGGTGCTGGTATCGGATGAAAATAATTCAGCAGTGGCAAAAATCAATCTTAGTTTTAGAGGTAAAGCAGAGGTTATGTTGGCCGATGGGGAAAGATATGCATGGAAACGCAATGATTTCTTTATGAAAGAATGGGAGTTGATTCATGACTTGCCATTTACAGATAATGACCCTGTGGCCATTAACTACGAGCGTGAAAGAAATTTCTTCAACCAAAAGGGAGATATAAGCATATTAGAATCGGGAGAAAATACAGAGTTATTGACTCTGATAGGGTTCTTTATCGGATTTTATTTTTTACGCCGAAGAAGAAAAGCTGCCACGGTTGCTGCTGTGGCGGGTTAAAACTTATTAAACCAATTTATCTCGAATTGCTTTTGTAATAGCTTCACCCTTAGAATTTACGTGGAGTTTCTGATAAATGTGCAGAATATGTTTTTCAACAGTATTGATACTGATGTCATAATGGTAGGCGATAAGTTTATAACTGTCGCCTTCAACTAATCTTTGTAGAACTTCAACTTCTCTGGTAGTCAAATCATAAGGATTGGTTTTGAACCCATGAAAACTAGAGAGTACTTTTAATGCAATTGATGGACTCATCGCACCTCCGCCATTATATACCTCTTTAATGCTTTCAATGATTTTATCGCCTGGTGTTTTTTTTAAAAGATAGCCAACGGCTCCTGCTTTAATAGCTTCAAAAATCCGGTTGGTATCATCAAATACTGTGAGCATCAATATTTTCGGCATTTTCATTAGCTTTTTAGTTAGTAAAGCTGTTGCTTCAATGCCAGTCATATAAGGCATTTCTATATCCATCATAATTACGTCCGGTTTTTCAAGTCCTACTTCCAATAATATGTTTGCCGGATCCTGATGTGTTCCAACCAGAATCATATCTTCACACGATTCAATAACCCACTCTAATGTTTCGCTCAATTGAGCATTATCTTCATAAATAGAAACTCTTATCATTTGATCTGATGCAATAATATAGTTAGCAAAATTAGGAGTTTAATTAATATGAATAAATGGCATATTTATGTGATAGAAAAACTAAGTTTTACGGAAGAACCTGATTCAGGAGAGGAAGAAATATCTATTTTGGCACCAATTTCTGTGGCGCGTAATTTCATGTTTTTTAGTCCGTTTCTGGTAGTATTTAACAAGGGATCGAATCCTTTACCATTATCCTCTACTACTACTGAAATATCTTTTTTATCTTTTAAAAAGTGCACAATCGCCTTACTTGCTTCTGAATATTTAATCAGATTATTAAGTGCCTCTTTCATAATCAGATACAAATTTCTGCGAATTTCCATAGGAAGCGCCAACTGCCCTATCTCTTCGTCTACCTTAAATTCAAGATTGATATTTTTTGATTCTGCCAAGGGCAATGCATATTCCCGAAGACGGAGCAAAAGTCCTTGCAAAGAGTCATGCACCGGATTAACAGACCAGATGATTTCATCCACGGATTCCATCATATGCTGGGAATCTGAATGAATCTTTGTAAACATCTTGTTGCTTTTGTCGTTGCTGGTATTGGCGGTCTGATTTTTAGCCATTCCACTAATCATCAGAATACTACTTAGCGTGCTGCCAATTTCATCATGTAGGTCAGAAGCAATTCTATTGCGAAGCTTTTCGGCCTCTTGTAAACGTTTCAACTTATTTCTGTTTAAAACGAATATAGTAAATAAGCCAATTAAAAGTACTAGTAATATTGCACCAATAATAATACTTTTATTTTGTAAAGATGCTTTTGCATTTTTTTCATTGAGCAGGGCTATTTCTTGTTCTTTCTGCCTGGTTTCGTACTTGGTTTGTAATTCTTCGGTGTTTTTGGCAGTTTCCAATTTAAATGTTGAGTCCTTTGCTGCATCAGATTGAAGTTTGAACTCGTATGCTTTCTGATAGTTTTTTGTATCAGCATAGAAGACAGAAATATTTTCAGTAATACTATAAAGCGTATGAATATCTTTTAATTGTTTAGCCAATTCAAAGGATTCTAAATAGTATTTTTCTGCCAATACATTTTTATTTTGTTTTGAATATAAATCTCCCAGATTATGATAAACTATTTTTAAAGATTCTGTTGCTTCCAGTTCTTTACTGATTTTCTCACTTTTTTTTAGATATACCTCTGCTTTTGCAAATTCGTTTTGAGCAAAATATAAGCGACCCAAATTGGTTAGAAAATCAGCCTGCAAGAGGGTATAATCAGCTTCTTCTGCATTTTTCAGTCCTTGTTGAAAGTAAGCAATAGCTTCTTTTGGCTTTTTCATGAGTTCATAAAGATTTCCCAGACTATTTTCGGCAATAGCAATGTATACTTTATTATTATTCTCTAATTCTATTCGATACGCCTTTTTATAATATTTCAGGGCTTCATCGTACTTTTTAAAATGCTGCAAATTGTTGGCAATCCTGTCATAAGGACTACTTTTAAGTGGTCTAATGTTATATTTCTCCTGATATTCAATCAACTGCATAGCGTATTTGGTTGCATTATCCCGGTCTCCCAAAGCTCCATAAGCTATGCTGATATTATTTAAAGCATTCTGAAAGGTTTTTTTAGGAAGTTTGTATTTTTCTATAATCGCATTGCATTTCAGGAAATAATCAAGTGCTACATCATATTTTTGCTTTGAAAAGGCAAAAAAACCTCTTGAATTCATAGCTCTGTAGAAGCCTGTTCCATAGTTGAGTTTTTTACTTAAAGTTTCTAATGCAGTAATGCCTGAATCAGCCGTTATGTACTCACCATGCTGGATGCTTTGAAAAGTAAGCTCACTCAATGCTAAAACATAAGTGGTGTCTTGCTTTTGAGTATTTAAGAAAATTTTGAGAGAATCTATTGTTTTAGGAAATTGCCCGAATAAGTGAAGGCCAAGGAAGCAAAGAAAGAAGCAGAGTATATTTGTTTTTTTCATAATAGGCGTCTATTTGGGTTCGTATCATAAACACAGGCTAATGATTCAAAAATAGAGTTTTTCATGAAAAAACTTTCATTTATGCAAAGAATTGATAAAATATAAAGCATTATAGCCAAATCACCTCAATGACTTCTTCTCTTGTTACAACAGTTGTATGTTTAACTTTTGAGTTGCGCTTTAAGACAATAGAATTGTGTTTTACCCGATGAGCATCCTGTGAGAGTACAAGATAGGGCGTTTTTTTATAGAATACCGTTACAACCTCACCTTCTTTAACGGCAATCTCAACTTGCTGCTCATTTTCAGAAATTGATAGTGTTCTGGTAATATTTCTGGTTTCTAAAGGCTCTTTGGGTGGATTCTGAATTAAATCCAGCGCTTTAGCCGCGTTTGGAATGCCGTATCCGATGAAATTATTACCAAAAGGGTAGAGGCTTGCAGATTTTTGAAGATAACTTTTGATTTCTTTATTTGTCAGTTTAGGATTTGCCTGTAACATACAAGCCACAAAACCTGTAATAACCGGAGCAGCTAAAGAAGTACCATAGAGTGAATAACATGAAACATTAGGTTTGAGGTATTCTAAAAAATCAGGGCCTATACTGCTATAACCCATCTTTAGACCAACTTCATTCGTTGCACCTACGGCGATAGTCCCTTTAACATCTGCTGGGGTAGAAATAATCCGCCAGTCACGATCGTCACCTTCATTACCGGCAGAAACTACGACTATCATGCCTTTTTCTTCTGTGGCAATTTTTGCAGCCTTCGCTATAATGCTGGTATTCCCATTCATCTGGTCAGGTTTATAATCCTCTTTAGGGTTTGAGAATCCTTTTGCGTAGCCTAAGGAAGTATTGATTAAGCGAACACCTAAACTATCCATCCATTCCATGGCTGCTACCCAATTATCTTCTTCTCCCCGAAATTCTCTGCCTCCTGTATCGGTGCGAGCCAGATAAAATTTAGCCTGTGTAGCCAAACCAAACTGAAGTTTTTCATCTTCTGATTTGCCTGTAATGGCAGTCAATACCTCTGTACCATGAAAATCTGATGAGGTCTCTTTTTCATCAAAATGATTCACTTTTTTAGGGTTTACATAATCTCTGATTCCTAAAATGCGATTTTCTGTAAACAGATGTCCTAAAGGAAGCGATTCACTGGCACCGTAGTACCCAGCGTCAATTACACCAATGGTTATATCTTTGGCATTTAAGCCAGCCTGAAGAAAACCCTCAATCCCGATCTGCTTCATCACATAGTCTACCCGTAAATCATCTTCAGCTTTCAAGTGCTGTTTATCCTGATTTATCTTAGCTATCAGGAATTTGCCTTCAATCTGAATAATTTCCTGAACAAAAGGAAGGCTTTTAATGTATTGTATCTGTGAATGATTCAGATAAGAAGAGATACCATTCAGCCATTTGGTTTCGGTTATGACTGAGATCCCGTTAGCTTGTATTTGATTAATATATTGCTTATTAACAGGAAAATCGGTTGGTTGAATTTCTTGAATACCTAAATTTCTTCTGTTTTCTTTACATTTTTCTGATATAGCAGCCTGAGCATTTAATTCTTTGTCTTTGAAAAGAACCCAGTATTTTTGCTGCGAAAATCCTTGTAAAGAAACGAGAACAAAAAAAATAAAATATTGACTAACCCTTGCCATACCTGTCCTGTAATTCATAATTTTAAAAATCCGATTCCTGCTTTGTCATGCCTGGCGTAGCAATCTATCAACAGAGTTTTATTAAAAACGATATTTAATTGATAAATTTAGCTTAAAATATTCATAAAATAAACCCAAACTACTAAGATTACCTATAAAATCACCCAATATGCGCTACGAACCAATTGATTCAACTTTATTTTTAAGCAATCGTAAACGCCTGAATTCATTATTAAAACCAAAGTCAATGGTAATTGTTTTGTCGAATGACGTGATTCCGAGTAACGCCGACGGAACCATGGGTTTCAGACAGAATAACGATTTTTTCTATTTAACCGGTATTGATCAGGAAGAAAGTATGCTGGTTTTGTTCCCTGACTTCCCCGATGAGAATTTCAGAGAGATACTTTTATTGCGTGAAACCAGCGAACATATTAAAACCTGGGAGGGAGAGAAACTGACAAAAACACAGGCAACAAATATTTCTGACATCAATAAAGTAGTATGGACTAATAGTTTTGACTCAATATTACGGAAATTGGTTTTTGAGGCAGATCAGGTTTATCTGAACATGAATGAACATGATGGGGCAGACTGGAAGTTTCAGAGCCGGGAAAGAAGATTTATTACAGAGTTTCAACAGAAATTTCCACTTCATAAAGTTGAGAGATTAGCCCCCTTATTGCGACAATTAAGAGTAATCAAACAACCATTAGAAATTGAACTGATGAAAAGAGCCGTAGAGATTTCGGCTAATGGCTTTAAAAGAATGGCTAAATTTCTGAAACCAAATGTGAGAGAGTATGAACTAGAAGCGGAATTGACGCATGAATTTTTGATGAATCGTTCTCGCGGTCATGCTTTTCATCCCATTATGGCCTCTGGTGCAAGTGCTTGTGTGTTACATTATATCACGAACAACAATATTTGTAAAGACGGAGAAGTTATATTACTAGATTTTGGTGCCGAGTATGCCAATTATAATGCTGATATTACCCGTTGTTTGCCTGTGAATGGAAAATTTTCTCCAAGACAAAGGCAAGTATATGAGTCGGTTCTGAAAATCCTGCGATTGACCAGAAACATGATTGTGAAGGGAAATACGATGGATAAATTGCGCAAAGATGTGGGCAGGATAATGGAATCTGAACTGATTGAATTGGGATTACTCAATAGGAGTGATGTGGAACGACAAAACCCCGATGCGCCTTTATACAGAAAATATTTTCCACATGGTATTTCACATCATTTAGGACTTGATGTGCATGATGTAGGGAGCAGATATGAAACCTTTAAGCCTGGGATGGTTTTTACCTGTGAGCCGGGTATTTATATACCAGAAGAAAATCTGGGTATCCGATTAGAGAATGATATTCTGATTACTCAAAAAGGGAATATTGATTTAATGGAAAATATCCCGATTGAGGTAGAAGAAATAGAAGAATTAATGAATAGTTAATGGCCAATTTTAGGCTTAATGCGAAAAAGAAATAGATTTAAGCTATCTTTGCGACCCTTATAATTTGATAAATATGTATAAGAAATTGCTTTCCTTTAAAATTGTTTACACAGCTTTATTAGTTTTCTCTGCTAATTTATTATGGGCGCAAAGTGCCGATGAACTGGTTTTTAAGCAAAAAATGGATTTGACTAAGGGAGAAACCACTGCTCAAACGGCCTTGACTATTGCACAATCATTTATAGGACAACCTTATAAAGCCGGTACACTTGATGCGCCGACCAAGGAACAATTAGTTTGTAATCTGAAAGATTTTGATTGCTGGACTTTTGTTGAAACTGTTTCAGCGATGGCTTTTACCAAGCATTCAACCAAACCGACCTTTTCTGCATTTTTGAATAATCTTAAGAAATTAAGATATAGAGACGGTCAAATAAATGGCTATGCTTCGCGTCTACATTACTTTAAAGAATGGGCCATCAGAGCGGAAGAAAATAAGTTGGTCCAGGACATGACTGAAATGATAGGGGGGATTCCTGCTGAAAAACAAATCAATTTCATGACTACCCATAGAGATTTATACCCTCATTTACAAAGCAAAGAAACCTTTTCAGCGGTTGTGAATTACGAAAACAATTTGAATAAATACGATTTTTATTATATCCCGAAATTGAATGTAAAAAAACTCGAGAGCCAGATTCAAGATGGGGATATAATCGCTATCACTTCAAATATCGAAGGGCTTGATTTTAACCATGAAGGGTTTGCCATTCGAAAAAATGGAAGAATTCATTTATTGCACGCCTCACAGGAAATGAAAAAGATAGTGATTTCTACTGAGCCTTTAGCTGATTATCTGAATAGATTCAAGAAGCATTCCGGTATCGCAGTTGTGAGATTACTCTAAAAAATAAGCCCCTCAGATTTCAAATCTGAGGGGCTTATTTTTATTCTATTACTTGTCCATCTTTCATTACCAGTTTCACATTTCGTATTGTTTTTATATTATCAGTTGGATTACCCTCTACAATCACAATATCTGCCAATAGTCCGGTTTTTATTCTGCCTACCTGTTTTTCAATATGAAAGGCATCTGCATTAATGCTTGTAGCTGATTTCAATGCTTCGATAGGTTTCATGCCGTATTCTACCAGCATTTCTATTTCGCGGGCATTGTCTCCGTGTGAAAATACACCTACATCGCCGCCCATACATATTTTCACACCTGATCTCAGGATTTCTTTAAAAGTTTCTTTTTTATGTTTGATTCTTTCAGGGTCAGGGTCAATTCCTTTTTTCCAACCTCCGTATTGTAAAATGGCGTCCCCTGCTGCAAGAGTAGGGCAGAGGTACACTTTTTTTTCTGCCATCAATTTCCATAGTTCCGGTGTACCATTATCGCCATGCTCAATCGTTTCTACGCCTCCTAGAATGGCTCTTCTCATTCCTTCGGCAGTTGAGGCATGAGCAACTGTTGGCCTGCCTGAGCTTCTGGCAATCTCAACAATCAATTTAATTTCATCCAATGTAAAAGTAGGAGCGGCTTCACCTCTTAATCCCCAACGATAGTCTGCATATATTTTTATCAAATCAGCTCCTTTACCTATCTGATTTCTTACTTTTTTTATCAAATCATCGTGTCCGTCGGCCTCTTCAGCGCCTTGTGGTACTTCAATATCAGAGCCAAATCCTTTCGGAGCATAGCTTCCGGTTGCTACCAGAGCTTTGGTAGCAATTAATAACCGTGGCCCTAAAATAACATTTTCACTGATTGCTCTTTTTAATCCCACATCATCAAAATCAGCACCCTCTGTTCCTAAATCTCTTGCGGTTGTAAAACCAGCTCTTAATGTTCTTTCGGCATGTTTCACTGCTCTGGCTGTTCGGTAAGAACGAGATTCTTTTAAAACCTGATCATTCCAGGGTGTTTCGTTATAAGGATGCAAAAACAAATGTGTATGTCCTTCAATTAACCCTGGTAGCAAAGTGCCATTTTTGAATTCGATTATTTTGGTGTCTTTACTTAGATTTTTTTCAATTTCAGTTTGTGATGCAAATTGTTCAATTTTGTCTTCTTTAATTAGCACACCATAGTTTTCATAGATTTTCTCTCCATCAAATATACGTGCGGGTTTTAAATAGGTGGTAGTTTGAGCAATTGTATCAATGAAAATCGAGAAGAATAGAAGGATTGTAATAAGTATAGATTTTAACATAAAGTTTTGATTTTATAGGTTGAGATAAAATTTTAGCCACAGACTTTAATAGAATAGATTGATTATTGCCGGAACCTTTTCAGACCTATCAACCCAATGGTTATAAAGAGAAGCCCCATGGCAAATTTGAAAGTGGTAACGTCGGGAAGAAAGAAACCGAGTGTCAGAATAATGATGCCACAAGTAATTGCCACATAGCTGGCATAGACAGTAAGCTTGTTTTTATCCATGTATGTATAGGTTAGGGTATAAATTTGAAATTTATTCAAAAATAAAATTTTATTTAATTCTTTTACCTAAAATTTACATTTTTACAAAATAATCTTAATCTCTATGCTAATCGGAATCGGAGGTGTCAGTAGGTCGGGCAAAAGTACGTTGGCTAATCTTTTAGTAAGCCATTTTCGTAAAAATGGCAAGAAAGCAATTATTTTCCATCAGGATGATTTTGTGTTTCCGGAAACCCAGATTCCTAAAATCAAAAATAGAACCGATTGGGAGTCTCCACATTCTATTGACTTTGAGTTGTTTAAAGAAGTGCTTATTCTTTTCAGGGAAAAGTTTGATGTGGTAATCGCTGAAGGTTTATTCGCTTTTTATGATGAATCTACAGATGCACTTTTTGATAAAAAACTCTTTGTGAAAGTATCAAAACGGACATTCTTGATCAGAAAATCGATGGATACAAGGTGGGGATATGAACCAACTTGGTTTATTGACCACATCTGGAATTCATTTCAGAAATATGGTAAACCACCAGTGGCTATAAAAGATATGCTTACCGTAAGCGGAGAAGATGAATTTGATATGGAGAAGGTGATTAAGTATCTGAATAAAGAAAGTGTCCAGTAAACAATTATGGGACATTGATCCGCCATTTTTTCAAAGTTTAATTTTTGAATTTGTTGGTTTTAACAGACCTTTGCACTCTCATTAAAAAACACCTCAATGAAACTTATAGACGGAAAATTAATTTCGGCTCAGGTCAAACAAGAATTAAAAGAAGAAGTAGAAAAACAAAAAGCCAATGGTGGTAAAATTCCTCATCTGGCAGCTATATTGGTTGGTAATAATGGTTCAAGCGAAACTTATGTGGCAAGTAAAATCAAGTCTTGCGAAGAAATAGGTTTTAAATCAACACTTATAAGAAGAGACGAGAGTATTACGGAAGAGGAGTTATTACAGGTTATCAAGCAATTGAACGAAGATGAGGATATTGATGGATTCATCGTACAGTTGCCATTGCCAGCACAAATAAATGTTGAGAAAGTAATCGAAACTATCGAGCCAAGAAAAGATGTTGATGGCTTCCACCCAATTAATATCGGGCGTATGGCCAAAGGTTTACCTGCCTATATTTCAGCTACGCCTTATGGGGTATTGGAGTTGATTAAAAGATATAATATTGAAACTGCAGGGAAACATTGTGTAGTAGTAGGAAGAAGTCAGATAGTAGGCTTGCCAATGAGCATTCTGATGCAAAGAAATACCTACCCAGGCAATTGTACAGTTTCGTTAGTACATAGCCGTACACAGAACCTTGCAGAAATTACCAGACAAGCTGATATTTTAATTGCAGCTTTGGGTAAACCCGAATTTATTACAGCAGATATGGTTAAAGAAGGAGCGGTGGTCATTGATGTTGGCTTAACACGTGTCGTAGACGAAACAAAGAAAAGTGGTTTTGCGTTGAAAGGCGATGTGAAATTCGACGAAGTAGCGCCTAAAAGTAGCTATATTACCCCGGTACCTGGTGGAGTAGGGCTCATGACGGTAGCTGCTTTGATGTATAATACTTTACTTTCGGCTCGAAGAGAGATTTATCAATAAAAAAATAGAGGCTTTACCGTAGTAAGGCCTCTATCGTTTTATATGAAATAATTTTAATGATTAATATAAAGTTGATGGGTGATACATTTACCTTTTGCCAGCTGTAATTCTACAAAATAAACACCATCTTTTAATTTCTCAACATCAAATTCTTGTTGGCTTCCATTCTGAAGATTTTGTTTTTGAATTACTCTTCCCTGTGAATCTTTTAGAAATGCGGTGGTCTTCATAATCGTCATCATTTTATTGTTATAAGAAAAGGAGAAGCAAAAATTTTGCCTTACTATGCTATAGACGAGCATTTGATTAAAAAATGTTGCATGGGTTTAATCAGGTAGCAAATTTTGACCTTGTGGATTATATAATTTAACGATTTAATAACTAGATTGTTTTAAATTAACCGATACATTCTGTCAAACAACCGATTCTTTTATTGGAGTCCTAAGTAGGATTGTATCTTTAACTATGTTTCAATTGAAGAATGTTTGGCTTTTTACGCATATAGTTGGCTGGATAACCGTTTTTAGTCTGACCACACTTTTTTTGTCGGAGAACAGAAGCTTAGGTGAGGTTTTACTAAGGCCTAATCTCTGGCTATTTTTTGTCATTTATATCGTATTATTCTACCTCAATACGCTCTGGCTTATTCCCCGGTTTTTCTTTTCAAAAAAATACCTGAATTATTTTGGTATTATCCTTTGCTTATTAGCCGGAATAGCGATTCTTAAACCCTTTGACAGGTTGGCTTTTCAGAGAAATAGTGGAATGAATGAAATGCATGATAAACCTCATTTCAGGGAATTTGATTCACCACCTCCACCGCCAGAAGATAGACGTATTTTTGAAGAGCCTAAAAGAGAACCTCCAGATGATTTTAGGAGAGAGCCAGGACCCTCGCCAAAAGAAAGCAGTAATAAAATTGATGTAATCAGTATTTTTTTATTTGGCTTGATTTGGGCTCTAGGAATGGCATTGAAAATTAGTGAACGCTGGCGGGAGACAGAACAAAGAGCTGTGCAGGCAGAAGCAGATAAAGCAAACGCTGAATTATCGTTTCTGAAAGCACAGATTAATCCGCATTTTTTATTCAATACACTCAATAACATATATTCTTTAGCTGTAACCAATAATAAAAATACCGCTGCTAGTATTATGAAATTATCCCAGATTATGCGGTACGTGACCGATGAAGTATCAGAAGATTTTGTGCCCCTACAAAGCGAAATAGAATGCATCAGCAATTATATTGACCTGCAAAGGCTGAGATTGAGTAAAAAAACGGAAGTAGTTTTTGAAGTGACTGGAATTACAGATTCAAAAAGCATTTCACCACTATTATTAATGACATTTGTTGAGAATGCTTTCAAGCACGGGATAAGTAATCATGAGAATTCGATCATCGAAATTAAGATATTTGCAGATGCGCAAACTATTCAATTCGATTGTAAAAATACTTTATTTACTACCTCCCGCAAAGTTGAAAGAACAGGAATAGGGCTATCAAATACCCGTCAGAGATTATCTCATTTGTATAAAGATAGGTACTCATTGAGAATTGATGATAAGCAGGATTTTTATAGTGTAGAATTAATTATTAAAGCATAATATGAAATTGAGATGTGTAGCGATTGATGATGAGCCTTTGGCTTTGGAACTAATGAAAGAATATATTTCAAGGTTCTCTGAGTTGGCATTGTTACAAACGTTTGATGATGCTATTCTGGGAAAAGAGTTTCTGAAAGAGAATCAGATTGATTTACTTTTTGTGGACATCAATATGCCAGATATTACCGGACTTGAACTGGTTGAGTCATTAGAAAATCGACCTATGGTTATTTTTACGACAGCACACCGCAAGTTTGCTGTGGAAGGTTTCAATTTAGATGCGGTTGATTATTTACTAAAACCAATCGACTTCGAAAGATTTAGCAAAGCCGTAAAAAAAGCAACGGAGTATTATGGTTTCAAAAATAATCAATCAGTTGACATACCTGATTATATCTTTGTGAGAGCAGAATACAGAATGGTTAAAATAGAGCTAAATGCGATTGAATATATAGAAGGATTAGAGGATTATATCAAGATTCATTTAATGGATGTTCCCCATCCGGTTCTTACCCTTATGTCTTTAAAAGGGATTTTAGAACAGTTGCCTGCCAACTTATTCAGCCGTATTCATCGGAGTTATATTGTATCAAATAGTAAAGTGAAATCTGTTTTAAAGAAGAATGTGCTTTTAACTTCTGGAATTGAATTGCCCATAAGTAATTCGTATCAGCAATTTGTAGAAGATTGGCAGAGGAAATAATCAATTCACCGATACAAATATTTGATTAACCGATACATCTGATTTACGTGCAATTTTATTCTTCCTTTCAACGTCTGTACTGTTATAAAACGAAAAAGAATACTATGGACAGAAAAGATTTTTTGAAAAGAGGTTTAGGCTCATTAGCTATTATCCCATTATTTGCGGCATGTAAAGAATCAGACGTAACCCCGGATACCACCAGTACAACTGGCACAACAGGTTCTACATCAGGCTCAACTAATACTGGTTCATGTACTACCACTGCTACTGAAACAGAAGGGCCATTTCCTACCCATACCCCAGGCTCTTTGGTAACAAATGATATTACTTCAGATAGAACCGGAACTAAATTGACTGTAAAAGTTACGATCCAGAACAAAAACAATAGTTGTGCAGTATTATCAAATGCCTTAGTAGATATATGGCATTGTGATGCAGCAGGAAATTATTCAGAATATGGTGGTTCGGGTATGCAAACCACTAATTATACGAATGTGCATTTTTTGAGAGGCAGACAAACAACCGATGCAAATGGTTTAGTAAGCTTTACTACTATCTATCCGGGCTGGTATTCAGGAAGAGCTACACATATTCATGTACATGTGTATAATAGCAGCGGAAAATCTTTACTAGTTACTCAAATCGCTTTCCCAGAAGATATTAGCAAAGTGGTATATGCCCAAGGCGTTTATGCGAGCCACGGACAAGCCGATACGACTAATGCCAGAGACAATGTATTCAGTGATGGAACTTCAACAGAAATGTCGACGGTAACTGGAAGTGCCGCAGCAGGTTATGTACTTACTCACACAATAGTTGTGAATGGATAATTCTTAAGCGAATGAACAAATTTAATTTTTAATCACCGCAGTGGCGGCCGCCCATTCACTAACTCACTCAATCACTAAATAGATGAACAATGGCAAAGGGAATTATTCGCTTGTGTTATAAGAAGATTATAGATGTTCATGCACAAAAACAATGGGAGAAGGCTGTTTTCGAGGATACCTTTAAGGAGTTTTTTATGCAAGCACAATTCTATAATCAGGAAGAAAAGTACCGCACTTTTCAAGAGTTGATAGCGAATGTTCCTGCTGCCGATAAGCTTCATTATTTAGTGAGTACAGCTGCAATTAATCATATCAGAAAGTTAAATGATCTGATTCCTGATATTGTCAATGCACATGAACAATTATCTCTGCCATTTAAGAATTTCCGGTTTGAAATTATACAATCGCATACAGAACGTAAAGAAGAACATCAAATAGCGATATACTTTTATAGCGAGTCTATCACCTGGATTGATACTATTGATAATCACTTATTGATTGCCTTTGGAAATAAGAATGAAGCAATAAGTAATGGAGAAGAAATTCAAACAGATTTAATGGCCTTGCAATCCATGCTAAGTATTTCATCCTTTCAAAAGATTTAACACCATGCTTACTCAAACCGAAGGGCAGATTTATCTGGCCAATAATAGAGGTATTACTAACCGAAAAACTTTCAGAAGCTTCCATACTTTTAATCATGCTGATTATTTTGATGAAACCCGTAAGCCTTTTGGCAATCTGATTGCGTGTAATGATGATACTTTGGCGCCAGGAAATGCCATTATTACAAATGTGGATAGAGCATTACTGATAATTATTATTCCGGTAGTAGGTTGTCTGGAAATCATAGAAAATCATGATAATAAGGTTTTTGTGGATGCTGGCCAGGCATATAGTTTAAGACTGAATAAAGATGACTATTATCAGATTGTAAACCCGTTTAAAGATCAACTGGTTAATTTTCTACAAATCTGGCTTGAAGGTGATTCTGTCAACGAGAACTTAAGAAATGGGCAAATAACTTTTGATATTGACACTCATAAAAACCAATTACAAGCTATCGGGGGTGATTGTTATATAGGCAAATATTCGGGTAGGGAAGAGGAGGTATTAACCATTAAAGGTAATAAAGGTATTTTCGGCTTTGTGATTGAAGGTGCGTTTGAGTTTCAGAACCGATTGCTTGAAACGAGAGATAGTATCGCCTTATGGAATGAGGATGACGAAGAGTTACAAATAGAATTTGAAGCACTCTCAAATGATGCCATTATTCTGATAACAGAAGTGGAAATTAAGGACGGAAACTCATTTTAGTGGTATAGAACTTCCCTTTCTGGAATCTGAAATAGATTCGCCCCACTCTAATCACTGTCATTTCTTTGATATTGGCAGGATTTAGTATATCGTCCTCTAAAGTATGAATACTTCCATCAGTCTTTTTAGCAATCTGTACATAGTCTGATTGGAAGGCCAGGTTTTTCTCATACGTTTCTCCGCAAAGGATGATATGTGTTTTCTTTTTTAGTTTAGAAAGATTTTTCATATCCTTCACACCACTGCTATTATCGGCTATCATCACAATTTCATCAACTTCCGGAAAGTTCTTTTGTGCAAAAAGTAATGCCTCAATATTATTCTCCGATTTGTCTTTATTGTTTTCGGTATTATTTATAGCAGCGAACATTGTATCCCACAATAGTAATTCATCTTTTTTCTTTACCATAAACATCTTGCCCGGCAATCGGCCTCTTGTTTCATTGCCCAGACTATCGCAATCAGTAAAGAAAATAATCCCTTTAATACTATTATTATCAACATTTTCCATCATCCAGTCAAACACCTGGGTAGTATACGGAAACATACTGGAGGTCATATCACAAACCAATACTACATTTTTCCATTTATCTACATTTCTGTCAAGTGCTTCATATGAAGTCAATTCGTAGGTTTTTCCTAATTCCCTTACTTTCATAATTTTATCACTCATCGAAACCGAGGACGCATTAAGAAAACGGATTTCTTTGTCTACCAATTCAGCGTGCTTTTCGGTAGGGGCAGCAATTTTTCTTGATGTCAGCTTACTGACTTTCAGATTTGTTAATGGTTCAGATTCAGTATTTTCAGTTTCTCTGGCTTGATCGGTAGATAATGGAGCCTTGGCAGTTGCTGGAATTGGATTTGATTTTTTTTCTTTAGGTAATTCTATTTTAGTATACGTCTTATCAATAGGTTCTTCTTGTTTAGGTTTAATTTCGGCGGTAGGTGTTTTCTGTGCAATAATTTCTTGTCTGGTTGGCTGAGGGTCATCGCTTGTAAACCAGTAATAACTTAGCCCGACTATTAAAACAACAACACTTGGAATAGAGAAACGTAAGAGATTATCAATCATAATTTTACGTTTCATTTTTTTCCAATCATCTGGAGAATTTTCGGGGTGGAAATTATTCAATTTCTCCCTGATAATCCGATGGAATTTTTCTTCTTCTGACATGACTACAATCTTTTTGTTAATTTCTGACGAAGTAGGCCATTGGCTAAAGACAGATTCGCTCTTGAAGTACTTTCTGCAATGTTCAACATCTCGGCAATTTCTTTGTGAGAGTATCCTTCAATAGCATACAGACTAAAAACTACCCGATAGTTGGTTGGTAAACTCTGGATAGCCTTCATAATATCTTCAGAGGAGAGCTTAGCATAAACAGACTCGTCTCCATAATTTGACTCAGCAATATTCTCGTTTAATTCTGCTGATTGTTTATGAATATTTTTTCTATAGTGATCTATGGCTCCGTTAATCATAATTCTCCGAAGCCAAGGTTTGATACTTTCAATATTATCTATTTTGTTGAGATTTTTGAAAACTTTTAAGAAACCATCATTCATTATTTCCAAAGCGTCTTCTCTGTTTTCACAATAGCTCAAACAAGCGGATAAAGCAAACCCGTGAAAATGCTCATAAAAAATTTTCATGGCTTTTTCATTGCCTTTCTGGCAGTCGGCGACAACCTCCATCAAACTATTTGAGGTCAATAGCTTTTTTCTGGTTAAGGTTTTTAAGTAAATTTCTGCTGTCTGAGTTATCACGGGAAATTTACGATTGAATAGTGAAACTATTTTTAATAAGACGTAAATAACCTGTCAAAACGCTGTGTAAAATAATTATTTTCCTTAAAATTTAGTAGAATCAGGCTGATTTTACTTTCAGAGAGATAATTATTCTAGTATATATTATGACCGAGCCTGCGGTCGGGCTATGCTTCTGCTCTTTTTTGGAAAGACATAATCAAAGCCATTCTGCACTTTCAGATTATAATCAAAAAACTCTAAAGCCCTTTGTAAATGAGAGCGGTTGATGGCGATAAAATACGGGTGCTTGCCTTCACCTCTTCTCACCAGCCGTGCGTCTAATTTAAAGATTGTGCCTTCTGGATAACTAGATACTAATTTAGCAGGGCAACTTACCTTAATGTCGCAGGGGACTTGCTGACCATTAATGGTATTGAGTCGCATACGTTTTTTACCAGGGTCATAATACGACTCGGCAAAAACGTCCAGAAAGAAAATTTTGTTAAGTTCAGGAACTTCGTCCAGTAGCGACAATTGCATCAGCTTAAGGCGTTTAGATGTCATGATACATTATACGAGTATCCATGAATAATGCAAATCTATACAAAAACTCGAAAATATTCCAAAGTGGTATATGTTTTTTTGCGCAAAAAGCGTACCTTTGCGCATCTTTTTTTGAGGCATAAACAAAATGGCAGAAGTTAAGATTTTTTCAGGTACTACATCAAAGTATTTAGCCAGTCGAGTAGCCGATTATTATGGCAAAGACTTAGGCGGTGTAAGCATCAATCATTTTGCTGATAGTGAAATTTCAGTAAGTTTTGATGAATCGGTCAGAGGGTGCGATGTTTTTCTGGTTCAGTCAACCTTTCCACCAAGTGATAATATCATGGAATTGTTGATGATGATTGACGCCGCAAGACGTGCCTCTGCTCACTATGTTTGTGCGGTTATCCCTTATTTCGGGTATGCCAGACAAGATAGAAAAGACAAACCAAGAGTGGGTATAACGGCTAAGTTAATTGCCAATATGTTGACAGCAGCAGGTGCTGACCGCGTAATGACAATGGACCTACACGCTGGCCAGATTCAGGGTTTCTTTGATATTCCGGTTGACCATTTAGAGGGTACTTCCGTTTTCGTACCTTATTTAAAAACCCAGAACCTCCAGAATCTTAAGTTTGCTTCTCCTGACGTTGGTGGGGTATCGCGTTGTCGCAAGTTTGCTTCTTATTTTGATGCAGATATTGTGATTTGTGATAAACACCGCAAAAAAGCCAACGAAATTGCTTCAATGCAATTGATCGGAGATGTAGAAGGATCAGATGTAATCCTTGTTGATGACCTGATTGATACAGGTGGTACTATCTGTAAAGCTGCAGATTTAATTCTTTCGAAAGGGGCTAAATCAGTACGCGCATTCTGTACACATGGTGTGCTTTCGGGTAAAGCGCACGAAAATATTTCTAATTCTGTATTAGAAGAGTTAATCGTAACTGATACGATTCCTTTAAAATATGATAATCCTAAAATTAAGGTTTTATCGGTTGCCGAATTGTTTGGCAAGGCTATTGGAAGAATCAGAGATAATGGATCTATTAGCACTTTATTTATAAATTATCAACAGAATTTAGGTTTCTGATAAGATTTTATTGAGAACTTAAATTCATTAATTAAATTTTAAAAAAATGAAAAAAACTGAGATTGTAGGGTATAACAGAGCGAATCTCGGACGCCAGGCTTCACAGGAATTACGTGGGCAGGGAATGGTTCCGTGTGTATTATATGGTGGTACAGATCAGGTATCGTTCTACGCTCCGGCTTATTTATTCCGTGATTTGCTTTTCACTCCTGATGTTTACGAAGTAACTATCAATATTGAAGGTAAAGTTTATACAGGTATTTTACAGGATTCACAATATCACCCTGTAAATGACCAGATTATTCATGCTGATTTCTTGGAAATCACTCCGGAAAAAGTTATCAAAGTAGCGGTTCCGATTAAATTGCACGGTCCGTCAGAAGGCCAAAAGAAAGGGGGTAAATTAGTACAGAAAATGCAAAAACTACGTTTGCAAGGTCCTGCTAAGAACATCCCAGATTACATAAACGTTGATATCAAAGATTTGGATCTAGGTAAATCTATTAAAGTTGCTGCTATTACAGAAATCGAAGGTGTAAAAATCCTTGACTCTGCTAGCAATCCGGTAGCGTTTATTTCAATTCCACGTTCTTTGCGTCAATAATCGCATTGAAATTTCTTGCTAATAGATACGATAGCGGGTTGGTAACATCCCGCTATCTTTTTTGATTAATTGCTACAACCACTCATATCTGCCACAAACGTAGCTCCAACTTGTGTCTGAAAACCATTAGATAAGATAATACTTTTATTGGCGTGCATTTTTATCAAAGATGTATTGCTCATAATCTGTCCATTAAAATTAATACTCTCAGAGGCAGAATAATCGTAATTACCACTCGGAATATTTTTTGTCAGATTCATTACAGATTGGCATTCATTGTTTTTAAGTTTCAAAATCCAGAAATCATCATCACCACGCCAGCCTGTTACGTCTCCATCACTGTTAGAGGCGGTATTCCCAGCTATCAGGTAACCATTATCAAAAGTACTTACCATACAATTGGGCTCGTCATGCCCACTACCGCCGTAGGTTTTTTGCCAGCGTATATCTCCATTTATCGGATTGAGTTTAAGTACCCAAAAATCAGCGCTGCCATGATTGCCTACCGGGTCGCCATCGCCATTGGCAGAATAAGATTCCCCAACTACTAAATATTCCCCATCTACCATTTGAAGGATCGATCGGGCATATTCATTTTTTACACCTCCGTAGCATCTGCTCCATATTTTTTGACCAAGGCTATCTATTTTTACCAGCAAATAGTCTCTATTATCAGGGTTATCAAAATCAGCATGGTTTTCAGCCGCATCTAAGTCATGCGAATAAGTTTCACCTGCAATCACAAAACTACCGTCTGAACATTGGATCACCGATTTGGCATACTCATCTAATGTACCACCAAATGTATTTTGCCATTGTATTTCTCCCTCTTTATTGAGTTTGACTACCCAAAAATCTAAACCTCCTTTATTAGTAACCCCTACTAAATCTTCAGAACTTGAATATCCAACAAAAACAAATCCACCGTCACGGGTCTTAATGATATTGTGTGCATGATCGCTTTTAGTGCCACCATAAGATTTTTGCCACAAGACATTACCAGCTCCGTCAATTTTTAATAATAGTGCATCAAATTGTCCATGATTCCCTAATATCAGGCTGTCATTAGACTCAGAATAACCTGCCACTACATAAGTATCATTATCAGCTTTACAAATTGAAAAAGCATATTCATTACTTGTGCCGCCTATACTTTTTTTCCATTCTATTGTTCCATTTTCTGTAAGTTTAAGGAGCCAGTAATCGTTATGCCCGTAATTTTCAGTAATATCATAATTGACAGAATTGGTATGACCAGCACAGATGAATTTATGATCGTTAGTTTCAATCACAGAATTAATATAATCTTCACCGCTACCACCTAAAGATTTTTTCCATTGCAATTCTCCATTTTGATTCAATTTTATCACCCAACCATCAAAAAAGCCATAGTGATTGCTTAGGTCAAAATTATCTGACTGGGAATGGCCGCCAACAAAATATCCACCGTCATAGGTTTCAACCACCGAAACCGCCTTATCATAAAAGCTACCACCATAGGTTTTTTGCCAATCGATGATTGGTTGCTGAGCTGAGGATGAAAAATAGATTAGGAAAAGGAGGATGTAGAGTAGATTTGACTTCATGCTTTGCAGAGTTGGTGTTTTAATTGAGCGCTCAATAAAATACTGGGCTGTAAATTTAGGATAACCAAAATTATAGGTAACAGTAGTATAATTTAGATTAATTCTATATTATTTATTGAGTGGCTATTTCTGATACTATTTTACCAATGAATATTTAGATTTAGGTCAAAAAAAATCTTGCCACGCAAAACGGTGACAAGATTGCTTACTACGACAGTTATTTACGACTTAAATATAAAATCTTTGTTGTGTGGATTCTTAGTATTGTAGTACTTTATTGACTTCGATCATGACAAAAGTATCATCAATCATATTTCTGAAATGTTCTAGCTCTTTGGGGGTAAACATCAGATAAAAATTGTTCATCGGTGTTCGCATACCCATTGTTCTGCCATTACAACATAAATCTCCGGCTTCAAAAATGGTGCTTTCATCGTTAAACATTCTCCTGAATTGTCTTAAATCTTCTTCCGAAAAAATGAATAACTGATTATTAAAAACCAGATTATATCTTTCACAACACTGGCATTTACCTATGTATCCATAGGCGCACGAACCGAGTATTAATAGATTGTGATTAGTCATTTTTATCGTTGTTAATTTTCTTTTTTAAAAATTCGCCAAACTTTTCTTCAGCATAGCCGCAAATCAGATAGTCGAATTGACTCAACATTGGCTTGCCTATTAAGAAAATCCGCTGATTATGCATATAGTCAATAATGTCCACGGCTTGGTTAAAAAATGACTGTCTGTCTGTTGTTTTGTGTGATTTTTCCATGAGATTATTTTTGTCTTGAACTGTGATTTACTTTATTTTTAGGATTTACCTGATTTTATTGCATTATCCTTATTCTTAGAATCGATATTCAAAATATCATTTAAGTAATCCTATGAATCATAAAATCAGGTTAATCAAAATTCAAGACATTTAATTACTCAATACTTTCTTATGCTCACAATCCAATTTCTCACAGTGTCCATATAATAATAAATCATGTTGTGTAATTTCAAACTGCATCATTTCACCTATCATTTTCTGAATCTGTTGCAGACGTGGATCGCAAAACTCTTTTACCTGCTGGCAGTCTAAACAGATCAGGTGGTCATGTTGACGGAAATTGGCTGCTTTTTCATACTTGGTTACATTATTACCAAACTGATTTTTTCTGATCAGGCCACATTCAAGCAAAACTTCCAGGTTATTATAAATTGTTGCCCTACTCACGTATTGTTTTTTATCAACCATAGTTTTGTAGAGGTCTTCTGCATCAAAATGGTCGTGGCGAGAATAAATTTCTTCCAGCATCATCATGCGTTCTGTGGTTTTTCTTAGTCCTTTTTCTTCTAAGAAAATCAGAAACTTAGCCACTGCTTTCTCGTAATGTATATCTTTCATTATAGTTTCTTTCCAAAATCACCGCTTCAGGTGGGTGTATAAGTACTTTGTTCTGGCTGTTAAACTACTTTTCTCTAGCAGCGTGATACAAAGGTAAAATCTTATTTAGAATTAATCCAAATAATTTTACTATTTTATTTTTAATTAGTCTAAATAAGGTATACATTTGCAGCAACATTTAACCACTGAAAATTTTTTGAATGATGAGTAAACAAACACCTAAAAGAATGAAGTCATTTTTTACAGTACTATTATTGATATGTAGCGGATGGGTTTTCGCTCAAAACGGAACCCTAAAAGGAAAGATTATAACTAATGATGGCAAACCTGCCGAATTTGTAAATGTTATTATCAAAGGAGCGAATAAAGGAGTAACTGCTGATACTGAAGGAAATTACCAGATTAATAATCTGAAACCAGGAGAGTATACAGCTCAAGCAAGTTTTGTAGGATTAAAAGCCGAAAATAAAAAATTCAGTATTAAAGCAGATGAAACTGTTACGCTTGATTTTGAAATGGAAATTTCGGCCAACCAACTACAGGAAGTAGCAGTCGTGGCTAACCCAAGTAAATATGTAACTGACTACCCGTCTATCTCTCTTCGACTAAAAACACCACTTTTAGAGGTTCCACAAAATATTCAGGTAATTACTAAACAGGTAATTCAAGACCAACAGATTTTTGATATGCTGGAAGGGGTAACACGTAATGTAAGTGGTGCAACCCGAGTTGAGCACTGGGATATCTATGCGCAAATTAACATGAGAGGTTCACAGATTGCAGGTTTCAGAAACGGCATGAATGTGCAGTCTACCTGGGGACCATTGGTTGAAGATATGAGTATGGTAGAGCGGATTGAGTTTGTAAAAGGCCCTGCTGGATTTATGCTGGCTAATGGCGAACCAAGTGGTTTTTACAATATCGTGACTAAAAAACCTACGGGTATCACTAAAGGAGAAGCAACTATGACCGTTGGTAGCTTTAATACTTATCGCTCAACGTTGGATTTTGATGGTAAATTATCCAAGGATAGTAAAATATTATACCGTCTGAATCTGATGGGACAAACTAAAGGCTCCCATAGAGATTATGAGTTTAATAACCGTATTTCGGTTGCACCGGTTGTAAAATTCCAATTTACTCCAAGTACTTCATTGACTGCTGAATATACGTATCAGTTCAACCAGATGTCAGTGATTGGTTCGAATTATGCCTTCTCTAAAAAAGGTATGGGAGATTTGCCTGTAAACTTTACTACGGCTGAGCCTAATATGGATCCAACTAATATAAACGATAATACATTCTTCCTTACATTGGCTCATAGTCTTAATAGCAACTGGAAATTAACAGGACAGTTGGCATATATGAAATATAGCCAACAAGGTCAGTCTTTATGGCCCTCAGGCTTTTCAGCCAATGGAGATACGCTTTATAGAGGGGCATCTATATGGGATGTAATGGGTATTACCAAAGTAGGTCAGTTCTTTGTGAACGGTGATGCCAAAACAGGTTTCGTAAACCATCGCATTTTAGCAGGTTTAGATATGGGGCAAAAAGATTTCTACCATGACTGGAATCAGGGTGGCGGATTCTCTGGCCCTAATGGCTTTAACATCTATAATCCTGTTTATGGTACGGTCCCGGTTTCCTCTTACCCTAAATATGACCGTAGTTTAAGCTTACGTCAAAGAGGAGTATATTATTCACAAAGCTATGCCGCTATCTATGCACAGGATGAATTACGTTTCTTACAGGATAAATTAAGATTGACTCTTGCGGGACGTTTCACTAAAGCACAAAACAATGACCCTTATTCAGGTTTTGTATCTGCTGAGAAATTTACACCACGGGTAGGTTTGAGCTACTCAATCAACAAAAATACAAGTGTATATGCCGTATTCGACCAGGCGTTTGTGCCACAGGCTGGCGCTGATGCCAAAGGAAAAGCCTTCGACCCAATTACAGGGGATAATAAAGAAATTGGTATCAAACGTGAGTGGTTAGGTGGTTTATGGTCATCGTCAATCTCTGCATATAATATCACTAAAAATAATGTATTGACTTCTGATCCTAATAATCAATTCTTCTCGATTCAGTTAGGACAAACCCAAGTAAGAGGGATTGAATTTGACCTTCGCGGACAAATTGTTCATGGATTAGACTTGACATTGAATTATGCCTATACTGATGGTAAAGTAACTAAAGATACTGACGAGAAAAAAGTAGGTGTACAGATACCAGGAACTTCTAAAAATGTTGCCAATGCGTGGTTGAGCTATAAGGCCACCAATGGTGTTCTACAAGGGTTTGGTATCTCATTAGGAGGACAGTATCAGGCCGGACGTTCGTCGTGGTATGTGTTTGATGGCTCGAAACAAGGCTTGCCAAACTATTTTAAAATGGATGGTGCTATTTCGTATCAGGCAAACAAATTTGCAGTTGCACTTAATGTCAATAACCTGACAAATGCCTACCTGTACATGGGTGGATATTATGAGTATACTCAGTTCTTCTACTATCAGACAGAAGCAAAAAGGAATTTACGACTATCAGTTAATTACAAATTTTAAGAGGAATGACTTTTAAAAAAGCAATTGGTAAAATACACCTCTGGCTCGGACTTGCGTCCGGGCTAGTAGTATTCATTATTAGTATTACTGGGTGTATATATGCCTTTCAATCCGAAATTCAAGACCTGACACAATCTTATCGCTATGTTAATGTTGAGAACAAACCTATGTTACCACCCTCAACATTGAAAGCCCTTGTTGAGAAAGCAGTACCCAATAAAAATATTCACAGTATCACTTATGAGCGCCCTGGTAGAGCTGCCATAGCAACTATTTTTCATTTCGAACCAACCTATTATTACCTGGTTTATATTAATCCATATACTGGAGAAGTATTGAAAACCAAGAATATGGATCAAGATTTCTTTCACTTTATTCTTGATGGACATTTCTACTTATGGCTTCCAGACTCAATCGGGCAACCGGTGGTAGCTTCTGCAACTTTAATTTTTGTTGTGCTTATGATAAGTGGAATGATTTTGTGGTGGCCTAAAAATAAATCGGCCACTAAACAAAGGTTCTCTATTAAATGGAATGCCAAGTGGCGCCGTGTTAATTATGATTTGCACAACGTATTAGGCTTCTATGCTACATGGGTTGTTATTATTCTCGCCGTCACAGGTCTTGTGTGGGGTTTTCAATGGTTTTCCAATGCCTATTATTATGCACTCTCCGGTGGTAAACAAACTAAAGAATATTATGAGCCGGAATCAGGTAAGGCACTTGTTAGTAATACAACAGAGCCTGCCATTGACAAAATCTGGAGGAAGATGATTGTGGAAACTCCAGGCGCACAAACCATCGAAGTTCACCCACCTGAAACGGCTAAATCAACCATCGTTACTGCTACTACCACAGATGCAGATGTTTATTGGAAACATGATTACCGTTATTTCGATCAATATACACTCAAGGAAGTATCCGTTTTACACCCTTATGGTCGCTTGAAAGATATTTCAACTGCCGATAAAATCATGCGTATGAATTATGATATACATGTGGGGGCTGTATTTGGCCTGGCAGGTAAAATACTTGCTTTTTGTGCCAGTCTGATTGCTGCCAGTCTGCCTGTTACGGGCGTATACATCTGGTGGGGGAGAAGAAAGAAAGCTGCTAAAGTGGTAGGTAAATCTGCTATCTCAAAATCGCAAGTTTTAAAACCTAAATATTCCTGATCCAATATATAGGTTTCCACTAAGCTAATTCACAATCATATTTAAACTTTTAAAAATAAACTTTATGAAAAATAAAATTATGGTATTTGCCTTGCTGCTAACGCCTTTTTTATCACAGGCACATGGATACTGGCTGGAAGTGAAAGGCTCGGGTAAAGTTGGAGAACCAGCAAAAATTCAGATTTTCTATGGAGAATACCTGAATCAAGGAAGAATGAAGGGCAAGTCATTAGACAAAATGAATGAAATAAAACTCTTTGTGATTGATGAGGCAGGTAATCGTATTGATGTGCCAACAGTTCAAACAGAAACACATTGGGAGGGAACTTTCACACCAAAAACTGAAGGCAACTATCAGGTGATGGGTATCAATGAAACAAGAGAGGTGCAGGATTGGGTAAAACACAATTTGGGTATCGTAAGACCTATGCAATACCTACGCACCAACTATACAGTTGGGAAAGCCACAGCTGCGACCAAACCAAACAATTATCTAGATATTATTGCGTCTGAATCTGATAATGGTATTAACCTCAATGCCTTCAAAAATAATGCACCTGCAGATAAAGTGAAACTAACAGTTATCAGCCCGGATGGTTGGGAGAAAGTAAAAGTAACCAGCGAAAGAGGTCGCGCATCATTTACCCCGAATATCAAGGGCGTTTATTTGATAGAAGCAGAATGGATTGATAAAACACCAGGTACTTATAAAGATAAACCATATGAGTCAATCCGCTACCACTCGGAGACAACTATAGAAGTAAAATAATTGAGTGAATGAGTGATTGATTTGGTGATTAAAGTTAAATTTTACAATATGAACTGATAATAACTGAGTTAAATAATTCAACTACTCACTCATTCATTCAATCACTAAATTATTCCAACAGCCATGAAATTCATCACAGATATAAATAATCCTACTCAATTGCAAAATCTGAGCGATGAACTCAAAAAAGTAGGTATATCCTCTTTCAGAATTGATTTCGGAGCGAATCATATATTAACCATTGATTACGATTCGGTAAAAGAAGATGAAATTGAATGTGCCGTGCGTAAAGCCGGGTTTAAATGTGTTTGTTTTAAAAAATGCAACTATAGAAATTGAGTGAATTAGTGATTTAGTGAACGAGTAATTATTAAAAGGGAAATCAAAGTATGTTTTCTGATAATTATTCACTCAATCACTAAATCGCCCAATCACTAAATATATCCAAATCAATATCTAAAATTAATTAATAATGAAAAAAACAGTTATCTTATTATTGGCGAGTTTAAGCTATGGTGCCTTTGCTCAGAAATCGGCCGATATTGCAGCTATTAAAGGGCAATGTGGTTGTCATGAAGTAAAGTTTGATTATGCAGAAACCTTTACTCCAAACAAAGAATACAAACTAAAAGACCAATACCATGCGAAAGGAACTGAGTATGTATTTGTAGTAGAAGAGTCAAAAGACAAAATTGTTATTCAACACTTATTGGCTATAGGCGATACAATGGTAGTGAAACACTGGCGTGAAGACTGGACTTATGAAGATCCGAATTTGTTAAGCTTCTACAAAGAAGGTGTTTGGAAATATAGCCAATTTGAAAAAGGCTCTGTTAAAAAAGGATGGACACAAAAAGTATATGAAGTAGACGATGCCCCTCGTTATGAAGGTTTTGCGCAATGGTCACATGCAAACGGTAAACACCTTTGGGAAAGCAAAGTAGATGCTCCGCTTCCACGTCGTGAGTATACTAAAAGAAAAGATTATAACGTATTGAAACGTGGTAACAGAATCTATGTAACAGACGCAGGTTATTTGCACGAACAAGATAACGACAAAATCTTAAGAAAAGATGGCACTGATTTATTAATTGTACAAGAGAAAGGTATCAACGATTATAAAAAACTGAGCAGCGAAAAAGATTGTGAAGTAACCAAAAAATGGTGGGCAGAACACGCGCCTTTCTGGGCAGATGTGCGTGCTGAATGGGCATTAGTTTTTGACCAACACAAAAACGTTACTATCAAACAATTTGTGAGAAGTAAAATGTTGAGCGAGCATTTCTCAGCTATAGAAAAAGAGAAAAACGATTCAGCGACTAATCGTAAAAAAATCAAGGAAGTATTAAATCAATTTGTAGTATACAATGATGAAGTAATAGGAAAGAACTAATCATTCAATCCTGATTTATCTGACGGTCAGAAACCTCTCGTGAATATCATGGGAGGTTTTTTTATTAAACAAAACATAAGGCATTCACTATTTTCCTTTAAAAAGTGACTCAACTTATTCGAAGCGATTAATCTGGTTTTGTAAATTATTTTTTTGCACTGAAAAACAACTATAATTGTAGAACAGAAAGGGCGTAATCGCCAATAATATAAGTCAAACTCAAATAATTAAATAAAAAACATTTATGGCTGTCAAATTAATTTTAGTAGTTGTTCTTGCACTATTTGGAATAATCAGGTTTATAACAAATACCAATCATAAACTTCAAGGTAAAAAATTTATAGAAGGGCTTGAAAATGATCCAGAACATCTGGAAAGCTATATTCAGGAGTTGACTTCTTTAAGTGGAAAACAACGGACAAATACAAATAAGCTTGACAGGATTGATACAATTTTGGTTGGAGTTAAAAGACAAATGGACGGATTAAGTATATTAAAAATCTTAAAGATTTCAGACCTTAGCTACCTTGTTCTTACGCGGATTATTCTCCATGACCACATTCCTGGAACCTCAAGAAAAGATGAGGTAATACATGATTTGCATTACTTGATTTCATTTAATCCAGAAAATGAAGAATTAAAATTAAATTCAGATTATCATTCAACTTTAGAGGATAAAAATTTAAGATTTGATTTTGCAAGGGCATTTATCGAACAATATAATCAGATTTAACCAATACCATTAAGTCCTTTCACAGGAATGTATAAGATATTCATTAAATAAATATCTTATACATTCTGCCGATCAATAAAAAAAATACGTATTTCTACGCTTGTGACTTTCGTTTTCAATAATTTTAATTCTATTTTCTCTTCAATTATGGCATGAATAATGCTAATATCTAACCAACACAATTAAGCTTTCCTGACCTATCCATCATAACAACTATTAGAAACTCATTTAAAATACTATTGCATGAGAACAAAATTATTGTTGTTTTCAAGTATACTAATTTTGTCAGGAAATTTTATTTTAGCCCAAACAATTCAGAAAGATTATATAGACGGAGAGGTCTATATCAAGCTAAAAGAATTCCCAAAAATTAATCTGAATCTTCCAAACGGCGCCGTAAATATGGTTGCTGAACTGCCTTTTTTATCCAAAGCCAATCATATTTCTAATACTCTTGAGGCTAAACGCAGCTTTTATTTCTCCAATTCAACTGATTTGCAAAGAGTTTATCGGGTAAAAATCGGAAACCCAAAACTAATCCATCAGTATATTAAAGAAATTGCGAAAGAGAATAGTGTAGAATATGTTGAGCCTGTGCCTTATAACCAGATTATTTCTGTTTCTAATGATGCAAAAAGTAATAATCAGTATTATCTCGATAAAATTAAGACTTATGAAGCATGGAATATATCACTGGGTGGAGTTGACATTGTTGTGGCTGTAATAGATAATGCCATTCAGGTAAATCATGTGGATTTGGCCGGAAATATGTTAGCCGGAACTGATATATCAGATAACGATAATGACCCTTCTCCTCCAGATTCAACTTTCTTTCATGGAACTCATGTAGCTGGTCTGGTGGGTGCTGTTACTAATAATGGTATTGGCATAGCCTCTGTTGGGTTCAACAGAGTTAAAATTCTACCCATAAAAGCCACGCCCAATAATGCTTCTCCAGAGAATGTGTATCATGGTTTTGAAGGTATTTCCTGGGCGGTTTCTCATGGAGCTAATATCATTAATATTTCATGGGGTGGAGGTGGTTATTCACAAACCAATCAAACGGTTATTAATAATGCATACGCTTCGGGGGTAATGATTGTTGCGGCATCGGGTAATAATGGGCAAAATACGACTTATTATCCTGCGTCTTATAATCATGTGGTTTCGGTTGGTAGTGTAACTTCTCTTGATGAAAAAAGCTATTTCTCTAATTATGGGACAACAGTCGATCTGGTAGCCCCCGGTAGTGGGATTTACAGTACGGTGCCAACCAATAAATATGATTATTGGAGTGGAACATCTATGGCAGCGCCTATTGTAAGTAGTGTATTTGCCTATGTATGGTCGGTAAAACCTCACCTTAATCAATCAGAATTAGAGAATCTGATTAAAAGTACCTGTGATAATATTGACGCCCAAAATCCCAATTATATCGGTTTACTAGGGAGTGGCAGAATAAATGTATTAAAAGCTATTTCCTGCATGGAAGATAATATTCAGCCTGTTATTACTCCAGCTGCTACAAGTGTTCTATGTCCAGGTGGAACAATTCAATTGGTTTGCAATACGATTAACGGAGCCACTTATCAATGGAAAAAGAACGGAGTGAATGTGGGCACGAATCAATCTACTTTTACGGCCTCCGAAACTGGACAATACACGGTTGTTATTAGCAAAAATACCTGCGGCATTGCCGCCTCTTCGGTAAAAGTAAGTGTTGTTCCAGCCACTGTTGCAATTAATGTGGGTCTTAAGATGGCTTGCGTCGGAGATTCAATTCTGCTGACTGCGCCAAATTTAGAAGGGGTAAATTATCAATGGAAAAAGGATAGCAATAATATTGGAATTAATGCTTATCAGTTTTATGCCAAGCAAAATGGTAATTATACAGTTGCTTTAACCGGAAATGGCTGTACAACCAATTCGCCTGCAGTAAGCCTTTCTTTTATCACCCTTAATCCGACTATTACTTCTGATAATTCAACTATTCTTTGTATCGGACAAACCACCCGGCTATCTGTGAATGCGGTTAATAATACTTCCTATCAATGGTTAAAGGATAATCAGATTATTAATGGAGCTACCAGCTTAACCTACGAGGTATCCGATGCAGGAGAGTATGTGGTGGAACAAAAATTGGGGCAATGTCTGGTAAAATCGAATAAATTGGTTGTGAGTATGACTACGCAACGCGCGTCAGCTCCGATGGTAACTAATAAAGAAATCTGTGAGGGTTTGAGTCTGAAAATTGGAAATGGGCTACAAGTTAGTGCGAGTACGTGTGTTGGTTCAATCACTAATACTTATGCTTATTCGGGACCTGTAATTGGTTATGATGGTAATGAACAAACGGGTAATAATCCCGCCATTACAGTAAATGATTTGGGTACAAAGGTTGTAGGCAAAGTAAGGGTTACCATTGTTTTCGATAAAAAAGACCAAGGAGGCTTAAATGATTGTGGCTCACCGCATTTGGGAAGTTTGCCCTACACAGATGAAATATCTTTCAAATTACAATCACCGAATGGTACTATTGTTACGCTTTTGGCAAGTGGTACTTATAATTATTATGTATATAACGGACAAATAACGCTTACTTTTGAAGATGGAAAACCTGCTATATCAGCCCAATCTGCCCCAACTTCGGGTTCATTTGCGCCAAATCAAGCTTTATCTGCATTAAATGGTCAATTAGCTAATGGAACATGGGCTTTGCTCCCTAATGATAATTCAAGTGGTGATCCATTATGTGTTTCTGGATTTAGCATTGATATTCAGGTAGATAATGTGAATCTACCAAATACTTTTACCTGGTGGTCCTCTTATTATGGAGGCACTTTAATAGCTTCAGGCAATGAGTATGTTCCGAATGAGACTTTATTGGGCACCTATACTTATTATGTGCAAAACCAATGTTCGGGTGTATGTCCGAGCGATAGATATTCTGTTACGCTCAATATTGTTCCGGCAAATACTACTCCTCCTTCTATTATGGCCTATACCATTAGTTCGGCACAATCTACCGAGATAAGCCCTTTGTTACAAAATGCAAACTTGAGTAGTATAAATCCAACAACTATTCAAAATGGGAATAATTCAAAGATTATTTCAGACAGGGCGCCACTGATTGACCCAATCACAATTTGTAGCGGGACAAGTATTATTTTATTAGGAGCTGATTGCAATGGTACGTTCCAATGGTCGAATAACGAAACTGGAATAGGCATTATTACTAGCCCAACCGCAACCAATACTTATTCTGTAAGGTGTAAAGAACAATCATCAGGTTGCTGGACACCGTATAAAGACCAAAGTATTTTTATCAAACCAGCCGATGTAATGATAAGTAATAGTATTCCCCAAAAAGGCTTACAGACTTTTGTCGGCAAAAATGTCTCTGCTATCAATGTAGTGGATTCACCGTCTGCAACTACAATTAAAGCTGACAACTCCATTTTATTCCTTCCTGGATTTTCGGTTAACGGCAATAGCACTTTTGTAGCCAATATTGAAAATACTTGCAGTAATGAAGAGGAATAAAGTACAAAAAAAACTTAATTAATTAATAATTTTCAATAGTTTTTCTATAAAAAGAATATTGTAATGTGTTGATAATAAGAATTTTAAGTAGATGTTCGTATTTCTGCCCTTGAATTTTCAAATTATCACATTTTCTAATTCAACTTCTTATATTAAATTTGCAGACCTTGTAAAAAAATACTTACTAAACTCAAATATTCTATTATGGATTCAATGATTGTCTATCTTGTTCCGGTGTTCGGAATAATCGGATTACTTTACACTGCTTGGCGATTTAGTTGGGTATCTAACCAACCAACCGGAGATGCCAATATGCAAAAACTTTCTGGCTATATAGCCGACGGAGCGATTGCATTCTTAAAAGCAGAATGGAGAATCTTAGCATTTTTTGCCATTCCTACCGCTATTCTTTTGGCATGGTTAGGTTCAAGCGAGGGCACTCCCGAATCCCCAATTCATTCGTCTCCAATTATCGCTGTTGCATTCCTGATTGGAGCAGTTTTTTCGGCTACTGCGGGCTATATCGGTATGAAAATCGCTACTAAAGCGAACGTACGTACAGCACAGGCAGCTCGTACCTCATTGGCTAAGGCGCTTCAGGTTTCTTTCACTGGTGGTTCGGTAATGGGTATGGGTGTTGCAGGTCTGGCGGTTTTAGGTTTAAGTGGTCTTTTTATTCTTTTCTATAATTACTTTGCGAAAGGTGAGTTGCTTACTTCAGATAATATGAAGAAAGCGATTGAAGTTTTAGCAGGGTTTTCATTAGGTGCTGAGTCTATTGCATTATTTGCGCGTGTAGGTGGTGGTATTTACACCAAAGCTGCCGACGTTGGTGCTGACTTGGTAGGTAAAGTAGAAGCAGGTATTCCTGAAGACGATGTTCGTAACCCGGCAACAATTGCGGATAACGTTGGTGATAACGTGGGTGATGTAGCAGGTATGGGTGCCGACTTATTTGGTTCTTATGTAGCCACAATTCTGGCAACAATGGTATTAGGCCAGGAAATCAGTGTGGTTGATGCCTTTGGTGGTTTCTCTCCGGTAATTCTTCCGATGATGATTGCAGGTGTAGGCTTATTAGCCTCTTTGGTTTCTACTTTCTTTGTTCGTATCAGTAGCGAAGAGTCATCTGTACAAAATGCATTGAACTTAGGTAACTGGGCTTCTATTGTTATTACGCTTATTGCTTCATATTTCCTTGTAACTATGATTTTACCTGAATCTCTAAGCCTACGTGGTCATGACTTCACCTCAATGGGTGTGTTCTGGGCAATTGTAGTAGGTTTGGTTGTAGGTGCTTTAATGTCAATCATTACTGAGTACTATACTGCTATGGGTAAACGCCCTGTATTGTCAATCGTACAGAAATCAGGTACTGGTCATGCCACTAATATTATCGGTGGTTTGGCAGTGGGTATGGAATCTACTGTATTACCAATCATTGTATTAGCAGCTGGTATTATTCTTTCTTATAGCTTTGCTGGTTTATATGGTGTATCTATTGCCGCTGCTGGTATGATGGCAACTACTGCTATGCAATTAGCTATTGACGCTTTCGGCCCGATTGCTGATAATGCAGGTGGTATTGCTGAAATGTCTCAATTACCATCAGAAGTACGAGGACGTACTGATAATCTGGATGCCGTTGGTAATACAACAGCAGCAACAGGAAAAGGTTTTGCAATTGCTTCTGCTGCATTGACTTCACTAGCTCTATTCGCGGCTTTCGTAGGTATTGCAGGTATTTCAGCAATTGATATTTATAAAGCTCCGGTATTGGCAGGTTTGTTTATCGGAGGTATGATTCCGTTTATTTTCAGTGCATTATGTATTTCTGCCGTAGGTAAAGCTGCTATGGAAATGGTAAATGAAGTTCGTCGCCAGTTCCGTGAAATTCCGGGTATTATGGAATATAAAGCTGAACCTGAATATGAAAAATGTGTCGCAATTTCTACTCAAGCATCAATCAAACAAATGATTTTACCGGGAGCAATCGCTCTTATAGTACCAGTATTAGTAGGCTTTGGATTCAAAGGTGTTTTTGAAGGAACTTCATCTGCTGAAATCCTTGGTGGTTTATTAGCAGGTGTAACAGTATCCGGTGTATTGATGGGTATGTTCCAATCAAATGCTGGTGGTGCATGGGATAACGCGAAAAAATCTTTTGAAAAAGGAGTAGTAATTGATGGTGAAACGTATTACAAAAAATCAGAGCCACATAAAGCTTCTGTAACTGGTGATACCGTGGGCGATCCATTCAAAGATACTTCTGGTCCGTCAATGAACATTTTGATTAAATTAATGTCAATCGTCTCATTGGTTATTGCGCCTTACATTGCTGTTAAATCATCGCATTCAACACAAATGGGAGAGGTAGAAATTGTTGAATCTACTTTACCAGTAAGCATCAATAAACAATTATCATCTGGTGTTACTTTAAACTTTGTTGAAGGTGGCATTGAAGATCAATTGATTAAATTCATTGAAGACCCAAGCCAGGAAGCAGGCAAAGACAACTGGTTCAATTTCAAATCATTGAATTTCAATTCTGGAAGCGCAGTGATTGATTCCACTTCAATGATTGAGGTGCAAAATATCTCTGAAATTCTGAAAGCTTACCCTAATGTAAATATTAAAGTAGGTGGCTATACAGATAGCGAAGGCGACGATGCTAAAAACCTTAAACTATCTGGTGACAGAGCAAGTGCTGTAAAAGCAGCATTAGTAGGTTTAGCTATTGCTGATGCTCGTTTGGAGTCAGAAGGCTATGGCGAACAACATCCGGTTGCCTCAAATGATACTGAAGAAGGTAGAGCACAAAACCGTAGAATTGCGGTAAGCGTTCGTAAGAAGTAATTAAAATAGTATAAATGAAAGCCCTCTGATGAATTTCATCGGAGGGCTTTCGTTTGTTATATAAACTATCAAGACCTATTCACTAATCAGCGCATCCACCAATTCTTGCTGTAAAAACACTGTTTCCGCTTACACTAAATCCTGCATTGAGTATTACCGAATTGGTTGCCTTGTAAGTAATTTGTGCGGATGTTTCAATAAAGTTTGTAGCCATAATAGTATTACCTGTAAATGTCTGAACAGAATTAGCATATACTTTATTACTAATATTAACGGCATCCGAAGGTGATACAAATAAGATATTATTAGAGGAAATAGGCGCGCAAGGTGACCATTCTTTATGGCAATAGGCATTATACCCAATAGGCGAGTACGGTGTAACCATTAACGATTGACCATTAGCACCATTATTCCAGGTAATTACATTTGTAGGGCAATCCTGTGCTATTAGTAAATAAGATTCACTGGTAGTACAGAGCGTCACCGGGCTAGTTAAAGGTGGGGTATCACCAATCGGAACATAATCAGATTGTGGATTAGAAGCATCATAAATCTGATAAATATTCTGTGCATTTTTTGTAAATCTGATGGTTTGTTTCTGGCTTAACTCTTTAAATTTAGGGTCATTTTTTGCACTGGAAGATACAGGGAAAACATAAACCTGTGGAATCGGCAATACAGTAAATTTAACAGGTATCCGAGGACTAGGACACAATCCTTCACAAACGGCTTGCACAAAGTAAGTTTTCTCTCCGATAGTTGTTGTTGAAGGATAATAATCAGCCCCAGTCGATAATAAACTTCCTCCACTAGCAGCATTCCACCAGGTGATGGCAGGAGTCTGGTTTATGCCATTAGTAGTTATAGTAATAGCAAAACCCTTTACACAGAGCGGATCTATGGCATTATCATCTTCTGGTAATAAAGTCCATATGCCACTTGGATTATCATTTAAAAATGCAGCAAATGATTCTGCTGGAGCAAAAGTGCCTGAGACTGGCACCGAGCCTTGGGGTATTGGATTGGCACCAGTTTCAAAAACCGTCGTTACAATGCCTGAGCTTGATGCTCCCCCTGAATAAACGCCGTTTGCTATTAAAGTAATAATCTTTCCGGTTGGCGACCGTAATTTAAATGAAACCTCATCATTATACGGGTTGCTTCCTCCATCTTCTAAGCCGCATGAATTTTTGTCAAACTGGTCTTTCTTTTCCCAGGTTATAGAAACTTTTACTTTCGTAATTGCACCAGTTAGACTAAAAACATTTACGGCAGGGTCATCGCCACTCTTATCCAAACCATCATAGCCTACTACTGGTCCATTATAAGTAAAAGTGGTTGGGCCACTATAGTTACAATTGATAGTAGTGGCTTTTAAACCACCGCTCTGACTAAGGTCTGTACAATAACTTGTTTCTTTATCTGTGACAGTTGGGGTACCTGTGAAATTGGCATTCAATGATATTTTAGTTCTTTCAGAAAGAACACTACAAGATCCATTGCTGATAATTACCTGATAATTTCCCACTGCGGTAGCGTTATAAGATGCCGTAGTAACGTTTGTTAGTATGCCGTCTTTAAACCATTGATACGTACTTCCTGCTTTTGCGGTAGCATTGAGTGCAACAGATTGACCTTGACATATATAAGTACTTCCACCAACTGTAATAGTTGCTGGAGCCAAGCCCATATTGGCACAGGAAATGGCTTTTAGAAGATTAACCCTTCCGCCCCCTAACTGACCTTTTAGAGTAGGATTCGCAGCATCTAAATTATCCGCAGTATGTGTCAAAATATCTTCTAATTGTGCAGGAGTTAAAGATGGAAAACAAGACCAGATATATCCTAATGCACTTGAGACCAGTGGTGTAGCCATTGAAGTACCATTGAGCGAAGCGTACGTGTTAAATGGGTAAGTACTTAGAATACCTCTACCTGGGGCTGAAATATCTACCCAGCCTCCATAGTTTGAGAACGAACTCCTCTGATCGTTATCATCTAAGCTTGCTACTGAAATCACATGTCTATAAGCAGCAGGATAACTTTCCACTGCTGTATCTTCATTTCCCGCAGCTGCTACCACTACAATTCCTTTATTATAGGCATAATCTATCACTTCTTGCTCGGTTTGTGAGAATCCTATACCTCCCCATGACAAACTGATAATATCGGCGCCATTATCCGCTGCCCATAATATTCCTTCAAAGCCAAAATAAATGCCGCGAGGGTCGGCATCGTCGGGAGTCGCTTTTACTGGTAAGACCTTCACCCGATTATTACTTGCTGATGCTACTCCCAGGTTATTATTCGAAACAGCACTAACGATACCAGCAACATGGGTACCATGACTAAACGAAGCATTGGGTGGATTTGGATTATTGTCGTTATTTCCTAAATCTTTCCCTTGTAACATATTAGCCTGCAAATCAGGATGAGTTGTCTGGATAGCATTATCAACTACGGCTACTACTACTGTTGCACTTCCCGGATTAACATCCCATGCTTCAAAAGCTTTTATCTTACTCAAGAACCATTGTGAATTAGTGCTTGGATCGTTTGGCGTAGCAATTATCTGTCTGAACCTGACTTTCTCCACAGTTGCTACTTCTGGCAATTGCTTTAGCAATTCAAGCATTTCATCAGTTTTATCGGGGCTCTTGAGTTTCAAGCGATAGATCTTCTGAAGATTTTCGGAGTTCCGGGCATAGAAAGGTTTACTGGCTTGTTGCAAAACAAATTCAGAAGAAAACTTCTGTAAAAACTGCAATTCGGTCGATAAATTGACTGTATTTGAAAGAGAGCCCGAAGGCTTTTGTTTCACTTTTAAATAAATTTCTCCATCGATAAAATCTTTATTAACTTTCTGACCGATTGAAGAAAACGTAATAAGTGTGGCAATAATAAGTAGAGTTGTACGCATAGGATTCGAATAATTTTTTATTTTTCCAACAAAGAGATACAGCAGGTAAACCTGCTTTTGCAGACTAAGTAAAACACTACGTCTACACACAGCAAAGCATTTAAATCAAATAGATATATTTGTATAGAGTAAATGATTCATTGAACAATTTTATCTGAAAATATGTAATCAGATAAGATTCTTGTTCTATAAATATCAATTGATTAACGGCCTATTTATGAAATAATATCACCTTTAACCGCTCAATTCTAAAATTGCGTAAATTTTTGAAAACAATGAAGAAAACCCTACTTTTTTTAATCCTTTTTTATTCTACGATTAGTTTCGGACAAACGAAACAAATGAGTGCCGGGGAAATTATACAAGCGATGAAACGACTGAATGTAGTAGGTAACGTATTGTATGTAGCTGCTCACCCCGATGACGAAAATACACTTTTTATTACCTGGCTTTCGAAAGAAAAAATGGTTCGTGCCGGCTATATTGCCATGACCAGAGGAGATGGCGGACAAAATCTGATTGGCTCCGAACAAGGTGAGTATGTTGGCCTTTTACGTACACATGAGCTTTTAGGTGCCAGAAGTATTGATGGAGGAGAACAGTATTTTACGAGAGCCAATGATTTTGGTTTTACTAAGACTACTGATGAGGCCCTTAGCACTTGGGGCAAAGAACAGATTTTGTCAGATTTAGTATGGCGAATCCGTAATTTTCAACCAGATGTGATGGTTAATCGTTTTCCACCAGATGCCAGAGCGGGGCATGGGCACCATTCGGCCTCGGCAGTATTATCAGAAGAAGCTTATAAAGCCGCTGCAGACCCAACTCGTTTTCCTGAACAATTGGCCTATGTAAAACCATGGCAGGTAAAGCGTGTAGTATGGAACTCTTTCTCTCCGAATTTTCAGAATAGTACTCCCGAAGGTGGGAGTTATATCAAAATTGAACTAGGCAATTTTAATCCTTTATTAGGTAAATCTTATACTGAAATAGCTGCAGAAGCGCGTAGTATGCATAAAAGCCAGGGTTTTGGTTCCGCCAAAACCAGAGGTCAGCGTGTAGATTATGCTTTGCATAAAGTAGGTGAGCCGGCTCAAAATGATTTGTTTGATGGTATTGATATGACATGGAAACGTGTGAAAGGTGGTGAAAAAGTAGAAGGATTGGTAAATGAAGTGTTGGGCAATTTTAAAGTTGAAAATCCGTCAGCCTCTGTTCCTGCCTTGATTAATATATATAATGTAATAAATGGTTTAGAAGAAAATGTCTGGACAACTTATAAAAAGAATGAGGTAAAAGACCTGATTCTGGCTTGTGCTGGACTTTGGTTTGAAGCTAATCCAGCTGATTATTCAGTAGCTGGCGGCGATAGAATTAAAGTTAATCTAAATGTAGTTTCACGCTCGAATACCAATATTGTGTTGGAAAAAGTGAGTTTTAAAGGTACAGGCAAAGATTCGGTAATGAATATGAAACTGGCTAATAATGTACCAGTTAATCAAAACTTTGATGTACAAATTCCTGCTACCACGCCGATTACTCAACCTTATTGGCTAATGGAAGAAAAAGAGAAAGGTTTTTATAAAGTAAATGACCAACTCTTAAGAGGTTTGCCAATGAAACCCGCAGACCTGGTTTGTGATTATACTTTTTCAATTGATGGTAAGCAGTTTAATTTTCAGACGCCTCTTACTTACAAGTTCGTTGAACCATCTATCGGGGAGATTTATCGTTATTTTGAAGTTCGCCCTGAAGTAATGGCGACCATTGATGAAAAGGTGTATGCCTTTGCCGATAACCAGCCTAAAGATGTTCATGTTACTGTGAAAGCGGGTAGAAAGAATGTATCAGGTTCCATATCTTTAGCTGTTCCGACAGGATGGAGAATTGAACCTGCCGCTATCAATTTTGAATTGAAAGACAAATACGAAGAGAAAAACGTTACCTTCAAAGTATTCCCATCTACTACTGCATCAGAAATAAGCCTGAAAGCGGTTGTAAAAACAGCCAATGGAACTTATAACAGAGGTATTGCTACTATTGATTATAAGCATATCCCAACACTTACGCTTTATCCTGTTTCAGAGGCAAAAGCTATTAGAATCGATTTGAAGAAAAAGGGTACAAAGCTTGGCTATATAGCCGGAGCAGGTGACGAAGTACCAGCCGCTTTAACACAGATTGGTTATCAGGTTACTATGCTTACCGCTGTTGAATTAGGGAAAGATTTATCAGGTTATGATGCCATTATCGTTGGTGTGAGAGCGTATAATACGGAAGATCATCTGAAATTCTTTCAGGATAAATTGATGGATTACGTAAAAAATGGTGGAACGGTTGTAACGCAATACCAAACCAATGCTTTTTACGGTACATCAAAAGTAAAAGAGATGGGGCCTTATAATTTTGGAATCGGTCGCGGTCGTGTAACGGATGAGAACGCCGAAGTCAAAATCCTGAACCCGGCGCACGTATTATTGAATACGCCAAATAAAATTACTCAAAAAGATTTTGAGGGGTGGATTCAGGAAAGAGGTTTGTATTTTGCTGATAAATGGGCAAAAGAATATGAAACGATTTTCTCGATGCACGACGCCAACGAAAGAGAAGAGGAGGGAAGTGTGTTGTATGCCAAATATGGCAAAGGAAATTTTGTATTTACAGGCTTAGCCTTTTTCAGAGAATTACCAGCGGGAGTGCCTGGAGCGTATCGCTTGTTTGCTAATATGATTTCGGTGGGTAAGTGATATAAACACTCTTAACCCCTAAAGGGGAATAAAAAAAGCTCTTCTACTTATTTGCGGAAGAGCTTTTTTGTTCCCCTTTAGGGGTTAGGGGCTGTGTTTTTTTAAATCACCACGTTCACAATTCTTTTCGGAACTACAATTAATTTTTTAGGCGTATTACCTTCCAGCCATTTGATTACATTTTCATTTTCCAGAACAGCTTTTTCAATATCTTCTTTACTCATATCTGCCGGGAAAGAAATAGACGTTCTCACTTTGCCATTAATCTGAATCGGGTATTCAAACGAATCTTCGATTAAATGGTCAGCATTAAACGATGGATACACCTGATGGGTAACTGTACCTTTTTCATTGCCCAATATCTCCCACAATTCTTCGGCAATATGAGGAGCATAAGAAGAAAGAACAATCACTAATTGATCAAGAATTGCCTTCTTATAAGATTTCAAATCAGATAATTCATTCACACAAATCATGAATGTACTCACCGATGTATTGAAAGAGAAACTTTCAACATCTTCTGCTACTTTCTTGATGGTTTTGTGTAAGGCCTTTAATTCTGCTTTGGTTGGTTCGGCATCAGTAACGATATATTTACCATTCTGATCATAGAACAAACGCCATAGTTTACGGATAAAGCGGTAAGTACCCTCAATACCACGCGTATCCCAAGGTTTGCTTTCTGTCAATGGGCCTAAGAACATTTCGTATAATCTGAAGGTATCAGCGCCGTATTCTTCAACAATGTCATCAGGATTAACCACATTGTAGAGTCTCTTAGACATTTTTTCTACCTGCGAACCACAAACATATTTATCATCTTCAAGAATAAACTCCGCATTCGCCAAATCCGGCCTCCAGGTTTTGAATTTCTCAATGTTTAAAACATCATTTTTTACCAAACTTACGTCTACGTGGATGATAGTTGTTTCGTATTGATTTCTCAAATTATAGGAAACAAATACCGGATTTTTGTCAGCACCTTCACTTGACTTCAAACGATAAACTAAGCTTGATTTTCCTTGAATCATACCCTGATTAATCAATTTCAAGGCATATTCTTCTTGTGGCACATAACCTCTGTCTTTCAGGAATTTATTCCAGAAACGGCTATATAACAAGTGCCCCGTGGCGTGTTCAGTTCCACCTAGATACAAGTCTACGTTCTGCCAATAATCGATAGCTTCTTTAGAAGCAAATTCGTTTTCGTTATGTGCATCCATATAGCGGTACCAATACCAGCTACTACCTGCCCAACCTGGCATAGTACTCAATTCGTATTGCTCACCGTTATAATTCCATCCCTCTGCGCGTCCTAATGGTGGTTCTCCGTCTTGTGTTGGTAAGTACTTATCAATCTCCGGCAAAATCAATGGCAAGTCTTTTTCATCCATCAAGTAAGGAATACCATCCTTAAAATAAACGGGAACAGGCTCTCCCCAATAACGTTGACGAGCAAAAACTGCATCTCTTAAACGGTAATTAACTTTACCTTTTCCAATGCCCCTTTCTTCCAACTCATCAATTAGCTTTTTGGTAGCTTCCTGATAGCCTAAACCATTAATAATACCTGAATTGATGTATTTACCTTCTTTTGTGGCATCAGCCTGCTGATCAATATCCTGCTGAGAATCTAAGATTGGTACTATTGGTAAACCAAAATGGGTCGCAAAATTCCAGTCACGTTGGTCGCCTGAGGGTACGCCCATAACCGCACCTGTACCATAGCCTGCCAATACATAATCAGCAATCCAGATAGGTACTTTTTCACCACTGAATGGATTGATACAATAACTGCCTGTAAATGCTCCTGAAACTTTCTTTACATCAGACATACGGTCTAGTTCAGAGCGTTTCTGAGTTTCAGTGATATAATTATCAATGCTTTCTTTTTGTTCTGGCGTGGTTAAATCAGCCACCCATTCGTGTTCAGGGGCTAAAACCATAAATGACACACCATAGATGGTATCCACACGGGTTGTGAAAACTTCAATGAGTGTATCAGGTTTATTTTCGACTGCGAACTTCACCATTGCCCCAACTGAGCGGCCAATCCAGTTACGTTGTTGCTCTTTCAATGAATCCGACCAGTCAATAGTGGTTAAGCCACTAATCAATCGATCTGCGTAGGCAGTGATACGCATCATCCACTGCTGCATTTTTTTCTGAATCACCGGATAACCACCACGTTCAGAAACGCCATCTTTTACCTCATCATTTGATAATACCATCCCTAAAGCAGGGCAGAAGTTCACGACTGCTTCTGAGAGATATGTCAAGCGGTATTTTAATGAAATGGTATATTTTTCAGTTTCTGAGAGCGCATTCCATTCTTCGGCGGTGAAACTTTTTACATCTTCATCACAAACTGCATTTACGCCTTTTGTTCCGTTCTCAGCAAATTTTTCATAGAGTGTCTCAACCGGCTCAGCTTTATCCGTATCTTTATTATACCAGCTTTTAAACAATTCCATGAAAATCCACTGCGTCCATTTATAATATTTCGGATCAGAGGTACGCACTTCACGGCTCCAGTCGTAGCTGAAACCTATCTTCTTTAACTGGCTGATATAAGTTGTAATATTGGCTTCTGTAGTAATAGCAGGATGTTGACCTGTCTGAATCGCATATTGCTCAGCAGGTAAGCCAAATGAGTCGAAACCCATCGGATGCAGGACATTAAAACCTTTGAGTTTTTTAAATCTTGAATAGATATCACTGGCGATGTATCCGAGTGGATGACCCACGTGCAAGCCAGCCCCTGATGGATAAGGGAACATATCTAATACATAAAACTTAGGTTTTGAATGGTCAATCTTGACTTCATAGGTTTTGTTTTCTTCCCAGAATTGTTGCCATTTCTTGTCAATCTCACGATGGTTATACTCCGACATATAATATTGAATAATTGTGTAAAGAATGCTTGAGTGAAAATTTCTGCAAAAATAGCATTTTAAGGCTTTAAATTGTTATTTTGTCAAATAATATCCCTAAAACATATCTTCAATTGAGTAAATTACTAAACTTCCTTGGCTATGATACGCAAAATTTTACTTACAGTTCTCTTATTATTCGTCTTAGGCACCTTAGGTATTTTCTATATTCTATCTGACAAATCTAAATCAGCATTAGTTTTGATAACTGATTTTGGCGTCAAAGATGGAGCAGTAGCGGCTATGAAAGGTGTAGCGTTGAAGCTGGCTCCTGAGTTAACTATTCATGACTTAACGCATGAAATTCCCACTTATAATATATGGGAAGGAGCTTATCGATTGCAGCAAACAGCACCTTATTGGGCTGAGGGAACTGTATTTGTATGTGTAGTTGACCCAGGAGTAGGAACCGGGCGCAAGTCTATTATGCTGAAAACCAAGGCCAATCATTATTATGTAGGGCCAGATAATGGACTTTTTACATTAGTGGCGGAAAGCGAAGGTGTAGAAGAAGTAAGAGAAATTTCGGCTGCCAACCGTCTACCCAATTCACAAGGCTCGTATACTTTCCATGGACGTGATGTGTTTGCTTTTTCAGGTGCTAAGCTGGCTTCGGGGAAAATCAGTTTTGCTGAGGTAGGAGAGCTTATTCCCAATAACCAATTAATAATGTTGAGCTATCCAAAGCCTAAGTTTGAAAATAATATAGTTTCAGGGGGCATTCCTATTCTGGATATTCAATACGGTAATGTATGGACAAATATTGATAAGGAAACCTTTGATAAACTCGGGGCAAAGCTAGGCGAAACTTTAAATGTGAAAGTTTTAGCAAAAGATAGTCTGGTATTTGAAGGAATTATGCCTTATGAACATACTTTTGGTGATGTAAAAGAAGGAGATAATCTATTATACATGAATAGCCTGATGAATCTGTCTATTGGCATAAATATGAATAGTTTTGCCAGTAAATATGGAGTTTCAAGTGGCAATGACTGGAAAGTAGAAGTGAGCAAATAAAGATATAATAGCAAAAAGATGTATCAATTTAATTGATACATCTTTTGTTTATAAATGATAAGATATAATTATTTCTTGGTTGCTTTAGGAGCAATGAAAACAATCATACGCTTGCCTTCTAATTTTAATTCTCCTTCAGGTTTACCATACTCTTCTAAACCTGCAATGAAACGTTTCAATAACTCTACGCCCTGATCTTTAAATACAATTTGTCGTCCAACAAAGTGAACATAAGCTTTTACTTTAGCGTTTTCTTTCAAGAAACTGATGGCATGTTTTAATTTAAAACTAAAATCATGGTCATCGGTTTGTGGACCGAAACGGATTTCCTTAATGACCGTTTTAGCAGCTTTGGCTTTTATTTCCTTCTGCTTTTTCTTCTGGTCATACTTAAATTTAGAATAATCAACAATTCTACAAACTGGTGGATTGGCTGTAGGAACTATCTCAACTAAATCAAGGCTTTGGGCTTTTGCCATGGCCAATGCCTGTTCGATGTCAACAATTCCTTGCTCAATGTTGTCGCCGACTAATCGGACTTGTGGTACTCGTATTCTCTGGTTGATACGATGTTCGTCTTCTTTCTGTACTGGTCTTCTGAAATTACGATTGAATGGTTGTTGTGCCATTTAACGATTTTAAGGTTGCTAAAAATTGAATTTTACGAAATTATAAATAAAAATCATAAAAACAAACAATACTATCGTTTAAAACGATTTTTTATTAGGGATTGTTTGTTTTTATGATCAAAATGTACGAAACATTATTTCTGCCCGAACTGCGGAATATTTTTGTTAATCTCCGCTTTGGCATAAGTAATAAATTCTTCAATACTCATAGAGCCTAAATCTCCTTCACCTTTGCGGCGAACAGATACTTTGCCTTCCTCAGCTTCTTTCTCACCTACAATCAGCATTAAAGGTAATTTATTTACTTCAGCATCACGGATTTTACGACCGATTTTCTCATCTCTATGATCCACATATCCTCTGATGTCATTTTCCTGTAATGTCAGGAATACATCGTTGGCATAGTCTTCATACTTTTCTGAAATTGGCAGGATAGCAATCTGTTCAGGCGATAACCATAATGGGAAATTACCAGCTGTATTCTCGATCAGAATGGCAATGAAGCGCTCTAATGAACCAAATGGTGCACGGTGAATCATTACCGGGCGATGTTTCTGGTTATCAGAACCTACATATTCCAATTCGAATCTTTGTGGTAACTGATAATCTACCTGAATGGTTCCCAACTGCCATTTACGACCTAAAGCATCTTTCACCATGAAGTCTAGTTTAGGGCCATAGAAAGCGGCTTCACCTAGTTCTTCAACAGTTTGTAAGCCTTTTTCGGCTGCTGCTCTTCGAATAGCATTTTCTGCGCTATCCCATGCTTCGTCTGTTCCAAAATATTTAGTTTTGTTTTCAGGGTCTCTTAATGAAACCTGAGCTGAGAAATTTTCAAACCCTAAAGCTCTGAAAACATATAATACGAGGTCAATTACTTTCTTGAATTCGTCTTCTACCTGATCTTCACGACAGAAAATGTGCGCATCATCCTGAGTAAAGCCACGTACGCGAGTTAAACCATGCAATTCACCACTTTGTTCATAACGATATACAGTTCCGAATTCTGCTAATCGTAAAGGTAGTTCACGATAACTTCTTGGGCGTGCACGATAAATTTCGCAGTGATGCGGGCAGTTCATTGGTTTCAACATAAACTCTTCACCTTCTTCCGGTGTGGTAATAGGCTGGAACGAATCCTTGCCATATTTTTCCCAGTGACCAGATGTGATATACAATTGTTTACCACCAATGTGCGGCGTAACAACCTGCTGATAACCTGCTTTTACTTGTGCTCTACGTAAAAAATTCTCTAGTCTTTCTCTCAACATAGCACCTTTAGGCATCCATAACGGTAAGCCTTTGCCTACTTTTTCTGAGAAAGTAAATAGTTCTAGTTCTTGCCCTAGTTTGCGGTGGTCACGACGTTTGGCTTCTTCTAAGAACTGAACATAATCGTCTAGTTCCTTTTGTTTCGGGAAAGTAATACCATAAATACGAGTCAGCATTTTATTATTCTGATCGCCTTTAAAGTAGGCTCCAGCTACATTCATAATCTTGGCTGCTTTAATGAAGCCAGTATTAGGAATGTGTGGCCCGCGACATAAATCAGTGAAATTCCCCTGCGTATAGAATGTGATAGAGCCATCTTCCAAGCCAGATAATAAATCTAATTTATACTCATCGCCTTTTTCTTCAAAATATTTAATGGCATCAGCCTTTGACATTGGAATACGTTGGTAATCATTTTTCTGACGAGCCAACTCCAACATCTTATCTTCTATTTTCTTGAAATCATCGTTTGATATGGTTACTCCATTTGTATCAACATCATAATAGAAACCATTTTCCAAAGGAGGCCCAACCCAGAACTTAACTCCCGGATACAAAGCCTCCAATGCTTCGGCCATTAAGTGTGCCGAAGAGTGCCAGAATGTCGATTTACCGTCCGTATCATTCCACGTCAAAAGTTGCAAGGTTGAGTCTTCTTCAATAGGTAGATTGGCGTCCTGAACTTTTCCGTTCACCTTTGCGGCCAATACATTTCTTGCCAGCCCTTCGCTAATAGATAAGGCGACATCATAACTCGAGCTTCCTTTTGGATATTCTCTTACGCTTCCGTCCGGTAATGTAATTTTAATCATAACACTTGGTTGTACTATATATATTAATAATCAATAATGGCTATACGATAGTTCGCTTAGAACTTAATTTTTCTTGTAGAATCTGTTTTTACGTTCACTTTAGCCTTTGGCTTGATCGTATTGATTCTCAGGCGTGAGGTATCTAAAAGCTTTTTGGGTTCTTCAACAACTACTGGTTTTGGTGCAGGATTCGCTGGTCTTCTTACCACACGTGTAGGTTCTGGAGTGTAATTAGTCAAACCATCATTTACTCTTCCTGAAACCCTGTTTAAAGCAATAATAGCCTGCTCATCACTCGGATTTTTCTCAACGGCCACTTTTAAAGCCTCCTCCGCCTCCTCCATATTTCCTAACTGCTCCTGGGTAAGACCAATCAGATAGTTGACTTTTGGAGTATCTTCGTTAATATCAAGTGCCTTCTGATAATTTTCCAACGCTTTTGAATAGCTTTTCCAACGGTAATAAATAGCTGCCGAATAAAGTAATACATCAGTCCTTTTGCCATCTATCGTTGCTGCCTTTTCATAATTTACGAGGGCACTGTCCAGACGTCCGAACTTGAAAAATACTAAACCTCGCTCTACAATTAAATCGGGGCTATTCGGAAATTCTACCATTGCTGATTTATTTACTACTAAAGCAGAATCATACATACGGTAATTCTGTAAAACTTCAGTTAGTCTTGAGTAGCCTTCTCTAAAGGATGGCTTCATTTCGATGGATTTATTTATCAAAGATATGGCAGTTAAAGTATCACCTTTTCTAGCTGCCAGAGTGCCTTTATAAAAATAAGTTTCACCATCGTATGGGGCAATTTGCAACGACTTTGCCAGATATTTCTCTGCAGATGCAAGGTCATTTTTTTGTTGAGATAAATCTCCCAGCAAGGTGTATAACTCTGGTGTGTCAACGTTGAGGATTTCGGCGCTTTGGGCAAATGAAAAAGCTTCATTATATCTCTTCATTTTTCTTAATATCAAAGCCTTAGTAAAGAGATATTTCCCGGTGTTTTGCTTTAATTGGTCCGCACGGTTAATATCTTCCAGCGCTCGTTCTGAATTACCTACTTTCAGAAATACTGCTGCTCTTTTAAAGTAATTCTCTGCCACACTTGGGTTACTTCTGATAGCGTCGGTCAAGGCATCAACTGCCGCAGTATTCATCACACTTTCTACCTGGAACGGAGAAGGTGGGATTTTCGAACGATCACGATTCCCCTGTCCACAAGCAGCAAGCAATACAGTTATAATCAGTAAAAAATATATGTTTATTCTTTTTTGCATCATTTCAATGACCAGCCAAGAGACGAGTCTCCAATATTTTCACAAAAATCCGAAAATTTTCTAACAATAAAAACCTTTGATAAGAATATAGGGTATGGTTTTCTGAATTTTAAATGTATTTCTTCTAATGGTTGCAAATAAGTAGTCACAATTCATCAATCGGACATTTATTGTTTGATAAAAATCTTTTCATCTTTTAAATTCAATCTCTATTTTTAAAGACAAATGATTTAGATAAGTATAAAACAATTGATAATGGAATCACAAGAAAATTCACTTAGTGCTCCGGTAAGTAAAAGAGTCGTAAATCTATTAGGGAACGAGGTTATAGAATTACTGATAAACAGTAACACCATTACACTTTTTGATATAGATAGTACTCATGAAACTAAAAATAAGACAATAACATCTACTCATTTTTACGGATATAAAATTAATGAGATTATAAAAGAACCCGTTCTGACTACTCAAGAAGATTTAAAAAGCTTTTTTCTTGGTTTAGCTACATATAACTGGGCAGGACCAGTTGCACCTTGTATAATTGAACCTGGATTTGCCATGGCATTTGGTAATTTGGAAGGTGAAAGCTTACTAAATATATTTATATGCTTTAGATGTGGCAAACTCCAATTTCAATGGGGAAATGGGAAAAACGAGATTGAAGCTTATTTTTATGGTTATGATATTCTGCTAATTATATTAAATGAAGTGTTTAAAGAATCGGAAAAAGTTAAGTCAATTATGTCTCAATTTTCAATTCACTATGATTCCAATGAGGATGATTTACTTTAAACCGATGCAAAACGATAAAATACTCCAAGTGGCAAACGTTTCTGAAAAGAATCCTGCAAAACCAGTTCTCCCATTTCAGGATTGGTAACGGCAGGATAATTTTGCTTGATAATGGTTTCAGCAATCACTGCCGAAAAGCCCATAGAATAGAGGTTCAGTATAAAAAAGAAGTTCTTGTCATCAATTAACTGGAGGCAGCTTTTAATTAACTCGTTAATTCCTTCTTCCAAAATCCATTTTTCACCGTCCGGACCTCTGCCATAAGCAGGTGGATCAAGTATAATTCCATTATATTTTTTGCCTCTTTTTACTTCTCTTTTTACAAACTTTAAGGCATCTTCAACCACCCAACGAATATCTTTTAGCTCGCTTATTTCCATGTTTTCTCTTGCCCATGAAATCGTTTGTTTGATAGAATCCACATGAGTCACATCAGCACTATTCCCTTTAGCTACAATTGAGGCACCGCCTGTATAGGCAAAAAGATTCAAGACTTTGGTGTCTGGAATACTCATTTTCTGCAATTTATCTTCAATATATTGCCAGTTTTCAGCCTGTTCGGGGAAAATACCTACGTGCTTGAATGAAGAAAGTGAGAGCTTGAATTTATATTCCCGGCCACCTTGTTCGTAGTTCATATACCACTTTTCCGGCATTTTTTTTAGATTATGCCATTCGCCTCTTTCATCCGGGCTTAATTGGTCTTTGCCCTTAGTTTTTCTGAAAATGGCCGAAGCTTTCTTTTCCCACGATTCTTCACTTAAAGATTTATCCCAGACAGCCTGCGGTTCAGGGCGTGCAAGGATATAATCGCCGAAACGTTCCAGTTTTTCAAAATTGCCCGAATCTATTAATTCGTAAGAAGATATTTTTGGATGAAGAAGTTGATACAAGGTTAATAGGTTTTAATGAAATCGAAATTACTGAATCTTACTCAAATAAATAATTTTCTTAATATTTGTCTGAGGCATTTGTTGCTGCCCTTTTTTACGCTTGTTTGGCTTTTCTTTGGGAGCATCCAAATCTTTAATGGCCTCAAATTTAATACGACTTCCGTCAGCAATAAAATAATTTCCGTACCAATTTCGTACACCATGATAATTTGGCACAAATTGAATGTTTTTTATATCAATTTGCTCTTCCGAAAGCCTGTAAGTAGCAGGTCGAGCAAATTCTGCCAGATTGTTGATGGTTAATGCTCCTTTGATACAAACAGCGGTTGATTTATCTTCTGAAACAGCCAAGGCTTCTTGTACCTGAGGCGAAATCAGATTCATGTCTATGCGATGCTGTGAAATGAGATTGCCTTCCAGATCGAAACTAGCTACGAAGCCGTTTAAATAATTATAGCCCTTGAAAACCTGTTTTGATTGAGTTCGGGGATAATTATAATTAGAACTGGCATACCGACCGTAGCTAGGGTAGGGGTCATAGCCATTATAATAGGGTGTACTTGTAGTAACTGTCTGAAAATTTGCCTGAAAGAAAGTACCTCCAATGGTTAGCGAATTATGACTAAAAACTGGTTTGATGGGTAATAAAACGAAGTTATCAATTATTTTCTTGACAGTAGCATCATCAATGACAGGAATACCCTTCAATAATTGGCGATAATCGTAAAATTTGGTAGTAGTGGTTTTGCCATCTTCTACCTTAGAAACATACATTCCTTTTATACCCGAATTTGATTGATAAGTACCTGAAATGAACTTGGTAGAAGGAGAAATTTCAGTCAGGGTGGCTGTTAATGGGAAATTACCAGCATTAGAAGCAATTGTGTTTTTAATAATCAGCTTGCCTGTGGTGTCATATTTGGCATAAACTACATATGCATCTTTTATAAATTCTCCTTTCTTTTTCTTCGCGTTAGTATAGGCCGATTCTTTAATAGACCACAGGCTTTCAATGATGTTCTTCCCGGCATCATAGTTGAAGTATTGCACTTGTGCTTTACCAATGAGTTCGGCTGAGATGAATTTACCTAAATCTGCATCAAAATTATAATTATAAAACACTGCCCCTTTTTCATTGACTCCAGCCATTAAAATGCGATTCTTGAAAAAGACATAATCCTGATCCTGAAAAAACTCTCTTAGCTCAAATCCATTATTATTAAATTTTCCGTCCTTTAAAGATATACTGAAAACCTGATAATACATTCCCTTGTTTTCGCTGAACATAAAGGTAATGCGTTCATTATCAATTGTATAGGAAGAAGGCTTTTTTTCTACATCAAGAAATATTTCAGATTCCCACAACTTCTTTAAATCAGTATCGAATCTGACAATAACGGCCTTGGTAATATCTTTTTTTGCAAATAAGATAATACCATCTTTGCCAAGCGGAATTAATTGTTGCCAGGTTGGCCGACCATTAACTTCAAATTCTACTGTTTTTAAAACTTGTGCAGAAACATGAATGTAATTTAATAAAAAAATAATAACCAATGCTTTTCTCATCAATACTAGAATTGAGCGACCGACGCCCGGTGAATTAGTGAATTAGTGATTGAGCGGTCCGCCGCTGCGGTGATTAAATCATAATTCATTCGTATAATGAACTACTCAGAATTGAGTTCTGCTAAAAAGCAATCTTATTCAGATAAAATACTTTTCTTGAACCACCTGTTTTATTAGCGATTTTCTGATACCCCCAAGCTAAATAATAGTTTTGATGCCAGTATTCAAGATCATCGGTAGCCGTATCTCTTACTCTATCTCCCTCCTGGTCAGTACCTACTTCAATTACCTTATTGCCTTCTACTACCTCATTGCCTCTTACTATTTTGCTTGATAACTTGCCTTTATTGCTATACACCAAGGTAATATCATTGTTGCTATCCATTTTAATTTTAACTTTCTCTTTCAGTTCCTGACTTTTTACATTATCGAAACTGAAACTATTATCCCATACAAGGTTGCCTTTCTCATCAAAAGCTGCTACTACCGCATGGGTATATTTAAAGCCATCAAACTGCTGGTTATTAAATCCTCTGCTACCTCCATATAGCCAAGGATTCCATGCCCAAGAATTCAAGCCATAGTATCGGTTAAAACTACTAAAACTGTTAAATCCGTAAGGGCTATAAAATGAGCTTCCGTACATACCTGACCCATAGAAATTATTGTTATTCCTGAATTCGGGGTAAAATACCTCGGCTACTAATATGTATTGATTGTCTTTTTGAATAATGTCGTGCACCAATACCCGATAATTCAATCGTAAGTCGCTTCCCTTATCACGTTTTTTTGTAATCTGTCTTTCAATTCTGTCCTGCTGCTTCTGTGACATAAACTTGAAGAAATTCTTGAATTCAGTAAAGCTATGCAGTTTTAAGTACTCAGGATTTTCTTCATCAACCTTACTGATATACAAACCTTGTGACATAGGTACACCGTTCGATTGATAACCTTTATAACCAAAATTGCCAATCATCAATTGAGTACCATCGTTTAGTGAGAATAGTTTCCCTGTCAAAAGACCATAATCATCTTCCGGCTCTACTGTTAATTGTTCTACAATTTTTCCATTCGGATTTATACGCTTAACAGCCATATAGCTTGAACGGCCTTTTTTTACTGAATAAGAAACTACCAGAAAGTTATTTTCATCATCAAAATCGATGGATGAAATACTGGCTGTTCCTTTCAAGCCTCCTGCTAAAATACGGGGCTGTAATTTTTGCAGGTTTACGCTCATCAACACAGGTTCTTCCTTTACCATTCCGGCCAGGTAAGCAAAATCATTATGTACTTTGAATTCTGATACCTCAAAGCGTGAGATATTTTCAAAGAAGAATTTCTGCATGATGCCTATGCCTGTCGATACTTTGATAATCTGGTAAAGATCGCTATTGAACCTGCTGAAAAGAAAATAAATATCACGTCCATCACGAGAATAGTCGACATATGACTGGTTTTCTTCCAGATCTCCGTTGACAGACCAGGCTTGTTGCAAATCTGTATCAAACTTGGTGATGTTGAATGTTTTCTTCGAAGTCTTTGACAATATCAATAAGCCTTCTTCACCTAAAGTAATTACCTGATATTTGTTATCATCTCCATTGGTTGGTATTTCTATGCGTTTAACACTCTGTGCCTGAACAGCAGTTAAGGTTAAAAGAAACGTCACGCTTGCCAATATACACCGTTTTACAAAAGCTAAAGTATTGGGTGAATAGTTGGTCTTTTCATGTGCAAATCTGTGATTGTTATTCATAACTTTTAGCGACTATAATGTCGAACTCCTCTTTTTTTACTGGTTGAACCGAAAGTCTGGATTGACGGATTAATGCCATATCCTGAAGTCTTTCGTCTGCTTTGATTTGTTGTAGCGTAACACCCTTTGGCAGTTTTTCGACTGCAGTTAAATCAACAACTACCCAACGAGTATCATCAGTGGTTGGGTCTGGATATGCTTCTTTGACTACTTTCGCGATTCCAACAACATCAAGACCAAGGTTTGAGTGGTAAAAAAGCACAAGGTCGCCAACTTTCATGGCAGCCAGATTATTGCGTGCCGCATAGTTTCTAACTCCATCCCACATCCCTACGCCTTGATTAACGAAATCATCCCATGAATATTTGAAAGGTTCTGATTTTACAAGCCAATAGTTCATTTTAACCAATAGTTTTAAGTGATGGGTAAATATAAAAAAAGCCCCAATAATTGGGGCTGAATAGCTAAAAATATTCTTATGGAAACTTAGGGAATTTTTTAAAGTCAGGCTTACGCTTTTCTAAGAATGAACGGAAACCTTCTTTGGCCTCATCAGATAAATAATAAAGTAAAGTCGCATTCCCTGCCAACTCCTGAATACCTGCCTGTCCATCCAGTTCAGCATTGAACGATGATTTCAACATTCTTACTGCCAGCGGAGATTTTTCCTGTATTTTTCTACACCATTCTACAGTTACTTCTTCCAGTTGCTCTAATGGCACTACCTTGTTTACTAAGCCCATATCTAATGCTTCTTGTGCATTGTACTGATCGCACAAATACCAGATTTCACGTGCTTTTTTCTGACCTACGATACGTGCTAAATAACTTGCACCAAAGCCACCATCAAAGCTACCTACTTTAGGGCCTGTTTGTCCGAAACGCGCATTTTCGGCAGCAATAGTCAGATCACAAACCACGTGCAATACGTGCCCTCCACCAATTGCCCAACCTGCTACTGATGCTATGACAACTTTAGGGATCGAACGAATCATTCTTTGCAGATCAAGTACATTCAGGCGTGGAATATGATCGTCTCCAATATAACCACCGTGTCCACGAACTGATTGGTCTCCACCGCTACAAAAAGCTTTTCCACCTTCACCTGTCAGAATAATTACTTCAATTGAAGGCTCTTCACGACAAAATGCCATCGCATCAATCATTTCTTTTACGGTCTGTGGACGAAAAGCATTATGTTTTTCAGGACGATTAATACTGATTTTAGCAATTCCCTCTAAAAAACTAAACTTGATGTCTTCGTACTCTTTAATTGTTTCCCAAGTCATAATATATATACAGAAATATAATTAGTAAAAAATAATATTTGGTTTTGTAATTGCAATGTTTGGTATTAGCGAAAGTTAAATTATGACCTGAGGAACTCAGTTAATCTAATTCATCGAGATCGATAGTATCTGTCCGGTCGTCTTCCTGAAAGAATTCAACTTTCCAGGTATGATCAGCCAATAAGAAAACTCTTGCTAAAAACTGGTTGAAAGGAAAAGAACGACCCCATTCGGACGGAGCTACCATTGATAAGATATCTGAGCCATTTTTCTTCTCATATAGATAATAGGTATGATTGATAATAGGTTCAAATCCGATAGCAGCGTCATAAATTCGTTCAGAAATATCAATCCGGTTTTTTATTTCTTTGGCTTGCTGTGCCAGCAATTCCATTTGTTTGTAAATCTTGCCTAATTGTTCATTGGTTTGCTGACGCATAGCCAATTGTGCTTTACCTTTCACTTTTCCGACATCTTCCGGGCGTATTACAGCACTACCTGCTGTATGCGCATATTCCATTAAGCCAGGATTATCGGCAACCTTAATTTTGTCTATCGGATTCTTTTCCATCGTGCAAATTTATTTTGAAAACTTTGTTTCCGTACTAAATATTTAAAAAATAATGATTTTAGATTGTGAATTTTAAATTTACTTGCTATTTGTCAAAACCAAAATATATACTTTTGAGTTTTAATTGAAAAAATAATATATACATTTCTTTCTGCAAATATATCTGATAATAGATAATAAAAGAAGCAAAAATTAAAAATAATAGATTAAATATCTGCTAAATTTAGAAATAATAGATTTTATAACTTTTTGAACGGTTAATTTGCGACCTTTGCTGATATTCTTACGTCTTAAATACAAACACAACATGAAAAACTGTTTCCTACGTTAATTTAAATCTTAGAAAATAATACTATGATCCCAGCTACAGACAGTAAAACAATTGACAGAAAAGAATTCATGAAACAAGTAGGAATCAGTTTTGGAGCAATTATGCTCATGAACTGTATTCAATCATGCAGCGGAGGAGATGCACCAGACCCCAATCCGGGTGGAAGTACAGATAAAGTAGATTTTACTTTAGATCTGACTAATGCTACTTATACAACCCTCAAAAACAAAGGAGGATTTGTAGTAGTAAAACCACAGAATATTATTGTAGCACATACCAATGCTGATGCTTTTATTGCTGTAAGTGCAATTTGTACGCATGAATCGGCTACGATTGGTTATAGAGCTGCCACTAATGACTTCCTATGCCCAAATCACCAGTCCGAATTCAAGGCTGATGGGACTGTGCAAAAAGGCCCTGCGACAACAGCGCTAAAGAAATATTCAGTTTCTTCTGATTTAACCAATAGTACTGTGCGTATTTTTGAGTAATTTTGTCTCATAATCTTAACTAAACCCTTCTTAATACAGTTAAGAGGGGTTTTTATTTTTGCTTATATGATATTTTTAGAAAAAGATGGAACGCTCATCAATACTGCTCCCAATAATATTTACTACAACAAAGTATTGAAATTTAAAGAAGCGTGGGACTCAGGGCAACAAACTTTCACAATACATACATCTGGTTCAACAGGTATTCCCAAACCCATAACCTTTACACGCCTACAATTAATTGAATCAGCTTATCTGACAGCCAAAACATTTGATTTGCACGAAGGTGACACAGCCTTTTGCTGTTTAAGTGTTGATTATATTGCAGGCATGATGATGTTGGTACGTGCCTTTGAAATAGGGATGGACTTAATGATAGTAGAGCCTAATTCAAGCCCATTTACTGGTATTGAAAAGCATTTATACCTGCTTAATTCAAATCGAGGAAAAAACTTCTTTGCCTTTGTTCCTTTGCAGATTCAAACAATTTTAGAAGAATTTGATAAGTTTTCAGATACACTCAACTCAGCAAAAGGAATCATTATAGGAGGCGCGGGCATTAGTGAATCAGTTCATGAGCAGATTCAGAAAATCCATGCACCTGTTTATGCTACTTATGGTATGACAGAAACGCTAACTCATATTGCTATTAAAAGACTTAACGGCCCGAATCAGGAAGGTCTTTTTAAGGTTTTAGAAGGTATTAGCATTGCTCAGGATGAGAGGGAATGCTTGAAAATTAAGTCTAAATCAACTGATGGCGAATGGATTTTGACCAACGATATTGTAGAATTAGTCGGAGAGAATCAGTTTAAATTAATTGGCAGATACGATAATATTATTAATAGCGGTGGGGTTAAAATTCAATTAGAAAAAGTTGAAAGCGTAGGGGAGGAAATACTTGCCAAACTAAAGTTTCGTGGGAGGTTCTTTGCTTACGGCGTGCCAGATAATAAGCTTGGGCAGAAACTGATTCTGGTTGTTGAAAGTAAAAAGCCACTTTCGAATGGAAATGAATTAGGACTCAATTTTTCTGAAAAATTACCTAAATTTGAGATTCCAAAAGAAATCTTTTTTGTTGAAAAAATGATTGAAACACCCACCGGAAAAATCGATAAAACTAAAACCGTCAATGTCTACGTTCTCCCTCAAATATCAAACCTCTGAAAATATACCACCGCCGTTTGCACACGCGATTGAGCTTTCAGGGGAAATTGTACAAAACAAAGAATTAAGTCTTTCATTTGAATTAACTTATCTGGACAGAGACCTTCTGAGTGAAGAGGAAATCACTGATGAGGGTTTCTCTGGAAATGATGATTTTAGCTGGCAAGGAACTCTTCCGGATGTATGGAAAGATATTTTATATGGAAACCTGAAATCGGCCAAACCTTTAAAAATTAAAGGGCTTGAGCCGCATCAGGATTTCTGGCAGCTTGATCTGGATGGACAAACATTTTATCCCTCAAATGCTGAAAAACTGTCCTATATTATGGAAGAAATACAGCAGGCGGTGTTTGAAAAAGCCAAAAGAGAATTACCCTTGCATCTGATTTTCTTTAAGAATCAATCAGGTGAAACAAAGGAAGTAACTATTAAGGCTTCGTTTGTGGAGAGAAGTGTTGAAATAAGCCGAAAGGAAAATGATCAATCTGAAAAAACCTCATTTTTGCCTTGGGAAGAATTGAATTTTATCCTGAAAAATACTTTTTCAGGAGAGTTTATTATAGATACAGCCTTTAACCAAAAACCTGCGCATAAAGGTACTTTTGTGAATATTGGCGATGGCTATTGGTATGAAGTAGGTAAATCTTTATTAATCGAATCTTATAAAATTCAGAAGTTATTTAAACTTTAATTGTGGGCATAAAAAAAACTCATCTCTAAAATTTGAGATGAGTTTATGCATTATCTATTCAACCTATGATTATTAATTCGCTCCCTGAATACGGGTATACTTTGTAAAGGTTACATCCTTATAAGTACCCGTCCAACTCAACAAAAGGGTTGTGCCTGCTTTCGGTGCACTTATTCCCAAATCGGCCCATGATTTTGTCAATGTTGCCATCCCTTTGTCATTTGTTGTCAAATTTCCAATTTTTGCTCCCCCTCTAATTGATAAGGCAATGGGTAGAGACTTTACTGCAATAGAATCTATACCTTTGGTATTATCCAGAATATTGGTTTTATCCAGCTCAACTAATTTAATCGAGAAGGTTACATCCTTCGTAATCTTGCTCGAAACCGTTGGCTCGGTAGTTAAACCAGATGAAGCAACTCCGCTTTCATCTATTACTAAAAATAGTAAAGGAGAGACTACTCTATCTACGAAAGGATCTTGTTTTTCGCAGGCTGATACCAGTATGATTAGCCCTAAAAATAATATATATGCGGTCTTTTTCATGTTCTTTTTAGTTTTAATTGATAAATTCAGTTTGCCGAAAATCATTTTTCAGCCCACCAGAGTTTTGTTCTCATATTATCTGCACCACCATTGGTCGAAATCCCTTTATCAAGACTAGCTTTATTCAATGAATATTCAGTGGTAGGGTAGGGTAAACGTGTAGGTAGAACACCTTCATTCTCAAAAACCGCTCTAGGGTCTTTGGCTGGTAATACGGGGAAACCCGTGCGACGATATTCCGTCCAGGCCTCTACTGCGTTGCCAAATAAGGTTATCCATTTTTGATCCAGGATTTTTTCTCTGGTGGCTGTTCCATAGTTTTCAAAATAATTAGCAGGAACAGTTACTTTATACTGATCATAAGATGCCTGAATGCCTTTTTTCATGTAGGCATCTGCATCGCCTGAAATATCGCCATCAATAGCCGCTTCAGCCAGAATCAATTGTAGTTCACTATAAGTCATGATTACACTAGGTGTTGTTGCTTGTGTAAAATAACTACCTAATGTTGAAGCTGAGCTTAAAAATGTGGTAGCAATTGCATCAGGCAAACCATTTGGAATACCTTCATATTTACCTGCGCCGTTTGTATTAGCAAATACTGATAAGCGAGTATCTCCGATACTTGTCAGTTTATCAACAAAGGTTTTGCTCATGCTCCAGTCAGTACGGCTGCCCATCACCATTACCTCATGCCATTCGTTATTACTTGGGCGGGTAGCGGTATTTTTCAAAAGCGCATTGTCGTCATTGCTTGTGAAAATTGGAAATTTTGTTGCATCACCTAAAATTTCAGTCATCACAGCTTTTGATTCAGCTGGTTTCTTTGCTGCCTGACGATTGGCTAAACGGAGTCTTAAAGAGTTGGCAAATTTTTTCCATTTCAGAATATTGCCCTCATACAAAATGTCTCCTGAAATAGCAGGGCCGGTAACGCTTAATTTTTCGTTTGCCACCTTTAAATCGGCTAGTAAGCCCGCGTATACTTTATCCATTGAATCGTATTCTGGTGTATAGATAGGTGTACCATCTGTGCCTTTAAGTGCTTGTGAATAAGGAATGGCTCCATAAAGGTCGGTCAATACAGAAAATATCCAGCTGCGCATTACAATAGCAGCACCTTCATAATTTGCGTTAGGCGTTTTACTATCAGTACCTGCTTGTTTAATAATACTGTTGAAATTTACCAAGCCATCATTGAAAAACGACTTCCATGTATTATTGTAAAAAGTTGGGGTAATTCCATAATTATCTCCTTCATTTGAGTAGATATTTCTTGATAGGTACTGAATCCAAAGCATAGCACCATCGAGGTTCAGACGTTCAAATCTGATATTACTTCCCCAATATCTATCCACCGATTTTTCGATGGCATATGGCAATAAATATTGCGGACTTATGCTTGTCGGGTTATTTGGGTCAGTATTCATTTCGTCGAATTCTTCTGTACACGAATTCAAAGAAATACTCAATAAAACCAGTATTGAGGCTAATATTTTATATGATTTCATAAGATTCAAGTTTAGTAATGAAAAACTAATTCCTCTGATCAGAACCCAAGATTCAAATTGAATCCAAGACTTCTTGACGATGGTAATTCACCATAAGCAAACCCTTGTGAGTTGCCACCGAAACGGTCAACTTCCGGATCGATGTGAGGAGCGTTTTTAAATAAGATAGCCAGATTTCTACCTACTAAAGAAAGTTTCGCATGTTGGATTCTTACCTTTCTTAGCATTGATTCAGGCAAACGAATACCTAATGAAACCTCACGTAGTTTGATATAGCTACCATCGAAAATAGCTGCTTCATGGTATCTTCTTGGGTTATTATAGCCATAGAATTGATTGGCAGCTATCATTACATCATTCGGTACATATTGTGGATTTTCAGCCGTACCCACATTTTTTACCCCTTTACCAATAACACCTTCTTCACGTCCAATAGCTGTTTCGGCATATTGGCCTGTCCAACGAGCTGTTCCTGTTCCTTCATCGAAGAAATCACCCCCTTTTTTCACGTCAACCAAAAAAGTCAGGCTTAAACGTTTATAAGATAATGTGTTCGACATACCGCCAGTCCAATCAGGTTGAATGTTTCCTAATACTCTTGGGGTGGTTTCAACAACAGGCAAGCCATCTACATAAACCAATTGCCCATCAGGTGCATGTTTGAAACCGATACCATACAAGGAACCATAAGGTTGACCAACTTGCGCTATCGAAATCAAACCTCTGCGTTCTTGTAAGGTATAAGTTGTAAGTCCTTCCGCCAATTCAACAACCAGGTTTCTGTTTCTGGCAAAGTTGAGGGCCACATCCCACTTAAAGCCGCTAACTGTTTCGAATGGTGTACCTGATAAGGTAATCTCAATCCCTTTGTTGTTGATTCTACCTGCGTTGAGTATACGTTTATCATAACCGCTGGCTTTAGAGATTTCAACACCGAGAATCTGGTTTTTGGTTGCCTGGTCATAATAAGTGAAGTCTAATCCCACTTTGTTTTTAAAGAAACGAAGGTCAAGTCCTAGTTCAATTCCTGTCGTAATTTCAGGTTTAAGGGTTGAGTTAGAGATGGTTATGTTCTCATAGTACTCAGGAATAGAGCCATTCCATGAGCCACTGGCACGGAAGGTTTGTGCCAACTGATAAGGATCGGCATCGTTTCCTACTTGTGCTAAACTGGCTCTTACTTTTCCGAATGACAGGATATTCTTAGGAATATTTATCAAATCTGTGATAACAGCACTGGCTGAAACTGATGGATAAAAATAAGAACGGGCGTTGGCTGGTAAGGTGCTTGACCAATCGTTTCTGGCTGTAACGTCCAGGAAAAGGGCATTCAGGTAACCAAACTGTACGGAACCGTATAAACTTTGCACATTTTGTTTTTCGATACGGCTGGCTACCGAGTTCTGGCTTGGGTTAGAGTTAGACAAGTTATACACTCCGTCTACTACCAGTTCACCTACGTTTGTGAAATTTCTCTTGTAATAATTGGTTCTGAGCGCTCCTCCGGCTTGTGCAACTAAAGAGAAGTTTTTGCCAAAGCTTTTATCAAAGCTTAATAAGAAATCATGATTGCTTTCCTGACGACGAAGCACTTCTTCAGAATACGTACCCGGAGTTTTGTTTCCGTTACGTACTCTTTCAAAGTTAGCAATGTTAATTCTTGTGTCAGTCCATAAATCAGTTCCTGTTCTTAACATTAATTTTAGGTAGGGTAGAATTTTGGCGTTGATGGCGATATTTCCTACAAGACGGTCTTTATCGTTTCTATTCGGTAAATATTCGTTCGTATAATAAGGGTTAGTAAAATAAGTATGTTGCCAGTTCGGTGGGTCATTGTCAGGCAATTTACCGGCAACTGCTCTCTGGATATGAACATCTTTATAGTCGGCATAATTAGCCAGTTGATCCCACGAAACGTGTCTGTGCGACCAGATGAAAGTATCACCATTCTGATAAGTACGGTTACCACCAGACTTGATATACTCTCCTGATACTGTGGCAGAAAGATATTTAGTAAGATTATAATTTGAATTGACCTTGAAGTTACTTCTTTCAAAATCATTGGCATAAGCAATTCCTTTTTGATTCAATCTGTCGAAAGCCACACGGAAACTTCCTTTTTCATTGGCTCCAGATAGGGCAATGTGATTGGTAAATGAAGTTCCGGTTTCCCAGAACTCATTCCAGTTATTCGGTTGTGGAGTCAATGGAGCAACTTGTTTTCCTGTAAACCATTGGCGAACCAAACGTCCGTCCATTGGTGCACCCCAGCTCTCATCAGTTCCGTCTGTACCGGTAGTTCTTCCCGGATTTACGAAGCCATAAGCCGCTTTATATTGGTCATAGGCATCTGGTTGAATCGTACCGCTCCAACCATCCGAATACCAGGTAGTATAGCCATTACCGCCACCATAGGTATTCTGAAAATTAGGTTTTACCAGTGGACGCTCTGCTGTAAAGTTGGCATTATATTCAACACCGATTCCTTTAGAACCTGCACCGTCTTTTGATGTGATTAGAATAACGCCATTAGCTGCTCTTGATCCGTATAGAGCTGCGGCATTAGGCCCTTTAAGTACAGAAATATCTTTAATATTATCAGGATTTATTTCAGAAATCCCACCTCCGAATTGTTTATCATATTGTTGTTGAAGAGGCACACCATCTAATACAATTAGTGGCTGATTATTACCTGAAACGGATGATGAACCACGAATCTGGATGGTTGAGCCACTACCCGGCCCACCATTGCTGCTGATCCTTACACCAGCTATACGTCCGGCTAATGAATTAACTACGTTATTTGAACGAGCTTCAACCAGATTATCCCCCTTTACTTCCTGTTGAGAGAAGCCTAAAGATTTTTTCTCACGCGAAATGCCCAGGGCTGTTACTACTACTTCATTTAATGCTCTAGAATCAGCCTTCAGTGAGATTTCATAATTTGTTCTATTATCTATTTTTTCTTCTAATGTGGCAAAGCCGATGGCGCTGAAAACTAAAATTCCACCCGATGCTGGTACTTTAAGAGAGAATTTTCCGGTAGCGTCAGTTAATGTTCCTATGGCTGTTCCTTTTAAGGCAATTGAAACCCCTGGTAGTGCACCTTCTTCGATTGAACTTACAACCCCAGTCAGAACCTTGTCCTGAGCCAGAATGCTTAAGGGGAGAAGCAACATAACTGTCAAGTAGTATAAATGTTTTTTCATAAGTGTAAGGTGTTAGTAAAGGTTTAATTGAAACAATAGGTAAGTGCGCTTTACGAAGCTGTCCGACTCAATCAATCGCCCGAAGTTCCGACCGCTCAGTTTCGAGGTATGATTGAAGTCGGGAGCCACGTCAGCAAGAGAGGTGCAAGCCTGTCTCTTCTAATCTTTAAGGTTTAGATATTTAGTTTAATTTATTGACGTCAAATGGGTAATAGATGCCCTGTACATGCCGGAAATGGTCATGTAAATAAATTAATAACTCTTTAAATGAGTTTTCTGAATATATTAAAATGGTATTCAGCAATTGCCAATAGTCGTTAATCTTAGATAGACTATCAGCCCCGCAACTTCGCTAATGAGAAGTTTCTATGTTATAGGGTTTCAGATACTCGGCTTTTTGCGGTCGGAAGAGAGTTTCTGATGAAGTGTTATTGTACTTTTCTAATAATTTCTACTGCAATATAATAAGTTGTAAAAATCACTTGCAAATTATTTTAATAAAAATTTAACTTAACATTAAAAATAGTTCAAATTATCAAATAATAACTTGAATATGTACAATATTGAAGAATATTTGTTTATAAATGGTGTATTTGATAAAATATATTATAAGTGTAAAAATTAACTAAAAAATAAATAAAAATTATAAAAAGCTAATTTATATGTTTAAAATTGTATCAAATAATTAGAAAAAATTAAAAAATTCTAAAAAATGAGTTAAAATTTAATTGAATAAAATTTTGCTATTTTGTTGTATTATACTACTTTTGTCACAGTATTACTTTTCTACAATTTCTAAAAAAAACATTGAAATACTCAGCAATATTTCGATGCCAATGCAAGCAAGCCAAATCTTCTGAATTTATCAGTTCAGTTACAATCATCCACTGTCTGTTTAAATAACATACTTATTACGATCAAGGTTAATAAAACTAAACAATTTTATACTCTTTAAACAATCTATCAGATGAATCAGAATATTGACAGACGCAATCTTTTAAAATCAGGCTTGATGACATTGGGTGGTATGGTAATCGCCCCACAATTAAGTATGGGCGCTTTTCCAAATACACCTGTTCAGTTAGATAGTAAAAACAGATTATATTATACTCCTTTAATGCGTGAACACTTCATCAGCACTCCACCTGATGTAACGAAATTAAAGGCCCGTTTGAATGCCAATGAAAATCCATATGGCCCGCCAGCCAGCGCAAAACAGGCAGTAGTTGATTCTGTAGCATTAGGTAACCGTTATGCGTGGAAAGAGTTGAGCGATTTAATTGGTAAAATTGTGAAAAAAGAAGGGCCGGGAGTAACTCCTAATCATATCATGATGGGGCCGGGGTCGTCTGACTTATTAGAGAAAGTAGCGATCGTGCAATTTATGCATGGCGGTAATATCGTGTCGGCTGACCCTTGTTATATGTCATTAGTAAGTGTTGCAAAATCTGTTGGTGCAAAATGGAAAGCTGTTCCATGTAAAAGTGACTGGTCTCATGATTTACCAGCTATGGAGGCTGCCATTGACGCTGATACTAAATTGGTGTATATCTGTAATCCAAACAACCCGACTGGTAGTATTACATCAGGTAAAGAATTATTAGATTTCTGCTCCCGTGTGTCTGAGAAAGTTCCAGTGTTTGTTGATGAAGCTTATCTGGAGTTAGCAGAAGGAACAGGTACTGAAAGTATGGTATCTTTATTAGGAAAAAATAAAAACGTAATCATTGCCCGTACATTCTCTAAAATTATGGGTATGGCAGGTTTACGTGTAGGTTATATCGCTGCTCAGCCAGCTTTCTTAGACAAAATTCAGAATATTACCAGAGGTGGTATGGGTATTTCTTATACTTCTGTACTAGCAGCTTCGGCGAGTATTGAGGACATGGAGTTCCAGACTATGACCAAGAAGCTAAACTCTGAAGTAAAAGCCTACTTATGTTCTAATTTGGATAAGATGAATTATAAATACATTCCTTCTTATACAAACTTTGTTATCTTCCCTATCTCGATGGACGGTAAAGATTTCTTAGCCAAAATGTATGCAAAAGGCATTGGTATCAGAACTTTCGATATCCAGAAGAAAACGTGGTGTAGAGTGAGCATGGGTACTATGGACGAAATGAAACTCTTCGTTAAAGCCCTGGAAGAAATCAGCTAAATCTTGTCCCTTTATTTATTCATTGATGTTTGGGTAAGGCAAGCCGGTTTAGGCGTCTTATCCGAACATCACAGGAAAGTATTTTCCTAAATTCCCAATTTCTTATGGCAGTCGCACTTCAAAAAACATTGATACTCATATTACTTATAGTGATAGGTTTGGGGTTAAGGTCGAAAATCAAAGGTAAGACAGAGCTGAATGGAATTAAAGAATTGATTCTTTCAGTCGCGCTTCCCTCCACAGTTTTTGTGGCCTTAATGGGTGTCAAAATAGATTCATCCTTATTAATTTATCCACTCATCACGTTGGCATTTAATTTCTTTATTTACTTGTCAATGCCATACATTCTGACGCTCTTTAAACTGGAAACTGATAGTTCAATCGGGCGTACATTAACTATGCTGATGCCTTCATTAGCACCTGGTTTGTCAAGTTTCCCATTTATTCATGAATTTCTTGGAAAAGAACCTCTAGCTAAAGCCGCGATGGCTGATGTAGGAAACAAATTTTTTGCGTTGAATTTCCTTTATTTTGTTGCCATGAATATGTATCTCAAAAACAACAAAACTAACGAAGTAAAAGAAGAAGGAAAATTGAAAAGCTTATTATTGAGTCTCGTAAAGGAGCCAATAAATATCGTGATGCTTTTAGCAATAGGATTTTTGAGCTTTGGAATTAGCTTTGAGGACTTACCTCCTGTTATTTCAGAAATCTTTAATCGTACAAGTGCTTTGATGACGCCAATGGTACTTATCTATATTGGTTTGGCAGTACAGCTAAAAGAAGGTAAAATCAGATTAGCAAGTTCGATTTTATTGTTCAGAGCGGGAATAACCATACTCTTCAGCGTTTTGATTATTACTATTTTTCAGATTTCAGATCCGACCATAGTATTATTAGCTGTAGTTGTGCCTTTAAGCTCATGCAGCTTCTGGCCTTTTGCCCATATGTCAGCTGTTGCTTTGAAAGAAGAGAATAATCATGTGCCGAAAGATAAGCGAACATTCAATATTGAGTTTGCTGTATTAATTCTGGCGTTTTCTTTACCATTTTCTACAATTCTGGTGATGGGTATTCTAACAGCAGGGACATTCTTTGCACATACAGAAACACTTATCATGACAGGGCTAGGGTTAATTGCCATTAGCTTTGTGCCTAAGTATATTGCTAAAACCGCAAGGGTAGTGAAGGCGAGAGTTGAGAAGGTTGAAGCTTAGAAGAACTCTATCCCAACGGCAGCGGCCGACCGTCCTTCCCCAACAATGGGGAAGGGCTTAGAAACGCCTCCGCTATACCTTATAATCTACACAATCTTTCTGCTGCTTTTTCCAGCATTTCATCATCTTTTGCAAAGCAGAATCGCAAAATCTTATTATCATATCGTTCATGATAAAACACAGAAATCGGGATAGATGCTACACCAATTTCTTTTGTCCAGCGTACAGCTAAGTCATAATCTGATTCCTCTGTAATTTGTGTATAAGAAACCATCTGGAAAAAGCTCCCCTCGGCAGGTTTCAATGTAAATCTCGAACCTTGTAGCCAATTAATAAATTTATTGCGTTTATCCTCGTAAAAACCTCTGACTGATAGGTAGTTATCCGGGTCTTTCATAAAATCTGCAAAAGCGTATTGCATGGGAGTAGGAGACGCAAAGGTAATCCACTGATGTGTTTTCCTGAACTCTGCAGTTAATTCTTTAGGGGCTAAGCAATAACCTAATTTCCAACCGGTTGTGTGAAAGGTCTTCCCGAATGAGCCACATAAAAATGTTCTATCTTTTAATTCCGGATGAGAAGCAGGCGATAGATGCTGTCTATTGTCAAAAATAATATGCTCATATACTTCGTCTGAAACAATGAAAATATTCGTTCCTCTCACAACCTCAGCAAGCTTAGTCAAATCTTCTTGCGTCAGGCATTTTCCGGTTGGATTATGAGGGGTTGTCAGCATAATTGCTTTAGTGCGCGAAGTGATTTTGCTTTTCGCAACCTCCCAATCAATTGTAAAATCGTTTTCGGCAGTTAAAGTTACGTAAACTGCTTTGCCACCATTTAATTCTATTGAGGGTACGTAGCTATCATAAGCGGGTTCAAAAACTATTACCTCATCGTCTTTATGTAAAATAGCTGCCATGGTAGCATAAATCGCTTCTGTACAGCCGGATACAATCGTTATTTCATCGTTTGGGTGATAGTGTAGATTATATAAATCGGCTGTTTTTTGCGCTAATATTTCTCTTAAAGGCATAATACCCGCCATTGGCGCATATTGATTCATGCCCTTCTGCATATAATGATTAACTAATTCGATGAGCTTGGGAGAACAATTATAATTAGGAAAACCCTGCGAAAGATTTAATGCTCCAGTTTCGGCAGCCAACTGCGACATAACCGTAAATATGGTAGTACCCACATTCGGTTGTTTAGATGTAATCGTCATTTTTTAATATTTCACCTTCAGGATTGGTGAATAGGGTAATTAGATAAAATAATTTATTCAGGTTCTATTTTTTCAATCGGTCTAGCTCAAATTTCATTTCTCCAACCAGATGGTTTAGTTTATCAAAACCGGGGCTAGGCTCTGGCAACTGATAGCTTAAAAACGCTTTTATTTCCCAGGTCTCAATCACATCGTTGATAGATATTTCGGTGCTCGGGAAACGGTGATTGTCTGAACTTAATAATAGCGTACCTTTGATTTTGACCTGATTATAAACCCGGCGATAAATGATGCCCTGAGGTTTAGTAACCAGCACATAGTTTTTACTATCTGATATTTCGTACCAGTTTTTAACCAGTGAACCAATTAATAAAGCACCCTCAAACGCAAAATCTTCTGCTGCCTCAAACGCTCTGTATTCTCCAACGGGTAAGGTAGGCAAGTGAAATTCTGTTAAAGTTTTCAGGAAACTCAACTCTTTATTTTTCATCAGATAATCGTTGAATTGAAAACGACGAACTATCTGAATGGTGTTTTTGTATGATGGTGTTTCTTGATGATACTTAGGTGTCGGTTCGATATATTCAGGTTGCGCAGGTGCTTTATAAGGCTGATTATCAGGCACAAACTTGGGTGCAGGCTCTGTGTAGCTAATGATTGGATTAGGTTTAGGTAATACATTCGTAATCATCGGCTCAGGCTCAAACTGCATTTTATCAGCTGGTTTCAGCATTACCTTTTGCGCTACCATTTCTGTGTTTTTTTCTTGCGATGGCTGGTCGTCACCCAAAAACTGATGCATTAAATCTCCGATAGAAGGAGGGAAGTCAAAAGGATCATCCTCTGGCTCCGGTGCCTCATCGCTATAAGTAGGCTTTGGCTCAAAACCAAAAGTTAAATCAGGCGTTTCTCTTAATTTGCGTATATCTTTTTTGACAAAATCATCAACACTGATGCCAAAGGTATTGGCAATGATTTTAAGTGTATCAACCGGAGGAACAGCACGGGCTTCTTCATAGGCACCTACATTGGCTCTTTTGGTGCCAATCCGACGGGCAAACTGGTCTTGGGTTAATCCGTTGATGCGTCGGAGGTATTTCAGATTATTACTTATGAGTGACATCTGGATTTGTTTTCAGGTATGGATAGAATAATTATCAGGAATATGTTATCTCATAGTGAGATAAAAAGCACAAATACTACCCGAATATCTAAAAATTTTAGTAATTCACCAAATTGCATTGGTTTTTGAAAGTTTTTTGTATAATTAGAAGAATTTTTTTGAATTTTGCGTCTATCTCCTTAATAAGAAACCAAATGACTTCTATACCTTCAACCATTGATACAGACGTTGAGGCTTTGTTTCAGCTTCAAAAGAAAAATCTTTTAAATCTTGGTGCAACTACCTCAAAAGAGCGCATCGTGAAGATAAAAAAAGTGATGAACTGGGTAATTGAGAATCAGGAGCGCATGGCTGATGCCTTAAGCGCTGATTATCAGAAAAGCCTTTTCGAGGTTAAGGTAAGCGAGGTGATGCCCGTAGTAAGTGAGGCAAAATATATTATCAAGCATCTGGATCAATGGATGCGTCCTGAAAGTGTAGAAACACCTTTAAAAATGTTGGGTACCACCAGTAAGATTGTTCATGAACCGAAGGGTAATTGTCTGATTATGAGCCCGTGGAATTATCCTTTCAATCTTACATTAAAGCCTTTATTACAGGCAATTGCTGCTGGAAATGCAGTAATTATCAAGCCGTCGGAAATAGTAGTCAATGCCTCAAAGCTATTGGCCGATATGGTTCGGGAATTATTTCCAACAAACGAAGTAGCAGTGGTAGAAGGAGATGCCAAAGTAGCTACATTATTATTGAATCTACCGTTTAACCATATCTTTTTTACCGGGAGCCCCGCTATTGGCAAAGTAGTGATGCAGGCGGCTGCCAAACACCTGGCATCGGTTACTCTAGAATTAGGTGGAAAATCACCCACCATTGTTGATGAAACAGCCGATATTAAGTTTGCTGCGCAAACCATTGCCGCTGAGAAATTCCTGAATAACGGACAAACCTGTATAGCGCCTGATTATATCTTTATTCATCGCTCAAAAACCGACCAATTTGTTGATGAAATGGGTAAATACATTCAAAAAATGTATGGGAGCGATGTTTCCAAATCACCTGACTATTGCAGAGTGGTCAATAATAAACATTTTAATCGGGTAAAGGGATTAATTGACGATGCTGTTGAAAAAGGAGCAAAAATTGCCATTGGTGGAAATACAAGCAATGCAGAGAACTTTATTGAGCCAACCGTGGTTAGTCACGTTAATGCTGAAATGCGAATTATGCAGGAAGAGATTTTTGGCCCTGCATTACCAATTCTGGAGTTTACAAATCTGGATGAAGTGAGCACTTATGTTAATGAAGGTGAGAAACCGCTGGCATTGTATATATTTAGTAAAAAGAGAAGTAACATTGATACTATCGTGCAGAATACGTCATCTGGGGCAGTAGTAATTAATGAAACAACCATTCAGTATTTACAGAATAATTTGCCCTTTGGTGGCGTGAATAATTCGGGTATAGGCAAATCATTCGGGAAATATGGTTTTGAAGAGTTTTCAAATAAAAAGGCGGTAGTAGAAAACAAATTTTCAACTTTTAGTATGTTTCATCCGCCTGCTACCAATAGAGTGATGAAAATGCTCGATTTGGTTATAAAATGGCTTTAACCGATTAACACTATGAAACTTACCAGAAGGGCATTTATTAGTCTGTCTGTTTTTATTGCCCTTGCGGTAACAAGTACAATTATATTTATGCAACAAAAATTTTTCGGAAAAAATCCGTTTGGCGAGAGGCTTAAAAGGATTCTGAAATCACCTCATTATAAAAATGATTCTTTTCAGAATATATCAGCTACTGAAGTAATGAAAAAAGATGCTTCTTATATAAAAATGATGAGGCAGTTTTTTAGTAAACCAAAGGATATAAAGCCAGCGGTCACTTTACCATCAGTAAAAACGGATTTAGCAAATCTAAAAGCTGATAAGCCTACCATTGTCTGGTTTGGTCATTCTTCTTATTTTATTAAATCGAAAGACATAACGATTCTGATTGACCCTGTGCTGAGTGGTTCTGTTTCACCGATTGGAGGGTCTTTTGCGAGTGCTTTTGATGGAGCTGATATTTATAAAGCCGAAGATATACCCGAAATTGACATACTTTTTCTCTCGCATGATCATTATGACCATCTCGACTATAAAACAATTGTTAAACTTATTCCCAAAGTCAAAAAATTCTATGTTTCGTTCGGTGTAGGTTCGCATCTGGAATTCTGGGGTGCTGATCCTTCAAAAATAGTAGAGTTTGACTGGTGGGATAAGCATAAGATAGGCCAGGAAATAGAAATTATTGCAACGCCGGCACGTCATTTTTCTGGTCGTAGTCTGACACGTGGTAAAACTTTATGGTCTGCGTTTATCCTCAATATTCATGGCTATCAATTGTTTCTGGGTGGAGATTCAGGCTATGATACGCATTTTAAGGAAATTGGCGATAAATACGGCCCTTTTGACATTGTGATGTTAGAAAATGGGCAATATGGTGAAGACTGGCCTCTGATTCATATGTTTCCTGAGCAGACTGCACAGGCAGCCATTGATTTAAAAGCTAAACTTTTGTTGCCCGTTCACTGGGGAAAATTCGTTTTGGCCAATCATCCCTGGAATGAACCAATAAAAAGATTAGTGGTAGCAGCCGAAAAGAATAATTTACCAATCACCACTCCGCTCATAGGCGAGCCTGTGGTGGTCGGAGATAAGAACCCCGATAAGGTATGGTGGGATATTTAATTAATTGAAGGCTATTAATAGATTGAGCTATAAACAAAAGAGTCTGTCATTTACAACAAATGTAAAGACAGACTCTTGTTTTTTGAGAAATTGGTTCTCAAAAATTCTTAAGATTTTATGAATGGTGAGGCAATTGCCAATACCTGTTCTTTTGTTAATGGCTCATCAAATGCTTCAGAAATAGCTTCAGGAGATTTTCCTGCCAAACCAGTCAGATTTACGCCACCTTGCATTAAATTGTCTTCACCTGCGTAAACGGCAGCCGGAGTTCCCTGATTCAAAGTAATCCAGCCTTTAGCACCTGGTACAAAACCTTTTGTGTTCAATAAGCGTCTTACTACCGAGGCGTGGCGGGCTTCCACTGAGTGAATTTGAAGAGCTGCTTCCAATAAAGGTTTATCTTCTGCTGCCATCAAGTTACCTGCCTGACCTTTATATGCTCTTACCCCTGTATCTTCCAAGGCGTGAGACACGATTGCAAATGTTTTATAGTTTGTCATCACATCAGCAAATGCACCTTTACCAGTTACATCAAAAGTTGGTTTTGCTATTGCTTTTGCGCCAAGCGCTGTTTTCAAGAATGCTACGTGCGCTGTTTCGTGCTTACTGATTTGTGCAAAGATTGGTCTTTCTGCTGCCGGAATCAAATTGGCTGCTGCAAGACCTGCTTTATAAAAGTCGTCTTCTAAGTATTCAAGAGTTAGCGCAAAATTCAATACATCAATTGCTCCCGGAGTAGCAGCGTATGCTTTTTGAAGTGTTGCAGCTAATACAGCCGGAATAGCCAAAGCCGAAACTTTTTTGCCTAGTGTATTGAACATACTGCGTCTTGAGATATGTTCTAGTCTTTCGTGAACATCCGTGTCCACTTTCTCTAATTCTGATATTATATTGAAAAGATTCATTGTCTGATTGGGTTAAGCAGTTGGAAGATTTGATGCTGTAATGGTTGTTTTTACATAAGGTTTTACCGCTGCTAAAATTTCTGCAGGTTTTTTGGCAAAGTCAAGGCCATTGGCATTCACAATATCATCGCCAGAAAAAGAAGCAGAATTTGGAGATAAAATATCTCTGATAGCTGCTGCGTGACGAGCTTCTACTGAAACAATTTTACCTGCTAACAACAAATAACCACCGTCTTTGATAAGATTACCTGCACCATTATACGCAGCTACACCTGTATCTTCAAACAATTTGGCTGCTCCCAAAACACTATCCCTTTTAGTAAAGTCAATGCTCGAGAAGTTTACTTCAAGGCCAGGTATGGCATTAGTGCCTAAGGCTGCTTTGAAGAAATCTCTGTGAATAATTTCATGGTCGCGAATGTCAGTAAGTAAGGCTTTTTCGTCAGCTGTCATTCCAGAATATGGAGTAGCAACTACCTGAGTGTAAAAAGCAGCTTCGAGTTGTTCGAGTGCATAAGCATAGTTAAGGATTCCAACATCTCCACTTCCCAAATCCACAGATCCGGTGGCTGGCGTCATGTCATCATCTTTATCGCAGCCAGCTAAAAAAACAGCACCTGCTACGGTTGTCATTCCGGCACTTCTTAAAAAGTTGCGTCTGTCTACGGATTTAACGGATTCATCTTTTGATTGCGCTAGTGGCGATGAACCCAAATTAGGTGTTTCCATGGGCATGAAATTGTTTAAATGATATAGCCTTTGAAAGCTATGAATTGGATTTAATTTATTTATTGTAATACATGAATTTACGAAGTTTTCATCTAGTCGGATTTCGTAAGTGGAAGATTTTTTAAAAGAGTGTTAAATCTTATTTTTATTATTCTTTACTTTTCCAGATTTGCCGAATATTGTTTGTTAAGGCATAAAAAACTATACCAGCAGATTTGATTAAGTTAAAATTACCGAATAGGGGAAATGTTTGTGTATTTACGGTGGTATTAATCGACTTATGTGGAATAAATATCTCATATTCATAAAAAAAGTCTTATACCAGTGGCATAAGACTTTAAAAAAAATATTTTTAATTTTAATTACAACCTCCGGTTTCAGCCCTGAAAATTGTTCCTGAATCAGCTTTAAAGCCTGCGTTTAATTCTACGGCTTTTGCCTGATATGTCGCCTTAGTACCAGAACCTGTTACATAGTTGGTAGCTGTTATTTTACCATTGGTGGCTGAGGCTTGTTTGGTGACATTGCCTGAGGTGATGTTGTCTGTTGGGTTGACAAGCACGACATTATTACTGCAAGGGGTATTACCTGTGATAGTAACATTAATAAAATTATCGCTTAGTTTGCCGCAGACTGTGTTATTATTCAATAAGGTCTGGAATGAAGAGAAAGATGTTCCTTTATAAGAATCTAAAGATAAACCTCCCTGATACGATAAGCCATAAATGCGATATGAACCTGCCGGATAAGTAGCTTCTATTGATAAATTAGGGTCATCCTCAAAATTTATAATAGTACCTGAGTTAATATCATAAATTAAATAGGTATAGGCATAAGGCGAACCTATTACAGGATCAAATAAATCTGCGCTTGCTGGCTTTGAGGTTAAATTAATAGTATAAGAAGCCGGATTAGGAACACCGCTGAACCCTGTAATGACCATTTTATATGTTGTAAATGCCGTAAGATTTACAGTTAAATCATTATTTGTATAAACGAAAGATCCGTCATAATTTGCACTTGAGCCTACCCAATTAGTACACCTGCTATTAGGGTTAAAGCTTGTTTGATAAATACTTAATAATTTATTTCCGATATTCGAAAATTTATAACTACCTGAAACACTAGGGATAAATGTGAATATATCATAATAGGTAGCATTGCTGAATTGAGTACAGTTAGCAGACTGATTTCTAACTGTGATGCCCGTAGGAGAATCCGTGTTAGCAATTGTACCTGAAAAACTATTAATCACGGTTCCAACTCCTGTAAGCGACAAATTAAGATTGGCAGAGCCAGCAGGTTGAGAAACAGCAGTAGATGGAATAATGTTTGAAGTTTCAGGCGAACAGGTATTGGTAATAGTAATGTTAACATTATTTATATCAAAAAAGATATTCCCGATAGCTTCAACTTTTATCCTTCCTGTTGAGGTTAAATTATTTGGAATTGTAATGATTTGAGAACCATCATTGGGTGTACTTGCTGCTAATACAATAGGAAAGGTCTGCCCCCCATCTGTAGAGAATGAGATTTTTACATTGGCGCAACTAATTGGAGCTAAATCTGTATTATTTTTAGACCAGGTTATATTGGCTGTATTGGTGCCGTTGTAAATCCATAGAGTTGCAGAATTTTGGGAGGTAATCAGGAAAGGCCCGGTATTACTTACAGTTACAGTGGCCTCATCTGAATCTACTCCACCTCCATTCGCTTTATTATCTCTAACTGTTAACCTGAATTTCATCGTTCTTGCTACTTGTGGTAAATCCTCTCCCTCATTATCTGCTGGATTGTTGGCGTTATTGAGGATAAAATTTAAAGCAGGGAAGGTGCGTGAAGGAACATTCGCAATTTTACTTCTGAACAGTGGAGCACTAGCTGTACTATTCACAGCGGTGTAATTTCCAAGACCTTTTATATTGCTACCAAATGCGCCTTTATCGCTGCCTGTAGCAATATCGTATTGTTCCCAAGCATAGCTTAAGACGTCTGTGCCATTTGGGTCAGTTCCTGAACCTGTTAAGGTAAAAGGAGTGCCCTTTGGAATTGTATAATTATTGCCAGCATTTGCGCTTGGCGGGCTATTTCCTGTATTAGAACTGGTATAGCAGGTATTAAAGTTATTAACAGAATTGAGTATCTGCTCAATACTTTTGGTATGAAAATAAGATTCATTGTTTGGGGCGGTCAACACGTAACTTGAACCACAATTACCACTATAACCCATTAACGTAGACCCACTTCCAGGTTCAATAGCTGTCTCATCATCCCATCCACTAGTACAAAATCCACTTGGCCCATCGTAAGCATTGTAGGTATGCCAAGCCATAAACTGATGCCCTGTTTCATGTGCGAATATGCTTACAATCATTCCTAAAGCAGCATTGGTAGTAAATTCTGTCCACCCTCTAGCCTTGCTATTGTCAACACAAGGAGTTGGTCCAGCCTGTCCCCTGCCAGAATAACTTCCATTACCGGGGTTTGGTAAAGTATTAAATACATGTCCAATGTGATATTTACTATAAAGTAATGTTCCATTATTATTTAATGTCGTGAAACCTGTTTGGGCGTTTCCGGCATTAGCAAAATTAGGGTCAATCGTAAAAGGATCAGCCGCAGATGAGTTGAAGATAATTGACATGGAAGTAGTGGTCTCAGCAATCAAAGAAAATCGGATGGCTACCTCAACTTCATAAATAAGGTTTACAGCATTTATAATTGATACAATTTTATCTCTTGCCTGGGTTTGACCTCCCAAACCAGTTGTCATGGTATAGGTAGCGGCAGTGGCCATATTAAATGTACGCAATTGTGAACCAATAGGAAAAGGGGAGACACTTAATACCCGTCCATTTTTATATTCCTTTAAAAAAGTTTCATTTCCATTTACATTACAACTCCCTTTGGGTACTTCATTTATATTGTATATTCTGTATGCACCAGATTTCCCTTCAATAGGTTCAATAAAATAATACCCATTATTATAGCGCATGATGGCGGTAAATCCTGAAGGAGTAATAGTGATGCGTATTGGAATATTTTTATCTAGTGTCTCGCCGCTATAGGTTTTAATTTCGCTTAACTGATTCTCCATAATTGGCGAGGTCTTGATTCTGAAAAGCATCGAACTCCCACCAGGCGAAGGAAGACTCACAACGGGCAGTAAATCATCAGTGGTAGCATTGGCATTTTGTAATTGCTGAGTCAGTTGATTGAGGTTGATTTGTACTTCACGTCCAAAAGAAACTGGTTCTTGTGCAAGGACAGTGAATTGTATACTTAGAAAAAGAAGGCAGGATAAAATTTTCTTCATATAAGATGAGTTAAGGGCGATGAATTGCTATACTTCATTAGAATAAAAAATGCTTCCAACAAAATTACATTTAGTTTAGGAAGCATTATCATTGCAATTTAACACTAAAAAATAGCTTAATTTTAATTTAGAATTACTTTTTATCGAATGGTTTCAGGTCTGTATTACTCCTACGTTATACCTTTTAGAAATAGGCGCATGATTAGCCGCTTCAATACCTGCTGAAATGATTTTTCTTGTTTCTAATGGGTCTATTACCCCATCTACCCAAAGATTTGAGGCTGCATAGTAGGGGCTCAATTGTGAATTATATTTATTGGTAATCTTATCTAATAATTCTTTCTGCTCTTCTTCTGAGATCTCAACACCTTTAGATTTCAGGGCTGCCTCTTGTATCTGTAAAAGGGTTTTTGCGGCAGAAGCTCCACTCATAACGGCCATTTGTCCTGTTACCCATGAGTAAATCAGTCTGGGGTCATAAGCCTTGCCACACATCGCATAATTACCTGCCCCATAAGAATTACCAACAATAAATGTAAATTTGGGTACAACAGAATTTGCCATTGCATTCACCATTTTTGCTCCGTCTTTTATGATTCCGCCATGTTCTGAGCGACTGCCTACCATAAAACCCGTTACATCCTGTAAGAAAATCAAAGGGATTTTTTGTTGGTTACAATTCATAATGAATCGGGCTGCTTTATCGGCTGAGTCTGAATAGATAACCCCACCCATCTGCATTTCACCTTTTTTTGATTTTACTATTTTTCGCTGATTGGCGACTATTCCAACAGCCCATCCATCAATCCTGGCTAATCCGCAAAGAAGGGTTTGTCCAAAGCCTTTTTTATACTGGTCGAATTCCGAATTATCTACAATTCGCTCGATAATCTCCACCATATCGTAAGGTTTTGTTCGATCAACAGGTAAAATAGTATAGATTTCTTTTGGGTCTTTTAGTGGTGGGAGAGAGGTTTTTCTATCGAAACCAGCTTTCGTATTATGGCCCATTTTATCGAATATCTTCCGTATTTCGTCCAGACAGGCTGCATCATTCGGAAACTTATTATCTGTTACGCCAGAAATCTCGCAATGGGTAGTAGCGCCACCTAAAGTTTCATTATCAATATCTTCGCCAATAGATGATTTCACTAAATAAGATCCTGCCAGAAAAACGGAACCTGTGCCTTCCACAATCAGAGCATAATCAGACATAATAGGTAAATAGGCACCTCCAGCCACGCAGCTCCCCATAATGGCTGCAACTTGCGGAATACCCATTGATGACATTTGTGCATTATTACGGAATATTCTGCCAAAATGCTCTTTATCAGGAAAAACCTCTGCCTGCATGGGTAAATAAACTCCTGCCGAATCAACCAAATAAATAATTGGTAATTGGTTTTCCATGGCAATTTCCTGCGCTCGTAAGTTTTTCTTGGCAGTAATCGGAAACCACGCACCGGCTTTAACTGTGGCATCATTGGAAACAATCACACACATTTTGCCACTTACGTGGCCAATTCCACAAACAACCCCACCATTCGGGCAACCTCCCTCTTCTTCATACATTCCCTCTCCAGCAAAGATACCGAACTCTATGAACTCCGAATCTTTGTCAATCAGATATTCAATTCGTTCCCAGGCGGTCATTTTACCTTTAGCCTTGTGAGCCTGAATTTTTTTTAAACCTCCGCCCAGTTTTATTTGTTTTTTCTTTAAATTCAGTTCCTCAACCAATGATTCCAGATTTAGCATAATATTTGTGTATTTTCGTTAGTAGAACAGAATAATGATATTAAATCTTATTATTAAACAATTTTTTGCAAATATGATAAATAGTTGTCAAAAAAATAATTAGTATTGCAACTAATTTCAACAACCAACTAATAAAGATATGACAGTTTTTGAATTAGATACAGATGAGCAATTAGAAATGATTCGTCAAAGTGCCAAAGACTTTGCTGAAAACTATATTCGACCACATGTGATGGAGTGGGATGAAACTCAGAAATTCCCGGTTGAACTCTTTCATAAAATGGGTGAATTTGGTTTTATGGGTGTGTTGGTGCCAGAAAACTATGGTGGCTCAGGTCTGGGTTATCAGGAATATATCACCATTATTGACGAAATTTCGCAGGTTTGTGGCTCTATTGGTTTGTCTGTTGCTGCGCATAACTCATTATGTACTAATCATATCCTGACTTTTGCGAACGAAGACCAAAAACAGAAATACTTACCCAAGTTAGCCAGTGGAGAGTGGATTGGTGCCTGGGGCTTAACAGAAACAGGAACGGGCTCTGATGCAGGGGGAATGGCAACTACCGCGGTTGAGGATGGAGATTATTTTGTGTTAAATGGTTCGAAAAATTTCATTACTCATGCCATTAGTTCAAACGTGGCTGTAGTTATTGCCCGGACAGGTGAAAAAGGTGATTCTCATGGCATGACTGCCTTTGTGATTGAAAAGGATACTCCGGGTTTTTCTGCAGGTAAAAAAGAAAATAAATTGGGTATGCGTGCAAGTGAGACAGCTTGTTTGTTTTTTGATAATTGTAGGGTTCATAAAGATAATATTCTGGGTAATGTGGGGGATGGGTTTGTGCAATCGTTGAAGATTTTAGATGGCGGACGTATATCCATTGCAGCACTTTCATTAGGAATAGCTAAAGGTGCGCTGGAAGCTGCTTTAAAATATGCTCAGGAGAGAGAACAGTTTGGCAAAACTATCATTAATTTTCAGGGGGTTAGTTTCAAACTGTCTGAAATGGCAACAAAAGTTGAAGCATCAGAACTCTTGACGCGTAAAGCGGGTTATCTGAAAGACCACGGAAAAAAAGTAACAAAAGTATCGGCCATGGCTAAGTTATTTGCTTCTGAAACGGCTGTTGAGGTAGCGAATGAAGGAGTCCAGATACATGGTGGCTATGGTTATACCAAAGATTTTCCGGCGGAAAAATATTATAGAGATGCCAAGCTGTGTACCATAGGAGAGGGGACGTCTGAAATTCAGAAGGTGGTAATTGCCAGAGAAATTACCAGAAAATAAAAGTAGAAAGGGCTACTAATCAGAATTATGAAGATAATTGAGTGTCCGAGAGATGCCATTCAGGGGCTTCATCATTTTATACCAACTGAAAAGAAGATTGCTTATATTAATGAATTATTGGCGAGTAATCTTTTTGATACGATTGATTTCGGGAGCTTTGTTTCACCCAAAGCTATCCCCCAAATGGCCGATACAAAAGGTATACTCTACGGTGACTACCTTTTTGAATCAAAGACAAAATTGTTAGCGATTATTGCCAATGAAAGAGGAGCTCAGGAAGCATCGGCTTATGAGCGAATTAACTATTTAGGTTATCCATTTTCAGTTTCGGAAACTTTTCAGCTAAGAAATACCAATGCAACTATTAGCGAATCACTAGAGAGGGTAAAAGGCATTCAGGAGATTTGTGAGAAGACGAGCAAGCAATTGGTTTTATATATATCTATGGGTTTCGGTAATCCTTATGGTGATGTCTGGAATGCTGAGATTGTGTTGGAATGGGTAGAAAAACTGAAACAATTGGGTATTAAAATATTCTCCCTCTCAGATACTGTTGGGGTGGCAAATCCGGAAAGCATCAGGTATTTATTCGAAAATCTAATCCCTAAGCATCCAGATCTGGAGTTTGGGGCGCATTTACATACCACGCCAGATACATGGAAAGAAAAAATTGAAAGTGCATATGGCGCAGGGTGCAGAAGATTTGATGGGGCTATTTTAGGTTATGGAGGTTGCCCGATGGCGGCAGATGAATTAGTGGGAAATATGCCTACAGAAAATTTGCTTTCTTTCATCGGAAATACAGATTACGAAAAGATTGATTCTTTAAAACTTGCTTTCCAAAACCTGATTAGCTGATGTATTTTACTGAAAACGATATTGCTGCTTTCCCGAATGTTGAATTGGGACTGATTAAAACAGGACTCAAACAAAATCTGTTTACTATTCAACTTAACAGACCAGAAAAGCGAAATGCCTTTACACCCACCATGGTGCACGAAATTGCTTTTGCATTAGCATATGCGAATAATGAGCCTAATATATGGTGTGTATTATTAGAAGCAGAAGGGTCGGTTTTCTGCGCTGGAATGGATTTAAATGTTTTTCAGAATCCAGCGCTTGACATAGTAAATGAGAGTTTGCCCAGATCGAGTAAAGAAATTACTTTAGGTGATGCTTTTAAGAGTCTTTCTAAACCTTGTATTGCAAAAGTAAAAGGAGATGTATTGGCTGGTGGATTTTTATTAATTGGAGGTTGTACTTTTGTTATAGCTACTGAAAATGCCAATTTTAGTCTACCAGAAGTGAAAAGAGGTATTTTTCCGTTACAAGTAATGGCAACGTTACTGAAAATTATGCCTCAGAGAAAGGTTTTAGAGATGTGTATATTAGGTAAAAAATATAGTGCTAAAGAAGCGTTAGATTTAGGGCTGGTCACTCATCTCTCAACAATTGAAACAATTGAATCTGATACGAATAAGCTAATTGAAACTATCTTGAGTGGGTCACCTTTTGCAATAAAGAAAGGTATTGAAGCCTATCAAAGTTTATCAGATATTCCCGAGGCTGAACAATATCAATATCTGATAAGTTTATTAAAGGAGATTCGGACTTCTGAGGATGCCCAAGAGGGAATACTGGCCTTTAGAGAAAAAAGAAATCCGGTGTGGCAGAATCAATAAACAGCATAGCATCTTTCTATTCTATAAGTTTCAGGAATATTTTTGAAAGAAAATATTTCAAATTCTACCTTTAGACGGCATTCCGATTGCCGCAAATTTGCAGTCCGGAATTTTAATGTTATTTTTGGCGAAAATTAAGAGTAGTGCTTATGAATCGTAATGAGCTAGAGAAAATTGTCGACAATTTAGATACAGTTTTTAGAGGAGATGCCTGGCATGGGCCATCGGTTATGGAGTTTATTAACTCAATGCCTTTAGATGTTGTTGATGTAAGAAAAGAATATTCTAAATACACAATCTGCCAGATTACCTATCATTTAGGTATCTGGAGAAAATTTGTCTTAGAAAAGCTAAACGGCAATATCAGGTTCGATCTGGTGAGTGAAGACGACAATTATGGAACGGATGAAGACATAAAAAAAACTAACTGGACTAACTTAGTTGAGCAATTGAAAACTAATCAGGAAGAGTTGATGAGCAGATTAGAAGAGTTTGATGATGATTTGCTCGTAAAATTAGTACCAGGCCAGGATTACGACTATTATAAATTATTAACCGGATTAATTCAGCATGATACCTATCATTTAGGTATGATTTGGGTTTTATGGGAATAATAAGAGTAGGTTTTAATATTATTATTCTGACCGAAAAGAACAGATTTTTCAGCTAGACCAGGCGCACTTTGCAGGTGTAGCTAGCAGCTGCATCGAAATGTGGAAAGAAGTATAGCTAAAAAAGATGGCTTTGAAGGTCAAGTCATAATATTAAAATATACTCTATAACACAATTAAACGTTAGCAATAGAATTAGATTTAAAATATAATGGAAGAACTACAAACTAAAGAGATAGACAGAATTAAAACTTTATTGAATGCCGCTTTTCACGGTGGCTCATGGCATGGCCCCTCAGTTTTGGAGAATGTCAAAGATATAAAGCCTAAAACTGCCGGAAATCGTCAGAAAGGAATTCATACTATTGCCGAATTAGTTTACCACATGACAACCTGGAGAATCTTTGTTTTAAAGAAAATTCAGGGAGATGCTGACTTTGATATCAAAACTGAAAAGCAAAATTGGGGAAATCTGAAAGAGATTGATGAGTTTGAGTGGGAAACCCTTCAAATGGAGTTAACTCTTAGCCATGATGAGCTAATGAGTAGCTTGGAAGATAAAACAGATGATTTTCTTGTTGAATTAGTGCCTGGGAGTGAATATGACTTTTATACTTTGCTGCACGGGATTATCAACCATGACCTTTACCATAATGGACAGATTGGTATTCTGAAAAAAATGGCTCCTAAAACTAGCAAATTTGATGACGAAGATGATATGAAAAGCAGTCGATATTATAGCGAAGGCTTTGATGATGAGTATTGATAAATAAAAAAAGTATAGTAAAAACTTGGAAATGTATAAATATATCGTTTAATTTTGAATAATAATACATTCACACAAAATTATACGACTATGTTTCAAATCACAAAGTGGGCTGGAAAGCATCCGGTTCTTGTCCGTTTTATTATTCTCCCGGTTTTATTTTATATCCAATGCCGCATGGCGTTCGTCCTGGGGGCAGAAATGTTCTTTCAGGGGACTTCGCTATCAGTCGCTTTTTTATTGACCACGGTGGTCATTAATATAGGTGTTTGTATGGCATATCCATTCAATGCGAAAGAGTTAATTCATAAGTTTTATTATAGGCTCAAAGTAATGCAGTTGGTGGCTTGTTTATCTGCCGCTGCTTTATGGGGCTTTATCGGCAATCAGACTGCTGCTTATTTTGAGCACGTTCGAATGGCTGAATTGAGTGTTAAGCCAACTTACAGCTACCCATTTGCTATTCTGGCAGTTACACTGTCTAGCACGACTGTAGGCGAATCTGAGAGTTCGATGTTGACGACTAAGACCATTTTTAAGAACTATTTTAAAAATGCGATAGCTAAAATTAAAAAGTCAAGTTTGTTTCGCCCAAAGGCAGATTCCGCGGCAAAGGTTTTATTGGTGATTTTAGGAATAATTTTGGTTGGATTTGGAATTGTAGTACTGGTTTGCGGAATACAATGCGGAAGTGCAGCAGGCTCGGTGGCATTAGGAGTGATTGGTGGCTTAGCATTGATTGGTTTAGGTGTCTGGGCTTTAATTGGTGGTTTTAGAAGGGCATTCAGAATGATGCGGAGACTTGTTGTTAATTAGGGAATTTTCGTCACATAATAAATCAAGAAGGCTCTAAATCAAATTAAGAGCCTTCTTATATTATTCCCTCCAAATCAATGAGGAATATTTACGGTTTCTAATCCTTTAATACTAACTTTATTACCCTCTACTAATACAGATATCGGAGACTCAGAAAGATTCTCGATAGTAATATGGTCTTGATAAATAGCGATTTTTAAGGCATTTTTTCTGAAACCAACTCTGAACGAGAAACTTTGCCATTGTTCGGGTAGAAATGGGTTAAAAAAAAGCATATTGTCTTTTACTCGCATTCCTCCAAAACCTTTGACTACGGACATCCATGTGCCAGCCATTGAAGTGATATGAAGCCCGTCTTCTGTATCATTATTATAATCATCTAAATCTAACCGGGAGGTTCTAACATACATTTCGTAAGCCTTGTCCTTTTTACCTAACTGAGCAGCCTGAATTACATGGACGCAAGGGGATAACGAAGATTCGTGGACCGTCATTGGCTCGTAAAAATCAAAGTTTCTTCGCAAATCATCAATAGAAAAATCATCTTCAAAGAAGTATAAACCTTGCAATACGTCGGCTTGCTTAATAAAACAAGACCTCAGGATTCTATCCCATGACCATTTCTGGTTGATTGGGCGTTGTTCTGCAATATCATTTACAGTCAATAATTCTTTATCCAGGAAACCATCCTGCTGCAAAAATACTTCGCGCTGTGGGTCATATGGGAAATACATATTCTTGATGATATTTTTCCATTTAGAGGTTTCGGCAGTTTCATCAAAACTGGTAATACTAAGAATATCTTCAAATCTGAAATGATCTTTTTTGACTTTTTCTATTGCTTCCAGTGTATATTTTAAACACCAGACAGCCAGATAATTGGTATACCAGTTATTGTTGACATTGTTTTCATATTCATTCGGCCCTGTAACTCCCAGCATCACATACTTTTGCTGCGAAGACGACCAGTTGATGCGCTGTGCCCAGAATCTCGAAATTCCAATCAGAACTTCTAATCCATACTCATTCAGATAATTTTCATCACCTGTATATCTGATATAATCATAAATAGCGTATGCAATAGCTCCATTTCGGTGAATCTCTTCAAAGGTGATTTCCCACTCATTATGGCATTCTTCGCCGTTCATCGTAACCATAGGATACAATGCTGCTCCATTAGAAAATCCTAATTTTTCGGCATTTTCAATAGCTCTTTGTAAATGATTGTGTCGATAAACTAATAGATTTCTGGCTACTTTCTGTTCTGAGGTTGCAAGATAAAATGGTAAACAATAAGCTTCTGTATCCCAATAAGTAGAGCCGCCGTATTTTTCACCTGTAAAGCCTTTAGGTCCAATATTCAATCTGGCATCTTCTCCTGTATATGTCTGCTGTAAATGGAAAATATTAAATCTGATACCCTGTTGTGCTGCTATATCTCCATCAATTTGAATATCGTTACCTTCCCATTTGGTTTTCCATGCCAGTTTTTGCTCTTCCAGCATTTGGTTAAAACCTTTAGCTGCAATTCTTTCAAGGTATTTTTTTGTCTCTAAGGTCAGATTTTCGGTAGAATAGTTTTCAGAGGATAAGTTGACTGCATATTTGTAAATAATAGTCTCCTGATTTTGTTTCAACGGTGTTCTTAACTCATTGGCTACATACTTATCTTTTTTGATTGGAAAAGTCTGGCAATCAACGGTTTCTCCATTTTGAAAACAATCAAACCTCATACCTGTGCAAACCTGAAAAGTAGGTACAGATTCCCATATAGATTTTTTGGTTTCGAGCGTCAGATATGCTTCGCTATGAGCAGTTTCCTTGCTTATTTCATTCCAGAATTTTTGGCCATGATTGGAGTCTTTATTAGAAATATCTCCATCTAAGTAGACAGTTATTTTAGCCGAGGCTGAGAAATTCAAAGGAGTGATTGAAAAACGAATGGCACCCGACTCATCATCCTTTAGGCTACAAAAGCGTAAGGTATTTACTTTAAGAGATTTGCCAGAAGGAAGTGTCGCTGTAAAAGAACGCTCAAGTGTTCCTTCACGCATATTTAATATTCTATTAAATCCGCTGACTTCACATTTGGCTATGTCCAGTATTTCTCCATCTATTTCAAGGTCTATACCTGTCCAGTTACAAGCATTTAATACTTTAGCAAAATAATTCGGATAGCCATTTTTCCACCAGCCTACACGGGTTTTATCAGGGAACCATACTCCCGCTACGTAATTGCCTTGTAAGGTTTTACCTGAATACTTTTCTTCAAAATTACCTCTGCCTCCCATTCGGCCATTCCCTAAACTCATCAAACTTTCAGTAATTTCATTGTATTCAGGATGGAATCCCTGTTCAATGATACACCATTCATCATGGACAATATAATTTTTCATACGAGTAGCATCGCGATTATTCGCCTATTTAAGGTTAAAGTAAGTGCTTATTTTATTGAGTAATTCAGTGATCATTTAATTAATTAACTTTCGCTAGTAATTCATGAACATCAACACCTAACAGGTTTTCCAAAACTATATCTGCATTTGTTAAAACTTCTTTTTTGCCAATGCCTACGGCTTTCATACCACCTTTTTTTGCAGCTTCAACCCCCGCAACAGCATCTTCAAAAACCAGACACTCATTTGGGGAAACATTTAGTTCTTGTGCGCCTTTTAAGAATACTTCTGGATCTGGTTTACCTTTCGCTATTTTTGTGCCATCTATAATAGCATCAAAATCATCGAGCATACCAATTCTTTCCAGGATCAATCTCGCGTTTTTACTTACTGAACCTAAAGCTGTTTTAATATTTTCTTTTTTTACCTGTACAAAAAAGTCACTTACTCCTGGTAGAATATCTTCTGGACTCATTTTGCTTACTAAATTGAGGTAATTTTCGTTTTTCTTTGTCGCTAAAGATAATTTTTCCTCGTCACTTAGTTCAACTCCGCCGTGGGCCAGAATAATATCTAATGATTCCATCCGGCTGACACCTTTTAGTTTTTCATTGAATTCTTCTGAAATATCAAAACCTAAACCATTGGCCATCTGTTTCCATGCCTGATAATGATAAATGGCAGTATCAACAATGACACCATCTAAATCAAATAAAAATGCTTTAATCATGTTTTTCTTTGGTAGTTATTATCACACTTGATAGTAATTGAAATTAGCGTGATTTTACAAATTAACTAATAGTTTTTCTAAGAGCAATTTTCATTGAATAGAAAATTGCTCTGAAATGTATTTTTTAACGTGTTTAGTTATTAATTTCTAATACCAAGGCTGTCATAGGAGGAACTTTGATTGTTTTTATATCATTTAGGGTTTCGTCTGTCATGATATTTTTAGCAGATTGAGAAGTCTTTAATATCTCAGCAAAGTTCTGAGTATTTACTTCTTTTTGTACATTATTTGAGTTACTGATAACCATTACGCGTTGCTTATCAGTATATCTGAAGTATACATAGATTCCGTCAAATGGCAGAAACTGCATCATTTTCCCTTTAGTAATTGCTTCTGATGTTTTGCGATAATTCAGCAGTTTCTTATTCCATTCAAACGCCTCATTCTCCTTCTCGTTTCTTCCACTGGCTGCAAATTTGTTTTCTTTATCTTCTTTCCATCCACCCGGAAAATCTTTGCGAACCTCTGCATCTGTTGGGTTTTTAAAATTCTTCATCAGGATTTCGGTACCATAATACATCTGCGGAATGCCTCGTAAAGTATATAGCCAGGTTAATCCCATTTTGTATTTATTAAAGTCTTCACCAATTACCGAGAAATATCGGTCACTATCGTGGTTTTCTACAAATGGTACTAATCTTTCAGGGTTCTGATAAACCATATCCTGTGCAATTACCTGATAAACCCGATTTACTCCCTCGCTCCAGCCAAATTTTTCATTCAAAGCAGTATTAATCGCATTTTGTACCTGAAAATCACAACTAGATGGTAGATTACATTTGAACGGAATATTATAATTATTTTTAGTGAAATACGACTGACTGACAACTGAGCCTACTGCTGATTCTCCAAATAATAGCATATTCGGATGCTCATCCAGGATTGCCTTATTGCATTTATTCATGAATTCCATATCATTATAAATATAGGTATCAATGCGCCAGGCATCAATGTTAAAATATTCAATCGTCCAGAGGGCGTGTTGGATCAAGAAGTTTGCCAGAAAAGGATTTTTCTGATTTAAGTCCGGTAAAAAAGGCACAAACCAACCATTTACGGTAACTTTTCTATCGTAGTTTGAAGCATGAATATCAAATAAAGGCTGATCTTTATACGAAGTATTGGTGTAAGTATCCCATTGATTCAACCAGTCTTTTGAGGGCATATCTTTTAAAAACCAGTGATTGATTCCTACGTGATTATAAACGGCATCCTGAACTACTTTGAGTCCATTTGCATGAGCCTCATTGATTAATTTCAGATAAGCTTCATTACCACCTAAACGTCTATCGACATTATAGTGGTCGGTAAATCCGTAACCATGATAGGCACTACGCATAGTCCCACCCTCATTGGTAACCGGCTGATTATTTTCAATTACAGGAGTAAGCCAAAGTGTGGTGGCACCCAATTCTTTAAAATAATCTAAATGATTGATTATTCCTTGTAAATCTCCTCCGTGTCTCAACCAGGGATTTTTTCGGTTTGAATTATTATCAATCATTTCTGGAAATTTATCATTCGACTCATCTCCATTTGAGAAACGGTCAGGCATAATCAGATAGATTACATCGGCTTGTGTTACCGCTTGTGGTTTAGCTGAGCGAGTTTTTAGTTCATAATCAACTTTAGTAATATTTGTACCACTGCTAAGGGTAAATGTTAGTTTCCCAGCTTTAGTTGCTTTGGCAATTTCTAAATCAACAAATAGGTAATTCGGATTTTCTACTTTATTTATTTTTTTAATTTTTACGCCGGCATAGGGTTGAAGGATGAGTTTTTGTGTTGCTATTCCCTTGCCATAAAGTAAGATTTGGAGATTGGGATTTTTCATGCCTACCCACCAGTTTGAAGGGTTGATACGCTGAATGTCAGGTTTTTGTCCAAAAAGTTCTATAAATAATAATAGTTGGACAAAAACAAGAATAATAGGTTTTACGTATATTTTCATTGAGTTAAAGTGATTCGTTAATGAGGCAAAATAACACAAACAAAGTTTTTTTTCATAAAAAAATACTCATTAGATTTGAAAACACTTTAATCTTAGGATCAGATGTATAAGAAAATATGCTTTGTACTGATATTGTTTTGTCAGATAGCAATAGCGCAAACCCCAATTAAAATAACCAAAGAAAAAATGAAAATTGAAAAGTACACGGATAAAATGGTGGTGTACCAGATTTACACAAGGCTATTTGGAAATACGAAAACCACAAACAAATTCAATGGCACTATTAAAGAAAATGGCTGTGGGAAATTTAATGATATTAATGATGCGGCCTTACAGGCATTGAAAAAATTTGGCGTGTCGCATGTGTGGTATACAGGTGTAATAGAACACGCAACCATGACTGATTACTCTAAATACGGCATTCCGAAAGATAATCCTTTAGTTGTTAAAGGGATAGGCGGCTCACCCTATGCTGTAAAAGATTATTACGATGTTGACCCTGATCTGGCAGTGAATGTAAAAAACAGAATGAAAGAGTTTGAGGCTTTGGTTCAGAGGAGTCATAAAAACGATTTAAAAGTCATTATAGATTTTGTGCCGAATCACGTAGCTCGCCATTATCATTCTGATGTTAGACCCACAGGTGTCCGAGATTTAGGCGAAGATGATGATAAATCGAGAAGTTTTGCTGTCAATAATAACTTTTATTATATAGAGGGGCAGCAATTTATAGTTCCTGAAAATGTAAACCCACCCGTAAAAGCTACCGAACCATTTATAGAAAATCCAGCAAAAGCAACTGGAAATGATGTGTTTATGTCAAATCCTAGTATTAATGACTGGTTTGAAACGGTAAAGCTAAATTATGGTGTAGATTATCTGGATAATAGAACTCATTACTTTGATCCTGTGCCTAATACATGGATGAAAATGCGAGATATATTGCTTTTCTGGGCAACTAAAGGTGTAGATGGTTTCAGATGTGATATGGCTGAAATGGTACCGAAAGAATTCTGGGGTTGGGTGATCCCTGAGATAAAAAAAATAAATCCTCATGTCATTTTCATTGCAGAAATCTATAATCCAGCAGCTTATTGGTCTTATATTAATGAAGGGAAATTTGATTATCTCTACGATAAAGTAGGTTTATATGATGGTTTGAGAAGATTGATGCAGGGTGGGGGTGATGCAAATGATATCACGAAGGTTTGGCAGAATGAATCTGGTAATTTCGCCAATCATATGATACGCTTCTTAGAAAATCATGACGAACATCGTATCTGCTCAAAATTCTTTGTGGGGGATGCTTTTAAGGCAGTTCCAGCAATGATTGTGAGCGCCACTTTGCATTCAGGACCAGTTATGCTATACTTTGGGCAGGAATTAGGTGTGAATCCAAATGTGGCGGAAGGTTTTAGTGGTGATGATGGGCGCACAACTATTTTTGATTATTGGGGAGTGCCAGAATTTCAGAATTGGGTAAACGACCATAAATACGATGGGGGTAAAATGACACCGGAGCAAAAGAAGATTCGGAAATTTTATGCTGATTTATTAAAATTTGTGAATAATAGCGATGCCGTTCAGAATGGACAATTCTTCGATTTACAATATGTCAACAAAAGTGGTCAATCAAAAAATTATAACGATCTCAAAATATTTAGTTATTTAAGATTCACTGAAAAACAAAAATTGTTGTTTATTTGCAACTTTGACTTGGAAAATTCATATTCGACTGCAGTTAATATTCCGATAGGTGCTTGGGAAATGATGAAATTAGAGCCATCAGAAAAGCATACCTTTAAAGGAGTTTTTGGCAATAAGTTGGTTTTAGCTGACCAAAGTACTGACAAAATAAAAGTGGAGATTCCTAAAAATACAGTTTTGATTTTTGAAATAAAGTAACAAAATCAGCCCTTTAACCTATATAAACCCTTTACATAATGGCGACGAATGTCAATAAAGGCAAGCCACTTCTTTCATTCTTGCAGATCTGGAATATGAGTTTCGGATTTTTTGGTATCCAGTTTGGATTCGAATTACAGAACTCGAATGTGAGTCGTATTTTTGAAACTTTGGGTGCAAATAAAGATGAAATTCCCTTACTTTGGATTGCTGCTCCTGTAACTGGTTTGATTGTACAACCAATTATCGGGTATTTAAGTGATCGCACCTGGCATCCATATTGGGGAAGAAGAAGACCATTTTTCTTTATCGGAGCCATTTTAGCTACGATAGCGCTTTTTGTTATGCCAAATTCATCAGTGCTTTGGGTAGCAGGCGGTATGCTTTGGATTCTTGATGCTTCTATAAATATTTCAATGGAGCCATTTAGAGCATTTGTAGGTGATAAACTCAATTCTAAGCAAAGAACAACAGGTTTTGCTATGCAGAGTTTCTTTATAGGAGTGGGGTCAGTCATAGCCGCCTTGCTTCCTTGGATGTTTACTAACTGGTTTCATTTTAGCAATACGGCCTCGGCTGGAGAAATCCCGGATTCTGTGAAATATAGCTTTTATATTGGTGGAATAGCCTTCATTACAGCAGTATTTTATACAGTTTTCACAACTGATGAATTCCCTCCAGAAGATATGGAGGCATTTAAAAAAGAAGTGAAAGAGGCCGGTTTCATGGATGGCTTTAAGGAAACTTTTGTAGGTATTTTCAAAATGCCTAAAACAATGGCTCAACTGGCAGTTGTACAATTTTTTACATGGTTTGGACTTTTCGCTATGTGGATTTACAGTACCAACGCTGTTACGAGTACCATATACAATATGAAAGTAGAAAAGGCTCTTGTAACCAAAATGGAGACAGCCTTACAAGCCAAATTGCAATCATCACAATTGGATAACAAAGAATCTAAAATATTCAAATCTTTGCAGGCAGATATTAACGAAATAAATGAATACAGGGCTAACCAGAATCCTGTCACTATTTCGATTAATCTCGCTAACTATTTTGAAGAAAATAAAGAAAATATTCTTAGTGCAGAAGAAATAAGTGAATTGCTAAGAGTAAAACACGAGTATAATGATGGGGCCGATTGGCTGAATGTTTGTTCGAGTGTCCGAAACGGAGTTGCTGCCTTGTTTGCGTTTATAATCCCACTCATTGCTGTAAGAACCAATCGTAAAGTAACACACATGATTTGTTTGATTATAGGTGGCATTGGCTTAATTTCAATTTCATTTGTGACCAATCCTCAATTAATTATTCTTTCTATGGGAATGGTTGGTATCGCCTGGGCAAGCATACTTTCAATGCCTTATGCAATCCTTTCAGGGGCTTTACCCGCAAATAAAATGGGATATTATATGGGCGTATTCAACTTCTTTATTGTAATCCCGCAAATTGTTGCAGCAACAATACTAGGTTTCTTTACGATGAAAGTTTTTGGAGCTAATACCTTGCATACCCTTGTTTTAGGTGGAGCATCGATGATTTTAGCAGGATTACTAGCACTCAGAGTTGAAGATAATGATTAATTCTTTAATTGTTTTACCATAGTATTAAATCCGGATGGCCATATATTGAAAACCATCATTCGGTATATGGCTTTTTTATAAATATTTCTGTGATTTTTATCCTTAAAGTAGCGCATTTAGCTATATAAATTTCATAAATAATGCTGTAATACGAAAAAATTGTAGGTCTATACAATTTTAAAAATGGTCTTATTCCACTACTACTTTATCTTAAAAGTATTTCTGTATACTTAATTAATTATAAATTGTATTGAAAACCCGAACAAATGTTTAAAAATAGGTATTTATATCCAATTCTTCATATCATTCTATGGTTTGGCTACACTGCTTTACCAGTATTAAACGCTATTCAGCGTGATACATCAAAACCGCAGACTGTTGCTATTACCAACCCATATTACTGGACATACGTATCATTTTCATCCGTTTTGCTATTCTATTTACATTCCGAATATCTTTTTCCTAAGGTCTATAAAAATAAACCATTCCGCTATTTTTTATATCTGATCCTGACAATTGCTGTGTTATTAGTTGGAAGGTATGCAGCAAGGACTTATTTTGTAGGAAATGATATTAATAATCAGGCACTTTTTTATCTCAATAGCTTTATTCAATATTTGTACATCTTCGGCATCAGTGCATCGTATAGTTTCTTTACCGATTACCAAAGACAGCAGAGTACCAAACGGGATAATGAACATGAGCGTTTGAAATCCGAACTTTCTTTCTTGCGTTCACAGATTTCCCCACACTTTATGTTCAATTTACTAAATAGTCTGGTAGCACTGAACAGGAAAAAGTCAAATCTGGTGGAGCCGGTTCTATTAAAAATGTCTGATTTATTGAGATATATGCTTTATGAAAAAGACGATAAACAGATTTCACTGGACAATGAAGTAAAATATCTTCAAAACTATATTGACTTACAAAAATTGAGATTTGGTGATTATGTTGATATTGATTTTACAGTGAAAGCACCAACGTTCAGTAAGAATATAGAACCTATGTTATTGATACCATTCGTTGAAAATGCATTTAAGCACGGTGTAGGTATGATAGAAAAACCTATTATCAGGGTTGAGCTGCAAACGGTTGAAAATCAACTGTTTTTTAAGGTAACAAATAAGTTTAATACGGATATTCAGGAAGTAAAGGATGGTGCTTCAGGCATAGGACTTACTAATGTCAAAAGAAGATTAGAGCTACTTTATCCTGATCAACATACTTTAAATGTAGAAGAAAATGAAAATTATTATATCACTGAGTTGAAATTAAACTTAAGACAAGTAGCCTAAAACTTATAACTTATTTAATTTTACATCAATAAGAGATTTAATATTCATTTTAATTTCAATAGGTTTGTATTATGATTACTTAGAGAAATTTTCGTTTCTTGTGCGGAATTTTCATCTGAAAACCAGAAAACCCTAATATTATGCGTTGTATAGCCATTGATGACGAACCACTTGCGTTAGATTTATTAGAAGACAATATCAGACAGGTTCCCTATTTAGATCTTGTCGGACGATGTAGAAATGCTTTTGAAGCTATACAGTTAATTCAGAAAGAAAAAGCTGAATCTCGTCAGATTGACTTGCTTTTTTTAGATATACAAATGCCCGGTATTACTGGCGTACAGTTCTTGAAAAGCCTCGTAACAAACCCGATGGTTATTTTTATAACTGCTTATGAGCAGTTTGCTTTGGAGGGCTTTGAACTGAATGTCATTGATTATCTTTTAAAGCCTGTATCGTTTGAGCGTTTCCTGAAAGCTTGTAATAGAGCCCATGAATTATACCAATTAAAAAATATTCCACAGCAGGTGCCTGCTCCTGTAGTGTTGGAGGAACATTTTTTTGTAAATGCTGAATATTCTTTAGTAAAAATCCGATACAACGATATTCTCTACATAGAAGGTTTGAAAGATTATATCAAAATTTACCTGGGTACTCAAAGCCGCCCGGTTATCACACGTATGACAATGAAAGGTATTGAAGAAAAATTGTCGACACTTCCATTTATGCGTGTTCATAAATCTTTCATTGTTTCCCTCAATAAAATTGAATCTATCAGGAACCTTAAAATAAGCATAGGTACCCACCAAATACCTGTTAGTGAGCAATTTTCAGAAGAGTTAATGCGAAGAATTGGGGGTAAATAACGTCGCAAAAATCCGGTGTTTTGTCGAAAGTATTTTCTCGAAGGTACATATATGCTTAATTTTGTGCATCCCTTTTGAAATAAATTACGTCTATATAATATAGAATATCAAAAGGAGTTCTCCTGCATACAGTGTAAAAGAGATTTGAGAATTTCAATTCTCGGATGAAAGTGGAGAATTCAGCTAGATGGTGAGCTTTAAACACGTTGTTGTTTAAACAAATATAGCTGAATCAGAAAGTATGTAAGGATTTTGGAATTTGGAGTAAATATCTACTCATAAATAATAGGTTAGTACGTAAAACTCGCGAGCTTTGCTTGCGAGTTTTTTTTATCTCAAATTTGTGCCAAAAATTAATCTTTAGAATTTAATCAAAATGAATCATCGACAAATTTTCTTACAAAATATTGCACAAACTTCTGATTTCCCATTAGCTCTTGAAATTGAGAAAGCTGAGGGCATTTATTTATATGGAAAGAATGGTGAAACATATATGGATTTAATTTCGGGTATCGGAGTAAGTAATGTAGGCCACCGTCATCCGAATGTTATGAATGCAATTAAGGCACAACTGGATAAATATATGCACCTAATGGTTTATGGTGAATATATCCAGCAACCTCAAGTTCAGCTGGCTGAAGCTTTGGCAAGAACCTTAGCGAATTTTAAAGCTCCGTCTGGATTAACATTAGATAATGTATATTTTACCAATTCAGGTGCAGAGGCTGTAGAAGGAGCTATGAAACTTGCAAAGCGCTTCACTGGTCGGACTGAAATCGTTTCTTGTTACAACTCCTATCATGGTTCTACACAAGGTGCCTTATCTTTAGGAGATGAACATTTTAAGAGAAACTTCCGGCCTTTAATCCCCTCAATTGTTAAGATTCATCGAAACCAATTAGAGGATTTAGAGAAAATAAATAAAAATACTGCTGCGGTTTTCTTTGAGCCAGTGGGAGGAGAGTCAGGTATTCGTCCGGCTAATCCTATTTATTTAAAACAATTAAGAAAGCGTTGTGAGGATGTGGGAGCATTATTAGTATTTGATGAAGTCCAATCTGGATTTGGGAGGACAGGTACATTCTGGGCTTTTGAACAATATGAAGTTGTACCCGACATTTTATTATGTGCTAAAGGCATGGGTGGCGGCATGCCCATTGGCGCTTTTATAGCGCCGCAAGCAATTATGTCTGTTTTTAAAGATAATCCGATTCTGGGGCATATAACTACCTTTGGCGGCCATCCTGTAAGCTGTGCTGCGTCATTGGCAACTCTTAACACGATTCTGGATGATAATTTAACTGCTCAGGTTGATAGAAAAGCTGATCTTTTCAAAGAACTACTAGTTCATCCGAAAATTAAAGAAGTCCGGAATAAAGGTTTGATGATGGCCGTTGAGTTTAATGATTTTGAGATATTGAAGCCTATTATTGATAGGGCAATTAGTCGAGGTGTTATTACTGACTGGTTTTTATATTGTGATAATTCCATGCGGATAGCTCCGCCATTAATGATTACAGAAGATGAGATAAAACAGGCGTGTGAAATTATTCTGGCTAGTATTGAATAGTTTCATAGATTATCATAAAAAAGCTCATTCTGATAATCTAAATAAGGTTTTAGAATCAGACAGCCTTTGATAACCTCTTGCGCGAAATCTTTGGCAAGCACCTCCTTATCTGTAAATTTATGATAGAAGAATAATTGCTTGTATTTCAATAATTCTATCTCGGGGTGATCTGCTGAATAGCCTTTAGGCATATTCTTTACTTTTTCTCCAGAGATATTAGGATAATAGGCTTTGAAATTTTCGTCCTCAATAATCCTTTTTAAATGTTCAGGATTATAATCAATTTCTTGTCTGAATTTGGCTAAATGGGTGGCGGTTGGCTCCCACATTCCCCCTCCCAGCGTTGATTGATTACCAGGCTGAATCTGAAGGAAAAAATCAATTCTGCCTGATGACCTGCCACCTGGTCCAAAAGCTGCTGAAAAGAATTTTTTATAAGGTGATTTGTCTTTTGAGAAACGTATGTCCCGGTTGATTCTGAAGATACAATCCTTAACCTTTGTATTCACCAAATCTTCTTGAAATTTAGATAAACCACCTAGAATTTCCTGACATAGTTCTTCAAAAGTGGCTTTTGCCGTTTCGTAATCTTTTCTATGTTCCTGAAACCATTCTCTATTATTATTTTCTTCCAGATTTTTTAAAAATTGAAGTGTATGTTGAGTAAGCATTATTAATTTGTCTATTTTTGCCTCAAATTACATCATATTATCGTAACAATTATCAAAATTTTATGACAAGAATTCTGACAGGTATACAAGCTACTGGCCGCCCGCACTTAGGTAATATTTTAGGCGCTATCTTACCTGCAATGAAGCTTTCTCAAAAACAGGACACGGAATCTTTTTTGTTTATTGCAGATTTACATTCATTAACCGCAGTTAAAAATCCACTGACATTGGCTGAGAATACTCGCGCCGTTGCTTCTGCATGGCTTGCTTGCGGTTTTGATGCCGATAAAAACTATTTCTACCGACAGTCACGTCTGGCGGCTTACCACACAGAGCTTTTATGGTATTTGTCGTGCCAGACACCATATCCGATGCTTGCCAATGCGCACTCATTCAAAGATAAATCAGATAGATTATCTGATGTAAATGCAGGATTGTTCACTTACCCTGTATTACAGACGGCAGATATTGTATTATATCATGCTGATTTCGTTCCTGTTGGTAAAGATCAGAAACAACACCTGGAGATGTCAAAAGATATAGCCTCTGCCTTCAATAGAACTTATGGAGATGTTTTTAAATTACCAGAGCCATTGATTGATGAGAGTGTGATGGTTATTCCAGGTACTGATGGTTCAAAAATGAGTAAATCATATAATAATTATATCGATATCTTTTTACCTGAAAAGCAATTATTGAAATCAGTTAAATCAATTATTTCTGACAGTACTCCTCTAGAAGAACCTAAAAATCCTGATACTGATGTCACTTTCAAGCTGTATGCTTTAATGGCTTCTGAGGCTGAGACAGAAACCCTGCGCCAAAATTATCTGACCGGTGGCTTTGGTTATGGTCATGCCAAACAAGCTCTTTATGAACTCATCTTAAAAAGATTTGAGAAAGAAAGAGAGCTTTATAATTATTATATTGAGAATAATGAGGCACTTGAGAAAAAGCTAAAAGAAGGAGAGGAGAAGGCTGGAGAAATTGCCAGAAAAACTATTGATGATGTCAGAAACGCACTAGGTTTTAATTAATATGATTGAAAGTGTCAGATATGCTGAATACGAGTGGTTCCTGTGGTTGAATAGCTTTCATTCACCGTTCTGGGATATAATTATGTATTGGGTTACTTATCGATTTACATGGATACCCCTTTACCTTTTCCTGATTTATTATATTCTATTGATTATCCGAAAGAATGCTTGGTATAAGCTTTTTTTTATTGTGGCTTCAGTAGGATTAGCAGACCGAATTACCTCAGGAATAATGAAACCCTATTTCATACGATTTCGGCCATGCCATGACCCTGCTATTGAAAATCTAGTACATGTAGTTGGAGGATGTGGGGGACAATACGGTTTTGTATCAAGTCATGCCGCTAACAGTTTTGCCTTGGCTCTGGCATTTGTCTTAATAAGCGAAAAGGATACAAAATGGAAATATTTTCTTTTTTTATGGGCAATTTTAGTGTCTTATAGTCGTATATATGTAGGGGTACACTATCCAACCGATTTAATAGTTGGAGCCATTGTGGGTATGCTTGTAACCCTTATCATCTATTTTGTTATCAAAAAAATCAATCAATCATTACTAACTTAAAACTGAGGGATTTCTCAAATTAACACATGAAAAAACTATCTTTATTTGTCGTTTTACTCTTACTTTCAAAGTTTTCTTTTGCTCAGGATATTACCCAAGGTACTTGGTTTAATCAGGAGAAAAGTGGTAAAATACAGTTTTTTAAACAAGGCGATAAATACTTTGGAAAAATTGTATGGCTAAAAGAACCGAATGACGGAGGTAAGCCACGAACCGATAAACAAAACCCTGATGAAAAATTAAGAACCACACCTCTGATTGGTTTAGTAAATCTTAAAAATTTTAAACAGGTTAATAAAGATACATGGGAAGATGGAGAAGTTTACGACCCAAAAAATGGTAAGACGTATTCTTGTAAAATGACATTAACCAGCCCTACTAAGTTAGATGTAAGAGGTTTCATCGGTTTGTCAATTATTGGCCGTACTGAGCATTTTACGAAAGCAGATTAATAAAGAATACTATATAACAAAAAACTCCCTTAGTGATAAGGGAGTTTTTTATGCAATCTAAGGCCAAAGACTTATTTTACTTCTTCGTAATTTACATCAGTCACCTGATCATCATTACCACCACCTGCTGGTCCACCGCTAGTTGGTTCTCCCGTTGGTGTAGCACCTGCGGCGTATATTTCCTGAGAAGCTGCCTGCCATGCATTATTTATTTTTTCCATTGAAGCATCAATAGCTGCAATATCTCTTGTACCATGTGCGGCTTTTAATTCTGCCAAAGCACCCTCGATGGCCGATTTATTACCTGCTGATAATTTATCACCATATTCTTTCAGCTGTTTTTCAGTTGTGAAAATCATGGTATCGGCAGCATTTACTTTCTCAACTTTTTCTCTTTCAGCTTTGTCTGCTTCCTCATTAGCCTTTGCCTCATCACGCATTTTCTGAATTTCTGCATCTGAAAGGCCAGAAGAGGCTTCAATACGGATTTTTTGCTCTTTACCAGTACCTTTATCCTTAGCCGTTACATTCAGAATACCATTCGCATCAACATCGAATGTCACTTCAATCTGAGGTACACCACGTGGTGCTGGTGGAATACCATCTAAGTGGAATCTACCAAGCGTACGGTTCTGGCTAGCCATTGGGCGTTCACCTTGCAAGATATGAAGTTCTACTGAAGGCTGGTTATCAGCCGCAGTTGAGAATACTTCGTTCTTTTTGCTAGGAATAGTTGTATTAGCCTCGACCATTTTTGTAAAAACACCACCCATAGTTTCGATACCTAATGAAAGCGGAATAACGTCTAGTAAAAGAATGTCTTTTACTTCACCAGTCAATACACCACCTTGAATCGCAGCACCAATCGCTACCGCTTCATCCGGGTTAACACCTTTAGATGGTTTTTTGCCAAAGAATTTCTCAACTTCTTCCTGTACACGAGGAATACGAGTAGAACCACCTACTAGAATTATCTCATCAATATTATTAATATTAAGACCTGAATTCTTCATAGCTCTGCGACAAGGCTCCATAGCTCTTTGGATAAGGCTATCTGCCAATTGCTCGAATTTCGCACGGCTAAGGCTTCTTACCAAGTGTTTTGGAATACCATTTACCGGGAAGATATATGGCAGGTTGATTTCTGTTTGTGCAGAGCTTGATAATTCAATTTTAGCTCTTTCCGCAGCTTCTTTCAAACGTTGTAATGCCATTGCATCCTGACGTAGATCAATTCCTTCATCTTTCTTGAACTCATCTGCTAACCATTCTATGATTACCTGGTCAAAGTCGTCACCACCTAAGTGTGTATCACCATCAGTCGCTTTTACTTCAAATACACCATCACCTAATTCAAGCACTGAAATATCGAACGTACCACCACCTAAGTCAAATACGGCTACTGTCATATCTTTGCCTTGTTTATCAAGACCATAGGCTAAAGCAGCTGCTGTAGGCTCATTAATAATACGTTTTACATCTAAACCTGCAATCAAACCAGCTTCTTTAGTAGCCTGACGCTCAGCATCGTTAAAATAAGCAGGAACAGTGATTACAGCCTCACTTACAGTTGTTCCTAAGTAATCTTCAGCAGTTTGTTTCATTTTTTGAAGAATGAAAGCTGAGATTTCCTGTGGAGTATATTGGCGATCTCCTATACGTACACGAGGCGTATTATTTGGGCCTTGTTCTACATCATAAGAGATAGTTTTCATTTCGGCACTTACTTCATTGAAACGTTTTCCCATGAAGCGTTTAATAGATTGTATAGTGTTTTTAGGGTTGGTGATTGCTTGGCGCTTAGCAGGAGCACCTACTTTTTTCTCACCATTTTCTAAAAACGCAACGATTGAAGGAGTTGTGCGGGCACCTTCGCTGTTAGCAATAACAACCGGTTCGTTACCTTCCATTACGGCAACGCAAGAGTTTGTTGTTCCTAAGTCGATTCCAATGATTTTTCCCATATTTTTTATTTATCAGTAAATTAATTCAGAATGTTTTACTTCTTTATTATCAATGGACGTGCCAAGCATATTTTTGGCAGAAAAAACTGACAGATTGGCAGTTTATGAATCCCGATTTAACCCCAAATAAAGCGATTTTGGCGTAGAAGGTAGGTTTCTGAAAGAATTAAAATGGATAATATGTCACATAAGATTTTAATTGTTGCAACCAGCAATCTGAACCCTGAAAACTGTTCCATATTCGACCTGAAAGCCAGGTTGTAGGGTAACAGATTGAGCGGCCTGGTACATGATTTTAGCATCAGGTAAAATGACATTTTTAGCAGTAATAACGGAAGATGCCTTAAAAGCTAGATTTATATTTGATCCATAGAAGTCGTCGTTAGGGCTTTCTAAATTATAAGAAGTAGCACAATTTGGAATCACCTTAACGGTTATTTTTACAGGATTGCTGATACAATTGCCAATTTTACAAGAAGCACTGTATTCAGTAGTAGTCATAGGGTTAACGGTAACCATTTGAGTTTGAGCAGTAATACCAGGACTCCATATTACATTGCCAGTGCAACCATAAGTTTCTAAAGTAACAGATTGACCCGCATTGATAGTTTGCGGAGTTGCAGCAATCAGTAATCCGGATGAAGTAATAATCTCTGCCATATTGCTGAGACCTGATGCATTACCTGAAAAATCTTTCGCTTTTACTTTAACTGTATAATAGTGCAATGGGTCTAATCCTTGAACATTGTAACTAGTTGTTGGAGCATCAACGGTACCAACTAAAACATCATCAAGATATATCTCGTACTTCTCAACTTCCATATTGTCAGAAGAAGCATTCCAGACAATAGTAGCGCAATTCTGACCTACCTGACTTACATTCAGGTTTTGTGGAACTGTTGGTGCTTGATTATCAATACAATGTACTCGTGCGCCTGCCCAGTCAGTATGGTCAAAATTAAAGTCATCTGGACCCTGGTTGGTGATTAATTTTAATTCCTGAACTCCTGTCACATCAATATTTAACTTGATGGTAGGGCTAGTATTGCTTAGGAGCGGGCTCTCGTACCGAAGTGAATTATCAGCATATACTCTGAAATAAACTGATCCACGGGTGGGAGGGGGGGCAATCTCATCGTCAATACCAATATCGGTAATAAATCGACCGAAATTTCCATTCAATTTATAGGTAATTTCAGAGTTGGCATGGCAACCGATACCCTTTGCATAAGTTGTACCCTTTAATTTTATAGGAGCTCCATCCTGGCTTTGGTTGTATCTGACAGAATTTAAACCATTAATCGCCGTACATGCTACCATATCCGACAAGTAGGTAACACTATTACAACTTAATGCGCCTAAACAACCACAAACAACCGGTTGAGTAAAAGTGATATTCCCTTGTCCATCAGTTAAATAACAACGATAAGTACCGCTGGTTCTGCTTATCATTTGTGAATTTGACTCTGCAGGATCTTCAAAATCAGCGTTGCCTATATCTAATCTTACCCATTTATAAGTTGTATAACCTCCAGGAGCAGTTAACTGAAATTCTGAGTTTACCTGACTTACAGTTACAACTGGTAGTGTTTTTGCTGATATTGGAGTAGCATTATTGAAGAAGTTATCATTCAATGCGGCATTCCATAAGTTTGATAATTCGATAACACCACTTTGATTGAAGTGAACATCATCTTGTCGATAGGATGCATTCAGACCATCAGTATCAGGGCCTGAGAAGATTTTGTTCCCATTGTCATTTCCTAAATTTTGTTGGGCAACCCTGATATCAGCTTGTGTTTCGTTATAATTAAATAATGTTGCTTTTGAAACAACCCATGGAATGAGGCTTCCAAAATCACCGCGGCTTTTACCGATAACATAAGAAACATTATTCTGATATTCGCTCCCAACTGTATTGATAAAATTATCTGTTTCTCCATGATGCCACAAAATTGCTCTGACACCAAAAATAGAAGCATAATAATTCATCACTTTCTTTAAATTAGAATAAGGAACACCTAATTGATTACAGAAGGTGGGTTGGCTGGGATTATAATGATTTTCAGTTGCTTGTCCATCTGAACTTTGTCTCCAGTTGATACTTGAGGTTGACGTGGCAGCAGCATTAAAAAAGGCTACCGGTACACCTAATCTACTAGTAAGTAAATCTCCTAATCTGCCATATGCCCATGAACTAAGACCTGTTTTAGAAAATCCACTCGAAAGTTGCGATAATGAGGGATAATTAGGGAATTTATTATCACATTGTCCCGCGTTATTATCATACCATGATACCTCACTATGTGTCACCACCCGCTCATCAATTGCACCAACACCAATTCCCTCTAAACCTTGTGCATTTGATTGTCCAGCAATCAGGAAAACCTCCCCAATTCCAACACGATTAACGGTTGAGGTTCCATTAACTGATTGTCCTACAAAACTTCTTACCTCTAACCTAAACCAACCACCAGGTATACCAAAAAGAATCCCATTAAATACGCCTCCAGATGGGTTATTCTGAATTGTTGTCCAACCAATCACTTCACTTTCATTGTTGGGATTGATAAGACGAGCTTCGACTCTACTTAAAGAAATATTGGTAGGGAAAGTACCTGCAATGGATAGATTTGCCAGATTGTTCTGGTTTCTTTGAAACACTGCCTTTTCCATTGGAAAAGAGATACTTATTTGAGCATTGGCACATACTGCAGTCAGCAAAAGAATAAACAGTAAGTAAGAGGATTTAAGATTCATATTTTATATGTTAGACACTGCTAGATCATAAAATTAAAACTCCTCTACTCAAAGTATATAATTGCCTGACTTTCAGACGAAAAGAGTAGATTATTAATCAATGGTTCAACAGTTTACGCTTTATTACTTTCCAGGTACACAAAACCACCGCAAAAATATTAAAAAACAAAGACCAAACCATAAAATCGAAGCCATAAATGATTTAACGGCAGTGATTTTATAATTTGGTCTTTTTATTTTAAAATTTAAATTTATTTTCCGCCAAACAGGCCACCTAAAAGGCCGCCAATTCCGCCATTACTACCACGTTGTTGTCCGCCACCCATAGCACTTCCGGCAATATTAATCAAATCATTCATATCTAATTTGCCATCAGATAATGCTCCGGCGCCTTGTGTAAGAATACTACCGAAATCAATGCCAGAAGTTTTACCGCCAGACAATACATCCATAATGCCTCCTGTATTCACTGAATCATCATCCGGGTCGTTGGCTTTATTAATTAAGCTTCCTAAAACAGAAGGAAGCATGCTTGCTACCACACCAGCCGCAGCAGAATTTGATAAGCCAAATTTTTCCATAAGGTTGCTGATTACACTTTGAGCAATGTTACCAACAATTGGATTTGACATCATACTCTGACCAGAACCCGCACCTCCACCAAGAAGACCTAATAAGCTTCCTAGCCCACCTTGGCTATGTGCCTGGTTAGATAAACCACCCATCAATCCCTCCATTACCTCGTTCATCACACCTTCATTGTGCTGATTTGGTACAGCAGGATTGTTAACTACGGCGCTTTGGCCATATTGTTGAATGAGACCTTGCAAAACTTCTAACATTTTCTTGTTTTTTTATGGTTATTAAAGGGTATGTAATTAATTTTTTCTTAAATTTAAACCTGAATCTGGTTTAAATATGCGATGTTTAGACTATTAAATTTTTGTAAAGTAACAAAATGGAATCAGAAAAAAATAGTATTGAAGCAGAATCTTCTAAAGAAACAAGCGTAGCTCAAAAACCGGTAGTTGAACTGCTAAAAGAAAGTGTTGTAGACTTATTATATCCAAGTGAATCTGATGAAAAATTAAAGGTGATTGACTGGCAGGCAGATCATCCAGCCCCTTTTAATACGATCCTGTTCAGAAAATACATCGGACTAACCCCTGCTGATAGGGTTGAGACTTTGCCTTGGGAAAAATTCTTCACTGTAGTACTTGACAAACAAGATTGGTGGACTGATTTTGAAACTGAAAGAGCGGAGAAGTTTGCCAAAATTAAAACGATAATGCAAGACAACCTGAAAGAGCTTGAATACCTAAGAGCCGGACGGGTTGAAATTGAAGCTTATCTGATTGGGAAAGACTTTGAGGGTAAGTGGAAAGGTCTTAAAACTCTGATAATCGAAAGCTAATTGTATAAAATAAAGAAGAGGTACCAATCTGAATTGATACCTCTTATAACAGAGAATTGAAATCTGCTGCTTATTTTACTTTCTCAACTACTGCTCTGAACGCCCCTGGGTGATTCATCGCTAAGTCGGCCAATACTTTTCTGTTTAATTCAATGCCTGCCTTGTTTAATTTATCGATTAAAACAGAGTAAGATAATCCTAATGGACGAACCCCAGCGTTAATACGAACAATCCACAAACGGCGGTAACTTCTTTTCTTTTGCTTACGACCTTCATAAGCATAAGCTAAACCTTTTTCAACGGCGTTTTTAGCAACCGTCCAGACGTTCTTACGACGTCCGTAATAGCCTTTGGCTAATTTTAAAACTTTCTTACGTCTTGCTCTTGAGGCAACGTGATTGACACTTCTAGGCATTTTAATTTTAGTTTTTTGACTTTGGCGGCTCAGTTAATCTGAACTCTTCGGTGCCATTCATCGGGTGAAACAATTGAACCAATGTAAGAGTCTTGCGACTACAATTACATACTTAGTAATGACTCGATACGGTTAGTATCAGCCGAACTTACTAATGTAGCAGAAACTAAGTTTCTTTTACGTTTGTTTGATTTTTTTGTCAGGATATGGCTATGGAAAGCGTGTTTACGCTTGATTTTACCAGTACCTGTAATTTTGAAGCGTTTTTTTGCTCCAGAATTGGTTTTTTGTTTTGGCATTGTACTGAAACTTTAAGTATTGAACAAAAAAAGTAAATTGGGGTGCAAAAATACAAAATATTTGATTTAATTACAAATTTGAGTCTAAAAGTTTGTTTAAGCGTATTACCGATTGCACCATTGAACGTACATCATGATAATTTATCTTCCATGAATGGCTCATATGCTTCCAGATAGGCTCTCCTTGTCGGGTTAGTAACGGCCACCATTCACCTAAAGCATGGTTAATCATCTTATCAAATACAAAACGGTGCACATTCACATAGGCATTCCAGTATTTTTCATCTTTCAGGTATCTGAATGCATCCAACATACCAATCAGCATTTCAGCCTGTTGCCAGAATTCTTTCTCACGGTCGTATACCTCTCCGGCATGAGAACCCTCAACATACACACCGCCATATTCCCAGTCAACCCCGTTATCTACAGAATGACTAAACGATTTTATTATTTGCTCACGGTGAGTATCGTATGGTAAACCTAAAATATCTAAAGCGTGCATAAGCAACCACGCAAATTCAGAATTATGTCCATAACTGGTATTGTCTTCTGCTGAGGCTTTTTGACCATCTTCCGAGAATCTATCCCAACCCCAGACAATATCAAACTTGATTTGAGGTGCTACTGACCAGTCAGCCCAGAATTGTGGAATACCTGTTCCATATTCAGGATGCATGATTTTGTTGTTAAGTAATTCTATTATTTCTAATAATTTACGTCTGTGCACTTGTTGACCAGTGCATTCATAAAGCGTTGTAAATGCTTCCATCAAGTGCATGTGTGCATCTAGTGTTTTCCTATCACCACCAGCCGGACCTGGACCTTTCAAGTTCCAGTTTCTTAAGAACATTTCCCAATATCCACCGTAATAGGTATCTACTGCGTGTTTTTGTAATAGATCAAAAACCTTTTCTGCATATTCCTGTCCTCTAGGATCTCCAGTAGCCAAAGTATATTCACTTAAACTATAGATAGCAAAGCTATGTCCATATATGATTTTCTCATCAATTGTTACTTCCCCTTTACGATTTACCATCCAGTAGAAACCACCGTATTCATGATCCCACATTTTATCTAATAGGAAGTCGACACCATGTTTGGCCATTTCTGCCAGTTTCCCACCACCGTACCCGGCTCTGTGTGCAGAAGAATAAGTGAAAACCGAACGGGATTGTGCAATTAAGGATTTTTCGTCTTCCCCGGAATCATTCCCGAATTGATCAAAATGAGTTAAGAATCCCCCATATTGATTGTCAACAGTACGAGTAATCCAGAAGGGTAGAAGACCTGTGTTAAGGTAATTAATTATTTCATCGCGAAGTTGAATAGCGGTTTCTTTTGAATACATAGGTGTGTTATATAGTTTGAATTGAATTTGCTTGATAAACTGCCAAAATTTCTTCTAAGTTTGCTGTTCCTGTTTGTCTGAGTTTCTGAACGGTTACAGCAGCCGCCAGATTAGCTATTTCTAAAGATTGTTGGATAGAGGCGCCTGCTCCTCTGCTTGCTGAAAATGCAGCTACTACTGTATCACCTGCGCCAACAGTATCTATTTCATTTTTGATTGGGATAGCTTTTACATTTTGTGTTTTTTCTTTATCCAGGTATAAGATGCCATATTCTCCACGCGTTACGATTAGGCAATCGCCAATTTGCGCTTGTAACGTTTTACCATGCTCAATACAGGCACTTTCATTTGCTTCATCTACTTCCTTGATGTTAAGTAATCTAGCCATTTCTTCGGTATTTACTTTTAGAATGGTGTTTTTGATACAATAACCATAGGCACGTAAATCAGAAACAAAAAGACAATTGGAAGACTGAGCAATCAGAGAATTTAATTGTTCTATGCGTTTCGGATTAAGAAGTGGATTTGGGAATTGCTGATTGATAACAAGTACATCTAATTCGGGTAGTGCCTGCTCCAATGTTTTCAACAATTCATTAAATAATTCATCAGCTAATTGATTGTTAGTGCCAAAGTCCAAACGGTTAGATTCTCCATCTTTGGTCAGGGGTTTGGTATAGGTACAGGTGTCCCAATCATGATTGAGTACTTTTAAATGTTGGGTGTTTGCTCCGATAGCATGAAAAAGGCTTTGCATTTCCCGGCCGTAAATATCATTGCCAATACAGCCAAAAACCTGGATATTTTTAACACCTAAGGAGCTTAAATTATTCACTACATTTCCCGCAGCACCTAAAGATGAATGAGGTTTACTTGCCCAGAATACTTCTTTATTTGTTTCAACCGAAAATTCTCCGGTCTGATAATTAATATCATAATAAAAATCGACTGCAAAATCGCCAATGACTCCTATACGCAGATTATTAATTCTTTTAAAGATGGATTCAATTTCACTTTTGATAATAGGCATTATTCAGGATATTAAATTCTTGCTAAGATTTATGATAATAATACAAAATGGATGGAAAGGGTAAAATTGCTAAAAAAATGGTAAATAGAAATTAAAAACCTGAAAAACTTATTACATCTGAAAACAGTCTTTTTATAAGACTGAAAAAATGCCAAAAACGACTACTGAAATTCAGGGTTTTATTGTTTTGTTGAAAAATAATCAATGATGCAGATAGATTTTTTTAGTAATTTAGTGTTATAGTATTATAAGTAAACCCCATATATGAAGTTTTCCCATTTACATAACCACACCCAATTCTCACTCCTTGACGGTGCCTCTGATATAAAGAAATTATTTGCCAAAGCAGAAGCTGATGGTATGCCCGCAATGGCCATTACTGACCATGGTAATATGTTTGGCGTTTTTGACTTTGTGGCCACAGCCGGAAAATATAATGTAAAACCAATTGTTGGTTGTGAGTTTTACGTAGTGGAAGACCATACCCGTAAACAATTTACCAAAGAGCAAAAAGATCAGCGCTATCATCAGCTTTTATTAGCAAAGAACCCAACCGGCTATAAAAATCTGACGAAATTATGCTCACTAGGTTTTATTGAAGGTTTATATGGTAAATATCCACGTATCACCAAAGCTTTAATTGAACAATATAAAGAAGGATTAATTGCTACAACCTGTTGTATTGGAGCTTCGGTACCTAAAACGATATTGAAAAAGGGAGAGGAAGAGGGCGAAAAAGAATTTAAGTGGTGGCTTGACAGATTTGGAGAAGATTATTATGTAGAGATACAAAGACATGATATTCCGGAACAGATACGAGCAAATGAGGTTTTATTGAAGTTTGCCAAAAAATATGGAGTAAAAGTAATTGCCTCTAACGATAGCCACTATGTTGACCAGCAGGACTGGGTAGCACACGATATTCTACTTTGTGTCAATACCAACGAAAAGTTATCAACACCCTCTGCAAAAGATTTTAATGACGACGAGGCTACTTCCAGAGATACCCGTTTTGCCTTCTTCAACGATCAGTTTTATTTCAAGAATACGCAGGAAATGACCACACTTTTCAGCGATATACCTGAATCCATTGATAATACAAACGAAATTGTCGATAAGGTAGAAACACTGAAATTGAAGCGAGACATCATGCTTCCGAATTTCCCGATTCCCAAAGAATTCAAGGTACATGAAGATGATGTAATGAATCAATGGGAGTATCTGAAACACTTAACTTATGAAGGCGCCCGAAAACGCTATGGAGAAATTCAATCAGAGGTACAAGAACGTCTGGATTTTGAGCTTTTCACCATTAAGTCAATGGGTTTTGCTGGATACTTTTTGATTGTAGCAGACTTCATTAAGGCAGGACGTGATTTAGGGGTAATGATTGGCCCAGGTCGTGGTAGTGCTGCAGGTAGTGCAGTTGCCTATTGTATTGGTATCACTAATATTGATCCTATTAAGTACAATCTGCTTTTTGAGCGCTTTCTCAACCCAGATCGTAAGTCAATGCCGGATATTGATACCGATTTTGACGACGAGGGTCGCCAGAAGGTAATCGATTATGTGGTACAGAAATATACAAAAAATCAGGTTGCGCAGATTATTACATATGGTACAATGGCAACCAAATCGTCTATTAAAGATGTTGCCCGTGTGATGGAATTGCCCTTAGCTGATGCCAACTATATTGCCAAACTGATTCCGGATAAGCCAACTTATGGAATTGATTTTGAGAAATTGATTAAGTATCCATTGGATGGCCCAAAGAGTCTGTCTGAAATTGGTTTACAACCTGATGAAATTGAAAATGTAAAGAAAATAAGGGCCTTGTATAATGGTACCGACCTAACAGCTAAAATTCTTCAGCAAGCGCATAAATTAGAAGGGACTGTACGAAATACCGGTATACATGCCGCAGGTATCATCATTGCTCCAGAAGATTTATATAATATTCTCCCAGTTTCAACATCTAAGGAGTCAGACCTGTTAATTACACAATATGAAGGAAAGATTATTGAGGATGCAGGAGTAATTAAGATGGACTTTTTGGGTCTTCGTAACTTAACGATTATTAAAGATTGTCTACGTATGATTAAAGAAAATCATGGTGTAGAGATTGATATAGATAATATTCCGCTAGACGATACCCTTACCTACGAATTATTTCAGAGAGGAGAAACCAACGCAGTATTCCAGTTCGAGTCTGACGGTATGAAAAAGTACATGAAAGATCTGAAACCTGACCGTCTGGATGATTTGATTGCCATGAATGCATTGTATCGCCCAGGTCCGATTGCGTATATTCCTGACTTTATTAAACGTAAACACGGGCTACAAGAAGTAAGTTATGACTTAGATGATATGGAAGAGTATCTGGGAGAAACTTATGGAATTACAGTTTATCAGGAACAGGTAATGTTGCTCTCGCAAAAGCTAGCTGGGTTTACCAAAGGTGATGCCGACGTATTGCGTAAAGCAATGGGTAAAAAAGACCGTAAGACGCTGGATAAACTGAAACCTCAGTTTTTGGAAGGAGCGAAAGCTAAAGGTCACCCTGAAAAAAAATTAGAGAAAATATGGACTGATTGGGAAGCATTTGCTTCTTATGCCTTCAATAAATCTCACTCAACCTGTTACGCCTTTGTTGCCTACCAAACGGCCTATCTGAAAGCCCATTACCCGTCAGAGTATATGGCAGCTGTATTAACTTCGCAATTGGGCAATATTGAAAAGATTACCTTCTTCATGGAGGAATGTAAAGCCATAGGTTTACCAATTTTGGGACCTGATGTGAATGAATCTCAAAAACAGTTCAGTGTAAATAAGAAAGGAGAGCTTCGCTTCGGTATGGGTGGTATAAAGGGTTCAGGCGATGCAGCTGTAGATGCTGTAATTGAAGAAAGAACAAAGAGAGGACCGTTTGCTGATATATTTGATTTTATAACCAGAGTAAATCTTAGGACAGTTAATAAAAAGACCCTCGAATCTTTTGCTTACGCTGGTGCATTTGACTGTTTTGAGGATTTACATAGAGCCCAATATTTTGATAATGCAGATGGCAGTACCCTAATCGAGAAACTTATTAAATATGCCAACAAACATCATGAAAATGCCTCTTCAGGGCAGAACTCTTTGTTTGGAGCAATTGGGGGAAGTGGATTTGATATTGCCAAACCTAAAATAAATCCTTGTGAGAAATGGGGAGACATTGAAAAACTTCGCTTGGAAAAAGATGTGGTTGGTTTCTATATTTCTGGCCATCCTTTAGACGAATTCTCAATGGAAATGAAACGTTGTACTCCTTTAGACGAGCTTTTTGAAGCAAATAATCAGAATAAAGAAATAACCATTGGTGGGGTAGTGACTAGCGTTCAACACAAACAGTCTAAAAATGGTAATCCATTTGGGATAATGAAACTTGAAGATTACAATTCAAGTAGAGAGTTTTTTCTTTTCGGACAGGATTATGTCAATTTCTCAAAGTTCCTAAATATGGGCTTATTTCTTTTCATAAGAGGAAAATTAATGAACAAATGGGGGAGAGAGGATGAATGGGATTTCAAGCCAGTTAGCATGGAGTTGTTGAGTGAATTAAGGAATAAAATGTTTAAGGAAGTCAAAATTATTCTGGGCTTACAACAAATCAATGCGCAATTGATAGAAGAGATAGATGCTACAGCAACGCGCTATCCGGGAACTTTTGATTTTAAATTATCTGTAAAGGATCCTGATGAAAAACTGGATGTTTTATTACTATCAAGGAAAGCGAAAGTGGCTTCTACCAATGATTTTGTAAAAGAATTAAAGCAAATTGTGGGTGATGAAAATGTTGTGTTTGCCTGATGGAACTTTTATTAAATGCGGATTTGTTAGACCTATAACGAACAAAATAATAAATAAAAAGCCTTGACGCCGAGCGCGTAAAAAGGAACTAAATCTTTATAAAATGGCACATAAAGCAATTGAAATCACGGATGCAAACTTCGCTGAACTGATTAACTCTGACAAACCTGTATTAGTCGATTTTTGGGCAGAATGGTGTGGACCTTGTAAAATGATCGGGCCAGTAGTTGAAGAAATGGCTGGCGACTATGAAGGCAAAGCAATCATCGGTAAAATGGATGTTGATGCGAACTCAAATGTTCCGATGAACTTCGGTATCCGTTCTATCCCTACTTTGATGATTTTCAAAAATGGTCAGTTAGTTGATAAAATTGTTGGAGCAGTTCCGAAACACATACTTACTTCGAAATTGGAAGCACAGTTGAACTAATTATATACGCATTGAAAAAGGCTGATTCTCTAAGTGAATCAGCTTTTTTTATTTTGGTGTTGTATAAAATTAATTGGTTAAACTCAAAGCCTTTCCAAAATCAACTGTCGTATCGTCAATTTTCTCAGCTCTTAGTAAATCTCTGATTGGTTTTTCAACAGCGTGATTATCAGCAATATTAGAAAAACAGACGAATAGAAATTGCTTTCCGGGTACAATATTCACCACATTGCTGAATCCGCAAGTGCTACCGGTATGGTATAATTCTATATGTTTAACATCATAACCATTAAACCAGCCTAAACTATAATTTATATTTTTGGTGCCTTCTATCTGATGATTTATCTTCTTTAATTCTTTATCAATATCAATTAACCTGTTATTGATTATAGCCTCATACCATTTTGAATACTCTTCCAAAGAAGTATACACACAACCATCCCCTTTTGTAGCGCTTGTTATACTTTGGTCTGAAAAAACAAGTTTCCTTTCTTTGTTTCGTGCATAACCCATTGCTCTATTTGGTAAAGGCCTACCCGCCTCATATATTGTGCTATTAACCATGCCCAGTGGTTCAAAAATATTGGCTTTAATAAAGGTAACAAAATTCTGTCCTGATGCCTTCTCAATAATCTGCTCTAATAAACAAAATCCAGAATTGCTATATCGGAATTTATCACCTGCTTTAAAGTAAGTTTTGGATTGATTTTTCAAGAACTGCAATACATCTGCGTCAGCTAATTGTTCTTTCTGCTCATCAGGAATGAGTTCTTCGTAATCTAGAATGCCAGAAGTATGGGTAAGCAAGTGCTTAATTTTTATTCGAGAACCTACTTCTTTATTAAAATCGGGAAAGAATTTCAGAAGATTATCCTCATAGCTAAGCTTTTTTTCGTTTTCAAGCAAAATAATACAAGCTGCCGTAAATTGCTTGGACACCGATGCCATTCTAAAATTCGTTTGAGGAGTAATTGGCACTTGTGCTTCAATATTCGCTAAACCAAAACCATCTTTATAAAGTATTTTTCCATTTTTTATTACTAACACAGCCATTCCTGCCTCATCCTTTCCAATATGAGCCTGCAAAAGAGAGTCTAATTTTTTCTGAAAACTTTGTGCAAACGAAATATTTGCCATAATCAGGAGTAAGAGGATAATTCTCATGAAGATAGTACTATTTAGGATATAGAGCTTATTGAAAATCCCGAATCAAAATCTCAGCTAATTGAGGAACACCAATGGTAGCTGTTTCAGTAATAAAACTGATGTTTCTAAAATTAGAAGAAACATCAGGGATATGTGGGTCTACAATGAACTTAGGAGCAAAACTATCTACATAATTTATTAATCCAGCAGCCGGATATACTTGTAAAGAAGTCCCCACTACAACGAAAATATCCGCATTCATTGCTATATCAGTGGCTGGTTCAATCATCGGTACTGCTTCTCCAAACCAGACAATATGAGGGCGCAGTTGATGTCCATCTTCTGCCAAATCACCAATTTCAATGCATTCGCCACCAATATCTTTAATTAAAAGCTGATTTTTTACACTTCTTACTTTGCAAAGTTCTCCATGCAAGTGTAGAACATTGGTTGAACCTGCTTTTTCGTGAAGATTATCTACATTTTGAGTAATGATACTTACCTCAAAATATTTCTCAAGTGCAGCCAGTGCTAAATGTCCCGCATTGGGTATAGCTTCGTTAGCTCTGGCACGTCGTTCATTGTAGAATTGCAAAACAAGGGCTGGGTTTTTACTCCAGCCTTCTGGTGTAGCAACATCTTCAATTTTATGGTTTTCCCATAAACCTCCGCTATCTCTAAAGGTTTTTATGCCGCTTTCTGCACTAATGCCGGCACCTGTTAAAACAACCAGTTTTTTCATGAGATAGAGTATAGATTTATGATTTTAATACTGAAGTTGTTTAGGATTTTCGTTTCTTTTTAAAAATAGGGGTGTTTTGAGCGAGCCAAATCAAATGATGAAATCATAGCATCGCTATGGTTGAAATTATTTGATTTGGCGCAGCCAAAAAACACATTTTTAAATGAAAGGAATAATTCTAAACAACTTCACATGTAAAGTTTATCCATTCGCCAGTTTCTTGCAATCTTCTAAGGTTAAGGAAGCGGGATCTGTACCTTTAGGTATTTTTACATTGCGTTTACCAACTTTAATGTAGGGGCCATATTGACCATTCAATACCTGAATTGTCTTATCCTCTGGGAATTCTTTAATAATTTTATTGCTTTCAGCTGCTTTTTTTGCTTTAATGATCTCAATCGCTTTCTCAATTGTTACCTCGGCAGCAACGATACCTTTTTCAATATTATAATATTTATCACCATGTTTTACGTAGAAGCCAAATCGTCCTTTACCTACATTTACAGCTAATCCTTCGAAAATGCCTAAATCTTTTGGTTGAGACAAATCTCCGCTATTACGCTTAGCTTCAATAATTTCAATGGCTCTTTCTTCTGTTACCAGATAAGGGTCCTCACTCTTTTCCAGGTTGTAAAACTTCTCGTCATGTTTGATATAAGGGCCGAATTTGCCAATAGCTACAACCAAAGGTTTATCTTCATAAAATCCTACTTCGCGAGGTAGCTTAGGCATTTCAAATAAAGCCAGGGCATCTTCGAGTGTAATGTTATCGACCAATTGGCTTTTCAATAAACTAGCAAATACAGGCTTTTCTTCATCATTAATATCTCCTAATTGTACATAAGGGCCAAATTTTCCGATTTTAACCGATATCTTCTTGCCGGTTCTTGGATCTGTACCTAATTCTCTTGCGCCTTTTGTAGCCTTTACACCATCCGCCTGCTCTACCTTATGATGGAAATCTTTGTAGAAATCGCTAATCATTTTCTGCCATTCTACTTTTCCATCTGCCACTTTATCAAAGTCTTTCTCAACATTTGCTGTAAAACTATAATCGATTACATCGTCAAAGTTTTCAACTAAGAAATCATTAACTACTATACCTATATTAGTTGGGAATAACTTCGCTTTTTCTGTTCCATAAGTTTCTTTACCTATTTTTTCGGTAATGGCATTATTTTTTAGAGAGAATTCTTTAAAGTTCCTTTCTTTGCCAGGTCTATCTTCTTTTACTACATAATTACGCTTAATGATAGTTGTAATAGTCGGTGCATAAGTAGATGGGCGACCAATTCCCATTTCCTCTAATTTTTTAACCAGACTAGCTTCAGTAAATCTTGCAGAAGGTTTTGTAAATCTTTCAGTAGCTTTCATTTCTGAAAGATTCAGTGCCTGACCGATAGTTAGTGGCGGTAACATACCTTTACTTTCCTCATCCTCATCGTCACTCGATTCTAAATAGACCTTGAGGAAACCATCAAATTTAATTACCTCACCAGTTGCTATTAATTCTTCCGGCGTTGTTGAGATGCCAATAGTGGCGATTGTTCTTTCTAATTCTGCATCTGCCATTTGAGAGGCTATTGACCGTTTCCAGATTAACTCGTACAAACGTTGTTCGCTTCTATCTCCATCTACTTTGTCAACACTAAAATCAGTTGGCCTAATGGCTTCGTGGGCTTCCTGAGCAGATTCACTTTTCGTTTTATATTGTCTGACTTTTACATATTTCTCACCATAAGCATTCTCAATCTGAATCTTTGCTTTCTCAATTGCCTCACCAGATAAATTAGTCGAGTCAGTTCTCATATAGGAAATCTTACCAGATTCATAGAGTTTCTGTGCCACTGTCATAGTTTGTAACACTGAAAAGCCTAATTTTCTTGACGCTTCCTGCTGTAGAGTGGAGGTTGTAAAAGGAGCCGCAGGTGATTTTTTTGCGGGCTTTACCTCTAAATTTTTAATTTTAAAGATAGCATCAATACACTTTTCTAGAAATGCTTTTGCCTGCGCTTCTGTTTCAAAATTTTTAGGTAACTCAGCATTTAATACTTTGCCTTTTTCGACTAAGAATTGAGCAATTACCTTAAATGATGATTTCGAATTATGATTATCAATCTCCCTTTCTCTTTCAACAATTAATCTTACTGCTACCGACTGAACTCTGCCGGCAGATAAATTGGTTCTTTCTCCGGTTCTGATTTTTTGCCATAATACAGGCGATAATTCAAAACCCACCAAACGGTCAAGGATACGGCGTGCTTGTTGCGCATTCACCAAATCCATATCAATTGTGCGCGGATTCTGAATAGCAGAAGTTATCGCTTTCTTGGTAATTTCTCTGAAAACAATTCTAGGTGTCGAATCTTTCAAACCTAAAGATTCTTTTAGATGCCACGAAATGGCTTCTCCCTCACGGTCGTCGTCAGTTGCCAGCCATACTGTTTCAGATTCTTTCGCCAATTTTTTTAACTCATTAATTACCTTTGTTTTGTCTGACGAAATAGCATATTTGGGTGCAAAGTTTTTGCTGACATCAATTCCTAATTCCTTCTCTGGTAAATCTCTTACATGACCAAAACTAGATTTGACAGTAAAATCTTTTCCGAGATAACCTTCAATGGTTTTTGCTTTTGCTGGGGACTCAACTATTACTAAGTTCTTAGACATTCTTTGGCCTTTAATTTTAATTTTTGTGCGATATTAAGATATTAATGCAAAACAGAGCACAAAAGTTTTAGAAAAATTATTAAAAAATTATAAAACGGAAAAGATTTGAACAAAAAAGCATGGCTTTTGGGTTGTTCTTATAGGTGCCTTTCAATGAAAAACGCTTTTAGATATGTTTAAGCACATATTTTTAGCAATATTTAAAAATTTACTATTTATAATTTGACGATGTTTTGTAATTTTGGCGCAATCCTTCATCTTATCAATCCGGATTGGAGTTTTTAACATTTAAAATTTTCTTTAACAAATGGCAGTTTTTGATTTAGATATGATTAAGAGCGTATATGCTCGCATGCCTGAAAGAGTAGAGGCCGCTCGCAAAATTGTGGGAAGACCTTTAACCTTGGCAGAAAAAATTCTTTACTCACACTTATGGGAAGGAGCTCCTGCAAAAGCATATAACAGAGGGGTTGATTATGTAGATTTTGCTCCAGACCGTGTAGCCATGCAAGATGCCACTGCACAGATGGCCTTATTGCAATTTATGACTACCGGGCGTCCAAAAGTTGCCGTTCCTTCTACTGTACACTGCGACCACTTGATTCAAGCAAAAGTAGGTGCAGCTGACGATTTAAAAGTTGCTAACGAAAAAAATAAAGAGGTTTACGATTTTCTTTCATCGGTTTCTAATAAATATGGTATCGGCTTCTGGAAAGCAGGTGCAGGTATTATTCATCAGGTAGTGATTGAAAACTATGCTTTCCCTGGTGGTATGATGATTGGTACTGACTCTCACACGCCAAATGCCGGTGGTTTGGGTATGGTGGCGATTGGTGTTGGCGGCGCTGATGCCTGCGACGTTATGTCAGGCCTGGCATGGGAATTAAAAATGCCAAAATTAATCGGTGTTAAATTAACCGGAAAACTAAAAGGATGGGCTTCTGCAAAAGACGTAATTCTTGAAGTAGCTGGCCAGTTGACCGTAAAGGGTGGAACAGGTTATATTGTTGAATATATAGGTAAAGGTGCAGATGCTTTATCAGCAACCGGTAAAGGTACTATCTGCAATATGGGTGCCGAAATTGGTGCAACCACTTCATTGTTTGGTTATGACCGTAAAATGGCTGCTTATTTGAAAGCAACGGGTCGTGCAAGAGTTGCTTCTTTAGCCAATGGTATTAAAGACCTACTTCGCCCTGATCAGGAATGTATTGATAACCCGGAAGCGTACTACGATCAGGTAATTGAAATCAACCTTTCAAGATTGGAACCACGTATCAATGGTCCTTTCACTCCAGATTTAGCATGGCCTCTTTCTAAATTCGCTAAAGCCGTTAAGAAAAACAAATGGCCTGAGAAATTGGATGTAGGTTTGATTGGCTCATGTACAAACTCTTCTTATGAAGATATGACACGTGCCGCTTCGATTGCTAAACAAGCTGCTGATAAACACATTGTTGCAAAAGCAGAATTTACTATCACCCCAGGCTCAGAACAAGTTCGTTATACAGCCGAAAGAGATGGTATCTTAGAAACCTTTAACTCAATTGGTGGTGTAGTATTAGCTAATGCTTGTGGGCCTTGTATTGGTCAGTGGGCAAGACATGGTGCAGAAAAAGGTGAAAAGAACTCAATTATTACCTCGTTTAACAGAAACTTTGCTAAACGTGCCGATGGTAACCCGAATACTCACGCATTTGTGGCGTCTCCTGAAATCGTAACAGCATTTGCTATTGCAGGTAGCTTGACTTTCAACCCTGCGAAAGATACTTTGATAAATGAAAAAGGTGAGCAGGTAAAATTAGATCCACCACTTGGTGTAGAATTACCTCCGCTTGGTTTTGACGTGAAAGATGCCGGATACCAGAAACCTAAAAAAGATGGTAGTGGTGTAAAAGTAGCTGTTAGCCCAACATCTGACCGTTTGCAATTATTAGAGCCATTCAAAGCATGGGAAGGTACTGATTTATCTGGCTTGAAATTATTAATTAAAGCGAAAGGTAAATGTACAACTGACCATATTTCAATGGCTGGTCCTTGGTTGAAATACCGTGGTCACCTTGATAATATCTCTAACAACTTATTGATTGGTGCTATTAACTTTGCTAATGGTACTGCCAATAAAGTGAAAAACCAATTGACAGGTGAGTATGGTGAAGTGCCTGCAGTACAACGTGCGTATAAAGCCGCAGGAGTTGGAACTATTGTGGTAGGTGACGAAAACTACGGCGAAGGCTCATCTCGTGAGCACGCTGCTATGGAGCCACGTCACTTAGGTGTTCGTGCAATTGTGGTACGTTCATTTGCACGTATTCACGAAACAAACCTGAAAAAACAAGGTATGTTAGCATTGACATTTGCTGACCCAGCTGATTATGATAAAATTCAGGAAAATGACACTTTCGATATCTTAGGTTTAACTACTTTTGCTGAAGGAGTGCCATTAACTTTAGTAGCACATCATGCAGATGGTTCAAAAGATGAAATCAAATTGAACCATACGTATAATACAAGCCAGATTGGCTGGTTCAAAGCAGGTTCGGCCTTGAATCTGATTGCAGCTGAGGTTTAATTCTTAAGAATTATATATTATTTGAAATATCCTGTGCAAACGCAGGATATTTTTTTGGCTTTCTTGCAAGTTTTACTAACACTATTATGCTATTTACAACATCTTGATTATTGGCTTATTTTGAGAAATTAAAGAATAACTCATAAAATGAAAAACATTCCGATTATTTTCATATTTCTCTTTTTAAGTATAATAAGTATAAATTGTATAGCGCAAATCCCTCAACCTAAGTCAGTTACTATTGATCCAGGTGTCAATAATATACAAGATATCAAAGGAAATCTTAAAGTAACAGGTTTTACCGAAAGTAACTCAGTCAGAGTCAATGGACTTTCTACAGGAAACCCATATATTGCCAGACCAGTTTATGCTAACAATGATGGGTTTTTAGTTACAGGGTATGTAACGGGTTACTTTAGTATCCATCCTTCGGCTTTCAAATTAAGTTACAATATTAATTCAGATGGAGCATCCACCGCGTATGGATCAGATTTTACTTATTATGCTGATCACTATGTTATATTTTTAGAGCCAAGTACAAACAGGGAGCTTTATACTCCACTTTTCTTTCCTCATAAAAGTAAACTAAGTGGCATTAAGTTTTTGTTTAGTAACAGTAATACTAATTCAGTATCAATAACCGGGGAGATTATTCGCGCACCAGTAGATAATTTTAATGGGGCTACAAGTATTTTTACTTTTAACACTCCTGTGTCTTCTAATTCCTCCATTGTCAGTATTAATATTCCAATAGACTTATTGGAGATAGATAACGAAAACTTTTCTTATTCATTAAAACTAAGTTCTTCTACCCAGAGCTGGAAGTTAATTATTATTGGAGGTGCTAATATTGAGTATAGAGATTTCTAGAATGAGCTTCTTTAAAAAAACAAGTACCCAATTCTAAAAAGTAGAAATAAATTATGGCTTCGCAAAATTCTTAGAAGCATCATCTAGAACCAGCACCCAATCCTGTCCATAACCTGAACGTGGTGGACTAAATTTCTGAGTACCTTTATTTTCAACTTTATTAATTTCCTGAACCTTGCCGTTTCTAGGATCAAACCAATAAGCGTTGAGCTGAGTACCTGATATTTTACCTAAATTAACCGTAAAAGGTTTTCCTGCTGCAGAATAAATAAAGGCATAATCTTTCCCTCTGGTTGCCTGAATGCGCTCGCTTGGCGCCTGATTATTTTCAACTATCAACGATTGATCTGGAACTCTATCAAGAAAAGGATGGGATTCGATTAATCTTCTGGCATGTTGCATTTGTTTAGCACCGGGTAAGTCCAGTGCCTGTTGCCAATAAATATGTGGGCCATTTACAGCTTCTCTATTTGGAGAATACATCTGCCAGATGTCATGACAACCATAGGTATGACCAAATGCTCCAGCAAAAAGGTCTAAATACGCATATTTTCGCACATCATAGGCATTTGAAGTACCTAAATCATGGGCATTGAAACAAACCGGATGATCTTCATAAAGAGGTTCTCCATCAATAACCGGCTTTACTAAAGCTCTGTCGTAGGAACCTTTTATATTATCATATATAGGGGTATCTCGACAATGCCCGTTCTGAAACATATTGAAATCGAACCAATCATCTGTATGAAACCATTCACTTGAACCCTCTTTATTAGGTTGTGGATGATAGGTTATTAATGCTTTATCATTGCCGCCAACGCCTTCAACAATTCCGGCTGCCATAGCTCTCCAAACTTCTACATCATTTGTATTGGCTCTAGGTTGTCTGTCTCCGCCTAATATCCAGATAATATTCTTTTTGTTTTTATATCGAGTGGCCAACCATTTGCCGTATATTCTGGCATTGTCTACATTAAATACTTCAGGACCTTTTCCCCAGCTTGACTTATTGAGTTTGTCTCCCCAGGTTGGTAAAAAGCCAATTGTTAAATTATATTCCGCGGCTTTATCAATGATATAATCTACGTGCTTGAAATAAGCCTCGTTAGGCTTGGTAGGATCGTTATTAACTAAAGGTAAGTCTCCGTAAGTATTAGGCACTCCCAAGCCATCAAATTCAGCTAGAGCTACAGCTTGTATAACAGTATAATTTTGTGACGCGCGTTTTTTGAGATAATAATCCGCATCATCCCTATCAAGTCTGTGGAATAGTTCCCATGCTGTATCTCCTAACCAGAAAAATGGTTTGCCATCTTTAAGTAGAAAGCGCTTGTTTTCACTGACTGAAAAGGTTTGTGCTGAAAGGCTAAAACCAATAAAAATTAATAATAAAGTTAAATAGAGTCGATTTGATTTCATATTGTAATAGGAATTCGTGATTGAATAGAAATCCAAACTAATGAATAAAATCGAAAAAAATAAGTGCTTAGGAAAATATTATAAAAATGCCGATAAGTACTTTTCTTATTTATCGGCATAGAATTTATTTATTGAATTAGGTACTTATGTTGCAAGGAATGATTTCTTACGAGATACAGAGTATCAGTAATTTTAAAGATGTAATATTTCTCCTGGTTTTGCTTGTTTTAACTTTTCAATAATTTCGTATCCATGTTCTTCTGAGCTACAAGGAATTATGATTTTGTTAGGTGCATTTTTGATGTCATTGATTACCGCAAATTTTCGGCCACCATTAGTTGTATTTTGAGGGTTCCGATAATTTTTGGTCTTTTTAGTCTCATCTGTTAAATTAGTTTAATGAGGATAAAAGATGTCTTTACTAATAAAGACTGATAATCATCTAGTCTAATCAATCCTCAAAAAACACACAACTGCCACCAACCCAATCAAAGTTCTTGTTGAAGTTTACACCAATCATTTCTCCCCGGCTTAATCTGGCCAGATTAGTGACTAGGGTAGGGCGTGGTGCTGAATCTTCCCAGGCAAATAGCATTCTAATTTCTGTTTTTATGAGGTTACCTTCCGGGTCTTCAATGATTGGCTCGTATTTAACTTTACGTTGAATCAGGAAGTTTTCTTTGTCTTCAATAGCATTTAAATCTTCTTTCGTAAAATTGAGTTTTACCCCACTTCCGGCAAATGAAAACAGAGGTTTCAATACATAATTTTCTAAATCAGCAGGGTATTCTTTTAAATCAGATAAATATTCACTCTTAGGTACAAACGGACTTTTGAGTAGGGGCAAAGTAAACTTGCTGATTCTGAAAAACCAGTTTGGATGTGTCACCCATTTTACATCTACATCATCAGTCAACTTAAACTCTGTTTCTAAATCCGGAAAGTTCTGCAATAAATCATCGAAAATCAAACGGTTATAAATACGTTTGATTTCAATTTTTCTGCCGTCTTTTTCGTAGTATAAATTTCTGCCTTCTTTTTTGATTTTAGTTAAACAAACAGGTTCAATTCCCCATAATTGCTTGGTTATTTCAAAATCCAAACGGGTCTTTTGTTTTTCAGGATAAATCTCCAGAAGAATTACATTCTCAGCCTTTTTACCTCCTGAAAAAACCTTTTTCATAAACTCTACATAGCTTGCCATATTCAGGCGATTAAAGTATTGGTTGAAATTCTTTGGATGATAAAAGAATTTCTTATACTTCTGTCCGATATACCATTGATAACCAAAGAGGGATGGGAAGCCTTGCAACTCAATCAATTGTGGGCTTAATTCTCCCTTTTCATCTTTGCAGACTGCAAAATCAATCGCTAAAAAATTAGGATGATTATCTTCATTCGGCACATTTTGATTGGCTGGAATAGCTCTATCTGTTTTAGCCTTAAAATCTTCTTTGGTGAGTGTATCAATAATATCGTTACAGGCCTGTAATATTTTGATTTTGAGCAATTGAGGAACAAACACAGGTGTTTCTGCAACGCGAAAATCTAATTGTGACGGGAAATCTTTTTCAATTTCGGCTAGAAGTGCCTGATATTTTTCTATTGAAAAACTTTCATTGAATTGATGACGGATTTCAGGAATCATAAATTATTGGGATTATTGTGGCGGTGAATTTAAAGATTGTGCCAAGAAAACACAAACAAATTGATGAATGATATAAAACAAAGAGGTTGGTCATTCCTTTCCAACCTCTCTATCAAATAATTTACGCCATTTCTAATATATTTTCGGCGGCATTTCGAAGGAAAGTAGGAATAATGACTGATTCAGTGAGCATAATTTTATCAGGATCATCTAAACGATCAATCATTTCTTCATATTTTTCTGAACCATATTCCTTGATAACGGCCAGCATTTTTTCAGGTTGCTTGAAATAGTGCATCATCCCTTCTGAATCTGCTTCCGGATGAAACTGTGTACCAAAAACTTCATTAGAGAAACGAATGGCCATCACTGCACGCTCTAAAGGTACATAGGGACGAACTTTCTCCAGACATAACACTTTTGCACCAAATTCATGTATTTTCTCCCAATTGGGTTGAACTAATTGATAATCTCTTGAATCAACTGCATAGAAAAGTTCGGGTAGTTTATCAAATAAAGGTTCATTTTCTCCATCTTCAGTTCTATGAATCGGCATAACCCCAAACGAAGTAGATCTTCTTTTACAAACTTTGCCAAATCCTAAATGGTTGCTTGCAATCTGGAATGAATGGCAAATCAGAAAAAGATATTTCTTAATTTCATTTTGCTGGTTATACTCAAAAATATCATCGATAAAATTATTAAATTTTGCTTCCCAGAGATGACCTTCCGGCAATGGATTTCCAGGGCCACCAGTAGAGATAAATATCTGATATGCATTTATATCAGGGATTTCATTTTTCTGACGTACGTCAAAAATATCATAGCGACCACCAACGCCTTCCTCCGACAAAAACTGGTCGCAAATCATCTTTATACAACGCATACCTTCATTAGGCCTGCCTTCGTACATGTCTAAAATTGCAATATTCATAATCAAAACAGGCTTGTTTTTTTATCAACAAGGCTCATATTAGTAAGAAATTAACACAAATTTAATAAAAAATTACTGATTTATTTATTCGGATTATCATTAAAGAAACAAATCCTGTAAGCATTATACTTACAGGATTGATTCAACCTAAAACGAGATAACATTTTTAATGAGTTATTTCATTCAATATTTAAAGGCCTACTCTAGTTTCTGAAACTATATAGTCAACTACAGATTTTAAATCATTGGTTTCTTCAAATACTCTCAATTGTCTGTCTGCTCCACTTCCCATTTTTAAGATTTCATGGATGTATTCTACCTCCTTGCGGCTTCCCAGTTCATCCAGTACATCGTCTACAAATTCCATTAACTCTTCTGCCAGATGCGAATAAGGAACTTCTGCTTCTTTACCAAAGTCAATCAGGTTTCCCTGAATACCGTATCTAGCTGCACGCCATTTGTTTTCACTGATAAGCATTCTATGATAAGTGCGGAAGCTTAGATTCTGTTTATGGAGTTTATGAATTTTGGCAATGATTGCCTGCATTAGCGCAGCTAAGCAGATGGTCTCATCAACACGCATCGGAATATCACAGATTCTGAATTCAAGTGTTGGATAGAACGGGTGCAAACGAATATCCCACCAGATTTTTTTGCCGTTATCTATACAATTGGTTTTAATCAATAGATTGACGTAGTTATCATATTCGGCTACACTTGAAAAATAATCCGGGATACCCGTTCTTGGGAATTTATCGAATACCTTAGAACGATAAGATTTAAAACCAGTATTGCGCCCACACCAGAAGGGAGAATTGGTTGAAAGCGCATAGATATGCGGCAAAAAATACCGTGCTGTATTCAATATCTGCATACCCTCTTCCCGATTTGGAATACCTACGTGTACATGTAGACCAAAAATTAGATTTCCACGAGCTACGTCACGCATATCGTCAATCAATTTCTCATATCTTTCGTTTGGTGTTATTAATTGGTTTTGCCAATCTGAAAACGGGTGAGTTCCTGCTGCAGCAATATGAAGGTTTTGTTTGGCAGCCAGATCGAACAACATTTTTCGCAAATAGGTTACTTCTTCTCTGGCTTGTTGAATGTTTTCGCATACGCTCGAAATCATTTCAACTACTGCCTGGTGCATTTCCTGTTTAATTCTTTCCTGCAAAATTACCTGACCTCCCTCAACTAATTTAGACATATGTGAACGAAGTTCACGTGTTTTTGGGTCAATTGTCTGAAATTCTTCCTCAATACCTAATGTAAATTGTGACATAATTTTCTTAGTTCAGGGGGTTAACAGTGGAACAGTTTAGTAGGGTTGGCAATAGATAGGGCTATTGCCAACCGAGTCAATCGCTTATTTTTTCTTAGCTGCTTTTTTAGGCGCTTCTTCTTTTGCTGCGGTAGCTTTCTTAGCTGGTGCTGCCTTTGGCGTTGCTTCTGCTTTTTTTTCTGTTGCTACTTTTTTAGCAGGAGCCGGTTTTGTCTCTGTTGCTGGAGCAGCGGGAGCAGGAGGTACACTATTTCCAACGGCAGAGCCTACAAATGTGCCCCATGTACAGTTATTTTGACCAGGTTTCTGCTCAATGGCTCTTTCAATTGCCATTTTCGCTGCATTCTCTACAATCCATTCAAAATTTTGTTGACCTACTGAATTAACATCAGCATCAGGCGCAGGATTACAGAAGTCAATGGCATAAGGGATACCATCACGAACAGCAAACTCAACTGTGTTGAAATCGTAGCCTAAAGCATTATTTAATTTCAAAACATAATCGGTAATCGTTGCCATCAATTTTTTATGCTCTTCACCTTGTGTTTTAGGTTGCGTTGCATAACGTAAATGATGCGGATTACGTGGTTCGTATGGCATGATATGTACATATTTGCCATTTAAGCAATAACAACGGTAATAATCTGTAAATATGATTTCTTCCTGCAATAGCATCACTAATTGTCCAGTCTCCTCATGTTTTTGCCATAGATCATTTGCATCATAAACTTTGTATACGCTTTTCCAGCCTCCGCCTGCGTGAGGTTTCATATAGGCAGGGAAACCGATTTGACCAAACATATATTCCCAATCCATCGGGAATTTCAGGTTTCTGAATGATTTCTCAGTTGTATCTGTTGGTCTTTCTTTGGAAGGCAAAAGTACTGTTTTAGGTACTGGAACCCCTAATTGCACCGCTAGGCAGTTATTGAAAAACTTTTCATCAGCACTCCACCAAAATGGATTGTTAATAACTGCTGTACCACAAAGTGCCGCATTTTTTAAGTATGCTCTATAAAAAGGCACATCCTGCGAAATTCTATCTATAATTACAGCATAATCTGTCGGCACACCTTGTTCTACTTTAGCAATAGATACAGGTTCAGCAATGATTCCGGCAGGAGCGGTTTTATTTACTTCATCAATAAATGCCCACGGAAAAGTATCTTCCATGCCAAAAAGAATTCCTATTTTTTTCATAAACAAGTCTTAATTAGATAATTACGTTATTTTTTTTTAAAATGTAATGAATCAATTTATTATCTGACTTTTCAGTTATTGATAAGTCAATTTTACAATTGTCCGGCTATCATCTTGCCAACGTACTCAGGGAACATCATACGCCACAAAGGCCAGTCGTGCGAAGCCCATTTTTTCTCATCATACGAATGCGGAATATCTCTGCTGGCTAAAATGCGCGACATATTGATATTATCTGCCTTACAAATATCCCAATCAGAAGTACCTAAAACAATCTTCATATGGTTATACTTCCATCCATCCTGATTCTGCATATAATCAATCGGGTTGTTGAAATAGACATTGTCATCAAAATAACCTTTCATGAAACTTTTAATTTCAAAAGCTCCACTTAGACTGAAACAATAATCAACCACATCTGGATATTTCAGCGCAAAATTTGTGCAATGATAACCCCCAAAACTACAACCTGCTACCGCAATTCTGTGTACACTGCATTCTCTTTGAATAGATGGAACTAGTTCCTCGCGTAGAAATCTTGTATAGAGGTTATAATTGAAAATTTTGACATTCGGTGATAAGCCTTGTGCATAGAAACTCTGAAAATCTATACTGTCAACATTATATAGTTTTACCTTACCCTCATTCACTAAATTGGCAACAGAGTTATTCAATCCGAAATCACGGTTTTGCAGATAATTGCCCATGGAAGTCGGAAACATAAGAATAGGATAGCCCCAATGTCCGCTAATTAATATGTCGATATCTCGACCTAAAAAATGAGAAAAGAATTTAATATGTTTTTCGTCCATACAGCTTAGAATGCTTAAAAAGCCCGTTGTTTCAGAGCAGTTTTTTTGTTTGATGAAATAATTTAATGCAAAAATCGGAGTTAATTCTCTAACGAGAAAATGTTTTGCAAAATAAAATTCTGATAAATCCTTATTTTAAGCGTTCGTATAAATATAAAATTTTGTAAATATTTTATCTGAAAAAATAAAATATTGTTTTGTGCTGGTTTGGTGTTTTCGATTGTTGAATTTGTATTTTTGTCAGAATAAAACATTTAACTGAAATATTAGTCGATTTTAATCAAGGAAACAAATGATTCTCAAAAATTTTGTTCTCACATTCGGACTAATGGCTTTTTTATCAGTCTTTTTACCAATTAAAACCTATTCACAAGTGCATCAGATTTCCGTTCAGAAAAACCTTAAAATTCGTTCAGAATACCTCAATCGGGAGGTTTTTTATGATATAATATTACCTCCTCATTACTACGTTAAACACAACCAGAACAAAGTGCTTTTTATGAATGATGGTCAGGATTTAGAAGCACTCAATATGGAGCAAATTCTTCAGGACCTTTATCAAAACAATGAGATTGAACCTTTTGTTTTAGTGGCCATTCGTACCAATGAGGATAGAATTAAAGAATATGGCACTGCTGCGATGGCAGATTATAAAAATAGGGGTAATCTGGCTGGAAAATATAATAATTTTATAATAAATGAATTGCTGCCAAGTATTCATCAGACTTATCATACTTCGACGCACAAACAAGATAATTTCTTTTGCGGTTTTTCATTAGGTGGGCTTTCTGCTATTGATATTGTTTGGAACAATCCGGAAAAATTTTTGAAAGCAGGAGTATTTAGTGGGTCGTTCTGGTGGAGAAAAAAAGCTTATGAAGAAGGTTATGATGATGATAAGGACAGAATAATGCATAATATTATAAAAGAAGGCAAGTACAATAATGGGCAGAAATTCTGGTTTGAATGTGGTACAAATGATGAAAAAGATGACCGTAATAATAATGGAATTATAGATTCAATAGAAGACACGCTTGATTTAATTGCAGAATTAGAAAACCTTGGATATAAAAAAGCCGTTGATATAGAGTATTATGAGGTAAAGGACGGAGAACATAATCTGAAAACATGGAGCGAAGCAATGCCTGTTTTCTTGAAATGGCTGGTCGGAAAATAAAACCTCTTCGTGCGTTAATTCACTTTTAAATCTTTTATGCTCAGACTATCATTTATTTATTTTTTCTTCTTTTGCTATACTGAATTATATGCAGGTGGTATAAAAGGGGTAATTACGAATACAAAAGGCGAACGATTGCCTTTTACCTCTATCATTGTTAAGGGACAAAACTCCGGTACAATGGCAAATGCAGAAGGCGAATATCTGATGAATCTGAAACCGGGTACTTATGATGTGAACTTTCAGTTTTTAGGCTATAAAACTTTAACCAGACATATTTCTGTCGGTCAGGATTTTATTGAGCTAAATATCAAATTAGAAGAGCAAACGGTTTCGCTAAAAGAAGTTAAGATAAGTTCAAAGGAAGAAGACCCCGCCTATACCATTATGCGGAAAGCCATAGCTAAAAGTAAAATTCATCAGAAACAGGTGATTAGTTATCAGGCGAAGGCTTACGTCAAAAATTCAATTCTACTCAATAAAATTCCTCTGGTTTTAAGAAAAGACCTTAATAAACAGAATATCAAAGAAGGGGTACCATTTCTGTCCGAATCGGTCATGGAAATTAGTTTTGCTCAGCCTAATTCAAAATATACAAAGGTTTTCGGGCAGAAGAGTACTTTTGAAGGACTCTCTATGTCGGATGGCTTTTATCTTTTCGATTTCTACGACCCCGGCACTAATCGTGTTTCTCCGCTTTCTCCTTTGGCATTCAAATATTATCGATTCGAATATGAAGGGTTTTTCGAAGACAGAGGCTTAATCGTCAATAAAATTAAAATCATTCCAAAATCATATGGTGATGGCGTATGGCAAGGCACTATTCATATCATTGATAATTATTGGAATATTCATAGCGTAGATGTAGAAACGATTGACAATGGATTAAACCTAAAACTGAGCCAGTATTATGGCCCGATAGAAAAAGTCTGGCTACCTATTAATCAGCGGCTGGATTTTTCGGGAAAACTATTTGGTTTTGATTTCCTGATAAAAGCGCAAGTGAATGCTAATTATTCTACTGTTAAAACCAACCCGGCTTTTGTAGAAGAAATCAAGTTAGTTGATGAAACCAAAGAGGGTAAATTCCAGAATCCACTTTCAAAGAAAGCATTAAAAAACTCAAAAACAGAAGAGTTACTGAAAGATCAGAAAGAGTTTTCGCTTAAGAATATGAAGAAAATAATGAAAGATTTTGAGAAAGAGGAGAGGGCAAGTGCCAAAGAAGAAAATCGAGATTTAGGTATTCTTAGTAGTGAAGTAATTGAAATTGACCCGCAAGCCAGAACAAGAGATACCACATTCTGGAGTACGGTCAGAAATATTCCGTTGACCTCAGAAGAAAAGAAAAGTTATAAATATGGAGATAGTATAAAGGTAGCCCATGTTTTGAAGAGAGATAGCCTAAAGAGAGACTCTATTCGAAAATCGTGGCAATATTTTATCATGAATTATGACTTCAAACTTAAAAATGGTAATTATCTGCATTTCGAACCTCCTTATATGCCATTTGTTGGGTTGAATTATAATTCGGTTGAGGGTTTTGTGACAGACTTGGGTTTAGGTTATAAAAATTATGCACTTTTTAGTCCAAGAGCTAAATTCAGATACAATGTATATGGTAATATACGTTATGCTTTTGAGGAAAAAGGCGTAAGGGGTAGATTAGGGTTTGACTTTGAAAAAGCTGCCTCAAAATTGTCGATAGGTTTAGGGAAATACATTACTCAATTTGACCCAAATAGTTATATTTTTGAATGGATGAATTCGGTGACTACGCTTTTCAATGAACAGAATTTTATGAAAATATATGATAAGAAATACTTCAATCTGGTTTATACTTTTGAAAAAGATGCCCGATTGTCGTTATCTACAAATATTGAAATATCAGAACGATCTCCCTTGGAAAACCTTAATAAAATTTATAGAGTCAAGGATTATGCAAAAAATGGGTTCTCTGTCAATAACCCACCAAGTATTGAATTAGGTAATGGCGCTTTTGAAAGAAATACGGCATTTATCTGGCAAGGGCAAATTAGATGGACTCCATCATCTAAAATTATTGTCAAAAATGGTGTGAAAAGGTATCTGATGGGTAAAGCTCCTGCAATTACCCTTACTTATAAAAAAGGAATGCTTGATACAGATTTTGATTATATAAGCCTGAATGTGAAACAAAATATTAATCTAGGCCAATTAGGTAAACTGGATTATATGATTGAGGCAGGTGATTTTCTGAATAGCAGAAAGATTTATCTGATGGATTTGAAACACATCAATAATAATTATCTGAATGCCTTGCAAACGGGCCTTTTTGCGCGTTATCGTTTACTTGATACTAGGGTACCCGTTGAAGGAGAGGAAGGCATTACCTATCTTAATCCATATAGATTCAGCACTAAGGGACGCTATTTGCAAGGGCACGTTATTAATGAATTTAAGAAATTACTGCTTACGCAAGTCCCAATTGCACGTATATGGGGTTTAAAGGAAGATATTTTTGTGAATTATCTGAACTCGCCTACCTTAAAGAATTATGTAGAGATTGGTTATGGGATAGATGGAATATTGAAAGCGCTTCGTATAGAAGCTGTGATGAGCTATGAAAATGGAAAATACCAAAGGTGGGGAGTAAAATTGGGTGTAACCATGTAATAAACACTATATGAAATTCTTGCTGCTACTTATGCTGAGTATTTTATCCTTTACTTCAGAACCAGATTTTTTTAAGAAACAATTAGAATTCCCCAGAGTTTCGAAAGCCTATGAAACCAAAGGAAAAGAGGTTGAGAAACTATTAAAATCAAATGGTATTCACACTTCAAAGTTCGATTTGTTTCTGCGCGGTTTGAAAAAAGAACAAAAATTGGAAGTATGGGCAAAGAATAAAAATGCGACTACTTTTACTTTAATTAAAACATACGATTTCTGTACTTTCTCTGGTAAACTAGGACCTAAAAGGCGTTCTGGTGATTTGCAAATTCCAGAAGGAGTGTATCATGTAATTAATTTCAATCCTCAAAGTGCCTATCATCTTTCGTTCAAAATTAATTATCCCAATAAATCTGATCTGATTTTTGCCGATAAGAGCAATCCTGGCAATGATATTTACATTCATGGTGATTGTGTCTCAATTGGCTGTATTCCTCTAGGTGATGATAATATTGAAGAATTATATTTATTAGCAGCGAAAGCCAAAAATGCTGGTGGTATGATTCAGGTATATATCTTTCCCTCTCACCTGAATACAAAATCCTTCTCAAAACTCAAGTCGGAATATGCTGATAATAAAGAATTATTATCATTCTGGACGAATCTAAAGCCTATTTATGATGTCTTTGACAAAAGTAAGCAATTGCCATTGGTGCGAGTTAATGCTAAAGGAAAATATAAGATAGATTGAAACTAACCAGATTCTTCTCAAATTGGTAATATTTAAACAATTCTCATTTCGTAGAGTATTATCTTTAATAAAATACCGTTATTCTAAAAAAGAACGATGCGTTTTGCTTAGAAAAAGGTATATTTGATTTAACAACTACATAACTCTATGAAAACTTTTAAAATCTACTTTGGTAGACAAACTATGCTCGTGCTTATTTTGTCTCTCCTGTGCTCATTTCATTGCTTTTCTCAGGTTGAATTTCAGAAATTCCCTACCAATAATCAGATTCTGCAAAGAGATGAAAAGGATGACGCTATTATCCATGTTATCGGAACAGTCAATGCAGCTACAAGAGGTAAACTCACGTTAAAAATATGGCAGGAAGAAAAACTGTATTCTGAAAATGAAATCATTCTAAACGGTCAGACACAAATTAGTTTTTATCCCAAAATCAAGGCAGGCGAATTCAATTATTTCATCAAGCTTTATTACAACGATAACGAAATAAAAAAAGCAGATAGGGTAGTAGGGGGAGATATTTACCTGTTTTATGGGCAATCAAATGCTCTGGGGTATAGTGGCATTAATGAATACCAGCCTTTGAGGAGCGTCTTTCTCCGCTACTTTGTTATGTATAATTTTAATAATAAGGATAGCGAATGGCTGGTGCCATTTGAGACCTCACAATGGCCTGGTACAGGGCTTTTTCCATTAGAATTGGAGCGAATGCTTTATCAGAAGCATAAATATCCAATTGGAGTTGTAGTGGGTGCTGTAGGGGGAGCAGATATTGCAACGCTAAGTAGCAGAAATCCTGCAAACCCAACGGATGTTCATACAGATTATGGAAAACTTTTGACTCAGGTAAATGCGAGTGGTATAAAAGATCAGGTAAAATATTTGATTTTCAGACATGGTGAAAGTGATGCAACATTTTATGGTTTATCTGAAACTTATCCGCATCAGTTTACAAAACTGCTTAATTATCTGAAAACAGATATTCCTCACATAAAAAAAATCTATAATTTTCAGATTAATATTCTGAATACACATAATACTAAAGCAGGTTTTCTGAGAGAATTTCAACGGAATTCTGAAAATGTATCTTCAATCATAACAAATATCAGCACAGTTGGCACTAAGGGCTATGATGGACTTCATTATAACACTGCAGGCTATCAGCAAACAACTTTTGAACTTTCAAGAATCCTGGACAAGGAAGTTTATGGAGGCAAAGAGTCTGCAGAGATATATTCACCTGATTTGAAAAAGGCTTATTGGGAAAATAACCAGTTGGTCTTAGAATTTGATGAAAACATGAAAATGGTATATCCAAAAGATACTACTATTAATAAGCACCTCTGGCGAATGAAGGATTTTATTTATATAGATGGAAAAAGTGGTTTGGTCAATTCAGGCTATAGTGTTAATAATAAGATTTACCTCAATACTACTGCCAAAGGCTCTACTGTATCATATTTACCATCTTCTTACGGTTCGCCCTCCCCACTTTCTTTTTATGAGGGCACGCACTTTACGAATTCACTAGGTATGCGGGCCTTTAGTTTTGATAATGTTAGTATTAAAAATAATCCTATTGAAGTTTCGCCGCATCTAGGGCCATTAACACTTTATGTAGATACAACTACTAAATGTATAGGCAACCAGGCGGAGGTTTTATATACGACCTATGAAGATTTATCAGATACTATATTTAAAGTGCAGTTATCGGATGAAAATGGATCTTTTACGTCGAGTAAAATAATAGGAGAAGGAAATACTTCTCCTATTCTGGTAACTTTTTCAGAGGATGTGAAAACAGGGAACTATTATAAAATTAGACTTATTGCGGATAATAAAACCAATGAATTAACGACTAATAGTTTTGCTATTCAAATAAAACCGTCGGTTACTATTACCACAAAAACACCACAAATTAATGAAGGCTCTGATGGAAGTCTTAGCCTTAAATTTACAGGATCACCTCCGTTCGATTTTATGCTTTCTGACTCAACAACGCATAAATCAGCCAAAAATGATTTAGATTTAGTTGTAAGACCCCTTGAAACATTCGCTTATTCGGTAATTAATGTAAGGAATATATGTGGTAACGGTAAAACTGAGGGTGTTGCAGATATTGAAGTGAAAAAGGTTATCCTAGTCAATGAACCAACTAATAACCATTCTATTAAGGTATTTCCCAATCCGGCAACGGATCACTTCATTATTACGACAACCAGCAAATTAATGACTGATTTTCGACTATTTGATGCAAAAGGCAGACTAGTTGAACAAACACATTTTTATGAACAGCAAAAAATCTCTACCAGAAATTTACACAAGGGTGTTTATATCTATAGGATGAAAAGTGGTAAATTAATAAACTCAGGGAAAATAGTTATAGAATAAACAAACCATTATATCGCCCGGATAGTTAAGCTTTTAAATTGCTGATTTTGCCATCTGAAAATTTGGCACGTTTTTTTCTGAATTAATAATCAAATACATATATCAGAAATCATTTATTTGTGTTTAAACCAGGCCATTTTTACCAGAAGAAGAGTTTTCTAAAACTTGTGTTGCCAATAGTATGCTGTTGGCAAATGACTTATTCACAGATATCGTATCAGAAATTTCCACTTTCGAATCAGGTTCTTCAACGAGATGAACTGAATGAGGCAACTGTTAATGTAAAAGGGCTGGTTACTGAAAGAAATCATTCTACCATTACTTTAAGAATATTTCAAGACGAAAATATTTCCTATGAAAACACCCTCAATATTTCAGGTGTTTCTCCTTTTGAATTCTCGCCAAAAATCCGTGCAGGCAAGTATAACTACTCTGTCAAGCTATATCTTGACGGGAAAGAGGTAAAATCTGCTTCAAGAGTAGCTGCCGGAGATGTGTTTTTAGTATACGGACAATCAAATGCTCTGGGTTACGGTGGTATCAATGAATATCAACCTGCCAGAGACCCCTTTTTAAGGTATTATGTGATGTACGATTTTAATAGTAGTACAGGCGAATGGTTGGTGCCATTTGAATCCTCACAATGGCCAGGAACGGGTTTAATAGCTTTGGAATTGCAAAGAATGCTTAGTCAGAAATACAATTATCCGGTTGGTGTAGTTGTAGCGGCAGTGGGTGGGGCAGCAATTAAAGCGTTAAATGATAGAAACGCACAGAATCCGGCTGATCCTAATAATAATTATGGAAAAATGATTATTCAGGCTAATGCCAGTGGATTAAAGGATCAGATTAAATATTTAGTATTCAGGCATGGAGAGAGCGATGGCTATTATTTTGGAGATTCAGAAGCATATCCTGAGCAGTTTACAATTTTGTATAATTACCTGAATAATGACTTTCCGAATCTTCGCAAAATTTATAATCTTCAGGCAAACATCTTGACTCAGGCCAATAATAAAGCCGGTTTTTTAAGAGATTTTCAGAGACGAAGCAAGTATTTATATCCTAAAATTAGTACGCTTAGTACAGTTGGAACCAGAGGATACGATGGACTACATTATAGCTTTGATGGTTATCAGCAGACTGCCATGGAATTATCAAGAGTTATAGGCAGAGAGGTTTATGGGAACTATGAATCAAATGAAGTTTATTCTCCGGATATTCAAAGGATTTACTGGGAGGGCAATCGATTAGTTTTAGAATTTGATGCAGGTATGCAGATGATTTACCCAAAAGATTCTACAGCAAATTCTACCCTGAGAAGTATGAATGACTATATTTATGTAGATGGTAGAAATGGTGTAGTTCAGTCTGGCGAAGGCATTGGCAATAAGATTTATTTGAATCTTGCCAATATCAGCAATCCCAAAACTGTTTCGTATCTACCGGATTGGTTTGCTGATAATACTTATCCGTTTTATAATGGTGTTCATATTAAAAATAGTTGGGGTATGCGGGCTTTTAGTTTTGATAATGTTCAGATTGGAGGGCAGGCGCCAGAAATACCTACAACTCCAGACCCACCAACCAATCCGGAACCCCCAATAGTGACACCGGATCCACCGACTAACCCTGAGCCTCCGGTAAATCCACCAATTACCAATAATCCTGATTCTTCGGTTACCCCGACATCTTTGGATTTAACAGTTAGTCCACATGAGGAGATTATGGTTAAGCTAACCTGGAACGGAAATGCGCAAACCAAGTATCATATCTGGCGTAGTGTCAATAATGCAAATAACCTGTCGGAGATTGGGACAATTAACGGTGATAATTACTATGATACACAAGTAGAGCTGAATAACCGTTATTATTATCAGGTTACGGCTGAAACGACTAACGCTGAAAAATCTGCGGTAAAAGATATTTTATTAAATTGTCTGGATAATGTAATCTTAAAAACGATAACCCAGTTGGCTTATATTGGGGCAAATAGCTCAATTTCTGCATTCATTTCGTTAAATAGCACAAAACAACTAACTTTGGAAGCAAATAAATTTATAGATCTTAATCCCGGTTTTGATGCTCAGCAAGGAAGTGTTTTTTCAGCACAGATTGGTGGTTGCAAAAACGATTAAAGGTCTTATCATCATTCTGTCATATAAGTTCATGCTTCTTTTCTTTCAGCCAAATATTTCTCAGAATCACTTTCTTGATATTGAAGACTCCCGTCATTGTGTAAAGGTCTTAAGAAAAAACACTAAGGATATTATACATATAGTAGACGGTGTAGGGGGATTGTATACCTGTGAGATTACTAAGGCAAATGATAAAAAGTGTGAATTTAATGTCATTTCGGAGCAACAAAACTTTCAGAAAAGAGAAAGTTATTTGCATATTGCGATTGCCCCAACTAAGAATGCAGATAGGCTTGAGTGGTTTATTGAGAAATGTGTTGAAATAGGGATTGATGAAATTTCGTTAATACAAACAAAACATTCAGAGCGAAAGCATCAAAAAGTAGAGCGGCTTGAAAAAATAGCTATTTCTGCCATGAAACAGTCTTTAAAGGCATATTTGCCTAAGATTAATGAATTGATACCTTTTGACAAATTTTTGAAAACTGTTGAGCAGGAACAAAAGTTTCTGGCTCATCTGACGGATGATTCGAAACCTTTAGTAAGTTTGTTGAAACCCCAATCATCGTATTGCATCATGATTGGCCCGGAAGGTGATTTTTCGGCTGACGAAATTCTGCTGGCAAGGCAAGAAAAATTTGAATGGGTTACATTGGGGAATTCCAGATTAAGAACAGAAACCGCAGGCATGGTGGCTTGTGCGCTAAGCAATAACCTACCCGGATAAAATAAAATTAACCGCTATGATTGATTCGATGAAAAAGATTATTAAAATTTCACTACTTGGACTAGTGTTATGCTTTACACTAATCATCAAGGCATTGGCCCAACAACCAACTCTAAAAATTGCTAAACTTCGTTATGGTGGTGGTGGAGACTGGTATGCTAATAAAACGTCTTTGCCAAACTTGATTAAGTTCTGTAATCAGAATCTTAAGATGAATTTATATCCCGAGGAAGACATTGTAGAAGTTGGGAGTGGAGATATTTTTCAATATCCGTTCATTCATATGACAGGGCATGGAAATGTGGTTTTTACAGATGCCGAGGTTCAGAATCTTCGGAAATATCTGGTTTCAGGAGGATTCTTGCATATTGATGATAACTATGGATTGAATAAATTCATCCGTCGGGAAATGAAAAAGGTATTTCCTGAATTAGAATTTATTGAACTACCCTATAATCATCCAATATATCAACAGAAATATAAATTTCCGAATGGCTTGCCTAAAGTGCACGAGCACGACAATCTACCACCGCAAGGCTTTGGCTTAATCTGGCAAGGTAGATTAATTTGTTATTTTAGCTATGAATGTGACTTAGGGAATGGCTGGGAAGACCAAAGTGTTTACCATGACCCAGAAGAATTGCGCCAGAAAGCATTACAAATGGGAGCCAATCTGATACAATACGCTTTTACCAGTTATTAGATATAATACAAATAGGATAATTCTTAGAAATAGTTTAGGATATTTTAAAGAACTTTCTCGTTTCTTTTGCAACATCGTAACATTTTTAAGAATTATGGCGTTTAGAATCTATATTTGTATTTTAATCTAATTACTAAACATTCGAAAAATGGTTGCCGCATTATCCTTTTTTATTGGACACTGGTACTTATCATTGTTTAGCCAAACATTCTTTTTGCACAGATATTCTGCGCATAAAATGTTCACAATGAATAAGTTCTGGGAAAAATTCTTTTATTTTCTTACTTACGTTTCACAAGGCTCATCTTATCTTAATCCACGCTCATATGCCATTTTGCATCGCATGCACCATGCTTATAGCGATACTGAAAAGGACCCACATTCACCACACCATACAGAAAATGTCTTTACAATGATGTGGAAAACAAAAGAGATTTATAATGCCTTATTGAATTATAAGTATAAAATTGAAGAGAGATTTGAAAAGGATTTACCTGAGTGGAAAATCATTGATAAAATCGGTGATACATGGATTTCAAGAATCAGTTGGGGAGCAAGCTATGTATTGTTTTATATATTAGGCTTTTTCTATTTGAATATTCACTGGGGATTCTTCTTCTTATTGCCAATTCACTTCCTAATGGGACCAATTCATGGTGCTATTGTAAACTGGAGTGGACACAAATACGGATACCAGAATTTTGATAATAAAGATGAATCTAAAAATTCTCTATTTTTTGACTTTTTGATGTTAGGCGAATTGTTTCAGAATAATCACCACATGCATCCAATGTCAACTAATTTCGGTAAGAAATGGTATGAAATAGACCCAACTTATCCAATTATCAAATTTCTGACCTGGACAAAGATTATTAAGCCGAAAAAAGCGGCAAAAAAAGCTGTTCATAGTCATTAAAAAAGAATGGGCTTTCTTAACAAATCGCTAGAAAGCCCATTCTTTTTAATTTATTTCCAATCCCGATTATTGAGGATTGTTTTTCAATTCTTCTTCCAAATGTCTTTTCAGACTTCTGCAGGTACTCTCTAAAATCTCAATCATCTTCTTATCTCCTGTGGAATCAGCCAACAATTGAGCTACATTTCCTACAATATCTATGGCAAAATGTTTCATTTCGTCAGAAGGCATATCTTTTGTCCAAAGATTAATTCCTAGTAAACCTTTGTGATAATGGTCCCAAACACTGATTGAAATGGCTTTGCTTTCGTTGATTCCCTCATTAGGATTTTCAGTAGCATCCCAAAAAATTTTCTCCGGAATTCTGGTTTCGTCTAATTCGACAGTAAAATTGATTTCTGATTTCTTCATTCAAAATTTTAGATAAGTGAAACGGCCGTGGCTTTATTATGCTAAGGAATAAGCTGATTATTGTATCAATACTTTAATCATAGTTGTAAAATTATTTTTTCAATCAGAAAGTTCAAAATCTAGGTAAAATTCTGATTAAGAGATTCTGAATTTTACGAATGATTCAATTAGAATGTAACTTTTCTATGAAAAAATTTAATTAACGTGTGTGTGCATGAGAGGATAATTCGATATAATCTGTATATTTGGAACAAGGATTTACCCTGATTACCTGATGATTAACCTTTCACGAATATTTAAAATTTGTTTATTTCTTATTTCTCCATTGTTTGTCTTTGCCCAGAAGATTAATCGCGAAGCATTGGTTGGCAGGCATAAAGTAATAGTAAAATCATTAGATACCTTATCTTCTCTTACAGTCGGAAATGGCAGTTTTGCCTTTACAGTAGATGCTACCGGATTGCAGACTTTTCCCGACTATTACGCCAATGGAATTCCCTTAGGCTCGCAATCAGATTGGGGTTGGCATAGTTTCCCAAATAAAGAGAATTATAGTATTGAAGAGGGATTTAAAGAGATAGATAGCCATGGTCGGAAAGTTATTTATACGCCACAAGTATCAGAGCCAGAAAGAAAAAGAGAAGCGGCTAATTTCCTACGCCAGAATCCTCATAGAATACACCTCGGAAATATTGGCCTGGAATTATATAAGAAAGACGGTACAAAAGCCAATATTAAGGAGATAAATGAAGTCGAGCAATCGCTTGATCTTTGGACAGGTGAAATATCCAGCCATTTTGTTTTTGACGGACAATCAGTCGATATAAAAACAGTTTGTCATCAGCAGAAAGATGCAATTGGCATTTCAATCAATTCTCCTTTAGTAAAATCAGGTCAGTTGATGGTACGAATCAGAATCCCTTATCCTACGGATAAATTCCTGGATAATGGCAATAACTGGGCTAATTCGGATAAGCATAATTCAATCATTACCAAGCTAGGGGAAAAACGAGTGCTTGTTCAACATAAAATTGATAATCTGAATTATAGCATCAGTCTTAATTCTGATTTGAATCTTAAATCTCAGATTAAACAAGCACATTATTTTATTATTCAACCAGCAGTGCAAACTGAGAAATGGTCATTTACCTGCGATTTTGCTGAAAAAAACTCTTCAAGCACTCAATTGAATTTTTCAACTGTAGAAACCAATAGTCAACAAGGCTGGAATAAATTCTGGAATTCTGGTGGGGCAATTGATTTCGCAGGGAGTACTGATAAACGAGCTAATGAATTAGAGAGACGGATTGTCTTATCTCAATATCTCACAAAAGTTCAAGGAACTACCAATACTCCACCACAGGAAACCGGATTAACCTATAATAGCTGGTTTGGTAAACCTCATCTGGAAATGCATTGGTGGCATAGCGTGCACTTTGCTTTATGGGGACGAATAGATTTATTAGAAAAAAGCCTTGACTGGTACAGGATTGCCTTACCAACTGCAAAGAAAATAGCACAAAGACAAGGTTTCAGAGGTGCCAGATGGCAAAAAATGACTGATAATAAAGGCGGTGAAACTGGTTCATCTGTTGGCGCTTATCTTATTTGGCAACAACCACATATTATTACTTTTGCTGAATTGTGTTATAGAGAAAAACCAACAAAACAAACCCTTGAAAAATATAAAGAACTGATTTTTGAGACTGCCAACTTTATGGCTTCATATGCTTATTTTGATAAGCAGAAAGGCAAATACATATTAGGTAAAGGTTTGATACCTGCTCAGGAGAGATTTAAACCGGAAGATACTTATAACCCGACTTACGAGCTTAATTATTGGTACTGGGCTTTGAACGCAGCGCAGGAGTGGAGAAAAAGATTAGGCTTAAAACCTGATAAATCATGGCAGGATGTAATTGATCAATTAACTCCGCTTCCGATAAAGGATGAGGTTTATCTGGCAACTGAGAGTGCGCCTGATTCTTATACCAATCCTGAATTATTGACTGATCATCCATCTGTATTAGCTACTTATGGTATGCTTCCTGAAACTGCCATACTTGATAAAAAAATCATGAAAAATACTTTTGAAAAAGTATGGAAGGTATGGCATTGGGAGGATACGTGGGGCTGGGATTTCCCGATGGTTGCTATGGCTGCCACTCGACTTGAAATGCCTCAACATGCTTTGGATGGGCTTCTGATGAATATCAGAACAAATACTTATTTGAACAATGGTCATAATTTTCAGGATCAGCGCTTAAGATTATATATGCCCGGAAATGGTGGTTTATTGACAGCAGTTGCCTTGATGTGTGCAGGATATGATGATTGTAAGACTACAAATCCGGGTTTTCCAAAAGATGGACGCTGGAAAGTGCAATGGGAAGGATTAAAAAAGTTTTTTTAAATAAATACTTATGATGCAGAGAGTTGCCCTGAAAATGAAATTGCATGCCGGACAAACAGAGGAGTACAAACGCCGACATGATGAACTCTGGCCAGAAATGAAAGAAATGTTAAAAGGCATTGGTGTAGAAGACTATGCGATTTTTCTGGATGAGGAAACCAATATTTTATTTGCTTCACTGAAAATTGAAAACCCTGAACTTCTGGATACTTTGCCGGTAACAGAAACTGTTAAACGCTGGTGGGCTTATATGGCTGATATTATGGATACTAATCCTGATAATTCTCCTGTCTCAATACCTTTAAAAGAAGTCTTTTACTTACCCTAAAATATTAACCTCTATGAACGCAATTCTTGGTATTATTTTCCATTTTATCGGGGGCTTTGCTTCCGGTAGTTTTTACATCCCTTATAAAAATATTAAAAAATGGTCGTGGGAAAGTGGTTGGATTATTGGAGGCGTGGCTTCGTGGATTATTGCTCCCTTGCTTTTTGGTTTTCTTACTGTTAAGGATTTAATTCCCAGTATCCAGTCAGCTGATACTAAAACTATTGGTTTAACTGTTTTATTCGGTGTTTTGTGGGGCTTTGGCGGCCTTACTTATGGCCTTACGATGCGATATTTAGGTGTTTCATTAGGTGTGGCGGTTGCGTTAGGATTTTGTGCAGCATTTGGTACATTAATTCCGCCGATTTATGAAGGACATTTTGGTGAACTGGTAGCTACAAGTTCAGGACAAATCACTTTGGCTGGTGTATTGCTCTGTGTAGTGGGCATCTTTGTTTGTGGTAAAGCTGGAATGATGAAAGAAAAAGAGTTAGATACTACCAGCAAGCAAGAGACTGTTAAAGAATTTAATTTAAAGAAAGGATTATTGGTAGGTACTTTTTGTGGTATCATGAGTGCCTGTTTTGCTTTTGGTTTAGCTGTTGGGGCACCGATAGCTGCTCAGGCCGAAGCTAATGGAACAGATCCTTTATTTAAAAATAATGCTATATTACCGGTATTATTAATTGGGGGATTCGCTACTAATTTTGTATGGTGTATGATTCTGAACTTTAGAAATAAATCTTTTAGCGATTATACAAATAGCGAAACTCCATTGAAAACCAATTATTTGTGGGCTTTGTTAGCAGGAGTAACTTGGTACTTCCAATTCTTTTTCTATGGAATGGGACAGTCTAAATTGGGTAAATCTTTAGATTTTGCATCATGGACGCTTCACATGGCTTTCATTATATTGGTTGGTACTTTATGGGGACTATTTTATAAAGAATGGAAAGGGGTGAGTAGCTCAACTATGCGCGTTTTATATTTGGGTTTATTGATAATTGTACTTTCTTCGGCTTTTATCGGAATGGGAAGCTATTTCGTTCATTAAACTATTATTTATATGTCAAAACTTTTGAAACTGATTGCTATTGGTTTGGCAATCACATGGCAGGGTTATGCCCAGGTTCAAGCGCCTGCCGCTACCTTACATTCTGATGCGCTACATACCGCCAAGCCTGATTATCCTACTTTATATGGTACTACTAAGCCTGAGGATATTATTGCTGTAATGCATAGGGTAAAGGATTATTTAGACAAAGCAACGCCTATTAAGGTAATAGATAAAAATACTGAGGCCGAAATTACAGATTATTCAAAAATTAATACCAATTCGGTTGTATTGAAGGGTGATTTTAGTTTAACAAGCTATGAATGGGGGGTAACTTATGAGGCTATGCTTCTGGCTGGTGAAGTAACCGGAGATACCTCCTTTACGAATTATACTACTAAACGATTTAAGTTTCTGGCTGATGTAGTGCCTTATTTCAGAGAGGTTTATAAAACAAATCCCCAGACTTCTCTTCGACAAATCATTGCTCCCCATGCACTGGATGATTGCGGTGCCATGTGCGCTGCCATGATCAGGACAACCAAGAGTGGTTTGATGAAAACCACTAATCTCAGACCTATGATTGATAATTATATCAATTATATTTTCACTAAGGAATTCAGATTAAAAGATGGAACATTAGCCCGAAATAGACCTTTGCCAAATACTTTATGGCTGGATGATATGTTTATGGGGGTTCCTGCTATTGCGCAAATGGGAAGCCTGACTGGGGATAAAAAATATTATGATGATGCGGTGAAACAAGTTTTACAGTTTTCAAAACGGATGTTCAACAAAGATTTAGGCATTTTTATGCATGGCTGGGTACAGGAAATGGAAACCCATCCTGAATTTCATTGGGCAAGGGCTAATGGATGGGCAATTCTGACAATGGTTGAGTTATTGGAAGTATTACCAGAAAATTATCCCGGCAGGGCAGATGTGCTCAATCAACTGAAAGCGCATGCTAAAGGCTTAGCAGCTCAACAATCAGGCACAGGCTTCTGGCATCAATTGCTTGATCGACATGATTCTTATTTAGAAACTTCTGCAACAGCTATTTATACCCATAGTATCGCCAAAGCTATTAACCGCGGTTGGCTGGATGCAACAACTTACGGACCTATGGCTCTATTAGGTTGGAATGCTGTTGCCACTAAGGTGACAGAAAAAGGGCAGGTTGAAGGTGTTTGTGTGGGTACAGGGATGGGATTTGACCCTGCGTTTTACTATTATCGTCCGGTTAATGTTTATGCGGCTCATGGATATGGTCCGGTTTTATTGGCAGGTTCTGAGATGATAAAGCTATTAAAAAATAAGAAATTCATGCTAAATGATAGTGCGGTGATGTTTAGTAAATAGAAAACTTTACGATATCAGGCAATAAAGAAGGACACGTTTATGGCGTGTCCTTTTTGATAAATTGCAAAGTCTATTAAATAGAACCAAATACTTTCTTCAACAAATCGGTGGTTCTTGCCCAAGGATTTTCTCTGATTTTGGCTTCTTCATTTTCTACAAGTATAAACAATCCATCAATCGCTTTTTGGGTTGCGTATCCTTTCAAATCTGGATTTACCTTTTGGACAAATGGTAATTTGTTATAGGTAGTTGCTAAGTCGGTATAGTAGCGGGTTGCCTGAGTCTTTGCCAAGGCTTTTTCTACTACTGGCGAGAATTTAGCAATCAATTGGTCTGAAGTCGTACGTTTCAAAAACATGGTAGCCGAATTTTTTTCTCCTCTCAGAATGGCCCAAGCATCAGAGAAATTCATGCTTAAAATGGCATTGATGAAAATTGGTTTCGCTTCTTTAGCTGCTTCTTCTGCCCCTCTGTTTAACGCCATCACAAATTTATCGACTTCTCCACCTAAACCTACTTTTCTTAAAGCTGACTCAACTCTTTCTACTTCCGGAGGAAAAGGGATCTTAATGATTGGGTTTAAATAATAGCCATTTACCTGAGATGCACTATCTGCTCCCTTATTAATTCCAACCTGAAGTGCTTGTTTTAAGCCAGAAATAACTTCATCTGTGCTCAAACCACCACTTTGGGTCGATTTAGAAATATTGTCTAAAACTTTTCCCAGATTTATTTTCTGCCCCGCACAACTCTGTATGCCTAAAACACTAATAATCAACGAAACAATAACTAATCTTTTCATTTTTGACGCTTTTAAAATTGTTTTTTTAGAATTAATAATTGTCTTACTAACGAATGAACACCGAAAATTGTATTTTTGTGCAAATTAAGAAATTGTTGATTTAGATTCCTGAATCAGAATGATTGATGCAACAAAGCGTTTATTTTTGCAAATATATTTCATTTTGATTGAGACAATTTAAACAGTTGATGGTTTAATTCACACTTGAGAGATAACAAAACCCAATGTCATATATATGAGACCGATTTTAGCGGAAGTAGTAACAATTGGCGATGAAATTTTGTACGGACAAATAACCGACACAAATACACAATGGATGAGTACCGAACTGGATAAGATAGGTATCAAGACAGTGCGAAAGTCGTCGGTTGGAGATCAGGAGGATAAAATTTTACATATACTCCAAGAAGCAGAGTCACGGGCTGATATTATATTATTGACAGGAGGTTTAGGGCCAACAAAAGATGATATTACCAAGAAAACCCTTTGTAAATATTTTGATGATGAATTAATCATCAATGAAGACGCTCTTGCCTTTATTACCGAATTCTTTACAAAAAGAGGCCGCCCAATGACTGAACTCAATCGTCAACAGGCAATGGTTCCGAGCAAATGTACTTATCTGGCCAATAAAACAGGTACAGCACCGGGGATGTGGTTTGAGAAAACGACCGATTCAGATAGAGGCAAAATCTTCGTTTCAATGCCAGGTGTCCCTCATGAAATGAAATATCTGATGTCTAATGAGGTGATTCCAAGATTGAAGAAATACTTCGAAACACCGATAATATATCATAAAATGATTCGTACGATAGGTGTAGGCGAATCCTTTTTGGCAGAGAAAATAGAAAAATGGGAAGACAGTTTACCATCTCATATCAAATTAGCTTATTTACCGAGTTTTGGACAAGTACGCCTAAGATTGACTGGAGTAGGAGAAAATGAAGAGATTCTAAAACAAGAAGTACATAATGAAGTTGATAAAGTATTACCTATGATTCAATCATTTGTTTTCGGATACGATAATGATGATCTGGAGGTAGCTTTAGGAAAATTGTTGAATAGCAAAGGCAAAACTGTTTCGGCAGCAGAAAGTTGTACAGGTGGGTTCATCTCACATTTATTTACCAAAGTACCCGGAAGCTCAGCTTATTTTATGGGTAGTGTAGTTAGCTATGATAACTCCGTTAAAATCAATGTCTTAGGAGTAAAACCGGAAACTATTGCGGAACACGGGGCTGTAAGCGAAGAAACTGTTACACAAATGGCAGAAGGAGCAAGAAAATTGATGAAAACCGATTACGCCATTGCAACCAGCGGCGTAGCAGGCCCTGACGGAGGAACTCCCGAAAAACCTGTGGGGACGCTTTGGATTGCTTGTGCCATGGAAGGGAGAACAATAGCCCGGAAAATTCAAATGTCTAACCAGAGAGAGACCAATATCAATTATGGCAGTGTGGTTGCCATGAATCTTTTAAGAAAAATGCTGAATGGTGATTACGAATCTTAATTTGACATCAACAAAATCTAAAAAATAGACTATGGCGCTTGTAGAAATGATAATGCCAAAAATGGGTGAGAGTATATTTGAATGTACTGTCTTGAGTTGGCTGAAAAATGTAGGAGACAAAATAGAATCAGATGAAATGATTCTGGAGGTAGCTACTGATAAAATAGATACAGAAATAGGCTCAGCATACGATGGTGTTCTGAAAGAAATACTGGTACAAAAAGGTGAAGTAGCCACTATTGGTAAACCTATTTGTATTATTGAAACAGATGTTGAGAGTGTACCCGTTACTAAAGATAAGCCGTCTACTGAAACTACAGTTGCAGAAGAAAAAGAAATAGAAAGTGTAGTAGTTGAACTTGAAAAACATTCAAATCTGACTTCGATTCTGGTTGAAAATGCGGAGCCAAAGGCTAATTCTTTATCCGGACGTTTTTATTCTCCTCTGGTACAGAATATTGCGAAAGAAGAAAATATATCAGGTGAAGAGTTGGAAAGCATTAAAGGCTCAGGCGCAGAAAACCGTGTGACAAAAGATGATATTCTGGCTTATGTAAAACTGAAAAAAGAAAACGGAACACAGGTTGTTAGTGCTCCTTCAATTGCTGCACCAACCCCGGCAACCACTTATATTCCGAATGCTACTGACCAGATTATCGAAATGGACAGAATGCGAAAAATGATTGCGGAACGTATGGTTGAATCAAAACGAATTTCAGCGCACGTGACGTCTTTTGTTGAGACAGACATGACAAATATTTCTTTTTGGAGAGATAAAATCAAACGAAAATTTCAGGATGAAACTGGCGAAAATATCACTTTCACTCCTTTATTAATTGAAGCAGTTGTAAAGGCAATCAAAGACTTTCCTTTAATCAATATTCAGGTGGATGGTGATAAAATCATTCGCAAAGGAAAAATTAATATCGGAATGGCTGTAGCCTTACAATCAGGAAATCTAATAGTACCGGTAGTGCATGAAGCAGATTCTTATAGTCTGATTGGACTTACGAAAAAAGTAAATGATTTGGCAAGCCGTGCAAGAGCCAATAAACTAAAAGCAGATGATTTGTCGGATGGGACTTTGACTGTTTCAAATATTGGTTCGTTTGGTAATATTGCTGGAACTCCGATTATTATGCAGCCTCAGGTATCTATTCTTGCTTTTGGAGTGATTCAGAAAAAAGTTTCAGTGATAGAAACACCATCCGGGGATACCATTGGAATCAGACAGAAAATGATTATTTCTCATTCTTACGACCATCGGGTAGTTGATGGCTCGTTAGGTGGGCAGTTTGTGAAACGCATATCTGATTATCTTGAAAACTTTGATTTAGACAGGAAATTGTTTTGATTCTCAATGAAAGGTCTGGTGAGCATCAGACCTTTTTTGTTTTCTACACTTTTTATGGAGAACAGTTTGATTTTATCAAAAAACTCTCAAAACTCTTTTAAAACATAATTCTAAGTCGCAAATTTGTCGATGTAAAGGTAGCAAGGTGTATATTTAAAAGAGTAATTAACTATACAGGCATTAAAGTTTTTATTCAATTGGAATAGGAAAAGGTTACCAAAAAGATGCGCTTATGGTGGGAACCTTTTTATGAGTGTTTTATAATAATCAGTTTAGTGATTGAGAAAGTAAGGCTACAGCTATTGAGTAAGACCAATTGATTATCAAAACGTGAAATTTATTTTATAATCTAATATTAAAGCAAGAACTTTGAGTCTTGAACTTTGAACGCCCTTAAGATGCTTTTTAATTCGCTAGAGTTTCTCATATTTTTTCCAATTGTCACACTTCTTTATTTTGCTATTCCGCATAAATACCGATGGTTTCATTTATTAGTTGCGAGTTGCATCTTTTACAGCTTTTTTATTCCGTATTATATCCTGATTCTTTTCTTTACGATTATCATTGATTATTTCGCAGGAATCTGGATTGAGCAATCACAGGGAAAACGAAGAAAATGGGCATTGATCATGAGTTTGGTTGCGAATATTGGTGTATTGGCTGTATTTAAATATTATAACTTTTTCATTGAGAATTTTAATACTGTTCTGTTCAAAATCAATCCTGAAAAGCTCCTTCCTTATTGGAATATTATTTTACCGATAGGTTTGTCTTTTCATACTTTTCAGGCGATGAGTTATACGATTGAAGTGTATCGGGGAAATCAAAAAGCGGAGCGACATTTTGGCATTTATGCCTTATATGTAATGTTCTACCCTCAGTTAGTCGCAGGACCAATTGAACGCCCACAAAATGTAATTCATCAGTTTTATGAAAAACATGATTTTGATTATGAAAGAGTGGTGAGTGGACTACGTTTGATGCTTTGGGGAATGTTCAAAAAAGTGGTGATTGCCGATAGGCTCTCAAAGTTTGTGAATCTGGTTTATAACAATCCAACTGAGTATCAGGGTTTACCTCTCATTATTGCAACATTATTCTTTACTATCCAGATTTACTGTGATTTTTCGGGCTATTCAGACATTGCACTGGGTTCGGCGCGAGTAATGGGTTTTGACCTAATGAAGAACTTTGACAGACCTTATATGTCAAAATCGGTAAGTGAATTCTGGCGTCGCTGGCATATTTCATTATCAACCTGGTTCAGAGATTATTTATATATTCCATTAGGTGGAAATCGTGTTTCTAAACCTCGTCAATATTTTAATCGTTTCTTTGTTTTTATGGCTAGTGGATTGTGGCATGGTGCCAACTGGCATTATGTTATCTGGGGGGCTTTACATGGGTTTTACCTGATTGTTGGTCAAATGACTGATAAATTCCAAAAGAAAATTACAGGGGTTAAAGGCTCTCTGAATCAGGCTACTGTTCCTCAGAAACTCATTCATGGGTCTATTACTTTTGTATTAGTCGCATTTGCCTGGATATTCTTTAGGGCTAATACCAATACAGAAGCGATTTATATTGCTAAAAATATTTTCAGACATAGTTCACACTCTTTAGACCATGTGATATACATGATTGGCAAAAATGAATTATATTTAATTATCATTTCAATGGTTATCATGGAAACTGTTCAATGGTTGCAAAGAGGTAAAAATTTGTCGACATGGATTGATGTTAAACCACGTTGGCAAAGATGGGGTGCATATTATCTGATATTATTTATGATTTTGTGCTATGGTGTCTATAACAATTCACAATTTATTTATTTCCAATTTTAAATATGAAAAACGAAGGATTTGATCCACAAGAAATAGCTGAGTTAAAAGCTGAATGCCAACAGGAAGGCCAAAACTATGTAATAGTTGAGGATGAAGATGGCATGAACGATTCAGGAGAGTTTGCCCATTTTCAATTTGTAGGTAAGCATGATGGCGAAGAAGTAATCTATGACGCCGTAATGGGAACATTACGTTTAAATCACAGTAGTCTGGTTTTTGAAGAGGCTGAGGCCAGAATGAAAAAATCTTTCCCAAGCTATGTTGAGGTTGATAAGCGTAAACCAAACTATAAGGCGAATGAGGATATGGAATTGATGCTGGAAGAAATCATCGAAGAGTTAGAAGAAGAAGAAGTAATTCAGGTAGCTGAATTTGTAGAAATTGACGAAGATTTTGAGTATGGTATCGGTTTGGATATTGCTTTGAATGTTGAAGAGATTGATGATGAGGTGATTACCAAATTCGTCAATGAATTTAATGCAGGTACTTTAAAGCTTGATCCGACCTTATATAGTTTTACAAGCGAAGAAGAATAAGTGTGATAGCTAAATAAATTATGGCAGGCAATTTCGATAAAAATAATAGTTTTTCAGGTACATCAAATTATGTAGCGACCCGTGAACTGCAAACGGCAGTGAATGCCTCTATTGCGCTTCAAAGACCGCTATTGATAAAAGGAGAGCCGGGAACCGGCAAAACTCTTTTAGCTTTCGAGGTTGCCAAAGCCTTGGGTAAGCAACTCTTTACCTGGCATATTAAATCTACTACGACTGCTCAGCAAGGTTTGTATGAGTATGATGCTGTTTCTCGTTTGCGAGATTCCCAACTTGGGGATGATAGAGTAAATCATGTAGAAAACTATGTAAAGAAAGGAAAAATATGGGAGGCATTTGATTCTGATGAGCAAAGTGTATTATTGATTGATGAAATTGATAAAGCAGACATAGAGTTTCCGAACGATTTATTACAGGAACTTGACCGGATGGAGTTTTATTGTTATGAATTAAAACGAACGATAAAAGCCAAGTATCGGCCGATTATTATTATTACTTCTAATAATGAAAAAGAACTGCCGGATGCTTTTCTGCGCCGTTGCTTTTTTCACTTTATCCGATTCCCGGATAAAGAAACGATGCAGCAAATTGTTGATGTACATTATCAGGGTTTAGAAGAGACTTTACTAGCTAATGCGCTAAAAACTTTCTTTGGCATCAGAGAAATCAAGAACCTGAAAAAGAGACCTTCAACAAGCGAATTGATAGATTGGTTGAAACTATTGTTAGTCGGTAAAGTATCAGCCGACAATCTAACTGATTTGAGTAAGATTAACGAAATACCACCATTCTTAGGAGCTTTGCTTAAAAATGAATCAGACTATGATTTATATAAAGCTTTAAGAGAGAAAGGGGTAAAATAATAGCACTAAAACATCTACTAAATTGCTCTTAGATTTCTTCTATCATCTGAAAAGTAATAAACTTCCGGTTTCAATAAGAGAGCATCTGACATTATTAGAAGCCCTTGATATGGAAGTTATTGCTTACAATGCAGAAGATTTTTATTTTTTAAGTCGGGCTATTTTTGTCAAGCATGAGCAAAACCTTGATTTGTTCGACAGGCTTTTTGGACAGTTTTTCGGTGATTCTGAAAGCATCCCAGTAGAGAAAATACTGGCTAATATTGATGAAGACTGGTTAAAAAGCCATTTGCTCAGAGAATTGTCGGAAGAAGAAAAAGAAGCTGTCAAAGCTATGGGAGGCTTAGAAGAATTGCTGAATAGATTTAAACAAATATTAGAAGAACAACAGGAAAAGCACGAAGGCGGAAATAAATGGATTGGTGTAGGTGGTACTTCTCCTTTCGGTAATTCAGGGTATAACCCGGCAGGCATCAGAATAGGAGGGAAAGGTGGTGGTAAAAGTGCTACCAAGGTCTGGAATAAAAGAGAATTCAAAAATTACGATGATGACCTTGAACTAAATACGCGGAATACTAAAATGGCATTAAGGCGCCTTCGGATATTGACACGGGAAGGAGCAGAAGATGAGTTGAATTTGGAGGAAACCATACATAAGACAAGTGAAAATGCAGGACTTCTGGATATTCAGATGCAAGCCTCTAAGCAAAACCGGGTTAAAATCTTATTGTTATTGGATGTGGGTGGATCGATGGATGAATATGTGGAAGAGTGCTCAACGCTTTTTTCTTCTGCCAAGTATCAGTTTAAGCATCTGGAGTATTATTATTTCCATAATTGTGTCTATGAAAACTTATGGAAAGATAATAGTCGGCGCTATGAAGATAAGGTTTCTACCTGGGAAGTGCTGAATAAGTATAATAAAGACTATAAGGTTATTTTTGTAGGAGACGCCTCTATGTCTCCATGGGAATTATCAGAACCCAGAGGAAGTGTAGAACATTATAATGAAGAATCGGGTTTAACCTGGCTTGCAAGATTCAAAGATAAATTCCCAAACATTGTCTGGCTAAACCCGATTAATGACGGCTACTGGCAATATACAAGTACTATTAAACAAATCAGAGAGTGGTCTGATGAGCGCATGTTTCCTCTAACCATTAATGGCATTGAAAAGGCTATGAGATGTCTTAAAAATAGTAAATTGAAATTCAGAGATTAGATATTTTTCAGGAATTCTATTGTATTGACACCATCCGCAAAGTCATTCAATTGTGGCGATTGTGCTTCTCCGAAATCAAAACTGTTTTCAAATTCTCTGTCTTTTGAGACAATGCATTGAATTTTCTCCTGATGATTGGCAATTAATTCCTGCAAATGAGTTTCGCTTTCATAATGTTCAAAATGACAAACAGATATGGCGGATACGAGTGCATCATCCTCTTTCAATAATAAAAAGCCATTATCAAAATGGAGTGTTTTATTAACAAGTAGTATTGACTTATTATAATCGTAGTTATTATTATATTTATGATGGATACGGATTGTGCTCCAATATTCGATAGATTCATAGAACTTATCAAATGTGTAACCCTTTGGTATAAATAATTTTGACACGTTTCTGCAACCTAATCCGAAATACTGAAATATGTCATTACCGAGATTGGCTAAATCTGTTCTTGATTCTTCGCCTGTCAGGATTGCGACAGATGTTCGGTTTTTACGAATAATGTGCGGAATTTTTGAAAAGTAGTATTCAAAATGTTTGGCAGTATTATCGCTCCCAGTTGCTATTATTGCCTCTGCTGCATTCAATTTATCAACTACCTGAATTAATTCTTTAAGTTCAGGATTAATTTCGAAAAGTTTGTGAATAAGAAAACGCATCAAGACTGAATCACTTGAACTTAGTTTTATCAGTGCAATATTTCCACTTAAAACTACGCAAAGTAAATCATGAAAACCGACGGCGGGGATATTACCAGCCATTACAATCCCTACTTTTTTGGGATTGATATTTGTTTGAATCGTATTAGCGTAAGCAAAGTTTTCTAACAATTCCTTATTCAGATAAAATCTGGCTGTATTATTGAGAGCTAGTTTAACGTTATCTTCTGTAAACCAGGCATTTTCGTTGCGAGCAGTAAAGGACCATTGTTTAATCAGTTCAATATTCTTTTCATCAAGTATGAAGTCCCCTAATTGCGAAAATGTAAGTATAAGGTCTTTTAATTGCATTATTTTTAGAAAAAGTGATTTGTTATTTAAAAACCTACAAAAATACGACTAAATTGAAACTTTGAAGCCGTATATTTGTTGATTATTTGAAAACTACTAAAAATATAGAGAGAGTATGGCAATAATGATTACAGACGAATGCATCAACTGTGGAGCATGCGAGCCTGAATGCCCGAATACGGCGATTTATGAAGGTGGGGTTGAATGGACGTGGGGAGGAGGAACAAAGTTGACAGAAGTTGAACTGGGAGATGGTTCGATTATCGGTGGTAAAGATCCGATGTCGCCTGTATCCGACGAGTTTTATTATATAGTAACAGATAAGTGTACAGAGTGTCATGGTTTTCATGAAGAACCACAATGTGCAGCCGTTTGCCCGGTTGACTGTTGTGTACCAGATCCTGATAATGTTGAAGATGATGATACGCTTGCAGCAAAAAAAGCGTGGCTTCATGCTGAAGCATAATTTTTGATACTGATTCCATTTGGCTCTCCATATTGATGCCTGCCTGAGAAATTGGGTAGGCATTTTTTTTGCCTTAATTTTATAGCCTTTTTATTTTATTATTCTCAGATGGAATAGTGCATAACATTAAATCATTGAAGTATAATTATTCGCTTTCATATATTCGTCAATTATTTAAAAACGACTAAATATAGAAACGCTATGGCGATAATGATTACAGACGAATGTATCGATTGTGGTGCATGCGAACCAGAGTGCCCAAACACGGCGATTTATGAAGGTGGAGTGGAGTGGACATGGGGAGGAGGAACAAAATTAACAGAAGTAGAATTAGGGGATGGAACAATTATCGGTGGAAATGAAAGGATGTCACCCATTACCAAAGAGCTTTATTATATAGTAACAGATAAATGTACAGAGTGCCATGGATTTCATGAAGAACCACAGTGCGTAGCTGTTTGTCCGGTTGACTGTTGTGTACCCGACCCTGATAATGTTGAAGACGATGATACACTAGCTGCAAAAAAAGCATGGCTTCATGCTGAAGTATAATTTTTCACATAGACACTCATTTAGCTTTATGTATTGGTGCCTGCTCGGTTTTTTCGAGCAGGCACTTTTTTTGTCAATCTTACAATTGTACATATTTAAGAAATAATTGTACTTCGGAATATTATACTGTATAATGATAAAAATACAATAGATTATTTGTTTTAATTATTTATTGTATTTTTTCAATAAATTATATTTTTTAATACATACAAATAGTTGAAAAATATTTTTTTTAAGAAATTATTATTTTTTTTGAATATAAAATTTGGAATTAAAATATTTTTGAAGAACATTTGTAATGAAATTTAATTTCAAACAATCGCCACTTAAACCAAAGATTATTATGAAAAAATTGATTTTTACAGTATTATCGTTGTTTTCAATAGCAGTGACCCAAGCACAAGAAAGTACAACAACCACAGAAGAAAAAAAGAACCCCCTTACATTCTCAGGCTACGTTGACACTTACTTTTTTGGTAACTTAAATAATCCTGCTTCAAGATCAAATTTAGGAGTATCAGGCTTCGAACGTATATTCGACCAAAAACCAGGTCAGTTCCAGTTAGGTCTAGCTCAAACTAAATTATCTTACTCAACAGACAAAGTTGATGCAGTAATTGATTTAGTATTTGGTAACCACGCTGACCTAGGTAACTACGGCAATATTATTAGCCCGGTAACTGGAGCAACAAGTACAGCATTAGCCATTAAACAAGCTTATATTACCTGGAAAGCAACAGATAAATTCTCGATCACAGCTGGTCAGTTCGGTACCCATATCGGTTATGAAGTAATTGATGCCCCTGTAAACTATAACTACTCATTATCAAACCTTTTTGGTAATGGTCCTTTCTATCATACTGGTGTAAAAGCAACAGTAGCACTTTCTAGCAAAGCGTCTTTGACTGCTGGTTTGGTAAACGGTATTGACACGAAAGATGATAATAATGATAAATTAGGTGTTATGGCTCAGTTTTATGTTTCACCTGCTGAAGGATGGAACTTATATCTAAACTGGTTAGGAAGTGATGAAGGTGTAGATTCAAAATCATATTATTCAATTTTTGACCTGACCACTTCGTATCAAATCACAGAGAAATTCTTGCTAGGCTTAAACGCTGCTTATGGCTCGCAAGGTGTAACAGATCCAACTTCTAAAAAAGTAACAACATATACCTGGGGCGGTGCTGCTTTATATGCACAAGTCGCTTTTACGGATAAATTTGGCTTAGGTGCTCGCTATGAGTATTTCGATAATACAAGCGGTATCCGCGGTTTAAGAAACCCTTCAAGACCTGATGGCGGTACTTCAGTAAATTCATTTACTTTGACAGCTAACGTTAATATCTCTGAAAATCTATTATTCAAACCTGAATTCCGCCTTGATAGCTATGCTAAAGGAGTAGGAGCTAACGGAGAGCAATTCCAGGATAGCGATGGTAATTTCACTAAGAGTTCTCAGTCAACACTTGGTGCAGCACTAATCTTCAAATTCTAATACACTTTGTCAATAAACCTAAACTAAACTTTTACATTAATTTTTTGTACAACACTTAAACCCCAAACACATGATACGTAAAAATCCTCTTCCTCTGATTATTTTGCTTGCCATAGCAATCGCGGGAGTGTTTATGCCAGCTGTGCCATCAACAATTGTTACTGAAGGCATTAATGGCGCGGATACAGCTTGGATGCTTGTAAGTACTGCATTGGTTTTGATCATGACACCTGGATTAGCTTATTTCTACGGTGGTATGGTAAACACGAAAAACGTTATTTCTACTATGTTGCAAAGCTTTATTGCTATGGGTGTAATCTCTATTCTTTGGGTTACAGTTGGCTTTAGCTTGGCATTCGGAGATTCTATCGGTGGTTTCGTTGGTAATCCTTCAACATTTTTTATGTTCAAAGGTGTTTTAGAAAGCAAACCTTGGTCTTTAGCACCAACTATTCCACTAGTAGTTTTTGCTTTCTTCCAATTAAAATTTGCCGTTATCACTCCAGCATTGGTTACAGGTTCATTAGCTGAACGTATCAATTTCAAATCTTACGTATTGTTCATTATCCTGTTCAGCTTGTTCATCTATGCTCCTCTAGCACACTGGACATGGCACCCAGAAGGATTCTTATTCAAATTAGGTGTTCTTGACTTCGCCGGTGGTACTGTTGTGCATATGTCGGCTGGTTGGGCTGCCTTAGCAGGAGCTATTTACCTGAAACGTCGTCGTGCACACGTTGAAGGAAGTTTTCTTCCTCCAGCAAATATTCCATACGTATTATTAGGTACTGGTTTACTATGGTTTGGTTGGTTTGGTTTCAACGCAGGTTCTGCATTGAGCGCAGGTACTTTGGCTGCTTCAGCTTTCGCTACAACTAATACCGCTGCTGCTGCTGCTGGTTTGGCTTGGGTATTGTTTGATGCTGCTCGTGGTAAGAAAGTTTCGGCACTTGGATTCTGTATCGGTGTAGTAGTTGGTTTGGTAGCTATCACTCCAGCCGCAGGTTTTGTAACCATCCCTCATTCAATCTTTATCGGTGCAATTGCTTCTTTAATCTCTAATTACCTTGCACACTTAAAAACCAAAACAGCTTTGGATGATACACTAGATGTATTCCCTTGCCATGGTGTAGGTGGTATGGTAGGTATGATTATGACTGGTATCTTTGCAAGTAAAGGCGTTAACTCAGCTGTTGCTGACGAAGGTTTATTCTTTGGTGCATCAAAATTATTTGTGAACCACATGATCGCCTTAGTTGTTGTTTCAGTGTTTGCATTTGCGATGTCATTTGTTCTTTTGAAAGTTACTGACTTAATTCTTCCTTTGCGTGTATCTGATTCTGACGAGAAAGCAGGTCTTGATGTAAGTCAACATGACGAGTCTCTTGTTGAAGCTGGTGTTGTTGAAGAATTAGCATAAACGATATTGTTTATTTGTAACAAAATCACAATTGCGGGTTAAACCGTACTTTTATTGTGGTTTTGTTGTACTCCATAAGTTAAAATGCCCGCTATATTAGTGGGCATTTTCTTTTGTTAAAACTGAGTATTCAAGACGTAGCTTCTGTAAGGTTTTATGTAATAATTGTATACCTGAACTCTAATGAAGCAGACTATTTAATTCTTGCATATTTAACTCTTAATCCGCAAGATTCAGCGATTAGTGTATCAGAATCTAAGCTTAGAATTGACCATTCTCTGCATGGTATACAACTCATTTGTGGACAATCTTGTACCTCTGAAAATTTAATGATATTATCCAAAACTGTGAATTTATTCCCGGCAGTACAACACTCAGCTCCCGGTTTCCCATCTCGCAGATAATTTCCTTTGGCTGTAAATTCTATAGGAGGATTAGCAGTTATATTGACAAATGTATTACATGGCCCCCAGCCATCAGCAATTCTATATTGAACCTGATTTGTATGAAACCATTTTCCAACTAGTTTTTCCGGAACAATAGCGTCTGATTTGCAAGCAAAGAGTGAGAGCAAAGTTGCAAGTGTGATTAATAGTTTTTTCATAATTAATTTTGTCTAATGGAGTATTTTAGGAGAATCTTTAGAACTTAATTTAATAAGAAAAAAGGCATATGAATTTGATTTAATAATTCATATATTTCGATTTAAATGATTTGGTTGTAGATTCAAATGTATGATGAGTTGAATAAATAAAACAAGGGAGCGAACTTT
>NZ_BAAGXU010000016.1:0-94837 GCF_054779675.1 Emticicia fontis
GTTTGGTCACTTACAATTTAAGCAACCGATGCCCTTTCTCAAAATTTAAACATGTTCTAAGAAAGTTATGAAACTTTTAACTTGACAGCAAATGTTTTTTTCGGTTGTTTTGATCTACCAATCCTAACGATAAAACCTTTCTACCAATGGCAAAAAAAATTACTCTATGGCTTTTTATGGCCTTTTTCGTCTATGCTGCTATTGTACAGTATAATGACCCGGATCCTTATGTCTGGATTCCTACTTACCTGATTCCTGTTTTTTTATGTTATCATAAACTAAAAGGTAAAGGAGAACGTGTTCTTTATTTTGCAATTGGCTTATTGTACCTGATGTGGTCTATCAATCAGTTTCCACCGGAATGGGAAGGCGTGATGCTGAATCAAATGGGTATGAAGACAATAAATATTGAATTGGGCAGGGAATCATTAGGCTTAGGCTTATGTGCCATTGGCTCATGGGTTTGTGCTCTATTGAAGTAAATATATAGTTGAAACAAAAAAACTTATAGTGAGGATTAAATATAATTATACCACACTATAAGTTTTTTTTTATTTATTTATTTTCTCTAAATCTTCTTTAGTATCAATACCAAAACTTTCGTAGTTGGTTACAATTGCATAAATTTTGTATCCATACCCTAACCAACGAAGCTGCTCTAATTTCTCTGTATTTTCTAATGGAGAAGTTGGAATATGTGAAATCTGCTCTAAAACATCGCTACGGTACGCATATATACCAATATGCTTATAGAAATCTGCATGATCTAACCATTCGTCAGGCTCAAAACCACGGACATAAGGTACTACCTGACGACTAAAATACAAGCATTGCTTACGAATCGTTAATACTGCTTTTACTACATTTGGGTCATTCAAGGTTTCATAATCCTTGATTTTCTTAACCGCAGTAGCAATCTCGGTCTTAAAATCTAACAGACCCGAAATCTGGTCAATCGTCTCAGGGTCAATAAAAGGTTCGTCTCCCTGAATATTAATCGCATAATCATACTTTGATACCCCACCTGCTTTTTCAAGTGCCTCAAAACAACGGTCTGTTCCTGTCGGATGGCTACTTGAAGTCATCACGGCATCACCACCAAATTCTAAAACATGATTCAGTATTCTTGCATCATCAGTTGCTACCACAACTCTTTGCAAACTCTTAGCTTTCAATGCCTGCTCATACACACGCTGAATCATACTTTTGCCATTAATATCGACCAAAGGTTTGCCCGGAAATCGACTTGAGGCATATCTTGACGGTATAATTCCAAGAATTTTCATAGGTTTCAATGTTTTATTCGGGGCGAATTTACACGAAAAAAAAAATATATACGTTAATCTGTCGCAGAATCATTAAATTTGCGTTAAATCCAATCGCTTGACTACCATGTTAAGATACTTTTTTACTACGGCTTTTCTCGTGCTTTATCTGACAAAATCATTCAGTAATTCACTTCCAATCCCTCTTGATTCCATTGGTATTGAGAGAAAAAACGGCAAATTGTTTGTTCTACACAAAATAGAACAAGGCGAGACATTATACTCGATTCTGAAACGCTATAATTCGTCTGAAAAAGATTTTTACGCAGCCAATCCTGAATTCAGGAAAGATGCAATTATGGCTAGTGACCAGGTAATCAGCATTCCTCTCAACACCAAAAGCAAAAGTATTCCTCGACCAAGAGTAGCTGAGGTCACACAACCTGCACCAGATACGACTCGACCAAGAGGTGTAGTTGACGAAAATGGGATAGAGGTAATTGATATACCAGAGGCAACGCCTAAAGAAACTTTAACTAAAAAAGAAGACAGCCTGAAAAATGCAGTAGTTGATAATACTACTGATGTAAAAAATACAAAACTCAAAACTTATACAGTAGTAGCCGGAGATAAACTCTTTAGTATAGCTACCAAACATAAAGTAAAAGTATGGCAATTGAGAGAATGGAATATGCTTACGAGTGATGTATTGAAGGTGAATCAGGTTTTAGTAGTTGGGAAACCTACTAATTTGGTATCGACAGTTGCTAAGGATGAGAAAAAAGAAGCAGCCAAGCCAAAACCCGTAGTGAATCTTGTAACAGCTGTTACTAAGCCTAAAGCATCCTCTGCGGCATCTGGCCCGGCCGGAGATGTAGAGAAAACCAAACCAACAAATACGGTTGTAACAAAACCTTTGGCAAATAAACCTCAAACACCTGTACCAAATGCCCCTACGGGTAAAAAATATAGTGAACAAGGTATTGCAGAGGTAATAGATGCTGGTTCATCAACTAATAAATATCTGGCATTACATCGTACAGCGCCGGTTGGTACATTGATTAAAATTGCCAATGAAGCTAATGGGCAAAGTGTCTGGGTAAAAGTAATTGGTAAATTATCGGGTTCTGGCGATGCTATTATTAAGATTTCGCCGAAAGCTTTTGAAAAATTACAGCCCAAGGATAAACGAATTCGTGCATCTTTGAGTTATGCATTATAGAAGTATCAATGAGTACACAAATTATAACTTTATGCATCCCAATCAGTTAAAAGATAATATGCCAAAACCAGTCACGGCTACAGCAAAGAATAAAATATGGACTATATTCTTCGCCATCATGTATCCAATTATTACAGTTTTTGGTCTTTTATTTACTGCTATTGTAGCTGTATTCTCTACCATTTCGAGAATTTGTGTATTTCTTTTAAGGTTAATTAAGAAGTAAATCATTTTGCTTATTCTGACACTCCAATGGCATTGGAGTAGTTTTATGCTTGCCCATGTCTGACTATATATTTAATCTGCTGAACGAAAAATTTGAAGAGTTTAATCAACCCGGTTTTATTCCCAACGATCCTATCAGTATTCCACATCAATTTACGCTGAAACAAGATATAGAAATTACGGGTTTTATCGCTGCCACCTTAGCCTGGGGACAACGTAAAACCATTATCAATAAATGTAATGAGTTAGTGCAATTGATGGATGGCGCACCCTATGATTTCATTAAAAATCATCAGGATATTGATTTGAAACGCTTCCTTTCGTTCAAACACCGTACCTTCAATACAACTGATACCCTCTATTTCATCGAATTCTTCAAGGATTTTTACGCCAAACATGAATCTTTAGAAGAAGCCTTTACTCAGGGTTTGACTCCTGAATCAACTGATACAAAAATTGCCTTAGAAAATTTTCAGAAAGCATTTTTCAGCTTAGAAGATTATCCAACCCGTACCAGAAAACATATTGCCACACCTGCTAAAAACTCTTCCTGCAAGCGCATTAATATGTTTTTGCGTTGGATGGTGAGAAAAGATGAAAAAGGCGTTGATTTTGGTATCTGGAATAAAATTTCTCCTGCCCAATTGGTTTGCCCTTGCGATGTGCATGTTGAAAGAGTAGGCCGTAAGTTGGGCTTAATCACTCGTCCAAAAGCAGACTGGCAAACGGCCGTTGAACTCACACAAAATCTCAAACAACTTGACCCTACCGATCCGGTAAAATATGACTTTGCTTTATTTGGTTTGGGAGTAGAGGGGTACATGTAAGAATAAAATAAGTATAGTAGGTTGACTTATTAGAGAAATTTATATTTTTACTTTCCGTATTTCAACCACTATTTTATGACCACCACTAACACCCCTACCCGCCTGGCATCGGCTGATGTCTATCGTGGCTTTGTTATGCTATTGATGATGGCCGAGGTTTTTCGTTTACACAAAGTTTCTGAAGCCTTACCCGATAGCTCATTCTGGGAATTTCTAGCTTATCACCAAAGCCATGTCGAATGGGTCGGCTGCGCCTTGCACGACATGATTCAACCCTCCTTCTCTTTTCTGGTAGGAGTCGTTCTCCCCTACTCTATTGCTAGTCGTTTAAACAAAGAAAATAATTTCGGGAAGACTTTCCGCCATGCACTTTGGCGTTCATTGATATTGATTCTATTAGGCATCTTCTTACGTTCTCAATCTAAAGACCAAACCAATTTTACCTTTGAGGATACGCTTACACAAATAGGTCTGGGCTATCCTTTCTTGTTTCTACTAGGCTTTGCCTCTAAACGTGTTCAGATAGGAGCCTTAGTAGTTATTTTAGTAGGTTATTGGGCGGCTTTTGCACTTTACCCGCTTCCCGGTGCTGACTTTAATTATGAGAATGCCGGAGCTATTAAAGACTGGGAACATAATCTGACAGGCTTTGCCGCTCATTGGAATAAAAACACCAATCTTGCCTGGGCTTTCGACCGATGGTTTTTGAATTTATTTCCTAGAGAAGAGCCTTTCTTGTTTAATGGTGGTGGTTATGCTACCTTAAGTTTTATCCCTACTTTGGGTACTATGTTATTAGGCTTAGTTGCAGGTAATTTCTTAAAATCAGAAAGAACACCACTGGAAAAGATTAAGATATTTGTGATTTTAGGTGCGTCAGGAATTGTATTGGGATTGCTTCTGAATTGGTTGGGCATTTGTCCGAATGTAAAAAGAATCTGGACACCTACTTGGGTGCTTTTTAGTGGGGGAATATGTTTTCTTTTCTTAGCTTTTTTCTATTGGACAGTAGATGTTTTGCAGAAGCGTAACTGGTTCTTTATCCTGACTGTGATTGGTATGAACTCTATTGCGGCTTATGTAATTGCTGACGGATTTAACTCTTACTTATCAAGGTCACTAAGAACACATCTGGGACAAAATTATGCAGCTATTTTTGGAGAGCCTTACCAGTATCTGGTTCATGGTGCTTTAATGCTTGTCATTGATTGGCTGATTCTGAAATGGATGTACAATAAGAAATTATTTATTAGGATATAAAATTATCGCTTTAGATAGAGATGACATATGTGTCGTCTCTATCTAAAAATCAATTATCACCTTCCTTCCTTACCTCAAATATTCTTTTCAACCATTGTTTCTTCTCGGCTTTTTCTTTCTCATCTTCTTCTTTAGAGGGCTCATACTTTTTGAGTGGCAATAAGTCAGGTTGTCCTGCGTCTACCCAGCAAGTAAACCAGAAATCTCCAATCATTTTTACAGACGCTTTCATTTGTCGCTCTACCTGATTTTTAAGCATCTGATGATACTTAGTTGTGAATTCTTTAGAATAGACTCGAGTTGCAACTCCATTAACCTCTTCAAAACTAAATTTCTTATCTTCTGAAAATTGCATACTTAACTCCTTTTCAAATAATAGCACTGAATCTAAGGCCATATTAGCATTCATTACGGTCTGCCAGGCTCTTTTCTGCGGATATTCTTCATAAGTAGCTTGCCCTAAAAAAAAATCGTAGTTTTCGGCAAATGTTTCAGGTAAACGACTTTCCCAAAAGCCATGAATTCCAATTTGATTACTTAGCTGTCCATTGTAATTTTTGGTCGTATGCAATGGAACATGGGCATCGGCAATATAATGACCTATATCTGCAGAAAGACTCAATATTCTTTTAACATCCCTTTTCATGAATGCTTCTGTCAATTGATATTTCATAGAATTTATATGCCAGGGCACAATGCCATGCGCATAGAGGGAATCCTCACCTAATTTATCAACGGCTTCTTTCCACGTATATTTAACCAACTGTTTTTTTGTAGAGTCAGAATAATTGTCTAAATCAATAAAATGACGAGGTGCTTCCTCTTTCACTGCGTAGCGTCTTTGGTCAGCATTAATGGCATTGTCAGTAATATAGTCGATGTTCTTCTTATAAAAACCAAACATTTCGGGTGGTAGAGTAAAAACTGCTAAACGATTAATCCGCTTATGCGCGAAAAATCCCCACAGCGGGCGCTTCGAAAAATTTTCAATAAGCGAAAAGGAGCAAATAGTTGGCAAAATTGCTATTATCAATAATAGTTTTGGCAGGTTAAAATTCCTCCTTAGTCTTGTAAAAAGTTGTAATATTTGCTTCATTCGCATAAGATTCAATTATTCCCCTAATATTATACCTATTTCCTTAAAATGAAAAAATTTCTGTTGCTCTTTTGTTTTTGTACTACACAAATCTTTGCCCAGAATACCTTGAAGTTTGCATCCATTGGTCAATTCAAAACACAAGGAGGTAAAAATATTCAAAATTGCAAATTGGGTTATCGCACTTTTGGGCAATTAAATGCCGAAAAAAGCAATGCTATCTTATTCCCGACTTGGTTTGGCGGCAAAAGCGAAAACCTGATAGGCAACGCCGGGACTATGGTTGATACCACCAGATTCTATCTGATTTTAGTAGATGCTTTGGGTAATGGCATTTCTTCTTCGCCCTCTAACACACCCAACTTCCCTGATATTACTATCAGAGACATGGTGAATTCAGAATATGCTTTGGTGACCAAGAAATTCCAGATTAATCATTTATATGCTGTTATGGGTATTTCGATGGGCGGCATGCAGACCTTTGAATGGCTGACGGCCTACCCTGATTTTATGGAAAAAGCCATTCCGATTGTAGGCACGCCTAAACAATCATACTACGATATATTGCTTTGGAAAACAGAATGGAATATCATTGAGCAGGCTGGTAAAAATCCGGTTGCCCGCAAAAATGCCATGAGGCAGGTAGCAACCGTGCACAGTCTGAATTTGGCTACTCCTGATTTTTATGTTCGCACAGAAAAAGCTGAGAATGCTTATACTAAAATGAAAAAGTCAGGTGATGATAATGTAAAAAATGCGAATCCTGAGAACTGGATTTGCCAAATAAAAGCCATGCTCTCACAAGACATTTATCAAACCTCTGGTAAGTCTCTGGCTGATATGCCTAATCATATTAAAGCGAAGATGCTAGTAATAGTTGCGACACAAGATGAAATGGTAAATCCGCACACGGCCATGGAGTTTGCCAAGGCTTTGAATACAAACTATTTAGAACTAACAGGCGATTGTGGACATATTGCTACAGGTTGTGAAGGCGATAAAGTAAGAAAAGCTGTTTTAGGGTTTCTATAAAATCACAAAAGATTATTTTTTATATTAAGTAATCGTAAAAAACTGATTTTACACCCTTAAAATCATAAAAAATATATTTTTCTCTTAAAAACTCTCAAAAATAAAACCTCCAGATTTGAGAGTTTTCATTTTTTAAGTAAAAACTCCTGAAAATCAAACCTATTCTTCATTTTTTACTATTTACACATACTTTGACAAATTTTGAAACTTAGGCTTAAATCAGAATATTATTCTGCAAAAACAAGAAAATATAAAATCAATAAAATATTTTCTTGAAAAAGTGCAATGATTTAAAATAATTTCCGTTATATTTGCAGTACAATACAAAATATTATTCGGAAAACAAAATGAGTCATACACAGAAAAAATCGTTATTAAGATATTTATTGCCTGCTATTGCTTTAGGTGTTTTTGCATTTTTAATGGTCGCTTATGGTTCTGCCTATACGCCACCTAAAGCACAAAAGCAAAGCATTATTTGCTATAAGTTCAAGGAAGGAACTTCAGCTGAGGCAATGAAAAAACACTTGGAACAATTTCAGGATTTGAAACGCGAATTACCTGAAATCGTTAATTATTCTGCAGGAAATACCATTTCAAATGGTTCAAATGCAGAATACGACGTGATGCACTATCTCACTTTCAGAACTGATAGTGAATTAGCGAAATTCCGTCAGAGTGCCCAATACAAAGCCTTTGAGCAATCAAATGAGGCTAATTGGGAAAAAGTATTGGTTATTAATTCTGAGATAAAATAATTTTATCTCTTTTCATCAAAGAATATTCAGAAAAAGCACGCATTGTTGCGTGCTTTTTTTATATCTAAAGATAGAGCGCAATAATAAAGGCACAAAATCAGGTACTTATTGTTATATTTTTGTAGTTCTGTTTTGTAGTTATTAATAAAATCCTTATTTTTGCACCCTCAATTGGAATTCTACTAAAAGAACAGACAAATTTTTTAAAATAAAATGGCAAATCATAAGTCGGCATTAAAACGTATCAGAGCGAACGAGGCAAAGCGTTTGAGAAATCGTTACCAACACAAAACAACTCGTACAATTGTTAGAAAACTACGTGGTCTTACAGATAAAGTAGCAGCAACAGAGTTGTTTAAATCAGCCGCTTCTATGTTGGATAAATTAGCGCGTAAAAACGTTATCCACAAAAACAAAGCAGCAAACTTGAAATCTGGTTTAGCGAAACACATCGCCGCTTTGGCATAATTGATGTGTGATACAATATTTTGCTCATGGAAACGCCTCCGTGGGCATTTTTTGTTTAGTATTGTACAAAAATACAAGCTACAATCTTACCAAACTCATGAACAACATTCTTTCCTGGGCTGAAGAAGACCGTCCGAGAGAAAAATTAATGCTTAAAGGCCGGGCAGCTCTCTCTGATGCCGAATTAATCGCCATACTGATTGGCTCTGGTACCAGAGAATTATCGGCTGTTGATTTATCAAAACTTATCTTACATAGTGTTGGCAATAATCTCAACGAATTAGCCAAGCTAAGTATTAATGATCTGATGAAATTTAAAGGCGTGGGCGATGCCAAGGCTATATCTATAGCAGCAGCGCTAGAGTTGGGCCGAAGAAGGAAAGAGAGTGAGGTATTGAAAAAAACAAAAATAACTTCATCAGCAGATGCGTATCAGGCTATCCGACCCTATCTGTTGGATTTATCGCACGAACAATTCTGGGTTTTATTGCTTAATCGCGCCAATGAGATAATCAGGCCATTTCAGGTGAGTATTGGTGGTGTAGCAGGAACAGTAGCTGACCCTAAGATAATTTTCAAGAGTGCTATTGAGTATCTGGCATCGGCCATTATTTTAGTTCATAATCATCCTTCTGGTAATCTGACGCCTAGTCAGGCCGATTTAGATCTGACTAAACGAGTGAAAGAAGCGGGACGGTTACTAGATATTCCAATACTCGACCATCTGATTTTTGGTGACAATGGGTATTATAGTTTTGCTGATAAAGGTATCCTTTAGAATTTTAAACAACCATCTGTTGTTCTTTATAGATAAATCCAATCATAATCGACATTATAAATCCTTTTGATATAAATGCTAACAGTTTCAAATATTTCGCTTCGTTTTGGAAAACGTACGCTTTTCGAAGAAGTTAATTTAAAATTTACTCCCGGCAACGTTTATGGGCTTATCGGCGCTAACGGAGCAGGAAAATCAACTTTTGTAAAAATTCTTTCAGGTGAAATCGAACCTACTTCGGGCAATGTAAGTATGGATCCAGGCGAAAGGATGTCAGTTCTCAAACAAAACCAGAATGCTTTTGACGATGAAACTGTATTAAACACAGTTATCAGAGGCAATGAGCGTTTATCTGAAATCATTGTAGAAAAAGATGCAATTTATGCAAAACCTGATTTTTCAGAAGAAGACGGAAACCGTGCCGCAGAATTAGAAGCAGAGTTTGCAGAAATGAATGGATGGGAAGCAGAGTCAGATGCAGCTTCGTTATTATCAGGTTTAGGTATCAAAGAAGATTTACATTACAATATAATGGCCGATATGAACCCTACTGATAAAGTAAAGGTTTTATTAGCTCAGGCATTGTTTGGCAACCCTGATATTTTGCTTCTAGATGAGCCTACTAACAACTTGGACATTGAGTCTATCTTGTGGTTAGAAAACTTCCTGATGAACTTCAAAAATACGGTTATAGTCGTATCTCACGACCGTCACTTCCTTGATAACGTGTGTACCTATATCGCTGACCTTGATTACAAAAAAATCACCCTTTATGGTGGTAACTACTCTTTCTGGTATGAGTCTAGCCAATTAGCGGCTCGTCAGAAAGCTGACCAAAACAAGAAAGCTGAAGAGAAAAAGAAAGAGTTGGAAGAATTCATTCGTCGATTCTCTGCTAACGTGGCTAAGTCGAAACAGGCTACTGCCCGTCAGAAGATGATTGAGAAATTGAATATTGAACAGATTCAACCTTCTTCTCGTAAATATCCTTATATAGGCTTCAAACCTGAGCGTGAAGTTGGTGACCAAATTTTATTGGTAGAGAACTTAAGTTATAAATTAGAAGATGGAACTTACCTATTCAAGAATCTAAGCTTCCAAGTAGGCCGCAATGAAAAAATTGCTTTCCTAAGCAAAGACGGTCTGGCTGTAACGGCTCTATTCGACATCTTGATGGGAGAAAGAAAAGCAACAAGTGGAACATTCAAATGGGGTATTACTATCACCAATAGTTATTTACCAAATGACAATACCGAGTATTTTACTGATGGCAATCTTGACTTAGTAGATTGGTTACGCCAATATTCAACTGAGAAAGATGAGACTTTTATCAGAGGTTTCTTAGGTCGAATGTTGTTCTCAGGTGAAGAAGCACTAAAAAAGTGCACAGTATTATCAGGAGGTGAGAAACAACGTTGTATGTTTTCAAGAATGATGCTTTCAGGGGCTAATGCATTACTTTTCGACGAGCCAACCAATCACTTGGATCTGGAATCAATTCAAGCGCTTAACAAAGGCATGGAAGATTTCCCAAGCAATATTCTATTTACTTGTCATGACCACCAGTTAACTCAAACCGTAGCCACACGTGTTATAGAATTGACACCAAATGGCTGTCTGGACAAACTGATGGATTTTGACGATTATCTGACTAACGAAAAAGTAAAAGCACAAAGAGACGCGTTATACGCTTAAAATTGAGCATTCCGATATATAATAAAACCATATCTTAATGTATGTATTTCTTTACAAAGACTAAGATATGGTTCTTTTAAAAATAAAACTTAATAGTTATTATCACTTGTCTGACTTCACCGAAATATCACAAAAAGAACTGCCTACAGCTCTTGCCAAGCCTAAAACTCTGCTATTAGACGTTAGAGAAATATGGGAATTTGCTGACTTTAATATTGGGGGAATTAATATCCCACCACATGAAATTACCGAAAGACTAGAAGAGCTTAATAATTACGATACTATTATTGTAGCTTGTTCGAACGGGACAAGAAGTAGTATTGTGGCACGTCTCCTCACAAAGAAGTTACCCACCAAAGAAGTATTACATCTAGATGAAGGAATTTTCTGATAAATATCAATAAGCAATTCCTTGATTACTTATTGATATTTATAAATAACTGCTGGAATTAGAATCCTTTATAGTTTCTGTCGTTTTTAACTAACCATCTACCAACGGCAAAAGAAAGAGCTAATAAAACAACAAAAAATAGAATAGCAACCCAAGTAGGATATTGATAACCGAACATATTCGTCTGAGATTTAAGTTTCAACCCTGCAAAAATACAACAAAAACCCATATAGAGGGAAAATTGTGTGTAAAAAAACTAAAAAAAATCCTCTACTCTCTTTATTCACTAAATAAAAGCCTTAATCGCCATTCCTGACATTGCCACAACTACTATCCAACCTATGAGTTGAAGAAAAACAGCATGTTTATAAGTACCCATGAGTCGAGCTTTAGTACTTGCTAATAAAATAATCGCTAAACCTACTGGTAGAATAAATCCATTAAGTGTACCTACCCATACCAGAATTTTAACCGGTTTACCTATCAAAACGAAAACGATGGTTGAAAAAACAATGAAACTGATAATAATATGTTGGTAAAACTTCTCGAAGATCGGATGAAAAGTGCGAAAGAAAGAAACTGAAGTATAAGCGGCTCCTACTACCGAGGTGATGGCAGCGCACCAGATAACTATACCAAAAATCTTATAACCAATATTACCTGCTGCTTGTTGAAATACAGACGCCGCCGGATTGTCTTTATTGAGGCTAAATCCTGCTACAACTACACCTAATGATGCTAGAAACAGTAAATATCGTACAATTGAGGTAACCAGAATACCCGTTGTTGCACTCTTATTTATCTGAGGCAAATTTTCCTGTCCACTAATTCCGGCTTCTATCAGACGGTGCACGCCGGCAAAAGTAATGTACCCCCCTACTGTTCCGCCAACCAGAGTAATAGTTGCCAAAGCATCGAATTTTTGTGGAATAATAGTATGATGGATTGCTTCAAAAACAGGCGGTTTGGCTACAAATACTACATATAATATCAGGATAATCATCATAAACCCTAAAATCCTGGCAAAATTATCCATCACTTTGCCCGCCTCTTTTGATAGGAAGATACCAATTGCTATACCGGCACTAATAACTGCTCCTATTTTCACATCTATCCCGAAAATCACTTCAAACCCTAACCCTGCTCCAGCGACATTTCCTATATTAAAAGCCAGCCCTCCTATTACAATCAAAAAAGCTAAGAGATAGCCTAAACCGGGAAATAAATCATTGGCTAAATCCTGTGCCCTTTTATTACTAACTGCTACTACCCGCCAGATATTAAGCTGTGCTGCAATATCCAGAAGAATAGATAATAAAATAACAAACCCAAAGCTTGCCAGCAATTGACTTGTAAAAACAGTAGTTTGCGTAAGGAAGCCTGGACCAATGGCAGAAGTTGCCATCAGGAAAGCTGCGCCTGTTATAGCTCCTTTGTACTTAGTTTTTGTCATTTAAAAAGTGGGAGGTGAGAATTCAGGTTAAAATCTATTATTTCCTTAAAGTTGTACAAAATAGAAATAAATACCTTTATCTACAAATAAGATAAGATGGCCTCAATCGAATAATATAAAAGAGGTGCAGTCTAAACTACACCTCTATCTATTATCTATGCCTCTATAAAATTCCTCTAAAATTACCCTTCATATTCCTCAACCGGAGGACAAGCACAAACTAAATTCCTATCACCATAAGCAGAGTCGATACGGCTTACGGTTGCCCAGAATTTATTGGCTTTCACATATGGTAGTGGGAAGGCTGCTTTTTCTCTGGTATATTGTTTGTCCCAGTTTTCTGCTAATACCACTGCTGCTGTATGTGGGGCATTTTTCAATACGTTATTCGCTTTATCAGCATTACCTGCCTCTACTTCGCTGATTTCTTCTCTGATAGTCAGCATAGCATCACAGAAACGGTCAAGCTCTGCTTTTGATTCTGATTCGGTCGGCTCAATCATCAATGTTCCTGCAACCGGGAATGATAAAGTTGGTGCATGAAAATTATAATCCATCAAACGTTTTGCTACGTCTTCTGCTTCTACTCCTGCCGATGATTTGAACGGACGTAAATCCACAATCATTTCGTGAGCACAACGACCATTGCTTCCGGTATACAAAATCGGATATTTTTCTTCTAAACGAGCCTTGATATAGTTAGCATTCAGAATCGCGTATTTAGTCGCGTTGGTTAAACCTTCAGCGCCCATCATAGCAATATAGGCATAAGAGATAGTCAGGATGCTAGCACTACCATAAGGGCCTGCTGAGATAGCGTGTACACCATCATACCCCGAAACTGGCACTACTTTATGATTAGGCAAGAACGGCACTAAGTGTTGCGCTACACCGATAGGTCCCATACCAGGGCCACCGCCTCCATGAGGAATACAGAATGTTTTATGGAGATTCAGGTGACAAACATCTGCACCGATAGAGGCAGGAGAAGTTAAGCCCACTTGTGCATTCATATTTGCACCATCCATATATACCTGTCCACCATTTGCATGAATAATCTCACAGATTTCTTTGATTGATTCCTCAAAAACGCCGTGTGTTGATGGGTAGGTTGCCATCAGACAAGAAAGTCTGTCAGCATATTGTTCTGCTTTCGCTTTCAGGTCTTCAACATCAATATTACCTCTTTCATCACATTTGGTTACAATTACCTGCATACCTGCCATCACAGCCGATGCCGGATTAGTACCATGTGCCGATGAGGGTATCAAGGCAATATTACGGTGTCCTTCTTCACGGCTTTCGTGATAAGCTCTGATAACCATCAAGCCTGCATATTCACCTTGTGCACCTGAATTCGGTTGTAGCGACATTCTGGCAAAGCCCGTAATAGCACACAACCAATCATTTAATTCCTGAAATAATTGTTGATAGCCTTGTGTTTGCTCTTGCGGCGCAAATGGGTGCATCTTGCCAAACTCAGGCCATGTTACCGGAATCATCTCGGCTGTCGCATTCAATTTCATCGTACAACTCCCCAAAGAAATCATGGAATGCACTAAAGACAAGTCTTTGTTTTCCAATGATTTCAGATAACGTAACATCTCATGCTCAGTATGATAGCTGCTGAACACAGGATGCGTCATATAAGCAGAAGTACGATTCAGACTTGGAGCAAAAACAATATCAATCTCATTTTTCAGGTTGATTTTTGTTTCCTTACCACTTGCTTCTGCAAAAATACTTAGCAATTCTTCCACATCAGCCAAAGTCTTGGTTTCATCGAAAGAGATACTCACATTACCTTGGTCAAGGTATCTGAAGTTTACGCCTTTTCCTTCGGCAATTGCACGAAGCGCGGTGCTATCTTCTGTATGAAGTGTAACGGTATCGAAATAATTATGTGTCAATAACTGGTAATCCAACCCCTCAACCGATTCTGCAAATAGTCTGGTTAAACCATGAACTTTTGCGGCTATGTTTTTCAAGCCTTGTGGTCCATGATAAATACCATAAGCCGCAGCCATTACCGAAAGTAATACCTGAGCAGTACAGATATTAGAGGTAGCTTTTTCACGACGGATATGTTGCTCACGGGTTTGTAAGGCCATACGCAAAGCACGGTTACCTTGTGCATCTACAGATACGCCTATGATACGCCCTGGAATCTGACGTTTAAAAGCATCTTTGGTAGCAAAATAAGCAGCATGTGGGCCACCATAACCCATTGGTACACCTAGGCGCTGAGCTGAACCCACCACTACATCAGCACCCATCTCGCCCGGAGGGGTTAATAATGTTAAGGATAGCAAATCTGCGGCTACAGCTACTGTTACATGCTGTTCATGTGCCGAAGCAATTAAATCTGTGTAATCATATACTTCTCCGTTAGTAGCCGGATATTGCAATAATAAGCCGTAAACGTCTTCTTGTGTCAGATCAAAAGCCTCATGATTACCTACTACAACTGTAATACCAAGTGGTTTCGCACGACCTAATACCACATCAATAGTTTGAGGATGGCAAAGCTCTGAAACAAAGAATGTATTAGCGTTTTTCTTTGCTGCCGGACGGATATTATGCAACATAGTCATGGCTTCTGCTGCTGCCGTAGCTTCATCTAACAAAGAAGCATTGGCGATTTCCATACCTGTCAGGTCTATCACCATCGTCTGGAAATTCAATAGCATTTCTAAACGACCTTGAGCGATTTCCGCCTGATAAGGGGTATAGGCTGTATACCATGCCGGATTTTCTAAGATATTTCTTAGCACAACATTCGGCACAACAGTATCATAATACCCTGTACCGATATATGATTTAAAAATCTTGTTTTTTTGTGCCAGCACTTTAAAATCAGCCAGAAAGTCAGCTTCTGATTTAGCCGCAGGCAGATTTAGAGGACTTTGCAGGCGAATTTGTTCTGGTACTGTTTGGTTGATGAGTGTGTCAAGCGAATCGGCGCCAATGGTTTTCAACATTGCCTGTAAATCATGTTCGCTTTTGCCTTGGTGTCGGCTTTCAAAGGATTCTTGAGTATTGAGATTGATTTTCATCGGGAAGTTTAAATGTGTTATTGAACGACCCGCCGCAGCGGTAAATGAGCCATTGTTGATACAACAAAGAGTTCATTCCAGATTGTTCTGCAAATATAATAAAAATAGAAAATAGTTGTCTAAACAATTTAATTGAATAGTAGATAATTTTTATTTGAATAAAATATTTAGTAGTTTGTTTTACCTGATGAAATTTCTTTTTTAGATAAAATATCTAGTGAATTAATAGAGTGATAGATAAAATATATTTAGTGATTGAGCGCCCGACGCCCGGCGATTTAGTGAATGAGTCATTATATTGTTTTGAGCTTTGATTTAACTGATTAAAATGATTACCCAGACTTAAATCATAGTTCAGGTGAATTTCTCTAATAACTCATTCACTAAATCGCCGGGCGTCGGGCGCTCAATCACTCATTTCATAAGCCCCCTCACAAATTCATTATTCTGTAAATAGCTTTCAAACATAGGTTTCCCTTCTGGTACTGCGCCTTCTATTTGTATACAGCCTTTGTAGCCTATTTCATCAATACAGCGTCTTACTTCTGCAAAATCTACTTTACCCTTGCCTAACAATGCACCATTCTCCTTAAAATGAAATTCACAAATCTGGTTTTGTTTACCCAGCCACCGAATCTCTTTGTAAATATCATAGCCCATATGATTCGAATTGGCTACATCATAATAGCACTTCACGGCCTTTGAACCTACTGCATCTATAATCTTCATGTGCTCTTCAGCGCTCAGCCATGACTCTATACCTAGAGTTATACCTAATCTCTCAGCCTTTGGCGCTACCTGCCTGAATTTTTTAATAACAACCTCCTGTCCTTTAGAATCATTTTTCAAGTCTCCATTATAGAAAAACGCTAATAGAATTACCTTAATACCCATCGCTTTGGCCACATCTATGCTATCAGACACCCATTCGTCAGTTCGGTCGTCTGATTTATAAGGGATATTATTCAACTCCCCTATTCCTAAACCAGTAAAGCCCACTTTAAAAATATCAGCTAAAGCTTTGTAAGCTTGCTGTACTTCTTTCTGGCGCAGGTGCATATTATTTTCTGCCGAGCCTAAGCTTAATTGCACACCATCTAAACCAATTCGCTTGGCCATTTCCATAGCCCCAAGATTTCCGGTATTATTAATAGACCAGTCGCAGGCACCAATGCGAAACTGACTGTCGGCCGCAGCAAACAGTTCATTATGGAAAAAGGAGGCTACCATGCCTCCCCCTATTCCTTTAATAATATTTCGTCGGTTCATAAATCAATTAGTGAATGAGTGATTGAGCGAATTAGTGAATAAACGGCTGTCGCCAAAGTGATTAGCTATCTTTTCCCCTATGCCCCATGCTCTCTGCCCTTAGCAAAGTCACTCAATCACTCAATTATTTATATCCCCACTTATGCAAAATCTCTAAGTCTTCTTTGATAGTATCTATCGGAGCTTTGCCCTGATACGACTCCTGCTCAACGATAAAATGTACAGTACCACCTGATTTTCTACCCATATCAATTACGTCTTTCGTATTGATAAGGCCAGTACCTAAGATTGTACTTTCGTATTTTTCGTTGGCACCTGCTACAGCAATCTCATCTTTTACGTGCATTGACTCGAAACGACCCGGGAATCGTTTCAACAAATCGGCTGCTCTACCGCCACCGCCATACATATTACCAATATCCAATTGCTGAATCACCAGTTTAGGGTCTGTATTATTTAAAATAAGGTCATATACCGGTATTGCATTTAATTTCAGACTAAATTCGAAATCGTGGTTGTGATAGCCATACTTCATCCCTGATTTCTGACATAATTCACCCGATTTATTAAATACATCCATAAAACGTTTCAAACTATCCATGTCTTTACGAAGACTCACATCTAGCCATGGGCTGATCACATATTTTTGTCCGCAAATAGCCGCATCTTCTACGGTTTTCTTCCAAAGGTCTGTAAAATCATTTTTTGCCTCATCCCAATGTTGTTTGCCCATCACGGTGTGTCCGCTTGGCATTTTCAGTCCTAAATCATCAAGAATTTTTCTAAACTCAGTCGGTGTATATCCGTAGAATTTGCCATTGACATAGTTAGCGTGTTCTACATTTTTATAACCCATTTCGGCTACTTTTTTCAAAGTCCCCATTGGGTCTTTTTTCATGTCATCACGCACTGAGTAGAGCTGTACGCCCACCATTTCCCCTTTCTTTTTTGCTGCAAATAGTTCGTGAGATAAAGCTGTAGAGGCTGCAAGAGCCATGGCTCCTTTTTGCAAGAAGTCTCGTCTTTTCATAGTAATACTGATAGGTTTTTTGATAGAATACGGTAATGTCCGCTTGGTTGAATTCTTAAATTTACTAATTGTCAATTGATAAATAAATAAAACAGTATTTTTTTTTAAAGATAAGGTGAAACCGAAGTTTCCAGCGACAATATGAGTTCTTCGTCCATAAATTGATATTCATCCGGAATATCCAATACGATAATTTCTTTCTCATTAACGAGGTCGGGGAATTTTTGTTGAATGCGTTGCTTATGTTTTTTCTCCATCACAAAAACTATATCAGCCCATTGTAATAGTTTTTCAGTCAGCTTAATTCGCGCACTTGGCTCTGTACCCGCTGATTTTGTCTGATGAGATTCATGATTTTTAAAAATTTCTTCGGCAGTTGGGCTACGCCACTGGTTTCGGCTACATACAAAAAGTAAATTCATTAATCTTGGAATAATTCTTTAGCAAAAACTTGTTTGATACTATTGTTGTGAAAATCATCGACTCTTGAGAATCCATCTGTCCGTCTCTATTTTCTTAGTCATTAGTCTGGTAATCTTTAAGCAATTGCTATCCCGATTCAAAAAGGTATACACCGTAGCGTCTACCTTTTCCGCTACTTTTTGGGTGGCTTGTACCTGGACACCATTGTTATCCTCGTTCAAAAAGGTTCCCACCATATATTTAACCTTTCCTGACTCCATTTTATCAGTTATACCTCTGAAATCTGCATTAACTTCCTCTTTATTTTTCTCCATGTCAACTTTTTTAGGTAAGTGGTCATCCCTGATTGGGCGTACCAAATGGACGTCACCTAAATTTCCGACTTAAGCTTGTATTTTCAAAGTATCTGGTGAGTTTTTTGGTAAAATCAGACTGTTGTGTTATTCTCTACGCAGAGGAAGGCTTTTAGTACCTCTCCTTTTTAGGAGATAGACGGTCAAAATTTAATAATGAGTTGAGCTCAAAAATGAAGTTTTATTATTATTCGACTAAATCTATAGCAATAATCACGATATTTCCACAAAAATAGCTTCAAATCCAGACATGACACTCCTGACAAAATACCTTAAACCTGATGCCGCCATTGCTGACTTTGTAGAGAGTTTCTGGTTGCTGCATAATCAATCGGAGCAAGAGAAAGAAGTGGTAATTGTACCTGATGGCCGCATTGATTTGTTCTTGTCAAAATCAGCCACAGAACCTTTTCATATTACGCTTTTAGGGCTTGAAACCGAACCAACCCAAGCCACTATTGCTCCCGAATCTTTGACTTTTGCTATCAGTTTCAGACCATTGGCTACCGAATATGTATTAAATAGAACAATAGCCGATTTATTAGATAATACTCTAAGTTTACCTACTGATTTCTGGGATTTCAATGAGGATGATTTGGCAGATTTTGAACACTTCTGTCAGAAAGCGACCTACCGGATACAAGCCCATTTGAAAGAAAAGATTGATGAACGCAAACGAAAGCTTTTCAGATTGATTTATGAATCAAATGGCGCCATGTCTGTAAAAGAGCTTTCAGCTAATGTTTATTGGACAAGCAGACAGATAAACCGCTATTTTACTCAACAATATGGGCTTTCATTAAAGGCTTATTGCAACATTCTGCGTTTCAGAGCATCGTTTAAACAGATTAAAGAGGGCAAGCTATTTCCCGAACAGAACTTTGCTGACCAATCGCACTTTATCAGAGAAATTAAAAAACTTTCCGGTGTGGCACCTAAAGAGTTTCTGCGCAATAAAAACGACCGATTTATCCAATTATCGACGCTGCCTGAATCCTAATTTTGTATCATAAATCAATGATGATATGATAATACAAGACAAAAAAATAGCGATTGTAGGCGGTGGCCCGGGAGGGCTGACCTTAGCAAAATTACTTGCACTGAAAGGGGCTACTATAAAAGTATACGAACGTGATGCCAATAAAGAAGTAAGAGTACAAGGCGCCACCTTAGATCTACACGAAGAATCAGGCTTAGAAGCAGTCCGCAGAGCCGGATTAATAGACGCCTTTTATTCCAATTATAGACCCAATGCGGGCAGATTAAGAATTGTAGACAAAGAAGGGAATATACAAATGGATGATCACACGGACGAAAACTATGGCGAAGACCGCCCCGAAATAGACCGTGGACCATTGCGCAAAATCCTTCTGGATTCGCTGGAAGAAGAGGTTATTGTATGGGATTCTCATTTTGTATCGATGGAGAAAGAAGGTGAAGGATGGCTTCTACATTTCAAAAATGGCACATCAGCCTATGCCGATATTGTGATTGGGGCTGATGGGGCTAATTCAAAAATCCGTCCTTATCTGACAGATATTAAGCCTGTTTATTCTGGCATTACAGTAGTAGAAGGTAATATATATCATGCGGCTACCAATGCACCAAAAATGCACAACTTAGTAAAAGGAGGTAAAGTTTTTGCTTTTGGCGATGAACAATCGTTGATTCTGAGTGCGAAAGGCGATGGTAGTTTATCGTTTTATACAGGTTGTAAAGTAGACGAGAATTGGATTACGGCAAGTGGGATTGATTTTACAGATAAAGCACAAGTCTTTGCATGGTTTAAAGAAGCATTTGGCTCCTGGGATAACCAATGGCAGGAATTATTTGCCAGCGATGAGCTTTGGTTTGTGCCGCGTCCACAATATCATTATCCTTTAGACCAACAATGGGAAGCCTTACCTAACCTGACCCTATTAGGAGATGCAGCCCACCGCATGCCGCCGTATGCCGGAGAAGGAGTAAACATGGCAATGCAGGATGCCTACGAATTAGCTGACTGTCTGACCAGTGATGATTTCACCTCTGTTCAGGAAGCGATAGCGGCTTATGAAAAACAAATGTTGAAACGCGCATCAGCCGTTACACAAGATACTTTAGATTCTACCCGAATGCTTCATTCTGATGATGCTATAGGTAAGATGTTGAGGATGTTTGAAGGGTTTGAAGAAATGGAGTAAAAGATATAATTTTATAGAGCCATAATGATCGTAGTTCTATAAAATTATTAAAGGATGCACCCATGTAGGAATTTTGGGAGCAAAAGACTTAAGCGTTCTAGTAATTGGCTCACGAGTAATTTTTGAGGTTATGTAAAAGGCAAGTGGAAATCCTAAATATATCGAATATTCAGACAAAGCTCATAATATATGGAATGAAGTAACTAATACGCCGGGATTGTTAGATTGGTTGTTTGCGCAGAAAAGGGCAGAAAGGTAAAATCATTATACCAAAAAATCCGGAGGTCATCGACTTCCGGATTTCTACATAAAAAACATCTATAAACAGTATCTCTACTGATTAAAACCTACCTGTATTTGGTTTTACATAGGCAAAGGTAAAACTTTCAATTCAAAAATGCAACAATGTTGCAAAATTAGTTAAATGCAATTCTGATAGTATCTATACGTCTCTCTAAGTCGCTGAAAACCCTCATTTGGTCGTAGTAAGGTGGTGGAATTTTATTTTTTGTTTATGTTTAAGAAAGAATTTTTAACATAAACTAAACTTATACCCTCTCCAAGAGCCTTCTATTCACCCATATTGGGGGAATTTTGTGGTAAAAATTGCGAAGTATAGAGTTTTTGTTCATTTTTACAAATAGTATTTCATCTTTCAAACTTCAATTACTCACCCAATTATGAAAAGACGGGATTTTATCCAATTGTCGGGTATGGGTCTGGGGGCTATGATGGGTTCAACCATACCTGTTTTAGGTAACATAGTTCCGGTTGAACACCTACTCGAACCCGGGGCTGACGCCGCTACGAAAAAGAAAATGGCCGATGTGGCACTCAACGCCGCTAAAGCCAAAGGAGCTACTTACACCGATGTACGTATCGGACGTTATCTGCAACAGTTCCTCTTCACCCGTGAAAACAAAGTTCAGAACATCGTAAACGCAGAGTCGTATGGTGTGGGTATCAGAGTAATCGCTAACGGTACATGGGGATTTGCCGCTACCAGCGATGTTAGCAATGCAGGCATTGCCAAAGCAGCCGAAACAGCCGTTGCCATTGCGAAAGCTAATGCGAAAATCCAGACAGAACCTGTGATACTGGCTCCTCAAAAAGGGGTTGGAGAAGTTGCCTGGAAAACGCCAATCAAAAAGAATGCTTTTGAGATTCCGGTACAGGAGAAAATCGACTTATTGATGAAAGTAAACAGCGAAGCCATGAAAAATGGTGCAGGCTTTGTTACTTCCAACCTGTTTTTTGTGAACGAACAAAAGTACTTTGCTTCTTCAGACGGTTCGTATATCGATCAGGACGTACACCGTATCTGGCCAACATTTACAGTTACTGCCGTTGACAGACAAGCCGGAAAATTCAAAACCCGTGATGCAATAAGCTCTCCAATGGGTATGGGTTATGAATATTTAGATGGATTAGCAAGTGAGAAAATACCGGGGCCAAATGGTTTGGTAGGCTATCGTAACTCTTACGATATGGTAGAAGATGCTATCAATGCTGCCAAACAAGCCAAAGAAAAAATGACAGCCAAGTCGGTGCAACCGGGTAAATACGATTTAGTGCTTGACCCTAACCACTTAGGATTAACCATCCATGAGTCGGTAGGTCACCCGACTGAATTAGACCGTGTATTAGGTTACGAGGCCAATTACGCCGGAACCAGCTTTGCGACTTTAGATAAATGGAAAACCAAGAGTTTTAATTACGGTAGCAAACAAGTAAATATTGTGGCCGATAAAACTCAACCTTATACTTTAGGAACAGTAGGATACGACGACGAAGGTGTACCTTGTAAAGAATGGGATTTGATTAAAGACGGTATCCTGGTAAACTATCAGGCTATCAGAGATCAGGTGAATATTCTGGGTGAAAAAGAATCTCATGGCTGTTGCTATGCCGATAACTGGAACTCTGTACAATTCCAACGTATGCCAAATGTGTCGCTTCGTCCGGGTACAGAAAAACTGAATGTGATGGATATGATTAAGGGTGTTGAGAAAGGTATCTACATCATAGGTCGTGGTTCGTATTCAATTGACCAGCAACGTTATAACTTCCAGTTTGGTGGACAGTTGTTCTACGAAATCAAAAATGGTGAAATAGCCGGAATGCTTGACGACGTGGCTTATCAATCAAATACACAAGAGTTCTGGAACTCATGTGCACAGATTTGTGACAAAGATGATTACCGTACCTTTGGTTCATTCTTCGATGGAAAAGGTCAGCCGTCGCAGGTAAGCGCGGTGTCGCATGGTAGTTCTACTACTCGTTTTAATGGTGTCAATGTCATTAATACAGGCAGAAAAATCTAATTTTTATTGGAGAATGGAAAACGGAGAAAGGAGAAAGTAGTTGTTAAAACCAAAACGGAAGTTACGGACAGTGTGTAGGAGAAAGCGAAGTTTGAATAAAGTTTCAATCCGTTGTCCGTGTTCCTTTTTCCATGTTCCATTAACCTTTAACCAATCTAATTCAAAAAATGGCAATATTAACAAAAGAAGAAGCTAAAAAGATAATCGACAAGGTTTTAGCCTACTCAAAAGCAGACGAAATGAGCGTAGGTCTTACGGGCCGTCGCACCGGAAATATTCGTTATGCCCGTAATACCGTTTCTACCAGTGGCGAATCAACCGATTTATCTTTGGCAGTAACAGCCGTTTACGGCAAACGCTCAGGTACATCAACTATCAACGAGTTTGATGATGCCTCTTTAGAAAAAACAGTTCGCAGGGCAGAAGAAATCGCCAGATTAGCTCCTGAAAATCCTGAGTATATGACTATGTTAGGCCCACAAACCTATCTGGAGTCAAATACTTTCGCTCAAAAAACTGCTGATATCAACCCTGATTACAGAGCCAAAGCAGCATTTGATAGTATCGATCCATGTTCTAAAAAGAATCTCGTGGCTGCGGGTTATCTGGAAGATACGACTGGCTTTTTTGCTATCGGTAACAGCAAAGGTTTGTTTGGTTATAATAAATCTACTTCGGTTGATTTCTCAATCACGGTTCGTACAGCTGATGGTCTGGGCTCAGGGTATGCCATCAAAGATTTCAACGATGTGTCGAAACTGAACACTAAATCAACTACTGAGGTAGCGATGCAAAAAGCGATGGCTTCGGTAAATGCACAGGCATTAGAGCCGGGTAAATATACGGTTATTTTAGAGCCTGCGGCATCTGTTGATTTATTACAAAACATGATGCGTAGCATTGATGCACGTAATGCAGATGAAGGCAGAAGTTTCTTAAGCAAAAAAGGGGGTGGCACGCGTTTAGGAGAAAAACTATTCGACGAAAGAGTAAATATTTACTCTGACCCTACCAATGCTGAAGTACCAAACGCAGGTTTTTCAGGCGATGGACGTCCACAAGAAAAAATCTCATGGATTGAGAATGGAGTGGTGAAAAACCTATCCTATTCAAGATTCTGGGCAGAGAAAAAAGGCGTAAAGGCTGTGCCACCGCCAAACGGATTCCTGATGCAGGGAGGTACGCAATCTTTAGCCGATTTGATTAAAGGTACCGAAAAAGGTATTCTGGTAACACGCTTCTGGTATATCCGTGCCGTTGACCCGCAAACCTTACTGTATACAGGTCTTACCCGTGACGGAACTTTCTATATCGAGAAAGGACAAATCAAATTCCCTGTAAAAAACTTCCGTTTCAACGAAAGTCCGGTTATCATGTTGAATAACCTTGAGGCTATGGGTGCTCCGGTACGCGTAGGCGGCAACATGATACCACCGATGAAAATCAGAGACTTTACGTTCTCATCGCTTTCGGATGCGGTTTAAGTTATATAGAAACCCCACGCCAGCGGGCGACCGTCCTAACCCTCCCCAACTGTGGGGAGGGAATTAAAAAATCCCTTTATATTCTAAATTATAAAAGAGAAAAAAGAAGGATATTAACAATAATAGACACATGGTTTTTAACCCCCTATTGTTGGGGAGGGTCGGGACGGTCGCCCGTTGGCGTGGGGTTTTAACATCATTTAACAGGCCTCTCAGCACATTTATTTGGCCTTTTATCAAAATCCCCCTTACTGGGTTAGTATTTAGTTCATTTTAATTCTTACTTTTATAGTTACACTAACTTAATATTTCAATCACAAAATAAAAACTGAAAAAGCTTTGAAAAGAAGAGACTTTATCCAATTATCTGGTATGGGATTTGGCGCAATGATGTTGCCCAATATTCCGATTGTAGGCAATTCGGTTTCACAAGAAGCCCTTTTAGATGGAGGCATTGATGTAGCATTGAAAAAGCGTTTAGCTGATGCTGCCCTGAATGCTGCCAAAGCCAAAGGTGCTACCTATACCGACATCCGTATCGGTCGATACCTGAATCAGTTTGTCGTAACACGTGAAGACAAAGTGCAGAATATCGTTAATACTGAGTCTTATGGTGTAGGTGTGCGTGTAATTGCCAACGGTTGCTGGGGATTTGCCGCTGTGGTAGATGCCAAAACAGAAGCCGATACAGCCAAAGCTGCTGAAGAAGCAGTAGCAATCGCAAAAGCCAACTCAAAACTCTTGAAAGAACCTGTACAACTGGCTCCACAAAAAGGTTTTGGTGAAGTAAGCTGGAAAGCTCCGATTAAAAAGAACGCCTTTGAAGTACCTATCAAAGAGAAAGTAGATTTATTATTAAGTGTTAATGATGCTGCGCTTAAAAATGGTGCAAACTATGTTAACTCGGTATTATTTATGGTGAATGAGCAAAAGTATTTTGCTTCAACTGATGGTTCATATATTGATCAGGATATTCACCGTATCTGGCCTATTGCAGCCGTAACTGCTATCGATCCTAAAACAGGTAAATTCGAAACCCGTCAGGCGTTGAGTGCACCAGTTGGTATGGGTTATGAATATCTTCAGGCTAATCCATCCGACAAAGTAACAGGTATCACTACCCGTTATAACAAAGGCTACGATATGCTGGAAGACGTGACTGCGGCAGCGCAACAAGCTAAAGCAAAGCTAACAGCGAAATCGGTAGAAGCAGGTAAATATGATTTAATATTAGACCCATCACACTTGTGGTTGACAATCCATGAGTCGGTAGGTCACCCTTTAGAACTTGACCGCGTATTGGGTTATGAGGCCAACTTTGCAGGAACCTCATTCGCTACATTAGATAAATGGCAAAGTAAAAACTTCAACTACGGTAGTAAACAAGTAAACCTATTTGCCGATAAAACACAGGTAGGTTCATTAGGCGCTGTAGGTTGGGACGACGAAGGTGTGCAAACCAAACGTTGGGACTTAGTGAAAGACGGAACGCTGGTAAATTATCAGGCTATCAGAGATCAGGCTCATATTATTGGTGAAAAAGAATCACACGGTTGTTGCTATGCAGATAGCTGGTCGTCGGTTCAATTCCAACGTATGGCCAATGTATCGTTAGCGCCAGGTAAAACCCCGCTTTCTGTTGAAGAAATGATTAAAGATGTAAAAAAAGGAGTATATATCATTGGTGATGGTTCGTTCTCAATTGACCAACAACGCTACAACTTCCAGTTTGGTGGACAATTGTTTTATGAAATCAAAGATGGTAAGATTGAAGGAATGTTAAAAGATGTGGCGTATCAATCGAACACACAAGAATTCTGGAATTCTTGTACACAGATATGCGACGAAAGAGACTACCGTTTAGGTGGTTCGTTCTTTGATGGCAAGGGTCAACCTTCGCAATCAAGTGCGGTATCTCATGGTAGTTCAACGGCTCGTTTTAATGGAGTAAATGTCATTAACACAGCACGTAAAATCTAATTTCTTTTGTTGGTGAAAGGAAAAAGGAGAACGGAGAAAGTAAACCAGAAAAAAGATAAGGAGAAGGTAAGACTTCAATTACAAATTGTATTCCTTGTTCCGTTGACCATTCTCCTTGTTCCAACAACCTTTAACCATGTTCCTTTTAACCTTTAATCTTAAAATCAATGGCTGTTATACTAACCGAAGCAGAAGCTAAAGCCTTGTTACAAAAGGTTTTGAAGTATTCTAAAGCAGATGAATGTGAAGTAAATCTGCTGGGTGAAACACGTGGTAATATCAGATACGCTCGTAATGAGGTATCTACCAGTGGTGCACTCACCAATGTAAATTTACAGGTACAATCAGCCTACGGCAAAAAAGTAGGGGTTGCTACTATTGACGAATTAGACGACGCGTCTATTGAAAAAGTAGTACGTCGTTCGGAAGAATTAGCACAATTAGCTCCTGAAAACCCTGAATATGTAGGAGTACTGGAGCCGCAACAATATGTAAAATCGAGTGGTTATTTTGATTCTACAGCCAATATCACTCCTGCCACCCGTGCAGATGCCGTAGAGAAAAGCCTTAAACTCACCAGAGATCAGAATCTGGTTGCTGCCGGTTTTTTAGAAGACCGTAAAGGCTTTAATGCCATGATGAACTCTAAGGGGTTGTTTGCCTATTATCTGGATTCTAATGTTAATTTCTCACTGACTGTCCGTACACCAGATGGTACAGGCTCAGGTTATGTAGCTAAAGGTTACAGCGATGTTAATAAATTAGATACAGCCGCTGCCACCAGAGTCGCTATTCAGAAATCAAAAGGTTCGGTAGGTGCTAAGGCTTTAGAGCCTGGTAAATATACGGTTATCTTAGAGCCAACTGCCGGAGTAGTATTGTTGGAAAACTTATACTTTGATATGGATGCCCGTAGTGCAGACGAGGGGCGTTCGTCAATGAGTAAACCTGGTGGCAAAACCAAATTAGGTGAAAAAATAGTAGATGAGCGAGTAACATTCTACTCAGACCCTCAACATCCTGAATTACCTGCTGCGGCATGGTCAGGCGATGGTCAGGCTCAGAAGAAATTATTCTGGGTTGAAAAAGGTGTAGTGAAAAACCTGGCTTACTCAAGATTCTGGGCTAAAGAAAAAGGTGTTAAGCCTGTACCTTTCCCGAATAATATGATTATGGAAGGTGGTACTGCAACCCTAGAGGATATGATTAAAAGTACTAAAAGAGGTATTTTAGTAACCAAATTATGGTATATCCGCTCAGTTGACCCTCAAACATTATTGCAAACGGGACTAACACGTGACGGAACTTTCTATATTGAAGACGGTAAGATAAAACACCCAATCAAGAATTTCCGTTTTAACGAAAGTCCGATTATCATGCTTAATAACCTTGAAACACTAGGTAAACCTGAGCGTGTAGTGAGCACAGAATCGAATCAGAATTATATAGTACCGCCAATGAAAATCAGAGAATTTACATTCTCTTCATTATCAGATGCGGTATAATTGAATTGATTGGAGAAAGGAACAAGGAGAACGGTTAAAGGAAAAGGGAAATGAATATTAAAATATTCTTCCTTTCTCCTTGTTCCCGCGCGGCGTCCGCATTCTCCTTTCTCCAAACCAAATTCTCCAAAACACCAAAGAAAATTGATTAATAATACTTCATCAAACTTGAAACCATTCGTTTTCACTCGGATTCAATATACTTCGGGGGATTGGGATACTGACCAGCGCATGCCCGTTAATATCCTGAATTCGCTGGTAGAATATACTACTATACCTATCGACGAAAAGGAAAAAGTGGTATTATTGAGTAGCAATGAGATATTCAAAAGTCCTTTTTGCTATTTGAGTGGTCATAAATTAGTCGAATTTTCAAGTCAGGAAAGAGACCATTTCAAGAAATATGTAGAAAACGGCGGCTTTGTCTTTGTTGATGATTGTAACCATGACGTTGACGGACTCTTTGCCAAATCTTTTGAACAGGAAATGGCTCGTACCTTTGGAGCAAAAGCACTACAAAAAATACCCAATACACATCCCATTTATCATTCTTTCTTCCATTTTGATGGCCCTCCTACCACCAGTTTCGAGCTGAACGGCTGGGGTGATGATCTTGTGCATGATTACCTGAAAGCCATTCAGATTAACGGAAGAATCGGGGTATTATACAGCAATAAAGATTATGGCTGCGAATGGGACTATGATTTCAGAAACAAACGGTGGTTAGCCGAAGACAATACCAAATTTGGTGTAAACATCATTAATTACGCATTAACAGTTTAAACATTGGAAACACAAGCACTAACTCACTATAAATCACTGGTAGCTAAATTACCACACTTAAAAAAAGAAATCGGTAAGGTCATTGTCGGTCAGCAAGAGGCTATCAATGAAATATTAATCAGTCTGTTGGCAGGTGGGCATTGTTTGCTGGAGGGTGTACCCGGACTGGCTAAAACCTTGATGGTAAAAACCATGTCAGAGGCCCTTGAAATGAAGTTTAAACGTGTGCAGTTTACACCCGATTTAATGCCCGGTGATATTATCGGAACAGAGATTCTGGAAGAAGACCACGAAACAGGCAAGAAGTTTTTCAAGTTTAACCAGGGGCCAATCTTTGCTAATATTGTATTGGCCGATGAGATTAACCGTACTCCTCCTAAAACACAAGCCGCCTTACTAGAGGCCATGCAGGAATATAAGGTAACTTATGCAGGTACCAATTATGATTTGCCCCAACCCTTTTTGATTATTGCTACCCAAAACCCAATTGAGCAGGCAGGTACTTATCCACTACCAGAGGCACAGTTAGACCGTTTTTTATTGTATATCAAATTGGGGTATCCATCTGAACAAGAGGAGTTAAATGTATTGAAAAGTACTACAGGTATTAGCAAACAAACTTTGCAGACGGTATTAACCGATAAAGAAATTATTGATCTACAGAAAATAACACGCCAGGTTCATATCAGTGATGAGTTAATTTCGAGAGTGAATTCTTTGGTGAGAAATACCCGTCCGGCAAATAGTACCTCCGCATTCGTAAAACAATGGTGCAATTGGGGAGCAGGGCCTCGTGCAGGGCAGGCATTGATTCTTTGCTCAAAAGCCAGAGCCGTATTAAACGAACGTTTTTCGGTGATTCCTGAAGATATTGAGACATTAGCCTATCCGGTATTACGCCATAGAATAGCGTTGAATTTCCGTGCTGAAGCTGAAAATATTACGACGGATGATGTGATTGGGGAATTGTTGAAAAAATAATCTGATGCTCACTACCGAACTCATTAAATTAAATAATCTGCAACTGGCTGGGCGATTGGTTAGTGAAGAAGTCATGCTGGGAATTCATGGTAGTAAGCGTTCGGGTATTGGAGCAGAATTTGAGCAATACAGACACTACGAACCAGGCGACGACCCTAAAAGAATTGACTGGAAACTCTATGCCCGTACACAAAAACATCTGGTTCGGGAATCGTCTACCGAAAGTAATCTGCATATCCGTTTTGTATTAGACTTATCCGGCTCTATGAATTATCAGGAGAAAGGTGTAACTCGACTACAATACTGTAAAATCCTGTTGGCATCATTAGCTTATTTAGGATACCGTCAAAGCGACCAGATGAGTTTGTACACCTTACAAAATGGTGATTTACAAACTTTAGTACCGTCAGGAAAACAATCTTTTCAGCGGATATTATATTCATTGGAAAAAGCCGAAGCAGGTGGAGAATGGAAAAATAATAATCCCAAGTTTCCAGAGTTTCAGCAAAAGCAAAAAGAACTGATTGTATTAGCTTCTGATATCTTGCAGGCAGATGATGAGTGGTTAAAGCTAATCCAGAATATCGCCAATCCAAGACGGGATATTGTGATTTTTCAGGTATTAGGCGAAGATGAGGTTAATTTTGACTTGAAAGGTTTTTATCGATTTAAAGACCTTGAAACGCAAAAAGAAATAGAATTGCAGGCAGAAGCCATTAAAGATGAGTTTAAAGCAACGGCATTGGCTTATCTGAATAATCTGGAAGAGGCATTACGCATACCAAATGTAAATTTAATTAGGGTAACGCTCAATGAACCCATTGCAAGGGTGATTACAGAATCATTAAAGAAAAGGAAATTGTAAGTATGGAATTGTTAAATCCTTTGATGCTTTGGGGAGGTTTGGCTATTGCCGTACCGATTATCCTCCATTTCTGGCATCAGAAAAAAGGGAAAGTATTAGAATGGGCAGCTACACAATGGCTAATCGAAAAAAACTTGCAGCAGTCAAGGGGCATTCGGTTAGACAATATCCTGTTGCTATTACTTCGTTGCATACTTATTCTTTTACTTTGCTTCTTTTTAAGCAAGCCGCTCATCAATTGGGCAAATAATGAGAGTGCCAATAAAAAAATTCATTTAGTACAGCCGAATAGTCTGGTTGTCAATAATTTCAAGTTTGAAATAGAAGAAGCCCAGAAAAAAGGCGAAAAATTATACTGGATCCAAGCTAATCCAATACCCGTTGAAGACATCAACCAATTGCCCACAAGCAAAGATCTTAATCCGATTATTCTTCAATCCTGCCTGAATAAAATAGCACAGGTAACAGATAAAGAACATCTGGAATTATACTTTATCAATCAGCAGGGCTTAGCACAAATAGGTAATGTTTTTGTCCCGAATCCATTTAGTTTGCATACAATTGTCGATTCTTTGAATACAGTTCCAAAGCCTTATTTAGCTTTTGCCAATAACAACCAAAAACTATTCGTAAATGCTACCAATCAGCTTGTGGCGACTACTGAATTAGATAAAAACGGTAAATATACAGATAAACCTATTCTGAATAACACTATCAATGTGTTGGTACTAAATACTGATAAAACTGAAAAACAAACGATTAATGCTTCATTGAAGGCATTGGCAGAAGTATATCAGATGGATTTGGGCATTGACACAGAATTGACAGATAGCAAGAAATATGATTGGGTATTTAGTGACAGAGTTCCAGCTCAATCAAAAGCTTTTTCAGCATCAACTTTATTTATCTTATCAAATACGAACAACATCCCTAATAATAAATTAAGTTATCAGAATAACATCCTACAAATTCCTTCGGGTTTAAATCCTCAATCGTCGGAGCTTGTTTTTAATGGAGAATTACCTGAATGGTTTGGAGAAATATTAATCAGGTACTATCAATTAAAACCAGCTTCTTATGCCTTGAGTCAACAACAGTTGAATGGGTTATTTAAATACGCCAGGCATAATCAGGCACCGGAAGAAAGTGATTTTTCAAAAATATTACTCTTAATATTTATCGTTATTTTAGGTATCGAACGTACTATTGCCATTCGTAAAAACGCATGAATCAGGTTAAACATATCATATCCGGAGTTCGCTACCAGTTATATGCCACTGCCTTATTGACGTGCGCCCTGATAGCTCTTTCAGTCTTTTTATTGCTTTTAGCTTTTAGTCAATCATTGGTTTTGCCATTGGTGGGTGGTATAATTGCCTTTTGTATAAGTGCTTACTTCACCAGGCTTTTTCAGGATAAACAAAACGATGCTGTACAATTTATCCATCAGAATATAGACGATGCCGAATATAGCCTACAACTATTAAATGTATCTCAACCCAATATTGCAGAGCAATTGCAGTTGGAAAGGTTAGCCGATAAACTAAGCCATCAGAAGATGCCAACGGCTATCAATTCTAATATTTGGATTCCAATAGTAGCACTTCTGTTATCTTTGGGCATATACTATGGCTACCCATTTTTGCAAAGAAAACAATTATCAAAAACTGTCAGCAATACTGCCAATGCGAATCAGCCAGCAGAAAAAATTGCTACTGCTCCGGTTTTTATTACGGCTCAATTGATTATTACCTCTCCCGCTTACACTAAAATCCCGATTAAATCAACTACTGATCTGAATGCTTCTGCCATTAGCGGCTCAGTGTTGAAATGGCAACTGGAATTTAGCCATTCGCAAAATTTAACCGTGAAATTAAGCAATAACCGAGGTGATGAATTAGCATTCAAAAAAGCAGGTGAAATATTTGAGTATACTGATGTTCTGCAAGGCTCAGGCTTATATGCATTTAAAGCCTATTGGAAAGACTCTCTCATTTATCAATCAGATTATTATCGATTGGAAGCTATTCCTGATTTAGCACCTAAAATAGACCCGGCTTCAAAAGAACTCTATAAATTTCATTACCTGAAAGACCCTAAAACGGTACAGATTTCAGCCAGAATGTCTGATGATTTTTTAGTAACACAAGCTTTTATTGTGGCTACTGTTGCCAGAGGTTCGGGTGAGAATGTAAAGTTCAGAGAAATAAAACTACCCATCAATCAGGCGAATTTTAAAGAAGCGAATATTAATAAAAGTATAGACCTGAAAGCCTTGAATTTTGCGCCGGGAGATGAATTGTATTATTACTGGGCTGCCTTTGATAATAAACGCCCGGAACCCAACTATACCAAATCAGACACCTATTTTATTGTTTATAAGGATACTTCTAAAACCGAAGAAGCCGAAATGGCAACCATGGCTATGAATATTCTGCCTGAATATTTCAGAAGCCAAAGGCAGATTATTATAGATACCGAAAAACTGATTGCCAAGAGAAATAAGATTAATCAGAAAGATTTTAATAGTACTTCGAACGAAATAGGTTTCGACCAGAAGGCTTTGCGCTTGCGCTATGGTCAATACCTAGGAGAAGAGTTTGAAAACTCTATTGGCGGTGGTAGTGCGCTTCCTGAGGGGGCAAGCACTGAAACGGCTGATTTATTAAAAGGTTTTTCTCACGCACACGATGAGGGCGAACATGACCACGAAGATGGTGAAAAACCACATAACGATGCCCACGACCACGGTGGCGGAGCAAAAGGAAATCAGGAAAATGAAGACCCACTGGCAGCTATTCTGAAAGATTATGTACATAACCATGATGACGGTGAAGTCAATACATTCTACGAACAATCGACCCGTAGTTTATTAAAAATGGCATTGGAACAAATGTGGCAGTCAGAATTGCATTTACGTTTATATGAGCCTGAAAAAGCCCTTCCTTTTGAGAAAAAAGCTTTAGAATTCTTGAAATCAGCCCAACAAAAAGCCAGAACATTTGTAAAGAAAACGAGTTTTGACCCACCCCCAATTAAAGAAAAAGAAAAACGTCTGACGGGAGAGTTGACGAAATTCAATGAGACTTTCAGCTACGAAAAGAACTTTTCTCAACAACAAATTGAACGCTTAGTAGCAGAAGTATTAGGCATTGTAGACACTAAAATAGAAGCCCAAAAACTAAATGGCCTACAAAAGCAAAAAGTTCTGACATTGGGAAGCTATTTAAGCACCAGAGTCATGAACAGTAAATTGTCTAACTGGTCAGTACTGGGCTTGCTACAAAAATTAATCAATGATAAGGATTTATCAGCTGATGAAAAAGCAGATTTAAAAACCAAATTGTACCAGTTAACGGGCACCAATCAACCCAAAGGCACGATGAACAAGTCGTACGTAGGAGAGAAAAAATTAGAAAAAGCCTTCTGGAAAAACATTCAATAATCAGGTTTGAAGAAAAACAGTTTCACCTAAACGATGACATTCTTGCTATTAATATTCTCAATTTTTCAATCAAACTGGATACTTTATGCTTGTTTAGGCATTGTTTTGCTTGTACAAGTTTGGCTCATACTGCAATCCAAATCACTAACTAAAAAACGTTTGTGGATACGCTTAGGCTTAAACCTATTTGTTTGGTTATTGGTCTTTCTTTTTATTCTTCAACCCGAATGGAAATATACCACTGATACTAATAAAGTCCTTCTGACGGATACCAATGTTCCCTCTGCCTATATTCAGAAAATTAAAGACAGCCTACATATTACGGAAAGTTTCAGTACCAGAGATTTCAATAGAATAACTGCTAAAAACCCGCATTTGATTGATCAATTAGGTAATATCTATTTATTAGGAGAAGATTTTAGCCCTCAAACGATCAGCCAGCTAAGCCAGAAAAAATTGAACTGGCTACCCTACTACGCAGATAATCAATTACAGAACTTACAGTGGAAAGCGATTGTCAGAAAAGGAGATATGCAGGAAGTAAGTGGAAAAATCGAAGTCGATAAAGCCACAACTCTGACCATTAGATATGCCAATCAGGTATTAGATAGTCTACCCTTGCAAAAAGGTTTTAATACTTTTCATCTGAGTTTTCCTTCTTTTACTATTGGCCAAACAGAAGCCTCTCTCGTATTGGATAATAATCATCTGCAAGACATTCATTTCTATAGCCAGACTCCACAGCCTTTTAATGTGTTGTTTATTCTAGAAAACCCTGATTTTGAGAGTAAAAACCTCTCTGAATGGCTAGGCAAAAACAATCATCGGGTAGAGATTATTACTACCATTGCCAAAGATGCACAAAGCAAGGTTTCAATTAATAAAGCGAAGCAATCCAAAGGCTTTACTCCTGATTTTGTCATAACCGACCCAAGTAATGCAAACAATGCTTTAGTAAAAAAAGCGGTGGCCGAGGGAAAAAGTATATTGTTTATCAATTGTATTGCTCCCGAACAGAATATTAAAACCATCAATCAGGCATTAGGAACTAACTGGCATATCAAGAAGACTTCTAACGAACAATTTGTTACCATTAACGAAAACCTTACTGCCCTACCTTATCATATTGAAGAAAATATCAATCAGAAATCCATAGGTACGTACCCCATTGCAGTTCAAAAGAAAGTAGGCAAAATAGGTTTAAGTTTGCTAAACGAAACTTTCCCACTCAAGTTGAGTGGCGATAGCTTGAATTATAATAAAATCTGGTCAGGTGTATTTCAACAATTAAATCCTGCTTTTACGGATAATATCAATATAGAGGCGCCTGTTTTTGTTGATGCTCAAACTCCGATAGTATTAAACAATCTTTCAGTAACCTCAGATAAACTCAGATTAGCGAATGATACTACCCGATTGATACAATCGGCGATTAATCCATTGACTTTCACGGCCACTTATATTTTCCGAAAAACAGGTTGGCAAACTTTCCAGGATTCTTTGCTGGTCTTTGTAGAAGACAAACCTAATGCGCTTCAACAAAGCAAACATATCCAAGAAAATCTATTAGCACATCAGACTTTTGAGGCCACTAGCAACCTCGCCTCTACTCAAACTTTAATAGCCACCCTCCCCGATTGGATTTGGTTCTTATTAATTGTATTAGGTTTAACTGCCCTTTGGCTAGAGCCAAAGTTAAATTTCTAAAGTAAGTGCTTATTTCAATATTTCTTTCGTTTGGGCTAACTTCTTGTTGAGTTCTATATCAATACGCTCAATATTAACCTTAATTTCCTTCTGAATCTCCAACATTTTATCGGCAGGCAATTCAGGGGCAGGTGTATGCTCGTGGTGATTATGCGCATGCTTACCTTCATGGGTATGTTCAAAACCCGGTACAACAAAGAGATCTTTTTCCCAATCTTCAAAATCAGTTTTTAGATTAACTAATTCGCTTGCCAGAGAATCAGCTTTAGCCATTTTCTTTAGCTGTAATAGATTTTTCAGGCTATCTATTTTTTCTATTTCAGGCTCTACCCTGCTCTGTATAGCTTCAGCTTCCAAGTGTATGCGGTTAGCTTCTATTAATACAGAATTGTCTTTAGGCGATTTAGATGAACATGAAATAAAGACAAAACTTGTAAGTAATATTGATATTTTCTTAGTCATATTTATTTGGTTTTATGTTTGAAAAAGCGCTTCATCTGAGCCTCTTTAAGTCTGGTTTCCTCAGATTTAAACCAATGCATAGGTGGATAAAAAAACAAGAGAATGGAGGCAAGTGAAATAAACCAGAAAATAATACGCTGATTTTTAATAGCCTTTGAAATAATCCTGGCAGGCTTATACAATCGATAAAAAGTAAAGCCAAAAACGATAAGTTGTAATCCTAAAATCACAGGCATAAAAGGATGTAAAGTGCTAAAAACACTTAAACCTCCGCTTATACTCAATAAAACGGGCAAACCGCAACAGAACAAATGGATTACAGAAGACGTAATAAACTGGAATCCTAACAATACTTTAGTCATAATAAAATGATTTTACAATGAGCCCATATTCATAAAGGCTTTTATAAAATTTATAAATTAAATTTATGCAACAATGATGCAAAAATAAAATTCATTAATTAATTTTGCAACATTGTTGCATAAATTTAATTACTATGAAGCTTCTCCTTAATTCTCAGTTTTCCAGAATCAGTCTTTTACTGATTTGCAGCTTGCTATCTTTTTCATGGCAAATAAGTCCTCAAAAAATAACATGGAAAGATTTACAAGACGTTAGATTTAAGAAAAGATTCAATAAGCAGGAAGGTATGTTTTTCCTATATCCTTCCTTTGGAGAGAAAGTAAAAGCATTAGAAGGAAAAGAATTGGAAATCAGGGGTTATATCATTCCTGTTAATCCTACCGAAAACGTATATGTTTTATCAGCAAATCCGATGGCAGCTTGCTTTTTTTGCGGAGGGTCTGGGCCAGAGTCAATTATTCAGCTCAAATTAAAAAGGGCTAAAAGATTTGCTACTGACGAGATATGGGTAGTACGTGGGACACTCAAGCTTAATGCAGATAATATAGAAGAACTCAATTATATTCTGCAAGACACTGAGCCTATCAGAAAATTTAACTAAGTAGTACAAAACACCCTTATATAATTACATAAGGGTTACTAAGATATAAAATTTCATTTAATTGCCCGAAGGTTTCTTAGCCGGGCGAAAGAATCTTTTTTTCGATTTAGGTTTATCACCTGATGATTTTTTAAAACTGTTTTTAGGACCCGCTGCTTTATACTCAGGGGCTGGTCCTAATCCTATACTCTCAGTAATATTCTGTTTCTCAACCTCTCGTTCCAGCAGTTTTTCTATATTTCTGATGCGATACTGGTCTTTTTCATTGATAAATGTAATAGCTGTACCAGTAGTTTCTGCCCTTGCAGTTCGCCCAATGCGGTGAATATAATCTTCTGCATCGCGCGGAACATCAAAATTGATTACATGACTCAGGTTATTAATATCAATTCCACGCGAAAGCACGTCTGTTGCTACCAGAATTTTATATTGCTTATTTTTAAAATCGCGCAATACTGTCTCACGTTCTTGCTGTGAACTATCTGAAGAAATTCCTCTGGCATCCAGCTTTAATTTTATTAATGCTTTGATAATTTTATCAATCATTACTTTCTGTGAAGAAAATATAATGACCGATTGTATCTCAGAATCTTTGAGCAAATGTGCCAGCAATGGAATTTTCTGTGTATCGTTGGCCAGATAAAACTGTTGATCTATCCCTTCGGCAGGTTTAGAAGTAGCTAATCGTACTTCTTCGGGATTATTCAGGATTTTATTGGCAAAATCTCGTATTTTCTTAGGCATCGTTGCCGAAAACATCAGGTTCTGACGTTCGACAGGCAGGTGCTTGATTACATAAAGAATATCATCCGAAAAACCCATATCAAGCATCTTGTCAGCTTCATCCAATACAAGGCATTTGATATGGTCGAATTTAACCTCTCCCGATTTCATATGCGCCATCAGGCGTCCCGGAGTAGCAATAATTATATCTGCCCCATGTACCAACGCTTTCCGCTGTTGATCCCAGTCTTCACCCTTACCCCCCCCATAAATGGCAATACTGGTAGCGTTGATGAAATAACTGAATCCTTCAATCTGTTCATCAATCTGTTTGGCTAGCTCACGGGTTGGCACAAGCACCAAAGCAGAGGTCTGGTTACTTTTTAAACGGATTACCTGATCGAGTAAAGGAATCAAATAAGCAGCAGTTTTGCCAGTGCCCGTCTGAGCAGAAGCAATAAGATCTTTTCCAGCAAGAATGAGAGGAATGGTCAGCTCCTGTATAGGAGACATCTGAATGTAGTTCATGGCATCTACTCCCGATAGCAGGTTATCGTGTAGATTGAGTTCGTTAAATTGCAAGTATTAGTCAGGAATTTTAATTGGTAAAATGTAAATATAGTACATATAAACAAAGAATGCACAGAATAGTTGATGTTTTGACTATTCTATGCATTCTTTATCTGACTTACTAATTGTATAACAATACAATCAGGTTATTTATTAAAACCTTAACGAGAAATCCTTTTACTTAAACAAAAACTTAGCTGGCGCGATTTCAGCTTTTACTGAATCGATTAATACACCCGTTGGTTTATATCTGAAAACATATCCCGATTGTTTATAAGAAGGTGTAACACCTGCATAAATAATACCCTCTTTTGCATCAAATCCTAAGGCAGAAAACGTGCGTTTGATTAAAGGCGTGGTTGTTGAAATAGTGGCATCAGTTATATTGAAGCTATATATTTCGCCACCCGTACTCCAATGCGAATAATCAAAATAAATAGTTGTTTTGTTGGCATTCAGGGCAAGCATTCCTGGTACTTTCTCAGTAGATGTCTCTGTACTAATAGTTGCTTCAACTGCTTTAGTAGAAGGATTAATACGCAAGAATTCTTTATCTACCGAACACCAGATTTTATTATTGGCATCCACTATCAGATTAGTAGTTCCCCCTTTTAAAGTAATCTTAGTCGATACTTCATCTTTATTGATATCAATCACAGAAATTTCACTTTTGCCAGAATAAGCGTTGTTACCAACAAAAGCTTCATTACCTACAACTACAATCCCTTCTGCTCCATTTTGTACTGTAATTTTCTTTGTTACTTTATTAGTTAATAAGTCAATTACTAATACATAGCCAGGTTTGTATGAGTAATCAGCATTGAGTACATCCCAACATACAACATAAGCCTTATTAGCGGCCACTTTTATTGCATTACGCGGATTTTCTACTTCTTTAATTCTGGCTTCAGATTTAAAAGTGCGGCCATTTACAATCTCAATTGCATCCTGGCCATCAGTAGAGTTATCCACCAATATAATTCCTTTATTATCTACCACCGCGTAGTCGGTAATATTACCCGTAATTGTACGACTATTTTCTTTTTGAAATATATCTAAGATTGCTTTTGTAGAATCACGTTTTAGCAAAGAAATAGATCCATTATTATCAAAGAAGTTTCCTGCATTAATAATAAATACTCCAGTATCATACGGTTGTGCAGGTTCTGTTTCTTTTGTTTCGCAAGAGAAAAGTACGATTGAAACAAAACTGATTAGTGCTAATTTTTTAAAATTCATTATATTACTTGTTTAAATTAAATACTAAGTTGATTGCGTAATTTCTGCCCGGCATGGCATTACGTTTAGAGTTCAGGTACAATTCGTCGAAAACATTATTTACCTGAAAGAATATTTTTCCATCTATATGTTTCCACTTCAAACCATTCTCTAGTATCACATTGAAAATCTGTTGACCGTCAAACCATTTAGAATTATCAAAAGTATTGTATCGACGACTATTGGCCTGCCATTGGAGCGTAGCACGGAATGGCATTCCGTGTTTTTTAAGGAACTCTCCACTTCCAGATGATTGAGTCTGATAGAAAATATTAGCCGTAAAATTGTGCTTAGGAATATAAATTAACTGCTTACCTATAACCTCTGCCGAAAAAACATCATACACCTTTTGCTGCGAAGAATGCGTAAAAGCGTATTGAGCCGTTAATCCGGCAGAAATCTTCTCATGCTGGTATAAGACTTTGTTCGAAAACTCAATGCCTTTCGCCAATACCTGTTGCAGATTCTGTACCCGATAATTAATTTCAGGATTCCAGTATACCCAGTTATTAATCAGATTGTGATAGGCATTCAACGAAGAACTGAAACTGAAATCATTTTTTGAATGATTCCAGTTCACACCCAGTTCTTTGTTAAAGCCGTCTTCCGGCTTGAGATCAGGATCACCTAATTCAGACCAGTAACGTTCGTTCATTGTGGGAATTCGGTAACTGCGGGAAAGGTTACCAGTCAATTTAACAGATTTAGCGATTTGATATTCAAGTCCTAAGGCAGGAGCCAAAGGTGGGTCAAAACTCTTGATAAAAGCTTGTCGAAAATTGAGTGTAGTCAGGAATTTTGACGAAACCTGATACCTCAACCAGGCAAAAACATCCAATCTGTTTTCAGAAATATTAGCTTTATCATAACCATCCACATGAGCAATCACATGAGCTGCTTCAGTACCAATATGTGCTGTTAGCTTGGATATTTTCCATTCATGTTCTGCACGTATCAGAAAACGGTCGATAGCTGTGCGACTTGGTTTCACAAAATTACCTTTGCCATAATTAGTCACATCCTGCACATAACCCCCTCTGATTGTCAGATTTTTAAGTTGATAGGTATTCAGAACCCTGATAGCCTGAGTCTGCAAAACCTCTCTTGTATGAATCGATTGTGGCGAAATCTCAACATTATTGTCTGATAACCAGATATTCAGCGAAATCTGATGCTGTTTTTTGGTAAGAAAAAACAAATCCTGAATAAATCCCTTTGAGTCAGTCGTAGAGCGTTCAACCGGATAATAGTTTCTTTCGGTATACGGGTAATTATTATTTAATACGCCTTTATAAAAAACGGTTTTAGAAGAGATACGCTTGCCTGATAAACGAACACTCAACTGGCTTTGCCAGTTATCAAAACTTGCCACCCGCTGCCCCAGGCTTACCTGGATTTTCTTCTCCCAGATAGGCTTTGAATCTAACAAAATGCTCCCTCCGACGGCATCAGAACCTACCACACAAGAAGAAGAACCGTATTGAATAGCTAGTAAATCGAAACCTGCGGCAGGTAAAGTAGAGAAATCACTTTGTCCCGTACTCGGTGAATTGATATTAATCCCATTCCAGACCACAGCAGTATGATTACTGGAGGTACCTCTCAGCCCGATTGTTGTTAATTGTCCGCTCCCATAAGGTCTGAAATTAACAGGTGCCTGAAAAGAAAGAAAATCAGCTAAAGTCTGAAATTTTGCTTGCTGCAAAGAAGCTGAATCAATGCTTTGAATCTTCAAACCTGCCATAAAGCGTGTAGGTGCAAAGCTTTTCACCGAAACTTCATCAAGCATTCTGGTTGAATCTGTTTGGGCAAAAGACTTGCTGAGCGATAGTAAAAACCACGCCAGGATCAAAGGAGAAACCTTTGAAAAAAAGCATTTAGCTGAAATGCTCAAATACTGCAATTAAAAAAAGATGAATGATAAACTGTCGCTCACTTGTCTTCATCCGCCGTAAAGTACAAACAAGGATAGTCTTGGGCAGGTCTCCTGACTTGTTTCAACATTTCCGACCTTCCCGTATAACAGTGGCCATGTAGAAGAAATGTAGAGATGAAACTTACAGTTGCGGGGACAGTTCCCGATTTAAACGGGATTCCCTTTTAAGCCTTGAAATGGTTATCGAAAATCATATAAGGCACCTAAAACTGTTGCAAAGGTATAAACGATTTTTAAAAACAATACTATTTCCAACAAAAAATAGTAGTTTCTATGCGCTGAGTAGTAATTATCAAAACAGATGTAATTAGTTTTCGAATCTTGCAAAATCTATGTTTATATTCGCACAAACAAATCCAAAATACTCATGACCAAAAAAAGAATTGCCATTGATATGGACGACGTAATGGCAGCCACAGGAAAAAAGATTCTTAAAACCTACAACCATCTCAACAGTACAGCTTTCACCGAACAACATTTTGAAAACAAAGCCTATTTTGAAATATTCGACGAAAAAAACTACCACAAAATAAGAGAAGAAATATTTAAACCCGGATTTTTCAGAGATGTAGAAGTAATGGCCGATGCCATAGAAGTAGTAAAAAAATTGAATGAAAAATTTGAGGTATTCATTGTTTCAGCAGCTACTGAATTCCCAAATTCCCTAAAAGATAAAATGGATTGGCTGGAAGAACATTTCCCGTTTATTTCCTGGAGAAATGTGGTGCTTTGCGGAGATAAAAGCATTGTAGCCGCAGATTACATGATTGACGACCACGAAAAAAACCTAAAGACCTTTAAAGGAAAAACCCTGATGTTTAGCGCTATTCATAACCAGATGGTGAATGATTATCAAAGATTCAAATCCTGGAAGGAGATTGAGGTGTTTTTTGATAATGAAAGCTAAGCCATATTTTTAGAAACGTATTTTAATCTATTTAAAAGTGTCTCAAGAGGAACCGATCATATTACATCCAAGAAATAATTCTTTTGAATTAGTTATCCCTTTAGTTCTCTTTTCAACGCTCTTTACTGTCACTTTTCTTATTTCAGTTGTCGATGTAAGATGGGATGTAGTCGTGATTTCATTAATTCTTCTCGCTATACCGATAACCATAATATCAGAATTCTATAAAAAGATATATGTATTTTATTCTAACAAGTTGGTTATAGAAAGCTGTAAAAATAAGTACCTTGACGAAATAAGGATAGAAGACATTGTTTCATGGAATGAACGTAGCACTCAGAGAAAAGGGAAAAGTCGCTATTATCTATTGATAAAGGCTGCTGGTAAGAATCTTTTTATAGAAAGAGGCAGCTATGAAAATTATAAAGCTGTTATCGAATATCTGAGAAACTCACCTATTCCTGTTGATAAAAGTCTGAAACCTGGTGCGATTATTATTGATGATCTTGTTATCCCCTTAAAGAAAAATATAATTGTAGCATTTATTTTATCTGCTACTTTAACATTATTCACGTTCTGGATGATTGTTAAAGAAAAGTCAGATTCTAATGAAATAATACATTTTATTGGCAAAATAGAAGATATCGGTTTTCGCAGGAGTCATACCAGTTTATACCTAAAAGGTTATCCTAATTTAATATTTAAAACCTATACTAATGGCTTTTTTAGTCAATATTATTATAATGGCGGGAATAGTAAATTAGTTAACCTAGGCAAAACCATAGACCTAAGTGTTATGAAAAGTGATTATGATTGGCTTGTAAAAAACAAGTTTATACGAAAAATTCAATGGTCATCTGACATAAGTTTAGAAGTAGAAGACTTTAAAATTCTTGATTAATTTAATAAACATGATTTAGAAGATATTTTAACCCTCTAATAAGACACTAATCTGGTATGACAGCCAAACAAATTGTAGAGAAATTAGCATCTTTCCCAAACAGAGGAGTAGCTACTCCTCAAGAAATTCCTGTGCTTGAATATCTAACCAGTTTGTTTGCAGAGCAGGAAGTTTCGAAAGAATCTTTCAAAACCCCTAAAACGTATATCTCTATCGTTTGGTGGCTCATTGGTGGTTTAGTAATAGGTTTATTATCCCTTAACTTCTCTCCTATCATTGGCTTATTCCTGACGCTTATATTTGTAACAATGGCCATGTTGTATTTCAATTGGTATGCATCGCCAGTTATTAATTTTCCACCGTTAGTTACTACATATAACCTTATTGTAAAAGCCAAAAACAAAGAGACCGTAAAACCTAAAAAGCTTATCCTGATGGCTCACTGGGATACAGCCCCTATTTCAGTATTGTATCGCCCTGAGATGGTTGGCAATTTCAGGCAATCATTAAAGATAAGTTTGTTTCTGATGATACTAGCTCAGTTTGTGGCTATTTCTCAGTTTCTTCTACCGAATGCTTTTATTTTATTGATAGGCAATATTTTAGCTTTTTATTTCCTACTCCAAGGTGTGGTGGGTACGATTGATTATTTCCGTCTGGGCTATTCAAACGGCGCTTCTGACAATGCTACCGGAGCAGCCGCAGCCATTGCTACGGCACAGAAATTATGGGCAAAAAACCTTCCTAACCTTGAAGTTGAATTGGTATTGACAGGCGCAGAAGAAGTAGGTATGATTGGTTCAAGAGCGTATCTGAAAAAACACTATACCGAATTCAACAAAGAAACCTATCTGGTTAATTTCGATACTTTAGGTAACGGAAATCTGAAAATTATAACTCAAACAGGGAGTTGGTCGAATATCGTCTATGATAATAAACTAATTCAAATAGCCAAACAATCAGTTACAGAACTATCGGCATTAAAAGAAGTAACCACTGGTGCATGGCATACGGCAGATTTTGATTCGGTATGGTTTCAGCGGGCAGGTATTCCGGCGGTCACTTTAGCAGCACTCGACAGTAACGGCCGAATGCCTAATATTCATCGCCCGACTGATATTCTTTCCAACGTAGATTTCGTACCTATGGAAAAGGCTATTATATTAGCAGAGAAAATCGGAGAACACCTCAACCAAACTTAACCTTCCTCACGCTATGAAACGTAACCAGACTGTTATTTTCTTTACACTCTCCATACTCAACATTGTTTCGGGTATTATCGAAAACGAATGGCTTGGCTATCTTACCAAACCACTCCTGATGATTACATTAGGATTTTTTTATTTCCAGCACACCCAGGCAAGCCTCAATAAACGAGACAGAATTGTATTATTAGCTCTGTTTTTCTCTTGTTTAGGCGATACCTTCCTGATGTTTCAGAAACAAAACCAATTATACTTTTTACTAGGTTTAGGCTCGTTTCTATTGGCTCAGGTTTGCTATGTAGTACTCTTTCAGGAAGAAGGCGAATCTCGTCATTTCCGTTGGCTGCCATTCATATCTTACTCTTGTTTATTGTTATTTTTCTTATTTAATAAGCTTCCGGGTGATTTCAAAATTCCGATTATTATCTACTCAATAGTCATTACCCTGATGGGTATCAGGGCCAGCGAAAGAAACGTAAGTGATAAAAGTTATCAGTTAGTACTCATTGGCGCCATTTTGTTTATTCTTTCCGATTCGCTTATCGCGCTTAGCAAATTTGTAGTAAATATCCCCCTATCTGGTCTTTGGATTATGGCTACTTATGTAGTAGCGCAATACCTGATTATTCAAGGATTATTAGTTAGTCGCCGCGTATAAAACATATAACTAAGGTTTTCGTTATAGAGAAAAAGCTATTTTCTTAAACCTCTTGTTCAATGAAAACTTTAGTTAAAACGGGCTATCTTAGTCTGTTGCTATCTCTCTTTATCTGTTGTAACCAACCTGCTAATCATGCTTTTTATGAGAATAGTAATTCTCTGATTAGTGAGCATGGAATGAGTATCATTTCAAGATTCAATGCACCAAAAGGTTTTGAAAGAAAACCTGTTCAACAGACCTCTTTTGCATATTATCTGCAAAATCTTCCTTTGAAAACCACAGGTTCGAAAGTTAGATATTATGATGGAAGCATCAAACACAAAGATGTGTATGAGGCTGTAGTGGATTTAGACATTGATAATAAGAACCTACAACAATGTGCCGATGCTATTATGCGATTGCGAGCTGAATATTTTTATGCGCAGAAAGCTTATCATAACATCTCTTTCAATCTCACAAATGGCTTTTCTGTGCCTTATTCCGAATGGATGAAAGGAAACAGAGTTATAGTAAAAGGGAATCAGACTTACTGGCAAAAATCTGCCACTCCATCTAATACCTATAAAGATTTCAGAAACTACCTGAATTTCATCTTTACTTATGCTGGTACACTATCGCTTGAGAAAACCCTTTACAGCAAAGATCTCAAAAATATAGCCATTGGCGATGTTTTTATTATAGGTGGTTCACCCGGCCATGCGGTCATTGTAGTAGATGTTGCCGAAAATCCAAAAGGAGAGAAAGTATTTCTATTGGCGCAAAGCTATATGCCTGCCCAGGAAATCCAGATTCTGAAAAATCCAAACGACAGGCATTTAAGCCCCTGGTACTCAGCTAATATTATTGATGAATTGAGAACACCCGAGTGGACGTTTCAAACTCCTCATTTGAGGTCTTGGGAGAAATAGTAAACTAATAACTTTCACATTTACCTATTTCTGCTTTGAAGACGCCTCCATTTTCTACTTTAAAGCCAGGATTCAGTGAAATTACATCACCGGAACGATAGGTTAAATTACCACCGGAAATTTTATTACTTGCAGTAATAGTATAATTAGCATTCAACCGAATTGTTGAATTAGTGTAACTGGTAGTAATATTTAAACCATCCTGACATTTTGGAAAGCGAATTACCCAGAACTCCCCCCCATGCACTTTATCATTAATATAGAAAAACACCTGTTTGTTTACTTTTTTGTATTTCGTTTGAATAAAAGAACCAATTTTCTTTAAAAAGGTAGTTTGGTTAGTTTTTGAATCTAGCAAGGAAAAAGATTCAATAAAATTATCATCATCTTCTGAAAAGATTAACGTTCTTTCATCATAAGCAAACAATGATTCTGCGTTTATATAGGTGTCAGGGAGCTTGCTGACAGGTGTTACCACATCATTCTGGATGCTAAAAATTATATCTCCAGAGTTCGCTTTATTCCCAATAAAGTACAATTTATTATTACTTATGCTAAAGTATGGTAAATCTGCTACATAAGAATAAGTTCCGTTTATGAATTTAGTTTCACCAAGCGTACCATCAGTTACACATACTTTACGATTAGTGGTAAAGTAGCACTTATTATTATAAACTGTAAAACTGTAATAACCACTATAATTATTTGCAAGATTCGTAGAAATACAAAAGGTTCCTTCTTCTGTGCCGTCAGTACGCCACAACTCATATCTATTATTATATATTTCAAAAAGTAATAAATTATTATAAACAAATTGCGTACGAATATTATTACTAAGGCCAGATTTGCCTGCTATTATGTCTTTTATCAGGTGAGTTCCTTCCTCAGTTCCATCAGATACCCATAATTCTCTACCATAATCAGGGTGATAGGCTGTCAGAATCAGTTTATTATTAATTACTCCAAGATTTATAGGAGACGAGCTTCCTGTAAGATTTATATCTCTAACCAGATTGAAGGTAGTACCATCATAACTATATAGCTCTTCATCCTTATTCAGAAATATTTTATTCTGAAAAACTATTGGAGAATAACAATATGAGCAAAAATTCTCAACTCCTGTTAAATTATCGTTTACTCGATACCGGCCATCCAGGTATAACTTATTATTATATTTAAAAGGCTCTGAATCATCTCCTATATCCGCCAGGAAAGTGGTTGTTTTAGAGATGGTATCAAGGGCATAAGTGGTACGGTTATCCTGAATAAGGAATTTCCCGTCAAATTCTGACATCTTATATTGAGAGGTACTTTCATTAACGTTAGGTGTGCCTAAATTTTTTATAATCCCGGTGCCTGATGTTGTGCCATCAGATTTATGGACTTCCCGCCCGTTGACTCCATCGTTTATATAAAAAAATAATTTGCCCTGAGCCTCCTCAAATTTATCATTTATATAGTTATTATTTTTAACAACGTTAGGATACTCCTTTACTATAGAGCTACCGCCAGGTGTGCCGTCAGTTTTCCAGAGTGCATAGAAGTATTTTCCACCAACTACTTTATACCTTAAATAGTAAAGGTAAGAGTTAAACACTTTTCCATTTTTAATAGAATTAATGTTGAAATAATAATTATTTGAATCATAAGTACCTGATACTCCAACAGTACCATTAATCGTTCCATCAGACTTGATCAATCCATACAAACCGCTACAATAAACATTTCCATTATATACAGTCAATTCATCGAAGAAGCTGATAGAACCATTTTCCCGAAGCCTGGTAAGAGTAGTAGTTGATAAATTATACTTATAAAGATTCCCATCAATAAGGCCTACAGCAATAACATATAAATCGTTATCTTTAATCAGAAAATCTTCTGGTGTTTTATATTGATTGAAAGAATTAATTAAAGTCACAAACACAGTAGTTGTTTGTGTAAGCATATCAAATTTTATGATAGAATAATTTAAATTATAATATAGGGTGTTTTGATGCATAATCACTTTTGAAGTTGGCTGTATTCCGTGTTCTGCTCCTGAGCCAAAATCAACCACCATATTTGTGCCTTCTGCTGTGCCATCACTTTTCCAGAGTTCGTAACCGGTCGCGGATGAATATCCTACAAAATATAGTGTATTATTAAAACTATAAAAATTGCTTACACTGATATTATTTTTTACTAATACTGTTCCTGCACTTGTACCATCTGTTTTCCATAAAGAATTACCTCCTATAGTAAAATAAATAAATCCATTATTCTCTATAAAGTTTGAATATTTAAGGCTGGAATTCTGATGGATTAATATTGTACCTGCAGGCGTACCATCACTTATATATAGTCTATTATAAATGTCTTCAACACTACTGAATATAATCTTGTTTGTTCCTGCATAAATCCCTGTACAATTACTACCGAAGAAATTATAAAGATTTTTCAATAAAGTAGTCCCGGCTTCTGTACCATCAGATTTATAGATTCCTTTATTTAGACCATTGGTTTGCTCATAGAAATAAATATTCCCGTTAAAAGAAGTAAGAAAGTTGAGTTCAGTATCAATTTCATTTTTCTCTAAATCGGCGAAGAGTTCAATTTTTTGGCTAAAACTATGAGAAAAAACAAAAAGAAGTAAAAACGTAATAAGTCTCATCTGTGTAAAAATGGTTATCTTATAAGAGCTATGGCATCAACAATAGGTAGAATTATTCAAGAGGATAGATTTCGCAGCTAGTCAACAGCAGAAAACACGAAGCATGAGCCTTTTGAAGTATAATTTAAGCACAAAAATAGCTATTTGTTTATACAAATAGCAAGATTAAAATGATGAAGTAGCGATAAAATTTCTTTTAATGTGTGGAGGTCTCATCCGTACTCTTTCTACGCTTTCTATGAGAAACCGGAGAAATCAGTTCTGCTATATCACTAAGTTCCAGTTCCAAAGCATTCATGGATAGTGTTATTTCCCGAACAGATAGAGTAAGCGCTATGATTTGGAGCATTAACGCACCACCAAAAAACCATTTGGCGGCTAATTCTTTCTCCAAAAAAATCAGTAGCATACATATGGCACTCAGAAGCAAGCTGGAGATAGCAATTATCTGAATATTTCTTACAATTCTGAGGCGACGTTTGAGTCCTATAATCTGGGCAATGATATTTTCTTTTTCTTCCTCGGTTTTGTATTTCACGTGCAAATCCCGAATCAGACTCGCCAAAGCCAGAAACCGATTAGTAAAGGCAATCATCAGTAATGAAACCGTAGAAAAAAGAAGTGCAGGTGTACTAATAGTAAGTTCCATTATACATGAGTAAGCGAAGCCATTGGCTTCGCTTATATGATTAATATCAAAAATAATCTACTAAAAACTTCGAGCAATTAAACGATTAGTGAGCCTAATCACTAAATCACTCAATGGTTCTTACGCGTAGCTACCCGAAATATAACTTTCTAACGAAGCAATCTGTGATTTTTGCTCGTTGATAAGTGTGGTAACTAAATCGTTGATAGAAATGATTCCTACCAGTTTATCACCATCATTTACCGGTAAGTGCCTGATGTGCTTATCTGACATAATCTGCATGGCATCTTCCAATTTATCTTCAAGGTCAATCGTAATCACCTTAGCTGTCATTACATCTTTTACCAATGTGTCGTCAGAATGTAGACCTTTCAGAATGATTTTACGTGCGTAATCACGTTCTGAAAAGATTCCTGACAATTTTTCATTGTCTATCACTAAGACTGCCCCGATATTCTTATCTGCCATTTCTACCAGAGCATTATACACGGTTGTATCAGATGAAACCGAGAAAAGGGCATTTATTTTCTTTTTTTGCAATATCTGACGAATTTTCATAGGTTCTGTGATTTATAGATGAATAAACGAATACAATTTTATAAAAAAAAACATAGGATGCAACAATTTGAAAAACAAAATTATATTATTAACTTTGCACCCCGAATTAGTAAGTCTGTACAGCAGAAACTACTATTAAGGAATAGAAAATAATATTCATTGTAAATTTACCATTTCAAAAATGTACGCAATCGTAGAAATCGCAGGTCAGCAATTTAAAGTTGAAAAGGGTCGTACGCTCTATACTCATAGATTAGAAGGCGAAACGAACGCTGAGCTTGTATTCGACAAGGTTCTTCTTGTTGACAACGGTGGAACTATCTCAGTAGGTGCTCCAACCGTAGAAGGTGCTTCTGTAAAAGCAACTATTTTAGAACACCTTAAAGGCGAAAAAGTAATCGTTTTCAAGAAAAAACGCCGTAAAGGATACGTTAAGAAAAACGGTCACCGTCAGTATTTGACTAAAATCCAAATCGACGAAATCGCAGCGTAAAACATTTGGTTGTGAAATTCAACCGCAAAATTATTTCATTGCAATTCAAAATTAAAAGAGAATAAGGTCATGGCACACAAAAAAGGTGTAGGTTCGTCGAAAAACGGACGCGAGTCAGAAAGCAAACGCTTAGGCGTTAAACTATTCGGCGGCCAAACGGCTATCGCCGGAAATATCATTGTTCGTCAACGTGGTACCAGACATAATCCTGGTGTCAATGTAGGTGTTGGTAGAGACCATACACTTTTCGCATTAGCTGACGGAATCGTAGAATTTAAAAAAGGACGTGACGGAAAATCTTTCGTTAACGTTGTTGCAGAAGCATAAGCCTCTGTCAAGACTTTTTAGAACCTGCCTCAACGGGCAGGTTTTTTTATGCCCTGCCAAACTTATTTTGGTGCAATAACGTTCTAAAACAGACACTATTCATTTAATATATATTCGATTGTCATGCTTAAGCGCCAAACAATGATTTATACCGAGCTAAGTCCTAATCCAAATTCAATGAAATTTGTATTGAATTTCGAATTAGCTCCAGAAGGATTATCATTCGATTATCCAACGATTGCTTCTACAGCAGAAGAAAGCAAGTCATCACCATTGGCCTCTGACCTGTTCCAGTTTCCGTTTGTAAGAAGAATTTTTATTGCTTCCAACTTCATTACCATGACGAAAGACGAAGATACGGAGTGGGAAGATGTGGTATATGATGTAAAGACGTTTTTAAAGATATATTTTGAGCAGGAAAACCCTGTTTTTACGCAAAAAACAATTGATAAAAACACTTTGATTATTGATGCGAATGATTCAGCAGTAGTGGCCAAAATCAAATCAACGCTTGATCAATATGTGCGCCCGGCGGTAGAATCAGATGGCGGTGCTATCAATTTTGCTTCTTTTGATGAAATAACCGGACAAGTAAAAGTTTATCTGCAAGGCTCATGCAGTGGTTGCCCATCTTCAACGGTTACCCTTCGTGATGGTATCCAACGTTTATTGACAACGATGGTACCTGAAGTAAAAGAAGTGGTTGCAGAGGGTGTATAAGGATCCAGAATAGATTAGTATTCGTGATTATAGGTAGAGACAGGGCGATGCTCTGTCTCGTTTTATTTTAGCGGGCTATCTGTCTCCTTCTCCCAAACTGCTTCATTAATTAACTCCGCTACTACGGCTGTCCAGCCGGTCTGATGGGAGGCTCCTACTCCACGGGCGGTATCTCCATCGAAATATTCATAGAATAATACTAAGTCTTGATTATCAGGTCTTTGATAAAATTCCTGATAAGTTCCGTGCACCGGCCGTTCGCCCGCTTCATTTCGCTGAAAAATCCCTACTAATCGATTCGCTAATTCTCCTGATACCTCATTCAAATCCATCATTTTACCAGAACCTGTCGGGAACTCTACTTTGAAACTATCGCCATAAAACTGATAATATTTCTTTAAGGCTTTGATAATTAAGTAATTAACAGGCATCCAGACTGGCCCTCGCCAATTAGAATTTCCCCCAAACATCCCTGAATCAGACTCAGCAGGCATATAATTAATGCCATAATCGACATCCAGCACATTGACTGAATAAGGGTTTTTCTTATAATATTTTGACAAAGCCCGGATACCCCCTACTGACAGAAATTCATTTTCATCAAGCATAAACTCCAGAAGTCGTTTAAGCATCGTTCTATTTACCAGCGAAAGCAATATATTACCGTCCTCAGCCATTTGCTCATTAGGCAAAAATTTATTGGCTTTGGTACGGTAGTCTTTGATATAGGTAATACGTTTCTTGAAATCTGGTAGATTAGCAATCTTCTTCTGGTCGATTATTGATACCGCAAACAAGGCGCTTAAACCTACAATTGAGCGTACCTTCATAGGGGTAATTTTCCCACCTTGTGTATAAAGCAAATCATAAAAAAAGCTATCTTCTGTATCCCACAAGCCTTTGTTTAAGGATTCGGCTATCAGCACAAAATGTTCATAGAATTTAGTAGCTACATCTTCAAAACTTGGGTCGTGCTGAGCAATTTCCAAGGCAATGTCCATCATGTTTAAGGCATACATTGCCATCCAGGCTGTGGCATCTACCTGCTCTAAATGTGAGTTATGGGGCAGGTCATCTCTATTAATCACTGAAATATTATCTAAACCCAGAAAGCCCCCGGTAAAGATATTATTTCCATTTTCGTCTTCACGGTTTGCCCACCAGGTAAAATTGATAAGCAATTTCTGAAATATCCGTTTCAGAAAACTGATATCTTCTTTACCATGTAAAGTTTTTTCGATACGATAAATTGATAATGCCGACCATGCGTGCACAGGGGGATTGAGATCGGAGAAATTCCATTCATAGGCAGGTATTTGCCCACTAGGGCTCATATACCATTCTCTCGTAATCAATATGAGTTGATTTTTAGCAAAGGCTGGGTCAAGCATAGCCATAGGCACACAATGAAAGGCCAGATCCCAGGCCGCATACCAGGGATATTCCCAGGTATCGGGCATTGAAATCACATCCTGATTTTTCAGGTGTGTCCATTCGGCATTTCTTCCCAGATAACGCTCATCAGGTGGTGAAATCTGGTTTGGGTCTCCTTCAAGCCAACGTTCTATATCATAATGATAATATTGCTTGCTCCACAAGAGACTGGCAAAGGCTTGCCGCTGTATATTCTTTAGATCGCCTGTTTTGGTGCTTTGCAGTTGCTTATCAGTCGATTGGTTATCTGCTGATTCTGATTGTTTTTCTGACGGCGTATATCGCTTATAAAACTCTTCAGCTTCCTGGCGTCTATCTGAAAATATCTGGCTAAAGCTATGATTAAAAGGGTCAACATTTTCTTTACTGGATAATCGGAGCCAAATCTTCTGTGATGACTTCGGCTCTATATTTAATTCGTAAATCGGGGCAAATTTTGTTCCCTGTTTATTATTCTTTAGCAAATCATAAAGGTCTTGGTTTCTATCGCAAATCGCTTCATGAAAAGCATCTTTCACAAAAAGACTATGGTTTGCAGCACCAAAAATCCGCTCTATATTTGTTTCATTCTCAGTAAACAAAGTGTCTTTTGCTGACTGAAAATAGAGATAATAATCTTCCAGAAACTCATGGCTGGCCCGAACACAACCATCAGCATGGGTTTGAATCAACGGCTTTGCTGTCAAATCTCCATAAGCCCATCTGTTTCGAAACCATAACGTCGGCAAAACCCAAATAGTTGCATTTTCTTCACTCCTGTTCCAGACCTCTATCTGAATACAAATATCTTCTGAGTTATTTTTGGCATATTCCACAAAAACATCAAAATACCGGTTATCGTCAAAAACTTCTGTATCCAACAATTCGTATTCAGGCTGTTTTTTAGTTCTATTCCGGTTTTCTTCCAGAAGCTGTTCATACGGAAATGCTTTCTGTGGATATTGATAGAGAAATTTCATATAAGAATGCGTCGGAACATTGTCTAAATAATAGTATAGTTCCTTCACATCTTCACCATGATTCCCTTCACTGTTGGTTAACCCGAAAAGCCTTTCTTTTAAAATACTATCCTTGCCATTCCAGAGTGCTAAAGCAAAGCATAGGTTTTGACGTGAATCTGAAATCCCTCCCAAGCCGTCTTCTCCCCAACGATACACTCTCGAACGGGCATGATCGTGCGGAAAATAGGCCCAGGCATCGCCATTGGGGCTATAATCTTCTCTTACAGTCGCCCATTGTCTCTCCGTAAGGTATGGCCCCCATTTTTCCAGTGGGACATCCTTATGTGCGTTTGTATTAAGCCTTTCTTGTTCAGGATTCATGCAAATCTTAAATTTGTGGGGAATTCAGGTGGTGGATTTAGTAGCGTGATTTATATAGATTGACAATCACCCTCCGGTCGCAAAGCCTTCGAAAACCGTCATACCTCCATCAATAAAGATGCTGGTTCCGGTAATATAATCTGAATCATCTGATGCCAGGAAAACCGCCAATTTACCAATATCACTCGGCTGTCCGATGCGGTTATAAGGTATCAAAGACATCAAACTATTCAGGGCTTGCGGTGTTTCCCATGCAGCTCTGTTGATGGGCGTCTGGATAGCACCCGGGCAAATGCTATTCACACGTATTTTTCTGTCTCCATATTCTTGTGCTAAACTTTGCATAAGCATTTTGATAGCTCCTTTAGACGAAGCATAATTCACATGCCCCGCCCACGGAATCAATTCATGTACCGAACTCATACATATAATTTTTCCGGTAGCCAATGAGCGTTCAGGTACCGGGCCACGACGTAGAAATTCTCTGATCGCCTCTCTGGCACAAAGAAATTGACCAGTGAGGTTAATATCAATTACTGTTTGCCATTGAGCCAGGGTCATTTCATCAAATTTGGCGTCTTTCTGCAAGCCTGCATTATTTACCAGAATATCAATCGTACCAAACTCCTCAATCATCTGCTTAAACATCGCTTGCACGGCGTCTTCTTTGCTTACGTCAGCCTGTATAGCAATCGCTTTACTACCAAAAGCCTTTATTTTTTCGACCACCGCATTGGCAGAATCCGGGTTAGAATTATAATTGACTACAACATTGGCCCCTGCTTCACCTAAGGCTAAAGCTACGCCTTCTCCAATACCTGAACTTGCTCCGGTAACCAGAGCGGATTGACCTGCTAGTTTTTTTTCTGCCATGATGGATTCTCTTTGGAATTTTGAAAATGTCTGAATTAAGCTATTATAACCTTAACCAAAATGGCTGGCATCTTGTTGAGACAAATTAAGAATAGAGAAATAAAAAGAAAATTGAAGATAGATTAAAGGATGGTTAAAATATCCTGTATGACGATTTGAAAAATCGTCATACAGGACTATGAAGTTCCATAAAGTTGTTTTCAATTAATGCTGAGACGATTTAAAAAATCGTCATACAAGGGACTTATCCACCAATATTTTCGCCAGAATCCCCTCTTTCAAAGAATAATTAGATACATTAATGTGCTTAATTTCAAAGGCTTGGATAATATATTTAATCAGGCAAACAGCTACTACTATCATATCTACGCGCAGCTCAATCATGCCCGGAATTTCCATTCTTTCTTCATGACTTTTAAAGAGTAATTCGTCGTAAGCTCTATAAAATTCTGGAATTGAATATTCAAAACCCACTTGCTCAGCAGTTGGCAATTCACCTTTTTCTTTCATGAAAAACATATCAATCAGCGTATCAAAAGAGCCTGATGAACCTATGAGTGTTTCCGGTGCATATTGATGGCAGGCATTAGCCAGAGGCAATAGTTTTTCACGAAAATAATCATCCATTTGTTGGACAGAACGCATTGAAATCGGGTCGCTTTTCATGAATCTATCCATCAGGCGCTGCCCTCCTATTTCAAAACTTTGTTTCCAGAAAATTTTATCCTGATTACAGATGATAAACTCTACACTTCCCCCACCAATATCCATAATCATAGAAACTTCATTGATTTGAACGGCCTCTTTTACCCCATAATAAATCAATTCAGCCTCTTTATCACCCGAAATTTCCTGTATGTTTATCCCTGTCTCGTTTGCTACTCTTTCAATAAACTCTTCCTTATTCCCTGCATTTCTTACAGCACTTGTGCCAATGGCAAAAATATGCGGGGTTTCTACCTGATGCGTGTCAATAACTGTTCTGAAATGCTTTAATACACCTAAAGCTCTTTGTATACCTTCTTCTGAAATTATGCCCTGACTGATGCCTCCTTTACCGATTTTAGCAGGAATAGATTCTTTATATAAAGTCTGCTTGTTTTCAACAATTAATAAATGAAAAGTATTGGTACCTAAGTCAATAATGGCGATTTTCATGAAGACATATTTAAATGATGCGCAAAACTACACTATTTCAGAAAATAGAAATACCTTGCTTGATATAATTTCCTCAAAATCAATAAACTATTTGAAAAATAAAATAATTCTTTCTAATTTTGCAACCCCAAACAAAAGGAGGTGTATTAATATGTTAATAGTAAATGTAAAAGAAAACGAATCTATTGATAAAGCGTTGAAACGTTTTAAGAAGAAATTTGAAAAAACGGGTGTATTACGTCAGTTGCGTAAACGTCAGGCGTTTGAAAAACCTTCAGTAGCTCGTCGTAACGAAATCATCCATGCTCGTTATGTTGGTCAACTAAGAAGCAACGAAGATATCTAGTCTATAAGCAATTAACACAGAACGATAAATTTCGTAGGGTTAATTGTTTCCTGATATATTTTAAACCATATTAGCAGTTCTATTTACATTAAAGTAAATAGTTAATTGTTAGTATGGTTTCTTATTTTCTACAGCATATCCAGTTCGAAAAACGGCTCAGTCATCATACGCTTACGGCTTATGAAAGCGACATGAAGCAGTTTTCTCTCTACCTCGAATTCCAATATGAACTGAAAGAGCCTGAAAAGGCTGATTCCCAGATGATCAGGTCATGGATTGCCAGTATGGCCGAAGAGAAAATGGACAACCGGAGCATCAATCGTAAAATTGCTACGCTTCGCAGTTATTATAATTTTCTGCTGCGCCGCAAGGCCATCGCTGCCGACCCTATGCTTAAAGTCAAAGCCTTAAAAACCGACCGTAGCTTACCCAAGTTTGTAGAAGAAAAGCCGATGCAAACCATGCTAGATGAAGTAGAGTTCGCCAATGATTTCACAGGTTTGCGCGATAAGTTGGTTTTAGAACTACTCTACGGCACAGGAATGCGTTTGGCTGAATTGATTGGGCTAAAAATAGGAGATATTAACCTATATAATAATACGCTGATTGTATTAGGTAAAAGAAACAAGCATCGGGTGATTCCTATTAATAAGAGTCTGGTAGAGGCCATTAATACTTACCTGAAACACCGGGAAGAAGTACTTTTGGAAAACCCTGAAAACAAAGACAATCATTACCTGATTCTGACGGATAATGGCACACAAGCATATCCGATGTTTATTCAGCGTCTCGTAAAAAGATATTTATCGTTGGTTACCTCACTGGAGCAACGCAGCCCGCACGTGTTAAGACATACTTTTGCTACGCACTTACTGAATCGAGGTGCTGACCTGAACGCTATTAAGGATTTGCTAGGCCATACAAGCCTAGCAGCTACCCAGGTTTATACCCACAATACTATTGAGAAACTGAAGAAAGTCTTTCAGCAGGCACACCCTAAAGCCTGATTGAGAGAATTGTTGACATATACTTACCACACAAAATCTATAAATATTCAACCTAAAACACTCTCTGATTCATGAGAAACTATATTTACACGCTCTGCCTCATCGCAGCAGTTTCTATTGCGTATTTCTTCCCCCAGTATTTTATCGAAATCAAGGGTTTTCAGTTAAAGGAATTAATTATTCCGCTTTTACAGATTATCATGTTTGGTATGGGTACTACGATGACTTTTGAGGATTTTATGGGAGTAATTAAAATGCCTAAGGCAGTTATTATTGGTCTGGTTTGCCAGTTTACCATTATGCCATTTTTAGGCTTTGCTATTGCAAGCACTTTTAATTTTCCACCTGAAATTGCTGCCGGTGTAATTTTAGTTGGCTGTTCACCGAGTGGTTTGGCTTCGAATGTTATTTCCTATATTTCAAAGGCTAATGTGGCTTTATCTATTACTATCACGTCTTTAGCCACTATACTTGCTCCTCTACTTACACCATTTCTGATGAAAATCTTGGGGGGGCAGTTCATTACTATTGAGTTCTGGCCAATGGTTTTTGATATTTGTAAAATGATTATCGTACCTATTATTGTAGGATTTTTGATTAACAAAATACTGAAAGACCGCAGCGAATGGCTACAAAAAATATTGCCTTATATTTCAATGGGTGGTATTACTATTATTCTGGTTGTGATTACTGCCGCCGGACAAAAATCATTACAAACAGTAGGTATAGCCTTGGTCTTTGCTACTATTATACACAATATAGGTGGTTTTATTCTGGGCTACTGGAGCGCAAGATTATTTAAATTACCTGAGCAGGATTGCCGCACAGTTGCGATAGAAGTTGGGCTACAAAATGCTGGTTTGGCATCAGGTTTGGCAAAAGCAATGGGCAAATTAGCAACGGTTGGCATAGCTCCTGCTTTATTTGGCCCTGTTATGAATATCAATGGCTCTTTATTAGCCAGTTACTGGAGCAAGAAATCTGTGGATAAATGAAAAGCAAAGCCTATAAACCAGAAAAGCACGAGGTTTCTCGCGCTTTTCTGGTTTATATTTTCAGATAGATATTATCTATTGGTATACATACTTTCGTAGTAATTCAGGTAATCTCCGCTGGTTACATTCTTCAACCAATTCGTATTAGCCAGATACCACTCTACTGTGCTTGTTAAACCTTCTTCAAATTGTAGCGATGGTTCCCATCCTAATTCGTTCATCAATTTATGCGCATCAATCGCATATCTCAAATCATGGCCTGCACGGTCTTGCACATAAGTAATCAGTTTAGCCGATGTACCTTCCGGACGTTCTAGTTTCTCGTCCATAATTCTACATAACATATGTACCAGATCAATGTTTTTCCACTCATTGAAACCGCCGATATTGTAGGTTTCTCCATTAACTCCATTATGATAAATTACATCAATGGCACGGGCATGGTCTTTTACAAAAAGCCAGTCTCTCACGTTTTCACCTTTGCCATATACGGGCAGCGGGAAGTTGTGAATGATATTATTAATCATCAATGGAATCAACTTCTCAGGGAAATGATTCGGCCCGTAGTTATTAGAGCAGTTAGACACCACTACCGGCAATTTATACGTATTATGATAAGCTCTTACAAAGTGATCAGACGAAGCTTTTGAGGCTGAATAAGGCGAACGAGGGTCGTAGCTGGTAGTTTCCAGAAAGAACTCTTTCGGGTCATGCAATTCACCGTATACCTCATCAGTAGACACGTGGTAAAAACGTTTTCCTTCATAATTGCCATCTTTCCATGCATCGCGGGCGGCATTTAATAAGTTTACTGTACCTATCACATTTGTCATTACAAACGCCATTGGGTCAGAGATAGACCTATCTACGTGTGACTCTGCCGCTAAGTGAATAACTCCATCAAAATTATATTTCTTGAATAGCCCATTGATAAAATCTGCATCTACTATGTCTCCTTTTTCAAAAACATAATTCGGAAAATCTTCAATATCCTTTAAGTTTTCAAGATTACCAGCATAAGTTAGTTTATCCAGATTAATAATCTGGTAATCTGGATATTTAGTAACAAAAAGGCGAACCACATGAGACCCAATAAAACCTGCGCCGCCAGTTATTAAAATGTGTTTTGATTGCATTATATTTTTTCTACGTTTTTAGTAAGTCAAACACTTATACAAATGATTTGTTTACCCTCTTATCTACTTATTTTTTGCTTTCTGCAATTTTCTTCTCCCATCTCCAGGCATCTTTTACGCTATCTTCCAGCGTCTTTTCGGTTTTCCAACCCATAATATTGGCCGACTTCTCCACACTTCCGTATATCTTCTCTACATCTCCCGCACGGCGTGGTCCTATTTCGTAGTTGAGTTTTACACCATTCACTTCTTCAAATGCTTTAATAATTTCCAGAACCGTATTACCTCTGCCTGTACCTACATTGAAGACATCATAATAGTTATCTTGTTGATTTGAAAGCAATTTTAGTGCCGAAACGTGCGCTTTCGCTAAATCAACTACGTGGATAAAATCTCTGACATTGGTACCATCAGATGTATCGTAATCACTGCCAAAAACCGTTAGTTTTGGTCTGATACCGATAGCTGTTTGTGTAATAAAAGGCACAAGGTTACTTGGCACACCTCTTGGTAATTCGCCGATGTGTGCTGATGGATGAGCTCCGATAGGATTGAAATAACGAAGGGCTATAATTTTCAGCGGATTTCCAGCTGTAATGGTATCTCTCAGAATATCTTCGCATATAGTTTTGGTATTGCCATAAGGCGAAGCTGCTGGTTTGCGAGGCGTGTCTTCTGTTACAGGTATTTCATCAGGCTGACCATAGACCGTACACGAAGACGAGAAAACAAGATTTTTAATGCCTAGTTTCAGCATTACCTCTAACACTTTCAAGGTAGAGCCAATATTGTTTTCATAGTATTTCAAAGGATTCGCAACCGACTCCCCTACCGCTTTATAGGCAGCAAAGTGAATAACGCCCTCGATATTTTCATCAACACAAATTTTTTCTAGTGCGGCTACATCATTACAATCGTCTTCATAGCATTTAACAGGTCTTCCCAGGATTTTCTGCAGTCCTTCCAGTACAGTTTTTTCAGAGTTATTAAAGTTATCAATAATGATGGGCTCATATCCAGCGTTAATCAGTTCGACTACTGTATGCGAGCCAATAAATCCGGCACCGCCTGTAACTAAAATTTTCATAAGCTAAAAAATATCCTGTTAGTGTTAAAAAAAAGTTTTGCCAAAACTATTTGTTTTTTTAACAAAAGTATGAATTTAGAGGTGTAATTAGCAAAATTTGAGCTTCGGAATTTCATTTTGTTAGTAAACGGTATTTTAATTTACTGACAATCAATCAATTATCATCAGAAAGAGGGATAGCTATGAAAGAATCGGAAATAAAAGCATTAGTAACACTACTCGACGACGACGACATTGAGGTAGTGCAACACGTAGAGAAGCAATTGCGAACAATAGGCGGAGCGGTGATTCCACTATTGGAAGACCATTGGCAGGAGAATGGGTTAAATCCTGTATTACAGAAGAAAATAGAAGACTTAATTCATGATTTACAATATAATTTACTAACCACTCGCCTACTGGAATGGAAAAAAGGAGGCCACCAGGAGCTTCTGGAAGGTATGTGGATTATAGCAACGTATCAGTATCCTGATTTAAGTTTAGAAAAACTCCGCCAAAGCATCAACGACATTTACTTTGATGTCTGGCTGGAGTTCAGAGATGATTTGCATCCGCATGATCAGGTAAGAATATTGAATCAGGTGTTTTTTGAGAAACATAAATTTCTGGCCAATACCAAAAATTTCCATTCGCCTGCCAACTCGATGCTCAATCAGGTTTTTGAGCAGAAAAAAGGAAATCCGATCTCGCTTTGCGTCATTTATATGTTGATTGCCAAGCGCCTGGGAATGCCCGTAAGTGGCGTAAATCTGCCTAGTTTATTTGTATTGACATATAAGAATCCGCAGATACAGTTTTATATAAATGTTTTTAACCGCGGGCTTATTTTCACGAAGGCTGATATAAGTAATTATATCAAACAAATGCACTTGCTGCCACAGGATAGTTTTTATCAGCCTTGTACAAATCTGGATATTATTTGCAGAGTGTTGCGTAATCTGATAGTTTCATTCGAGAAAGTATCAGATGTTGAACGTGCGCAGGAAATTGAGAATATACTGAAGTTATTGTCAGAATAATTGCTGAAAAAAATGCTAACAAACGGTAACTAAATAATATTGAGCTATCTTCTCGACAATCAGTGAATATTGTTCATCAATCTCATTGATTTTCAGACGTCCTTCAATAACCTGTTGATCTTTTCTGAATGGAGAGATTAACAGGTTATCAATAAAAATCACTTTTCTTTTTCCATAGAGTTTATAAAGCGCTTCTTTAGCAGACCAATAGATACAGAGTTTATCTAAGTCAGTGCCTGCATCGTTCTTTTCGGTTTCAGATAGATATTTATTGGCAATTCTTAAAAGTTTTTCGCTAGGTTGCTCCATGTCTATTCCTAAAGGGAGATTTTCGTGCATCACCACCGCAATATATTCGATAGTATGCGTCAATGAGAACTGCCAGTCAGAACCTACCAGATAAGGTTTGCCATACTCGTCTTTCTTGATGCCCAGATATTTAATTCCTAATTTATCTGCCAGATATTTAATGGTTAATCTGCTACAAAAGAATTCAATCTGCTTTTGTGGATGATGGATATCTGCCAGTTCAGCATCTGTCAGAATCTCCGAGGGAAGCATGGCTTGTAAGACATCATGCGATTCTGTAATATGCCATATGGCTACATAAGAATGATTTTTATATTGTTTTTCTATAATGACAGGCATCTCTGAATCTACTAATCTCTTCTGTTTTATTTCAATTGTAAAGAAAAGATAATAAACCCAAACCCCGGTGCAGATTCAGAATATTTTTTATATTTGTCATGATCAAGTTTTCAACCTTATCAATACTACTAATCTATCCATGAGCTCTAATCAAGAATCTTTAGCAGAAGATGTTCCTGCAATTGTTACCACACGTATCATTAATGTATCAAGAGAACTACTCTATAAAGCCTATACAAATCCTGAAGTCTTGGCACAATGGTGGGGGCCAAAAGGTTTTACCAATACTTTTCATCAATTTGATTTAAAGCCTGATGGAGAATGGAATTTTATTATGCATGGCCCCGATGGCAAAGATTATAAAAACAAAATCGTTTTCAGAGAAATTGTGCCTTTAGAGAAAATTGTATTCTACCATGATAGCGGGCCTTACTATACCGGAACCGTTACATTTGAAAATACCGAAGATCATAACCAGACAAGGCTAACCTATACTATGGATATTGAATCATTAAAAGTCTATCATAACTTGAAAGACTTTATAATTGGAGCAAATGAAGAAAATTTTGACCGATTAGAAGAAGTTTTAAGGAAATTAATAAAAAATTAAGAAATTGTTACGATAATTAACAGCATATTATTTCGTTTTCACGTCTTTTGTCTGTGTGATTCTCTTTTTTGTAGGCATTTTCTTGGCATACATCTAATTTTTTTTGATATTTGAAAACAGCCATTTTATGATAACTAAACTAATATATTTTGCCCTATGATTATTGAAAAACAACTATTTTATTCAAACTAACAGGCTATTATTTTATTTATCTGCCATTTATTTTAATTAGTCTTGCTTATCTCTAGTATTTATAAGTTTTGAATTATTACAAGTTTCTCTTGTACATAAAGCGTATAATTTATATTTATTGTCATTTTTAACTCCTTTATGTGAGGTAATTATTATTTTTTAATTTACTTTTAATTTCTTTAATTAATCCTATAACAAACTAAAATGCGAATGAACAAACTTTTACGAGTTTCATTAGGCTGTCTATTCCTCTTTGTTTCTTTCTGGGGAAATGCACAAGATGTTGATGTAACAGGGAAGGTTACCTCAACTGAAGATGGTAGTCCACTACCAGGAGTTTCTATTACAGTTAAGGGTACGACAAAAGGTACAACTTCTAATGTTGACGGAACTTTTCGAATCAGTGTTCCGGCTAATGGTGTTCTTCAGGCCAGCTTTATTGGCTTTACAACTTTAGAGCAACCAATTAATAATCGTACTATTGTTAATTTTCTACTTGTTCCGGCTACTCAAACATTAAACGAGGTGGTTGTAACAGGTTATGGTTCTCAAATTAAACGTGACCTGACAGGTAATATCGTTAAAATCAAAGGAAGTGAGGTTGCAGATATGCCAGTAACAACTTTTGAACAGAGTATTCAGGGTAAAGCTGCCGGAGTTCAAATCAACCAGGGTACTGGTAAACTAGCTCAGGGGATTCAGATCCGTGTACGTGGTCAGTCATCAGTATCTGCTTCTAATAATCCGCTATATGTAATTGATGGTATCCCAATCACAAGCGGAGACCTTTCAGTAGCTGGTGGTGCTACTAACCCGACAGTAGATATTAACCCACAAGACATTGAGTCTATCGAAATTCTGAAAGATGCTTCTGCTGGTGCTATCTATGGGGCCCGTGCTGCCAACGGAGTAGTTTTGATCACTACCAAAAAAGGTAAATCAGGTAAAACTAACGTAACTTTTGGTGTGCAGTATGGTAAAAGCAGACCAACTAATGTTTTAAAATTCCTGAATACCCAGCAATATATGGATTTTTATCGCAAGGCTGCGGCAAACTCTGATGCGATCGAAGGATATGATGTAACTGACCCTGATTCATATTCAGCTTATATGGAAAGTTTCTTTCAGACACAGAGCTTGGGCACTTTAGGAACAGCTAAACAAGTAGACACCAATTGGTCTGATTTAGCCTATCAGGATGCTCCTTCGCAACAATATGATTTAAGTGTAAGTGGTGGTTCAGAAAAAACAACCATCTTCATGTCAGGTCAGTTTTTAGACCAACAAGGTATTCTGGTGGGTAATGCTTTCAATCGTATGACAGGCCGTATGAACCTGACACATAAGGTTACTGATAAGTTGACTGTAGGAATGAACATGGGTCTTACGCGTTCGTATAACCAACGTGTATCAGGTGACCGCCAGTTTGATAACCCTCAACAATTAGTGGCACTTCCGCCAATGACTCCTGCTACTGACCCTGAAACTGGTCTGCCAGTAGGTTCACCTCCAGGAGATATTTCGATTCCGGTATATTACAATGCCTTAATCAATATTGGCAATGCCTACTATAATACTACCGTGCACCGCAATATTGGCAATGTATTTGGCGAATACAAATTCTTTAAAGGTTTGAAGTTCCGTACTGAATTAGCGATAGATTTATTGAACCAACAAGAGGAGCAGTATTACAACAGCAAAACGCAACGTAACTTCGGTGCACCACTTGGCTATGGTTATAATCGATTCGTAAGAGTAGAAAACTATAACACCAACAATTACTTTGTGTATGATAATGTTATTGGTGCACACGCATTTGATGCTACCGCAGGTATGTCGTTCCAGAATTCGGTTACTAAATCTAATGCGGCTGAAGGTAGAGATTTCCCGTCAGATGCTTATCGTATGATTGCCAGTTCAGCGCGTAAAACAGATGCAAGTTCGGCAGAATCAAGATTCGATTTCCTTTCTTACTTTGCCCGTGTAAACTATAAGTTTAATGACAGATACCTATTAGGATTAAGTGCTCGTACAGATGCTTCTTCTCGTTTTGGTAGAGATAACCGTTATGGATTCTTCCCTGCGGTATCTGCAGGATGGGTTCTTTCAGAAGAAAATTTCCTGAAAAACATTCAAGCGATCAGTTTCTTGAAAATACGTGCAAGCTGGGGTAAAACAGGTAACGCCGAAATTGCCAACTTTGGTCATTTAGGTTTATTCTCTGGCGGTGCCAATTATGGTGCTTTACCAGGTCAGGCACCATCTCAGTTAGCTAATCCTGATTTAAGTTGGGAGGAAACACGACAAATAGACTTTGGTTTAGATTTCGGTATCCTGAAAAATAGAATTAATGGTGAAATTGATTACTATGAAAAAAATACTACGGGTTTATTGCTGAATGTGAATGTACCAGGTACAACGGGTTTTGCTACTCAATTGAAAAACGTAGGTTCATTAACCAATAAAGGATTTGAGTTTGTATTAAATACCGATAACCTTGTGGGCCAGTTTAAGTGGAAAACCAGCATAAATGCTTCAACCAACGTAAATAAAATTACCTCCATACAAGGTCAGGTAATTGAAGGCGGTATAAGTAATATGAGCCGTGCCGTAGAAGGACAGCCACTAGGCGTATTTTATACAGTAGAATACGCAGGTGTTGACCCTGCAAATGGTGATGCGCTATTTTATAAAAACACACCCAATGCAGATGGTTCATTAAGCAGAGAAACAACAAATAATTATTCTCAGGCACAACGTGTGGTTGTAGGAAGTGCGCTTCCTAAATGGATTGGCGGTATCACTAACACGTTCAGCTATAAAGGACTTGAGCTGAGCGTATTTTTCAATGGTGTTTTTGGCAATAAGCTGAACTTTTATGGTGTAGGTCGTTTCTCTTCTGCCAATGGCCGTTATGAAGATAACCAGACTGTCAATCAGTTAGATGCCTGGACTCCTCAAAACACCAATACAAAAGTACCACAGGCTCGTTTATATTATAACAATGGTGCACAACCTTCAAGTCGTTTCATCGAGGATGGTTCGTTCATCCGTCTTCGTAATGTAACCCTTGCTTATAATCTTCCAAAATCATTGATCAGCAAATTAAAAATAAATAATGTAAGATTATACGTAACAGGACAAAACCTATTGACTTTTACTAAGTATTCTGGTTGGGATCCTGAAGTAAATGCTGATGACGTTGTTTCAAATATTGCATTAGGGTATGACTTTTATACTACTCCACAAGCAAGAACAATTATGGGAGGTTTAAATATTAGTTTCTAAGGTTTTTAGTTAAGAAACTAGGAAAAAGAATACTTTTTTAATTATTTAATGCAAGCAGAAAAAATGAAAAAAAATATAAAAAACTGGTTATTTATTGGTGCGACAGTGGCATTTATGACAAGCTGCGATAAGCAATTGGATGTAAAACCAACAGCATCTATTGAGGAGACAGAAGCACTTACTAACTCATTGGCAGTTGAGGTAACGCTTACTGGTGCTTACAATGCACTTAGTAGTATTAATTTGTATGGAGGGGCGATTCAATATTCTGGCGATTTGATGGGTGATGAATCGGAAGTAAGATTTGCCGGAACATTTGCACAGTTAGATGAAATTTGGCGTAAAACTTTTACTACATCTAATTCTCAGGTACAGGCAACCTGGTTAGCAGGTTATAATACTATTAACGTTGCTAATAACGTAATATCAGCCATAGATAAAGTTGATGCAGATAAAAAGAATCAAGTAGAGGGTGCTGCTTATTTTATTCGTGGTATGGTTTATTTCGATTTAGTAAGATTCTGGGGTAAAGCATGGGGAGATGGAGATCCAAATACGAATCTGGGTGTTCCTTTGGTTACTACTCCGACTCGCGGAGTAATAACTGATACAGATTTTCGTCCAAGAGCTACTGTTGCTGCAGTTTATGCACAAGCTATAGCAGATCTTACCAAGGCTGAAAGCCTTTTACCAACTGTTCCAGATGTTGATACAGACAAATCTCTGTTTGGTTTTGCTTCAAAAGGTGCCGCACAAGCCATATTGGCCAGAGTGTATCTTCAACAAGGTGAATACGCTAAAGCGCGTGACGCAGCCAACCGTGTAATTAGTAGTAATATATTTTCCTTACAAGAAGATTTTTCGTCAGTATTCGAAGACGCAAGTAATGATGATGAAGTAATTTTCAGAATCATCGTTACAGACCAAGATGGAACTAATGATTTAAATACTTATTATGCGCCTGCTACCTACCAGGGTCGTGGTGATATTCGTATACAGTCTAAGCATCTTAACTTATATAAGGCTGGTGACTCAAGAGGTACATTCTTTGTAAGAGCTTCAGGTAATACCTTTACAGCTAAATTCCTTGATCTGTATGGTGATGTACCAGTAGTTCGTTTAGCAGAAATGTATCTGATTCGTGCAGAGGCAAACTTACGCTTAGGTACTACTACTGGCGCTAATCCATTAGATGATATTAATTTAATCAGAAGCAGAGCGGGAGCTTCTGAATTGCTTACTGTAACCGTAAATGATATTTTAGCAGAACGTAAATTAGAATTAGCGTTTGAGGGTCAGCAACTTCATGATGCCAAACGTATCAAGAAAAACGTAGGTACTTTGCCTTTCAGCGACAACAAACTGGTAATTCCGATTCCACAACGTGAGATTGATACAAACAAATCTCTTGTTCAAAATCCAGGATATTAATCATTGTTTATCATAAATAAAATGGGGCTTGGCGATTTGCTAAGCCCCATTTTATTTATATACTATGTTATCAATCCTATTATCTCACTCCTTTTACCTTCATAGGTAAAATAAAAACAGACTCAGAAGCTGTAATAAACAACGTATCCATATTTTTACCGCCGAAACATACATTGGCTGTCCATTTAGCGGGTACTTCAATCTGCTCAATCTTTTTTCCGTCTGGGTTATATACTGTCACTCCCCTACCTGCCAGATAAACATTTCCCTGATTATCAATGGTCATCCCGTCTGAAAGGTCTTTGGCAAATTCTTTTTTATTACTCAACGAACCATCGGCATTAATATCATATCTCATAATAGCACGATTACCCATATCAGAGACATACAAATATTTGTTATCTGGTGTACCAATCAAGCCATTAGGCTTTTTAATATCAGGATCAACCAATATAGCTTCATTCTTGCCTTTTGGGAGATAATACAGTTTCTCTCCGCCAATTTCCGGATCCGGGCTTTTTCTCTCCCAATAGTCCCGCTGAAAATACGGGTCTGTGAAATACATACCGCCTTTCTTATCAATCCACAAATCATTAGGGCCATTGAATATATGTCCGTTATGACCTTTCAATAATACGGTTATCTTTTTATCAGGACTGATAGACCATATTTCATTATGGTCATCGGCACAAGTAATCAGATTGCCTTTTTTGTCGAAATACGTACCATTTGAACGTCCTGCTTTATCCATAAAAACTGACAGCTTACCATCTGTACCATATTTCCAGATTTTATTATTGGGTTGATCTGTAAAGAATACATTTCCATTTTTATCAGCCGCAGGGCCTTCTGTAAAGGAAAACTGATCTGAAACTAATTGTGGCTTTGCCCCTTCGGCAATAATACCTGATTGCTGACTGACACCTTTCATAGCTATACCTGTTAAACACATAAGTATAACTACCACTCGTTTTGTATTGTTTTTCATTGAAGAATTAGAAATATTTGAATAGATACCGTAAAAATATAAATAAGTCGTTATAGTCAAGTACCCTATGCCAAATTTTAACCTGAGTCAGAGCATTATCTATTTTTGGACATACTTGGCATGGTGAAATAATCCTACACTATTTTAACTGGCCAATTATACTTCTGAGGAAAATTTATCCGATTTATCTGGCGTATAGCAATGGTATAGTTTTTTTGCCTTTTTGATAAACCTTTCTTTAAAATCACTTAAATGAATTGATTATGAAAAATTACAGCAAAAATTTCGGCTCGTATGACAATAACCACGAGGGAGAAGATTTAAGAAGATTATTTCTGGATGGCCTGCGGGATATTTACTGGGCAGAGATGAGATTGACAAAATCACTTCCGGCAATGGCACAGGCGGCCACTTCCAAAGGACTTACACGAGCTTTCGAATCTCACTTAAGTCAAACAGAAGAACACGTCAATCGTATAGAAAGAGTTTTTAAATTATTGGATGAAACAGCCCAGGGCAAAAAATGTGCTGCGATGATTGGCCTGACCGAAGAGGCGGATGAAATTATTAAATCAACAAAAGATGGCTCATTGGTAAGGGATTGCGGACTAATTCTGGCTGCTCAAAAAGTAGAACACTATGAAATAGCCTCTTATGGTACGCTCAGAACGATAGCAGAAATATTAGGATATGAAGAAGTTGCTGATATTCTACAACTGACCCTGAACGAGGAAGAAGATGCCGACAGCAAACTGACTCAGCTGGCGCAATCGCATATCAATGTAGCAGCAGCGCAAGAATAAACTGTGAATAATAGTTCCAGTGTGTAATATGAAAGAAGCCTTGTTGGTTAACAAGGCTCTTTCTTTGTATAAAGGTCAAATTTTAATTAAGATGCTTATCTTTCTTCTCTCTTTCCCAGAAACGGTGCTGAGCTATTGCACTCACAAATTCTTTCGGGGATTTATCAATCAATACGCCTGATAATTGGTTCGTATCTTTAGCTAACTCTTTTCTGAGTTGATTAGAGGTTTTCAATAATTCTATTCCTTCGGCAACTGTTGCAATAGGTTTACAATGTCTGTAGGTTTCATCAACAAATTCAATCGCTTTAGGCTCTTCTAAAAGTGTTTCTACGCTTAGGCTTCCACCGCAAACAAATACAGCATCAAAAAGTACCGAAGCGGCTGTCAATAGACTTTGATTTACCTTCATTTCTACCCCATTATCACCTTTAATTATACCTAATTGTGGTGCAACTATACTAATTATAGCGCCTTCTTTTTCTAAGGTATTTTTAATGTCAGCTAATGATTTGCTATCAAACCCATCTGCTGCTAAAAAAACTACTTGTCTTGTTTTAATAGTATTCTTAGCAGTATTTGCCATACTTAACGCGTCTGATTTTTTAATACGTAGCTTTACGTAAACAGGCTGATAATCCTCAGGATTACCATCAGCAGGAATGCTATGATTAATAGGTTGCTCCAAAGTTTCTGGCACTGACAAGCCTAAGCCATCAGCTACATTTTTAGCCAGATTTTTGTTAACCTGTGTTAGCAAGCCTACCATTCTTTTTCTTATAGCTTCAGTTTCTACTTTACCCAACTCAAATCTCAAGGCATTTATGAGATGTTGTTTTTCAGCCTCTGACTGGCTTTCATAAAATAAAGTAGCCTGACTGAAATGATCGAAGAAGCTTTTGCTGCGACCTCGTATTTTTTTACTATCTATTCTTTCGGTATAACTTTGAAAACCACCTTGCATTGCCTTGGCCTGATAAGGACAACCCCCACCCAAACTATTAGGATTATAACTTACTCTTCCCTGATTGATAGTTTGCCGCATGTATCCATCTCTCTGATGGTTGTGTACAGGGGCAACCGAACGATTAACAGGTATTTCATGAAAATTAGGACCGCCTAATCGTATTAACTGGGTATCGGTATAAGAGAATAATCTTCCTTGTAATAACGGGTCATTCGTGAAGTCAATACCTGATACGATATGCCCCGGATGAAACGCTACTTGTTCAGTTTCGGCAAAGAAGTTATCAGGATTTCGGTTTAATACCATCTTCCCTATCTTTTTTACAGGAACTAATTCTTCAGGAATAATCTTGGTTGGGTCTAATAAATCAAAATCATATTTAAACTCATCTTCTTCCGACACAATCTGAACACCAAACTCCCACTCAGGGAAAGCACCGCTTTCTATAGCTTCCCACAAATCTCTTCTATGAAAATCGGGGTCTTTGCCCGAAATTTTTTGCGCCTCGTCCCAACAAACAGAATGAACTCCTAATAAAGGTTTCCAATGAAATTTCACAAAGTGTGATTTACCTTCAGCATTAATAAACCGGAAAGTATGGACACCAAAACCCTCCATCATCCGGTAACTTCTCGGAATAGCCCTATCACTCATCGTCCACATAATCATGTGCATACTTTCGGGCATTAAAGAAATAAAATCCCAGAACGTATCATGTGCCGACGCAGCCTGCGGAATTTCGTTATGCGGCTCTGGTTTTACTGCATGTACCAAATCAGGAAATTTAATTGCATCCTGAATAAAGAAGACAGGAATATTATTGCCGACCAAGTCATACACCCCTTGCTCAGTATAAAATTTCACAGAAAATCCCCTTACATCTCTTGCCAGATCAGTAGAGCCTCGTGAACCTGCTACAGTCGAAAACCGGACAAAGACAGGTGTTTTTAATGATGGGTCTTGAAGAAAATGCGCTTTGGTATATTTTTCCATCGACTCATATACCTGAAAATAGCCATGTGCTGCCGAACCTCTGGCATGCACAATACGCTCAGGTATACGTTCGTGGTCGAAATGTGTTATTTTTTCTCTTAAAATGAAATCCTCTAACAAAGTAGCCCCACGTTCTCCGGTTTTCAGGGAGTTCTGGTCATCATTAATTGGCAAGCCCTGGTTACTGGTAAGCAGTTGATCTTTAGCATTTTCAGTATTAATACTTAAATCTTCTGTTTTCTTGTTCTCCGTAAAAGCGTCTTTTTGTTTCATTGCTATTCATTTTAAATTGTTGAAAATACCCATTCTGTTGTTTTATTTTTTATCCTTCTTTTTATCTTTATCCTTATCTTTCTTGCCTCCGAATATCTTCTGTAAAAAAGTCTTATTCTCAGGCTCCGCCTTCACATTCCCTATACTAATGGTATTATCAACGGATGGTTTCAATGCATTCACAAAAGCATTTCTTATTACATAACTAATCGCCGTCCATAAATTTGCATCAGGGTTTTCAAACCTACCTTGAATAGGAAGCTTGGTTGCAAACTGGTCTTTAGGTTGATTGGTAAAGATTTCTGCTACTGTTCCGATGAGTGTTTCCCACAATATCTGCCCCAGGTTTCCTTCTTCTTTATTAAACTCAACTATATCTAAATCTTTAATCAATGGTTTTACATAGCCATTAAACGCACCATCTTTAGCAGCAAACTCTGTATACATACCAAAATTTCCTTTGCTTACATCAAACCTGCCGTATGCTCTGAAGAAATTATTAAGCAATACCATATTTACATCAGTAATCCTTGCATTCAAATCAAAGGTAGGTTGCTTTTTCAGAGGGTCAAGATTAACATTCAGTTCAAATTTTCCTTCATATATATCTCCTGTAGCTCTTATCTTTCCCGGCAATACTTTGGTGCTATCATTCACATTAGTCAGGTTTTCTGCTACAGCAAAAATTCGCTTCATCGATACATCAACTAATGGTTTTGTATTCTGATCAATGTAGTGAATCTGTCCATTATTAATTTCAAAGTGGTTTACTTTCAAAGGCATCAGGTCTTTAATCAAATCTCTGAAATCAGAAGTATCTGCCTTAATGTCTTCTCCTTTATGCTTACCTTTAACAAAATTCAGCACAGGGTCATCTATGTAAATCTCTCCTACCACCGAGCCTTTAAAAATTGACTTCCATTGCACAGAAAGGTCTATTTTAGGGCTTTTAAAGAATGGTATCGTATCGTGTTGCCTGGTCTCATTATTTATTTTTTCTATCTTAATATCATTAATCACATAAGCCCCTCTTACCAAAGCAATGTCAATATCTTCTACATGCCCATAATACTGCTCCATCTCTGACAATGTTCTGTTTACATATTTTAGTACTATAAAAGGTAGAGCCAGTCGTAAGGCAATCAGAAGAACCAGAACACTACCAAGTACAATAAATAATCTTCGCTTTCTGGGTGGCTTATCCGAAACAGTATATTTCTTGTCTGGTGTTAAAGTTGTGTCCTTCTTCATAAAACTTTTATAGTTTGTGGTGTAGTCTGATTTAAACCTTTTCGGTCTTTCTGGCTTTATCAGATTTTTCTCTTTTTTTAATACTTTTATCTACCATCAGTTCTTCCTGTTCTGATAATTCTACATGAATGGCATCTTTGCTTGGCTCAATACCCCGACCGAAATGCGTAGCAAACTGCTTGGTGAATTCAGCACCAAAGAAGACTATCATACAGGAATAAGAAACCCATAACATTACTAAGATGATAGACCCCGCAGCACCATAAGTAGAGCCGGGTTCTGCCTTGCCGAAATAGATGCCTAAACCAAATTTGCCTAATATAAAGAGAAGAGTTGTTACCATAGCCCCAATCCAGACGTCTCTCCATCTAATCCGGGCATCAGGCAGAATTTTATACATGAGCGCAAATAGTACTGAAATAACTGCGAAAGAGATAACAAAATTAATAGCTTGAAATAAAAACAGCATAAAATCTGGCAGATGAACCTTTATCCAAGTGCTAAAAGCAGCCAAAGCAGTAGTTAATATTAAAGAGATTAACAGCAGAAAGCCAATTGACACGATTAATCCAAAAGAAAAAAGACGATCTTTTAATAGTTTCACCCATTTTTGTTTTCCTTTTAGCTCAGGCTTTACTTTTACTTCCCATATCTGATTCAATGAGGTTTGTAATTGCAGAAAGACTCCCATCGCCCCAAAAACAAGCGAGATAATACCAATAATTGTTGCAATTATCGACTTCTTCTGTTCACCAGCTTTAGCAATAATCTCTTCAATCTGTTTGGCCGTATCGGTTCCCATGGCCGAGCTAATCTGGTTAGAAATTTCGCCTTGTACCGCTTCTCTACCAAAAGCAAGACCCGCCAAGGCAATAATAATTACCAATAAGGATGGAATAGAAAAAATAGCATAATAGGCAATAATAGCGCTTTGACGGAATGGGTCTGCTGCATTCCAGGCTTGAAACGTCTTTTTAGTGATGGCCCATAAATTCTTTGGACTTGCTTTCGAGTTACTCATAATAGTAAATGTTAAATCGGTTCAATAATCTTTAAATCAGCAGATTTTACTACTATTCATATTTTATAAGTAAAATTTCAGTCCATATCTGTTTTGTGGAATTACTTACGCACAACTTTAAAAGTAATCAGCCTAAAACGAAAAAAAATCTACATGGCTAATAGATTTAAAATATACCTGCTCTTTGTTATTTGTGATCAAATTTTAATAAAACCCAGAAATTTTATCATTATTAAATAAATAACGGCATCCTTTCTATGCTCTTTTGCTACCTACCTAAGTGCTTCGCATAGTTTTTTTGCAATTACTTATAGTTCCGCACTCATTTTAGCACCAATAGCATAAAAATAACCTATTAGGTAGATTACTTATTTAAAATAATTATAAGTAGAAACGAAATAAAATAGCTATGAATGAGGTAATGTTTCAGTTTTTTGAATGGTATTATCCTGCCGATGGCACACTTTGGCAAAAGGTAAAGCAAGACGCAGAGCAATTAAAAAAATCAGGTATCACAGCTGTTTGGCTTCCCCCTGCTTATAAGGGTACAAGCGGCGGATTTTCACAAGGATATGATGTATATGACCTTTACGACTTAGGAGAATTTGACCAGAAAGGGACTATCAGAACCAAGTATGGCACCAAAGAAGAATATATTTCAGCAATCAATACACTTCATCAACAAGACATTCAGGTCTATGTTGACATCGTTTTGAATCATATGGGAGGTGCTGATGAAACAGAGAGAGTAATGGCGAGGAAGGTAAATCCTGAAAACAGGAATGAGTTCATCAGCACTCCTTTTGAGATTGAAGCCAATACAAAATTCAGTTTCCCAAACCGAAAAAAGAAATACTCTGATTTCGTATGGGATTATAATTGCTTTACGGGCGTTGATTGTGCAGCGAATGTTCAGGAATCTGAGAAATCTATTTACAGCATAATCAATGATTATGGCGATGACTGGGAAGAGGTGGTAGGCAATGAAAAAGGAAATTACGACTACCTGATGTTTTCAGACATAGAATCCCGGAATCCGGCCGTGCGCGAAGAGTTGAAGCGCTGGGGCAAATGGTATTACGAAACCGTTGGTTTTGATGGAATGCGGTTGGATGCGCTCAAACACATCTCACCCGATTTTTATAACGAATGGCTTGATTATATGCGAGTCAACGTCAGGAATGATTTATTCGTGGTTGGAGAATATTGGTCTTTTGAAGATGTACATGTTCTGGAAGAATATATCAGAGCGACAGAGTCTCGTGTGCACTTATTCGATGTCCCCCTGCATTATAATTTTCATCATGCTTCCAGAGCGGGCAAAGATTACGATTTACGAGGGATATTTAATAATTCATTACTCTTGAGCCGCCCTGATCTGGCAATTACTTTTGTCGAAAACCATGATACGCAACCCTTTCAGAGTCTTGAATCGGTAGTAGAGCCCTGGTTTAAACCTTTGGCTTACGCCTTAATTCTCCTCCGCAAAGAAGGTTATCCTTGTGTTTTTTACTGCGATTTATATGGCACTTGCTATACCGATAAAAGATACAATGGGGAAGAAGAAAAAGTAGTAATGCCTAAGATTTCAGCATTAGAGCAATTACTTTCAGCCCGACAAAAATATGCCTGGGGAGAGCAGTATGACTATTTCGACCAGCCTAATTGTATTGGTTGGGTAAGAGCCGAAAAAAACGAAAATGAAGCCTGTGCAGTATTACTTTCGAATGGCAAAAAATCCAGAAAGGCAATGCAGGTAGGTGCCCAATACGCAGGCAAGTCTTTTATAGACTTTCTTGGAAATGAAGCGCATGAAGTAAAGATTAACAAAAAAGGTATAGGAAACTTCTATGTAGGAGCAGGTTCAGTTTCTGTATGGGTACCTAAAGATTGATACACAAGATGATTATTAATAGAAATACTCAAAATCCACATACATATGAAATCTTCAAAAAAAGAAATTGATAATGCCCAATCGGCTGAAAGTGGGATGGAACAAAAGCCAATTTTTGAAAGGGCTTATGACCGCCAGGACAAAAAACTGGCGAATAAAATAGCGATAGTGACGGGTGGTGATAGTGGCATTGGCCGGGCCATCTGTGTCGCTTTTGCTCGTGAAGGCGCCAATGTAGCCATTGTTTATAGAAAAGAAAGTGCTGATGCCAAAGAAACCCAAAAACTGGTAGAGGAAAAAGGCACTAAGGCAATGATTGTGGCTGCCGATATAAGTATAGAAAGTAATTGCCAGAAAATTATTGATAAAGTAATAAAGGCATGGGGAAAGATTGACATTTTGGTAAACAATGCTGCTGTACAATATCCACAAACAGAGATAGAAAACATCAAAGAAAAGCAGATTCTGCAAACCTTCAGAACCAATATATTCTCACAGATTTTTCTGGTTCAGGCAGCTTTACCACACCTGAAAGAAGGAAGTGCCATCATCAATACTACTTCCGTGACGGCTTATAAAGGAAATCCTTATCTGCTTGATTATTCGGCTACAAAAGGAGCTATTGTTTCCTTTACACGCTCGTTATCAGGTATTTTGAGTGGCCGGAAAATAAGAGTCAATGCCGTAGCACCGGGACCAATCTGGACGCCGTTGATTACCTCCACTTTCCCTGATGAATCATTAGATACTTTTGGAAAGGATACACCTATGCAACGGGCAGGCCAACCAGCCGAAGTTGCTCCGGCATATGTTTTTCTAGCTTCTGAAGATGCCAGCTATATATCAGGGCAGGTTATTCATGTAAACGGTGGCGAAATCGTTAATGGATAATCCTGGAATTTTGTTTATTTAAATCTTTATCACATGAATCTGCAACCAAAAGAAATACTGACCGAAGAGGAAGTGCAATGCGGAATGAAGTTCGGCATAAGAGAGGGTTTGGCTACAGAAACCATGAATGTAATGACAACCGGGGCTTTCTTAACTGCCTTAAGCTTGTTATTAGGTGCTTCAAATTTTCAGGTTGGCTTAATTGCGTCATTACCTGCTTTTTCTAATATCTCACAATTGTTAACCATCTGGTTAGTCAAACGATATAATAACCGACGTGCCATTAGTGTGCTTTTTTCTATACTGGCTCGTGTGCCAATAGTCGTCATTGGAATAATCGCTTTATTCTTTCCGAATGATATTTCAGTTCAGTTTATTATACTCTTTCTCTTCTTTAACTTCTTTTTTGCTTCTATGGCTGGTTTGAGCTGGAATGCCTGGATGAAAGATTTGATACCGGAGAAAATCATGGGGGCTTACTTTTCCAGAAGAAGCGGCAATCTACAAACGCTCAATGTGTGCATGAGTTTGATTATAGCTTTGGGTATTGATTATATCAAGCATCATTATCCTAAACTAGAGTTAGATGTGTATGGCAGCATGTTTATTTTAGGTGGTTCTGCTGGTTTGTTAGGTGTCTTTTTACTTTCCCGGATCCCTGAGCCTAAATCTTATCTGGGCGAAGAGAACGTTTTTAAACTCTTTATTCTTCCGCTTAAAGACAATAATTTTTTACGGTTATTAGTCTTTAACTCATTCTGGGTGTTTTCATTAAATATAGCCATACCGTTTTTTACGGTATTTTTAATGAAGCATATGAACTACTCGCTTTCATATATTATTACCTTAACCATTATCAGCCAGCTATGTAGTATTGCCACCATTCGCAGCTGGGGGATTTTTGCCGATAGATACAGTAATAAAACCATTCTGTCTATCTGTGCACCTATTTATATTCTCTGTATTGGTGCCTGGTCGTTTGTAGGTATTTATACAAATTTCATATCAAATTTTGCACTTTTAATTGTCATTTATGCTTTAATGGGGGCTGCGACAGCAGGTATCAATCTCTCTCTAACTAATATTGGTTTGAAACTAGCCCCACGCAAAGAAGCGATTGCTTATCTATCAGTCAAGAATACAATTACTGCCATTTTCTCATTTATTGGTCCATTGATTGGTGGGCTTTTAGCCGATTACTTTACTGACCGACACCTGAATATCCGGATTGAATGGACTGCGCCAAACCTGGAAAAAGTATTCCGTTTATTATCATTAAACCAATGGAACTTTCTCTTTATTATCGGGGCGGTATTGGCTTTAATTTCACTTGAATTTTTAGTGCGGGTAAAAGAAGTAGGCGAAGTAGAGAAAAATCTGGTAGTGAAAATTATGCGAAGTAGCATCAGAAACAACTTGAAAGATTATTTTGTATTAGATAATATGCTCAACTGGCATAACCATATGATGGCACTCATAAGGAAGAAAAAGCCGGAAGCAACAACTAGCGAAATTCATAAACAGGTCTAACTATTAAAAAAATCAAGAAACTGTTTGAGTTAAGCTAATAACCCAGACAGGTTCTTGATTTCTATGCTGGCATAGAAATAGTAATTATAGCGTCTGATTTAACACCAATATTCAAATGGAAACGCTGCAAGAAATTTTCAGTCATGAAGTGGAATTGACGGCACTTCAGATGGCTTGCCGGGCTATTGCTGTTTTTTTTATTGCTTTTATTTTGATAAGAATAGCAGGAAGACGCTCTTTTGGATTACGTACCCCAATTGACAATATCATTGTTATTTTGCTCGGTGCAATTCTGAGTCGTGCGGTAATAGGCTCATCCCCTTTCATTCCTATTATATTTGCAAGTTTGGTTATATGTGTATTGCATAGAATTTTCGGGTGGTTATTTACTCGCTACAATGACTTTGGGGGTATAGTTGAAGGCGAAAAAATCATTTTGTATGAAAACAATCATTTTATTGACCAAAATATGAAAAGAGGACTTGTAAGGAAAGAAGACATTATGCAAGCAGTGAGAAAAGCTACTTTTTTAGATAGCATCGATGGCATAGATAAAATATATCTTGAACATAATGGAGAAATAAGCATTATCAAAAGAATAAGCTTGAAAACTGATAATCAGAAAAACAGAGTTATTCATGAGAACTGACCAATTCATGGATACATCTGGCTAAATCTGATAAAGTTTCATTAACATAAAAGAATTGAATCTTGACTGATTCATCCTTTTCTGCCACTACTTTTCGCGTACTTATGATATTATTGTTATGCGCAATGGCATAATAAGCATAGAGTTTATTATCTGATTCGGGCACTGGTGCGGCATAGCCTGTTATGCCTATACCCCAGTTGGAATGAAACAAATCACATACATGCAATGCCATTTCCTGAGCTATTTTCTCCGATACACAATTACAAGCCAAAGCCTCAACAGGCTCTACCCGAAGATGCCTGAACTTTTGTCCGACATTATACGCGGTGATGCCTCCCTGATAAAACTTAGAAGCTTCTTCAGCCGTAGAAAAGGCGGCCTGAATAAAACCCGAAGTAACGCTCTCAGCTACAGCAATTGTTTCCTGATGAGCTAATAAAAACACTCTTATAGCTTCAATAGCCTTTTTATCGAACAAGTCCTCCATAGATTATTATAGCTTACTATTCAATTGTTTTCGTATAGAGACACCTAAAAAATAATAGACCAAGTCTATTTGAGGAATTAATTACACAGGCCTGATTGCTTATTTTAATTAGCAATGCGCTATCTTTAAAACAATTTTTATGGTGTTTATAATAGATAAATCTTCTTTATGATAAAAATCGGAGTAATTAATGTGTCAGATAGGGCAAGTGCAGGTATTTATGAGGATATTCCGGGTAAGGCAGTTGTAGAAACGTTAAAAGAATATCTGATTTCGGAATTCGAAATAGTATATAGGGTAATACCTGATGAACAGGATTTGATTTCAGAGACTTTAATTGAAATGGCTGATGTACACAATTGTTGCCTGATTGTCACCACAGGAGGCACTGGCCCAGCCTTGCGGGATGTAACACCAGAAGCCACAGAAGCCGTATGCCAGAAAATGATGCCCGGTTTTGGTGAACTGATGCGTATGGAAAGCCTGAAATATGTGCCGACAGCCATTTTATCCCGACAAACCGCTGGTATTCGTAATCATTCTTTAATCATCAATCTTCCGGGCAAGCCCAAAGCCATCCGCCAATGTCTTGATGCTGTTTTTCCGGCTGTACCCTATTGCATTGATTTGATTGAAGGGCCTTATCTGGTTTGTAATCAGGAGGTAATGAAAGAATTCAGACCTAAAAGCTAAACAAAAAAGTCTCAATCCTGTTAGGGAATGAGACTTTTCTTGATAATCGTATTTCAGATTATTTTTTAGCGTCAGCTTTCAAATAAGTTTTATTACCATTCGAGTTGATGTAGTACTGACCACCACGAGGCCCTTCATAAATCGTACGACCTTTTTGGTCTTTACCAATTTGTTTATCAGCACCTGCTACTTTTTTACGAGTGTTTCCATCTGCTTCTTTGCCATCGTCTACTGTTGTAGGTTTTGGTGAAGGCTTAATGGTATTGTCTTTATCTGTCGCTTTTTTCTCTTTCTTTTCAGCTACTTCTTTCTTCTCCGTTTTTTCCTTCTTCTCAGTTTTGTCTGCTACCTTTTCAGTTTTTTCTTTCTTTTCAGGCTTCTCTTTCTTTTCTGCAGTTTCTTTTTTCTCTGTTTTTTCTTTTTTTTCAGGCTTTTCTTTTTTCTCTTTCTTTTCAGCTACTTCTTTTTTTTCTGGTTTTTCTTTTTTCTCAGCTTTTTCTTTTGCTTTACCTTTGCTTTTAATTTCAGTTTGAGCAGCTAAATCAAGCACCGAAAGACTTAACAAACCCATAAATAATAGTACCAATAATTTTTTCATTGCTTTAGAGAGTTTTGGTTTAAACTGTATCAAATGTAGGTAAACTATAAAAAAAAATGCAAGTCTTTTATTAAAATTTAATCTCTGTCGTTACTATTAGTAAATTCTTTATTTGAAATCTATGAGAATTAATTCCCTTTTAATCTTAGTATTATTTCCCACACTTGTTTTTTCGCAAGGATACGTTTCAATCTCAGGCAAAATCATTGATAAAAATACTCAGCAAGCACTTCCAAATGCCTATCTAAGCATTCCGAGCAAGGGTTTTTCAAGCCAGACTAATGCCGTTGGAGAGTTTAAATTCTTTTTCCCTAAAATTGACCTTGACTCTGCGCTGATTATTTCTTCCATCGGCTATAAGAGTATGAGTAAGAAAGCATCAGAATATGACTCAACTAGTGTCATTGAACTAGAAAAGGCTGAAACTTTGGCCTCAGTACAAGGTGGAGACCCAAAAGCATTGTTGAAAGAAGCATTCAATCTGGTCAAAAAAAACAATCCCTCCTATCCTACTTATCAGATTGGGTTTTATCTTGAAACTGTTGAAATGGCCAAGCTGGGATTCGTAAAAATTACAGAGGGGATTCTTCGGGTAGAGCGACCCCATACCGCCAAAGAAACAGGAATCGAAAAAGCCAAACTACTGAAGGGCCGAAAATACGATTGGACTGGGCAATCAGCCAAACTGGATGGCTGGGGTTTTATGAACGGAGCCTCTATCGTAACCCGTTCCTTGGAAGGTGGTGTCCCTGAATACTTGGATAAAGGCAGCATCAATGACTATGATTTTAAAATCGATTCATTAATGACTTATTTCAACGATAGCCTGGTGTATTCAATGAGTTTCTGGCCTGTAAATAAAAGAGTGAAAGCAGCACGCAACGGCAAGGTGTATATTGATGTCAATAATCAGGCGATTGTCAGAATTGAATATGAAATGACTCCTGAAGGCGTAAAGGATGTAATTGGTAGAAGTTTCATAGACAATACCAAGAAAAACGGAAAAGTGGTAAAAGGCTATACACAGTTTTTGCCGCTGAATGGCAAATGGCATTTACAGGATAGCAAACTAACTTTTGTGGCTGATTTTGAAGATAAACTTGAAAAGAAATTCACAACAGAAGCCACTATGAACGTACAGTTTATGGCCAATGAAAGTATGCGAATGGGAAGAAGTGCTATAAAACTGGATGATGAATTATTAACTACTAACAATTTCCCGAAGGGAGGTAAGTATGAAGAGAAATTCTGGTCGCAAAGCAATCACCTGATTCCAACACCAGCTATGTTAGAAATGATGGATAAAATGGTGAAGAAATAGGAAAAGACCCCACCCTAACCCTCCCCAACAGTGTGGAGGAAACAAAAGCCCTTCTCCCCATAGTTGGGGAGAAGGACGGTCGGCCGCTGCCGTTGGGATGAGGGGTTAAAACTACACGTTAAATCTAAAGTGCATTACATCTCCATCTGCCACTACATATTCTTTTCCTTCAATACGTAGGCGTCCAACTTCGCGACAGGCAGCTTCTGAGCCATATTTTACATAATCATTATAGCCAATTACCTCTGCCTTAATGAATCCTTTTTCAAAATCAGTATGGATTACCCCTGCAGCTTGTGGGGCTTTCCAGCCCTCCTGAATAGTCCAGGCTCTTACCTCCTGCACACCAGCAGTAAAGTAAGTGCGAAGTGTTAATAATTTATACGCTGCTCTGATTAAACGATCCAGCCCTGCTTCTTTCATGCCATACTCTTCAAAGAACATTGCTTTATCATCAGGATCTTCCATTTCAGTAATTTGTGCTTCAATAGAGTTATTCAGAATAATCATCTGTGCTCCTTCTGCATCTGCCACCTTCTGCAATACTTCCGAATACTTATTACCTGTATGCATAGAGGCCTCATCAACATTGGCTACGTATAATACAGGTTTGATAGATAACAAAAATAAGTCAGCAACGGCGTATAATTCCTCTTTTGCCAGACCCAATTCACGCACATTTTTACCTTGTAACAACCAATCCTGGCAACGTTTCAATATATCAAATTCAGCTTTTGCTTTAGCATCTCCTCCAACTCTGGCTTGTTTTTCAATTTTCTGAATTTTCTTTTCAACACTTTCAAGGTCTTTCAATTGCAATTCGGTATCGATAATTTCTTTGTCTCCTACCGGATTTATTGCGCCCTCATCACGAAGAATATTTTCATCTTCAAAACATCTGATTACATGAATAATCGCATCTACTTCCCTGATGTTTCCTAAGAATTTATTTCCCAGACCCTCACCACGGCTGGCTCCTCTTACCAATCCGGCAATGTCAACAATTTCAATCTGCGTCGGTACTACCTTGTTGGGTTTTACCAATTCACTCAATTTATTTAATCTTTCGTCGGGTACATCAACTAAACCAACGTTTGGGTCAATGGTACAGAAACGATAATTGCTCGCCTGCGCTTTGGCACTATTTGATACGGCATTAAAAAGTGTTGATTTTCCTACGTTAGGCAATCCCACAATTCCGGCTTGTAAAGGCATATAATCTGATAATCTTTAGTCTAAATGAAATTTTGCGCAAAATTACGCTAAAAGCAGGAGAAAGGCAAAAGTAAATAAAATCGCCTTAGGTAATATGTTTCAAATTTGTTCGTTTTATAATTAGGCTAAGACACAAAGCTGAAAATCAGTAGTTTTCATGAAGCTAAAATACATATCTCATACCACATATATGTATCAATCTGAGGCAGGTGTAACGCTAGAGATAAGCCTATAATAGCAAAGCCTTTGAGAAGTTCCCAAAGGCTGAATGTCTTTAACCCTTACTCAAGCAGCAATTATCAATAAAGGGTAGTCACAGATTCCCGATGTAAGAAAATCAATCAGAATCAGCAGCAAAAATCGATAATTGAAAGTCTGGTAAGAACTACTACTCCCACTTTAAGTCAGAACCACCACCCGATGCGTAGTCATCAGCTTCTTCGTTCGGAACAGAAACTTGTTCGTTTTTGTACTGGTCAAAGTCAAAATCCGGCATCAATTCAGTTTTAATGTGGCCAATGGTTTCTTGAAGAGCGTCTAGGAATTTGTTAAAATCCTCTTTGTACACAAACATTTTGCTCTTTTCGAATACAAATCCCCCATCTTTCTGAAAACGACGGCTCTCGGTAATAGTAAGGTAGTAATCGTTTGAACGGGTGCTTCTTACATCGAAAAAATAAGTACGCTTGCCCGCTCTGACACGTTTAGAGTAAATTTTGTCTCTGTCTTCTCTTTCCACAATCCTTTTAAGTTTTAGAGGTTTAGAATGATTTTCAAATATAGGTTTTTATTGTTGTATGCAAAATATTTTATTAGGAATTTCAAACAAAAATAATGTTATTTTCATTTCAAAACAGAAATTTTCCACATAAATATTTTAATTATGTTTTATATACAAAATTTTTGTTTGTTTTCTGACTTGGTGTTTTTTTTGTATCTATGCACTTCGAAATCAAATTTTAACCAGGAATGACCCTAAAAATAGTATCTTTTTTATGTTTATTCATTCTTTTTAAACCTACTCTAGCATCTAGTCAATCATCATTTATCGGCGTCGAACTGTTTGGAAAAGCATCTTATTACGAAAACAGGTTTTATGGTAAAAAAACGGCCAGTGGAGAAATTCTGAAAAAAAATGTGCTTACTTGTGCCCACCCGACTTTGCCTTTTGGTACAATGATTGAAGTAACTAACCTGACAAACAATAAATGGTGTATTGTGAGGGTTAATGATAGAGGCCCTTTTGCCAAAGGAAGGGTACTTGATCTATCTCATGTAGCTGCTAAAAAACTGGATATGTTTCACCACGGATTAGCCAAGGTAAAATTGACTGTAGTAGGCGAAAATGACACGATTTATATTGAACGCTCAGATTCGATGATTAAGAGTGCTACTGATTTAATAGTAGATGAACCCGAAGAGGAGACCGTAGAGGTACCTCTGAAGCCCAAACCTAAAACAATCAGAACGAAGCCTTCTAAAACATTAAAAAAGAAAAGGGCAAACAGACGTAAAAAGCCCTCATCAACAGTCAAAAGCAAATCAAAGAAAACGCTGGCAAAGAAAAATACTAAGCCCAAAGCATCAACAAAGAACGCAACAGCCAAATAAACATAGGGTTTAATATATGTTAGATTTAGTAAAAATTCGGGAATACGGAAATATTGAATTTCTTGCCAAACAATTAGTAGAAGGATTCATTACAGGCTTGCACAAGTCTCCTTTCCATGGTTTTTCGGTAGAATTTGCTGAGCATCGCCTCTATAATACAGGCGAAAGCACTCGCTATATCGACTGGAAAGTATTTGGCAAAACCGACCGGCTGTATGTAAAACGCTACGAAGAGGAAACAAATCTTCGTTGCCACTTACTGATTGATACGTCGTCGTCGATGTATTATCCCGAAAAATCTAACGGCAAAATGACTTTCAGTATCATGGCCGCAGGCGCTTTGGCTTATACGCTGCAAAAGCAACGTGATGCTGTGAGTTTAACTACTTTCTCGGAAGGTATAGAAATACAAACCCCAATCAAATCGACTGCCTCACATATACACAAGATATTTTTAGATTTGGATTCACTTTTACAGAAACCAAAACCTAATAAACGAACATCAGTTGTTGAGACCTTACATGAAATTGCTGAAAAGATTCATAAACGCTCATTAGTAGTGATTTTCAGCGATATGTTTGATGATATTAATAATACCGAGCGTCTGTTTTCGGCTATGCAACACTTGCGTCATAATCTGCACGAGGTTTTGTTGTTTCATGTCACTGATAAACAGACGGAAGAGGAGTTTAATTTTGACGAGCGCCCATATGAATTTATTGATCTGGAAACGGGTGAAAAAGTAAAAGTACAACCTTCACAAGTGAAAACTCAGTATCAGGCGGCTATCAAAGAATTCTATCATGACTTACGCCTGAAATGCGGACAATATAAAATTGATTTTGTAGAAGCCGATATTGCTCAGGGATTCGACCAGATTCTTTCGGCATTTTTAGTAAAAAGAGGGAAAATGAGATAATTTTCTCATATTTAAATCCATAAACTTTTATATACCATGAATACAGGCAGACGTTTCTTTCTGGGGTCTTCTGTGGCGGGTTTTGCTTATCTGCTTTACAGACGTTTATTTGGAGGCGAACCTGTGAAATCTTCATTAAGTAATGCCCAATTAGCCGATATTTCTATTCCTACTGCACCCCGGGAAATCATTCCAAACGGCGCCTTTACAGATTTTGAGACAAACCAATTACCCGCATTGGTGAGCGGAGTTAATGATATTCCAAAAAAGAATACTTTAGGCTTTGAGGTTTTTCCAAATATAAATGGAAAGCCAACACAAAACTTTAGTAGCCGATTCTTATGGGGCAATGGTGTAGAATTCTTAAATCATAGCGGAGACACCCCTCCTATTGCGCTTTCTAAAGGACTAGCCACCGGATATGATAATTGTTTTCTGAATACCCTGAAAGGCGTACCAGGCGAACACCGATACAAGTGGACACTTTTTAACGATTTTATGTTCTGGCAAAAAAGCCATCAGGAACTAGAAAAACAAGGTGCTGAGAACTACGTGGCTATGCAGTATCAGTCTTTAGATGCTACTGGCAAGCGGGTTCCTTTCGCCTATACCATGCTTGATATTGAAGCAGGTGTAACGGATTATTCAAAGATTAGTTCTTTTCTGAAAGGCTATTACACTGCCGCCAAAAAAGATAACCCCAAGCACGTAGTAATTCTGTATAGCTATGCCCCAAACAAAGGTTTCACCTATTGGCAAAGTGGCTACTATTACGATGGCGATAATGTACCTCTGGATGAAAAATTCTTCCCATTCAGCAAGCATTCTTATAATGAGAATAAAGCAAAAGTGAGTAGCGGGGTTATTAACAATTATTTCCGTGGCAAAGACCTGATGTATAATATTCTGGTGAGTTACCCGAAGGTTAATTTACCCATCAGCACACCCATGTATAAAAAAGATGCTAACGGGCGCTTTATGGTCGATAAATATGGCAATCGGGTATTGAGAGATGACACTTTTCAGGAAAATCAGCGAGGAGAATCAATCAATTTTTCAGCAGCAGGTGCCAAGAAAGACATTTCAGAATCAGAAGGACATAATTATGGAGAATACCGGTTGAAATCTGAATTATATCATGGCATTAATCAATTCGGTGGCTATTATTCTGAAATCTTCTTCCGTCTACAAATGCTTGCCAATGATTGTGGTCTAAAAGATGATTTTCAGAATATTCATGCCATTAACAACCCTTACCAGACTGTCGGAGTTCTGCGACACGATTTGGAATCAAATCCATTCACGAATCTTTATCGGCCCATTGACCGGATAACTGCCGAATGGCACTCGACACTGGTTTATACCTTATTAAATAATGTACTTATCTGGACAAATGTAACCGGAGGCAATATAGGGCTAACCCTGAGAGGTGCGTGGCTGAATGGCAATTTTATACCTGATATGCACGTCTCTACCCAGGAAGGAACATCTTTCGGACAAGATTATTTTGGCGATGGCGCTGGACAACCCAAAAGAGAGGGACATCTGGGCAACTACCGCCAATGGGCAGCCAAAATGTACCAGATGCAAGCCGAAAACAGGGTTTATGGCTTATGGCAAAAAACTGATAAAATACTGGCCTTTGCTCATCCCGAACAAATCCTTAACGGGCAGTTTCCAGCTGTCGGGCGTCTCCAAGGGAATATTCTGAAACTTAGTGCGGTTGAATCAAAATTGGAAATTGGTGAGAGCTTTGAGGTGAAAATACGAAATAAAAAGAATGATACTGTTTTTACTAAAACGATTGCAGCCAAAGCTGTTCTCAATGAAATAATTGTATTACCTGCGGGTCAATACAATGCACAAGACATTTATCTTGAATATACTAATCCTGTAAAAGGTGGTTTACAAAAAGTAAACGGGCGTGGTGAAAAAGTCTGAAATCCATAAGAAACAGGAGATATAAATAGGCTCCTGTTTAAAATTCAGTTGAAGCAAATAAGCAACTACTAAAAATTTCTTAGTTGTGAACAACTATAAATTTATTACTTGTAAAACGCTTACTATTAATCAATACCTGATAAACATAAGTACCCCCCGTCCAATCGGCAGTAGGTATTGTGATTTTTGTATCCGTATTTTCTATAGTATAAGTACCAACTACTGTTCCTGACAAATTAAAAATTACCAATTTAGCTGATGGGATATTATCTGGTAAGCTATAATCAAAATTCACTTCTCTATCAGCAGGATTCGGATATAAAGCTGAAACCGTCACTTTACTAAAATCATCATCTGCTTTCATCGTTGCACTTTCACACTTACATACCTTAGTTGTAAACATATCTTCTTCATTATCCTTTACTTCTGTCATGGATAATTCTCGCTTTTCGCTTACAACTTTGGTCTTTTTATCACGTGCTGCTACATAAAAAGTTCCTCCTCTTTTAGGGGTAAATTCCAGTCCTGTGGCAATCGGTCTTTCAGATTTTTCATCGTCATACCACAAAACCTCTGTTCCTTTGGCTGTATTTGTTACACTAAAAGAAGGCATAGCAGAACCGGGAGAGAATGTTTCATTCTGATTTAAGACCAGCGGCATCTGCACCGTAGGCAGTTCACAATTAGGAGCATTGATTATTTTGCTCGAACTACAACTACCTGTAATATCAGTGGCTAATAAGGATACATTCGGCATAAAAGCCGGAACGTTCTCGATAGTATAAAAACCATTACCATTAGCTACTACATAACCTGCGCTTGATTGTAACGGTAATTTATTCAGACGTTTCAGGTAATCATAAGAAGTTGGCATACCGATATTGGTCACCCCTGCATAGATTTGCTGCACCAATGCCCAATCATCGCCATCTAATTTTACTCTGATACTATAACTATCCACTTTTTTATTACAATAGATAGAGTCAACTACAATTTTAGGCCCTGTACAACCTTGTACTAAAATAGGACAGCAACTGGTAATGTTACAAGTACCAGATGCTTTAGAAAAAGTGTACTCCCCGCCTTTGGCAATACTCAATGAGCTATCTTTATTGATGATGGCAATAGTAGGTGAAGTATCCTTAGTAATTTCTTCATAAAGCCCTGATGCCGCATTTTTATAATACCATTTCACTCCTTTATATCTTTTCAAAGTAACCCGATAGGTTTCATCCTTTTTCAGATCTACAGGTACACTCACACAACTCACACCATAATCACTCTCATCGGCATTAGCTACCGGATTACTCTTATCTTTTTCTACACCATTCTGCCGCCATATATAGGCTGTACAATAGGATAAGCCTGGTTGAGTTACCTTTGCTTTGATGATAAGTTTTACTGTTTCACCACCATTTATATTTCCTACCGCCCACGAGCCTCCAACAGACTCAAAAGCTCCTTTATCAGCATAGAAATAAACAACCTTTAAGCTAGTACTTAATATATTCTGAACCGCTACACTCGTCGCAGTTTTATTTCCTTTATTAATGATAAGTGTGGTAAAAGTAACTACTTCATCGAGTTGAGGTGTATGTATATCAACTGCCTGAATAAGTTCTAATTTGCTATAATCAGTCAGGTTGGCAAAGTTTACGTGTTCTAAAACAATAGTCTGGTCGGCATAGCAGGTTTCCGAATTGTAAACCCTGATTGTATAAGCTTTTACTGTGGCTGGATTTGGTATGTTCTTTATCTCTATCTCTCTTTTCCCGGAAATCAGGATTGATTTAGTGAAATCTATTCCTGAAACTCCGTTTTCTGAAATTGCATATCGCGTGGCATTATCTATATTTGAAATAAGTATCCGGGCATCGTTAGTATTGGCTTCTGTGACATCAATGCTACGAACTGAAAATGTAGGGGGATAGCAAATCGGCTGCAAGACTTCTTTCCGGAAACCATTAATCAGATGATTAGAATCTCCTTTATTAAAGCCTAACAGTATAAATGCTACCATGATAAACCCTGCCCTGAAAAGACCGGAAAATGTACTCCTTGACAAACTTAAAAAGTTTTTCATCGTAATCTCAATAGCTAAAAATCACTCAATAGCAATGTCAGTAAGGTTATTGAAACTTTTTAAAATCTTATAAAGCACTCAAAATAATAGGTACAAACGCAGTCTTTATATCTTTACAATCAGGCCGAAGCCGTTGTAAATTTTAGTATGGGCAGGAAAGTCGGGTGTTGTGTAACTAAAACTTAGCTATGTTACCATAAAATAAGTTTTTATTTGCGACAAAAAGAAATTTCAAAGCAGATTGTTCTGTTCTTATTTCTTCTTTTTTTCACAATCTGGGCTCAATTCATCGTTAAAGTCCAATTTACATCAATTTCACTTTCCGGCTCCTCCTTTTTCGACCAACGACCTGAAACAGCCTTTTTTTGGCATTCATATGGCTAACCGCTATCAGACAAACACTAGCCAACTGCTGATATAACCAGCTAAATCCTGTAAGACATCGGCCTTACAGGATTCAACTGAATTATCATTTTATGCTATGTTACAATTTTTTCTTCGTAACAGTTGCAGGCTCACAATAACCTCCTGGACAAGCACAATCTGTTTTGGTAAGTGTAGCTACACGGTCAATAGTACAATTGAACGAGTTTTTAATTCTTACTGTATAATCTTGTGTTGCTGCAGTTGGATTCGGCAAGTTGCTAGCAAATATACCTCCTGATGGTACTGTTGCATAAGTAGATGGCGTTGGTGTACCATAAGTGCTACCTATATTATAAGAAACCTCATCAGAGTTACGATATCTTGTCAGAATCAACTGTGCATTGTTTTGTGAAACAGAACCCACACAAAGAGAGTTTACTGCTATTACAGTTGCTACTGGTTTCGGATTAACCGTTACAGGTACAGCCGACATTCCCGATTCACAACCTGTACCAGGTATCGTTTGTGTTACGTAGAAGTAGGTCAGACCTGCCACAGATGTATTTGGTGTTGGCGCGGTTGTTCTTGTGCCGCCACCTTCATACCATATGATAGTGTTACCGGTATCACCATTTGCCGTAAGTGCTGTAGCTGTTTCTTGCTCACAATAAGTAACTGCTGAGATAACTGGTGCAGTTGGCGTAGTATTTACTTTTACAACTGCAGGGTCACGATTAGATTCACAACCAGTTGCTTCGTCTTTTTGAGTTGCATAGAAAGTAAATGTACCTACATCAACTGTACTTGGAACAGGTTTTACCATAGTAGCAGTACCTCCAGTTGAATTTTGTCCATACCAGTAAATATTATATCCTGAAGCTCCAATAGCGACAAGGGAGTCTGCTTTTACGCCTTGGCAATAGGTTACATCTTTAGCATCTGGCACCCCTGGTTTAGTATTAACTTTTACTTCCAGTGGAGAACGATGTGATTCACAACCATTGGCATCTTTCTGACTTACATAGAACGTAGTTATACCTGCAGTTGTTGGATTATACTGTTCTATTGTAGCCGTTGCAACACCACCGGTTGAGTTGGTACCATACCATATCAGGGTATTACCTGGTAAGGCCTCTGCAACTAAGTCAGCTTTGGCATCTTCTGCGCAGAATACTTTTGGTTGTGTTACTGGAGGAAGTGGCAATATATTAACTACTACTGAGGTAGTGGCAGATGCCGAGCAAGCCGCACCGTTAGTAACCGTTACTGCGTAAGTTCCTGCAAAGTCTGTTATTGCATTTAATCTGTCCGGATTAGCTTCAGTAGAGGTAAAGCTGGCAGGTCCTGTCCATGCATACGTATCTCCTGTTACTGTTCCTACAGTTTTCAGACTAATAGTATCTTCAGCACAAACTGGAGCTACTGCTGCAATTGATATGACTGGAAGATCTCTGATAGTCAACGTAATTGTAACTGAGTCGGCACAATTAGGGTGTTCTTGTTCATACGCTTTCAACTTATATTTATATACACCCACTGCTGTTGGAAGGGCAGTAAATGTTAATGCATTCTGACCTGCAATGATTCCACTTGTTGGATTGGCAGCGCCATTATCATTATACCACTCATACACAAATGTTCCGTTTGAAGTTGCTTGTGTGTTCTGAGCAGTTATAGCAGTAAAGGTTGCATTGAAACAGATACTCTGATCTGTCGGTGCTACCAATACTGGTGGTTTACCAGCTTCAATGATAATCGGACAACAGCCACCACTTGGACAGGCGTTTGGCCCTACGGTCATGCTATATGAATATTCACCTGCGCTGAATATAGTTAACGACTTATCAGCATTTAGTCTAACACCATTACTTGCAGCATTTCCTTCTGTAATAACAGTTGTGCCATTTTTCTTCCACTCAATACCCGTATAACTTGGTAATGTAATGGTATATTCATCATTAGAACAATAATCGAATGGCGTAGAAATACAGGCAGAGGCCTGGTCATCTTCACCTGCATTATTGGTAGTTGGGCTTGAGTCAATATCCACCTCATTTTCAGCGGATAAATTGGCTGTTATATATTTAACACCTCTTGTGGCTACAGTTCCCGTTAATGTTAAGGTAACTGTCTGACCCGCTGCAAGAGTTCCTATATTCCAGGTGGTACTACCATTATACGTACCTGTGGCTGTAGTGCCTGTTACACCAGTAAATCCGGCTGGAATACCTATTGTGTAAACCACACCAGTAGCTGGTCCAGTCCCATTATTCTTAACAGTAATCAATACTGAAGCTGTACCGTTCAATGCAACTGTACCATTTGTTGCAACTCCAGTAACTCCTGTAATTACTTCAATGTCAGGATTCACAGGAGTTGTATTGAAGTTTACATACTCTAATGTATATGTCTTATCGGTATAACAACTACCATCTTCTGAATACACACGAATGGTATACTCTGTTCCTGCCGTATTGGTTGGAGTAGGCAAGGTTCTTGAGATATACGAACTATCGGCCTGATAAACAGAATATTTGGTTGCAGCAGCAAAATTGGGTCCTGTATAGGTATTACCTACCGAATAACCAATTCTATTGTCGCCAGATAATGCTCCAGAAATACGGAGTTTAGCATTATTGGCAGTTGCAGTCGTCGCATCAACTCCTACTAAGGTATAATTTATGGGGGCAGTACAAGGCGTCTGGGCTGAGACGTTTTGATTCATAAATAATAGGAGGACACCTATAATCGACAGCCAAACCCATGGACGGGTGTGTCTATAACCAGATTGTAAAATAATCTTGGGTACTTTGTTTTCCATTTGACAAATTGTTAAGTTGGATATGTAAAGCTTAATTAAATTGAGTACTTATTTTGTTTTGGTTACTATGGCAGGCGGGCAATAATTTTGCGGACACCCTTCACATTGTTTGGTTAATAAAACAGTTCTGTCGATGGTACAACCATCCACATTTTTAATTCTAACAGTGTAAGCTTGGCTACTTCCTGTTGGGTTGGGCAGATTAGCCGCTGGCACTAATCCTCCCGACGGTATGGTTACAAAAGCTGAGGCATTGGCACTATTATAAGATGTACCGATATTATAAGAATATTGGTCATCGTTTCTATATCTATTTAGCAAAAGTTTGGCGTTATCTTGTGGATTATTCACAATACAAGTTGAGTTTATAGGAATAACCTCAGCATTTGGGGCAGAGTTAATCCTTGCTAAACCCGCTGTACGGGAAGGGCTTGAACAATTATTAGTGAAGCACGAGGCAAAGTAAAATGTACTTTGCGTTAAAGTATTTGTAGCAAAAGTTATGCCAGTTCCTACCAGATTTCCACCTGTTTGGGCATCATACCATTGAATTGTACCTCCTACACAGCCATTAGCAGTAAGTGTGACTACCCCTACCCCACAACGGCTTGCCCCAGTAACGGTTGGAGGTGTAGGTAAGTCATAAATTACTACAGTAATGGTTGCCGTAGCGCTACAACTCAATGAGTTTGTTACCGTAACAGTATAGATACCGTTAGTCGCTGACGTTACATTAGTAATACTTGGGTTTTGATTGTTTGATGTATAATTATTCGGACCAACCCATGAATAGTTTGTCCCACCTGATGAAGTTAAATTCAAAGTCTGTCCCACACAAACCGGACTATTTGAACCTATTGTTGGCGTTGGTAAAGCATTGATTACCACCGAGGTTGTCGCCGTTGCACTACAGCCATTCGCATTCGTTACCGTTACTGTGTAAATCCCTGTTGCAGCAGCAGTTACATTCGTAATACTTGGATTCTGAACAGTTGAACTATATGAATTCGGACCTATCCACGAGTAACTTGTCCCTCCCGACGATGTCAGACTTAATGTTTTACCTACACAAACCGGACTATTGGAACCTATTGTTGGCGTTGGTAAAGCATTGATTACCACCGAGGTTGTCGCCGTTGTACTACAGCCATTCCCATTCGTTACCGTTACTGTGTAAATCCCTGTTGCAGCAGCAGTTAC
>NZ_BAAGXU010000017.1:0-69501 GCF_054779675.1 Emticicia fontis
TTGCCAAATTATTCTAAATCGATTATGAATTATAACAAATATAATTTTTAAACATGTTCTTACTGAACATCTATCCTGTACATTATTTAAGTCATGAATCCGAAATTTTTCTTATTGCTTGTAATTCCATTCTTTTTTTCGTGCGAAAATAAGTCAAAAACACTATTTACAGTATTATCTGCCGAAGAAACGGGAGTTCACTTTAATAATGAGATTATTGAAAATGAACAGTTTAATCTCTATGATTTTCATAACGTGTATAATGGTGCCGGGGTTTCTGTTGGTGATTTGAACAATGATAATCTACCGGATTTATATTTTACCGGAAATATGTCCGGTGATCGTATTTATCTGAATGTAAGCAGTGAAAGGAATAGCTCTCTGAAATTTCAGGATATTACTGATAAGGCCGGAATTATAAAGGGTGGGTGGTCAACAGGCGTAACAATGGCAGATGTAAACGCGGATGGACTATTGGATATATATGTTTGTAAATCAGGTAATTATATAGGCGATTTAAGAGCTAATCAATTGTACATTAATCAGGGCACTGGGCAAAATGGGATTCCGACTTTTAAAGAAAAAGCATTGGAATATGGTTTAGCAGATACTACCTACTCGAGTCAGGCAGCCTTTTTTGACTATGATAAAGATGGAGACCTGGATATGTATTTATTGACAACCACCAATCTTGTTCGTAATCCTAATCGTATTACCACGCCTGTCAACGACGGAACAGGCTATTCAAATGATAAATTATACCAGAATGATGGGAATGCTAAATTTATTGATGTAACCCGAAAAGCAGGTATCTTACACGATGGGAATGGTTTGGGCTTATCCATCTGTGATATAGATAATGATGGTTGGGAAGATGTTTTTGTAAGTAATGACTTTCTGCCGAACGATTTGCTCTATGTAAATAATCAGGATGGAACTTTTAAAGAGACGGCAAAAGAGTACCTGAAACATCATAGCCGTTTTTCGATGGGTAATGACGTAGCAGATTTTAATAATGACGGCAGAATGGACATCATGATGGTTGATATGCTGCCCGCTACTAATGAACAGCGAAAAATGATGACAGGACCAGGAAACTTTGAGCAATATGAGGTAGAACTATATACCGGATACCATTCACAATTCATGCGAAATATGTTGCATCTGAATTTAGGTAAAACCCCAGATGGTCGACTGCTTTTTTCAGAAATCGGACAACTGGCAGGTGTCCATAGCAGCCAATGGAGTTGGGCACCTTTGTTTGCTGACTTTGATAATGATGGTTTGAAAGATTTATTTATCTCAAATGGTTACTTAAGAGACATTACGAATCTTGATTTTATCTCTTACAATGTGGCCTATGAGCAACATAATCTGGGAGATTTGAGAAGGTATATGATTGACAGGTCATTAGAATTGCCTTCGTGGAATGATGTAAACTGTTTTTATAGAAATAAAGGAGACCTGACGTTTGAAAATACTACATCGCAGTGGTTTGGAGATTCTCTGTCAGTTTCAAATGGAGCTGCTTATGCTGATTTGGACAATGACGGAGATTTAGACCTTGTCGTAAATAATACCAATAAGCCGGCCTATATCATGCGGAATAATGCCGGAAATGCGAATTTTTTAAAAATTCAACTAAAAGGCAGCCCGAAAAACATTTATGGCCTTGGAAGTGAGGTGAGTGTGTATACCAAAGGTAATTTACAGAAATATCATCAGGCTGTTACAAAAGGATATGCTTCATCGGTTGATTATACCATTCATTTCGGTTTAGGGAAAAATGAGGTATTAGACTCTCTTGAAATAGTCTGGACAGATGGAAAGATTCAGAAGCTAAAGAATATAAACGCTAATCAGACCCTTACATTAGATTATGTGAATGCTGCCGTATCTGTTAAATCTGTTAATCAACCGGAAACTGATTTATTAATCGACGTAACGTCAGTAGTTAATGTTAATTACCAGCCAAAAGAAGAACGATATGTAGATTATAATGTAGAAACCTTATTGCTGCATAAATTATCACAACAAGGCCCGAAAATGGCTGCCGGAGACATAAACAATGACGGGTTAGAAGATTTTTTTGTAGGTGGGTCTTATCAGCACTATGGAAAATTCTTTGTACAGACACCATCGGGTAAGTTTATTCAGAAGTCTTACACCAATGAATCTTTACCTAAAGGTGAGGAAGACATAGAAATGATATTGTTTGATGCAGACCTCGATAAAGATCTGGATTTATATATAGTAAGTGGTTCTAATGAATATCTTGATGGTTCGAGATTTTTCCAGGACAGACTATATCTGAATGATGGGAAAGGGAATTTTACTGATGCAACCAGACGACTCCCAGTTATCGCGCATAGTGGCTCTTGTGTAGCTGTAGCCGATTACGATAAAGATGGTGATCTGGATGTTTTCAGAGGCGGGAGACTCACCCCATTGCAGTATCCTCAATCAGGGGATAGTTATTTGTTGAAAAATGATCAGGGTGTTTTCAGCGATTATTCTGCACAATCCTCTACTGAACTTGCCAGAATTGGGATGGTTACTGATGCAATATGGGTAGATATTGATCATGATACCTGGCTTGATTTAGTGATAGTAGGAGAGTTGATGCCTATCAGTATTTTTAAAAATAATAAGGGCAAATTAGATAGATTGGATGCTTTCCCGAATTCTGATGGTTTTTGGAACGCAGTATCAGCCGGAGATTTTGACAAAGACGGAGACATGGATTTAGTATTAGGTAATATAGGTTTGAATTCACGGTATCATTGTTCATTAAAACGACCCCTGACAGTATATGGGGCAGATTATGATGCAAACGGTCGTTGGGATGGAATACCATCTTACTATATCAACGGTAAAGAGCATCCGATTCCGACCAGAGATGATTTGCTGAGACAATTACCTTCTTTCCGCGAAAAATTTCCTAACTATGCCACGTATGCCCGGGCAACTATGACAGAGGTATTAACAGAACAACAAATGCAGCAGGCTATTATAAGAAAGGCATATGTGCAGGAAAGTATGTATGCCGAAAACCTGGGCAACGGGAAATTCGCTTTGAAACCTTTGCCGCAGATGGCGCAATGGGCACCTGTGCAAAGCATATTGATAGAAGACATTAATCATGATGGGAATCTAGATATGATGATGGTAGGTAATGCCTATGATGCCGAACCTATTGCGGGTAGATATGATGCTTCAGTAGGACTTGTGCTCACTGGAAATGGTAAGGGGAATTTTAAACCTATGCTCTATGATAAAACCGGTTTTGTGGCTGATGGAGATTGTAAAGATATCATTACACTGAAAACTGCTTCAAAAAGCAGACTTTATGTAGTTTCTCAGAATAGAGCCCCTCTGAAAGTTTTTAAAAACAAATGAAAAAATCCGATAGTAGGTAAATGCTATCGGACTCTTGAAAATGGGTTTATCTTTATTGAGTTAACCTGATAGTTTTTATCTGTAATGGCGCTGTATCTGTATACAACGCAACAACGACGCTTATGAAAGGTAAATCTTTCGTTGAAATCTCAACTGAACCTTGTTGCTGAGTTAAACTGATTTTTTTAAGAACCTGGTCAGCTTTAGGATGAAATAGAATAATTTCTCCTGAAGTTTTTCCTACAGGAAGGGCATATTTCAGTTTGAATGAGACGCTTGTTTTGGCGGAGGCATCTTCTTGCAAATAAACATCTTGCACAGGAGTAACAGAGGTCATTTTTTGTTGTTCTGAGGTTCGTCCATTTTGGTCGATGCCTTGGCAAAAGGCTGATAAACTCAGAAAAGACAGAATAATAATTGTATAGATAGTTTTCATTTTTTCAGATTTATTTTTTGTCAGCTTTTTTATCTTTTTCTTCTTTGCTTAAAATAGCTTCTTTGTTTAAGATAGCCTCCAATCGAGCCAAGCGGGTATTGAGCGCTTCATATTGCGCTAGTTTGGCCTTTAAATCATCAATTTCTGCCTTTTGCAGTTCATTAACCGTTATCTGCTCTTTTATGCCTTGTAATAAAATAGGAATGAGGCCGACGTAATTAACTGTTTTAAACCTTTCATTCTGTCCGGGTATGGAACTCTGGCTTACAAACGATGGCAAAACTTTTTCAACCTCCTGAGCCACCAGACCATACTGTAATTGATTGGAGAACCCTAGCGCCGGATACTGGTCGGTTTTATAATAAAAGGTCTTGGGACTTAACAAACGGATAAGACTGGTCATGCTACCCATATCCAGGATATTTCTTTTTAACCGTATGTCGGAAGGGGAAACAATTGCTCCAGGTAATATTGAGCCTTTTACAAATAGAGAATCTCTTACATAAGCGAAGCCTTCTACATGAAGGGTAGCTATCGGACTGGCCGTATTAATACCAACTTGCCCTGAAGCAGCAATATCAATACTACTAGTTGGTGCTCCTGGTCTTATTCTGAAGGGTAATTTGCTACCGCTTGTCACATCTCTTATAAAGAAATTAGCTTCATTGCCGGCCATGTCCCAGGTTTGAGCCGAGAAACCTCCTGAACTGTTTTGCTCTATTCTTATGGCAGGGGTATTATTGGTATTGATATGGAGATCTAATACAGGAGTGTTTGTTCTTAAACCGATTCTACCAGTGGAAGCCACGAATAAACTGCTTGTCGGTGCTCCTGCTATAATTTTAAATGGCGTCTTTGCTCCGGTCACATCATTGATAGCAAAAGAATTGGTTCCTCCTGATGCGCTCTCATTAGCTTCAATTTCCCAATCATTTGCAGCAAAGCCAGAGCTAGCACTAGTATCATCAAAACCTATGCGGGTATTGTTTTCTTTTAATCTGATAGTAGTGAAGCTGAAATTTTCATTGTTTACGCAATCAAGGCCTACGCATTCGCTGCCTTGCACAATTAAATCATCAGCTATTACCTGGTCGGCTACACTGCGTTCTTTTAGTTCAATTTTCTGCCCTTGCTGGTCTTTCAGAAATTGTTCGGGGTTTTTACGTTGAGAATAAACTTTCGGTACAATGTAGCCTGAAGTAATTTTTTTAGTTTTTTTTGTGCTTTGCGGAAAGGCATCACAGAGCGTTATCAGGCATAAAAAGAAGATACAACCTGTGGTAAAAGTCGAGGTTATTTTCATAGTAAATTAGTTTTATGACATAAAATGAAACGGGTGACAGTCAATAAGTTAAGACTACTACTTATTGTTTTTCAAAGATATATATATTTTACAACTTTAAATAAATTGATTAAATTTTATGCGTAAAAATTTAATCAATTTATATATTCTTTTGTTCATAGTGCTGGGAATTCATTTGTCTTTTTTCTAAAACCATTTGTAGAGAGTGGAAAAATTTCATACCTTTGCAGCGGCAAATTACCAGCTCCTGCTGAATCCCCCAGGTCTTGACCGAAGCAAGGGTATTGTGGTTGAGCGGTGAATTTGCCTTTTTTTGTTTTAGGCTCATAGCAATTGTTCAAATATAAACCACTACTTTCATGTAGCTAACCCCCAAAGGCATGAAAGTTCCTAACAAAATCTTCCGATTTTCGGATATGGGGCTATATGTTCTATGAAATTTTTTATCGATACCGCCTCCCTTAAAGAAATACAAGAAGCACAAGACTTGGGTGTGCTTGATGGTGTTACTACTAATCCATCATTAATGGCAAAAGAAGGTATTGCCGGAAAAGATAATGTAATGCGTCACTATAAGGCGATTTGTGAGATAGTGGATGGTGATGTGAGTGCTGAGGTAATCTCTACGAAATACGAAGAGATGATTAATGAAGGTGAAGAATTAGCAGAGATAGATGAGCAGATTGTAGTTAAGATACCGATGATAAAAGACGGTATTAAGGCTATTAAATATTTTTCAGAAAGAGGTATTAAAACAAACTGTACATTGGTGTTCTCACCGGGTCAGGCATTGTTAGCGGCTAAAGCAGGTGCTACATATGTATCACCATTCGTAGGTCGTTTAGATGATATTTCAACAGATGGTATGAATCTGATTGAAGATATTCGCCTGATTTATGATAACTATGGCTACGAAACACAGATATTAGCTGCGTCGGTGCGTCATCCTATGCATATTATTCAATGTGCTAAAATTGGTGCGGATGTAATGACAGGCCCACTTTCGGCTATTTTAGCTTTATTGAATCACCCATTAACTGATAGTGGTTTAGCCAAGTTCCTAGCTGACCACGCAAAAGTAAATCAGAAATAAGCTTTTGTTGAATATTAAGCAGTTTTTCTAGCAAAAACTGCTTAATATTGAAAGGTATTTAATCTCCGATACATGGAACCCGTCATTTCTCTACAGAACGCCTATATTTATCAACGTGATCAACTGGTATTATCAGCAGTGAATTTTACTATTCATCAAGGTGAGTTTGTTTATTTAATTGGTCGTACAGGTAGCGGAAAATCTTCAGTTTTACAAACATTATATGCTGACCTCTGGCTCGAAAAAGGCACTGGGGTAGTAGTTGGGTATGAACTTCATGCGCTAAAGCGTTCCCAAATCCCTCATTTAAGAAGAAATATCGGAATCGTTTTTCAGGATTTTCAATTATTAGGTGATAGAAACGTAGAGAAAAATCTCATGTTTTATCTGAAGGCTATGGGTTGGAAAGATAAAGAAGAAATGAGTGTGAGAATCAGTGAGGTATTGAATCTGGTAAATCTTTCTAATATTCTTGAAAAAATGCCTCACCAACTATCAGGAGGCGAGCAACAAAGAGTAGGTATAGCCCGTGCTTTACTCAACCAACCACAAATCTTATTGGCCGACGAACCAACAGGAAATCTTGACCCTGAAATGTCGGTAGAAATTCTGAAATTATTTATGGATATCAATGAGAAATCAAATACAGCCGTATTGATGGCTACACATGATTTCGAATTGATAGAACGTTTCCCACGCCGTACACTCTACTGTGATAAAGGATTAGTACAGGATTTATCAGAAAGTATGTAATCTGCATTAATTAAAGCCTGTAATACCTATCTTAATCACCCACTGATTAGTAGCAGTCAAAATCTGTTTACTTTTATACTCGAAATTATTATCAATTTCTACGGTGCGAGGCTTTACAATCTTGGTAGCATCGGCTTGCTGGTAATACACTCCTATATCCAGATAGCTATTCTTCATACTTCCAAATAATTTGATACCTACACCCACACCTAAACCATAGTTAGGAGTTACTTTAGTCCATCTATTCAGAGTTTCTGAATCGTCTTCATTTAATTGTTCTACCAGACTTGTCTGGATAATTTTAGCGCCGAAAAAAGCATCAGCATAAGGATTAAATTTCGAGCTCCATAAGACAGGACGGTAACGTGCCAGACCATTTAACCAAAAAGATGTATTACTTACCCGAAAATCTCCTGTATAAGTAGTTATAGGGTCTTCTCTGCCATCTCCCTGAAAACCAATTTCAGCACCATAAAAGACCGGAGAAGCTTTTTTTCGTCCATAAGGGTTAAATAGCACACCACCAGTCAAACCAAATTTAGTGCCTGCTTTATCTCCTTCTTTAAGGATAGTTTTATAATTTCCTACAGCATTGCCCAAACTCAACGCAATGAAGTAGGAGTATTTATCTTCAATATATTGAGTCTGCTGCTGTTGTTGGGCAGCAACTTTTAAGAAACTTGCGCAAAAGAATAAGTAAAGTATAAATCTCATTTTTGTTGCTATTTTGCTGAGATGTCAGTGGAAATTCTGAAATTATTTATAGAGATCAATGAGAATATCAATGGGTTATACACTCCTTATAAACCTTATTATTTGAAAGCCATAATAAAAGACTTAATCAGACCTGAAATTAAACAAGTTAATACTAACTTTTACAATCAATTGGTTAGTTGTTGTCAGTACTTCTTCACTGTAAATTTTGAAACTATTATCAATCTGCACAGAATTAGGTTTGACAATTCCGGTCGCATCGGCCTTTTGGTAGTAAACCCCGATATCCAGATACCCGTTTTTCTCATTTTTGATTAATTTAATACCCACACCAATGCCAATACCATAGTTTGGAGTTTTTCTAGCCCATTTTTGTAAAATTTGGGAATTCTCCTCATTTATTTTTTCTATTAAAGATGTTTTAATGAATTTAGTTCCGTAAAAAATATCAGCGTAAGGGTTAAATATCGAACTCCATAGAATGGGACGATACCTTACCACACCATTCAACCATGAAGATGAACCGCTAAGATAAAAATTTCCCGGATAAGTAATATTTGATGCTTCCCTGTAACTCAGGATACCACCTTCTACCCCGAGCATTATCGGAGAAAGTTTTTTCTTCCCCAAAGGATTTACTAACAAACCAATGGAAGCACCAAATCTGGTTCTTGCTTTATCTCCTTCTTTCAATATGGTTCGATAAGCCCCAACCGGATTGCCCATATTCAGAGCCATAAAAAAGGAGTACTTGTTAGGAATATAGTCTTTCCGGTCTGTCTGAGCTACAACCTCTGATATACCTAAATAAAAGAATATGCAAAGTAAGACTCTCATTTTTACTATTTTGCAGTCAGATAAGCAAAAGGCACTATCATTTCCTCAATCGAAATACCTCCATGTTGGAAAGTATCTTTATAATGGCTCACATAATGGTTATAGTTATTCGGATACGCAAAGAAATAATCTTCCATCGTAAAGAAATAGGCCGTTGACACATTAGGCTTTGGCAGCATAAATAATTCAGGTCTTCTTACTACCAATACATGGTCGTCTTTATCGTCCAGATTCAGATTTTTACCTTGTTTATAACGCAAGTTAGTATTTACATTTCTATCTCCAACAATTCTTTTCGGATGTTTTACGCGAATCATACCGTGATCGGTGGTAATCACCAACCGACCTTTTTTCTCCGATATTTTCTTCAATAAATCTAATAAAGGCGAGTGCTCAATCCATGACCTTGTGATAGAACGATAAGCCGACTCGTCAGGTGCCAGTTCCTTAATCATACCCATCTCGGTACGGGCATGCGAAAGCATATCTACAAAGTTGTAAACAATGGCAATTAACTGATTCTTCAATAGATTATTGAAGTTATCAACTAAACTTTTCCCTTGATTAGTATTCAGGATTTTATGGTAAGAGAAGCTGATGTTTAAACGGCTTTTGTCAATCTGACGTTTTAGGAACTCTGCTTCGTTATTATTGAGCGCATCTTCGTTCTCACCTTCATCATTCACCCATAAATCAGGGTGTTGGCGTGCCATATCAGAAGGCATCAGGCCTGAGAAAATCGCATTACGGGCATAAGAGGTGGCTGTCGGGAGAATAGCATAATAATCACTTTCTTCTTCTACATTGAAATAGCCACTAATCACCTCTTCCAATATTTTCCACTGATCATAGCGCAGATTGTCTATCAGTAAGAAGAACAGGGGAGAGTTTGACTGTACCAAAGGGAAAACCTTTTTCTTCATTAACTGGTGAGAAAGTAAAGGTTTATCAACTTTCGGGTCGTTGAGCCAGTCTTCGTAATTGTCTTCTATGAACTTACAGAAATTAGAGTTGGCTTCCGATTTCTGCATGCCAAATACCTCTTCCATGCTTTTATCTTCTGAGCGGTCTAATTGCAACTCCCAGTAGATAAGTTTTTTATAGATTTCAGCCCATTCCTGATGCCCGATGCGGTCGTTATACTGCATGGCCAAGTTGCGGAAATCCTGCTGATAGCCCAGATTCGTTTTTTCAGAGATCAGGCGTTTATTTTCAAGAATCTTTTTTACCGAAAGTAGAATCTGATTCGGATTCAATGGTTTTATCAGATAGTCGGCAATATTTGAACCGATGGCATCTTCCATAATCCGCTCTTCTTCCGACTTCGTAATCATCACAATGGGCAAATTGGGCTTGAGTATTTTAATTTGTGAAAGAGTTTCAAGCCCTGTCATGCCAGGCATCATTTCATCCAAAAAAACTACATCAAAACGCTCAGTTTCTACTTTGTCAATAGCATCAGCACCGCTTGGTACGGGAGTAACATCGTAGCCTTTACCTTGTAGAAAAATTATGTATGGTTTTAGTAAATCAATCTCGTCGTCTGCCCAGAGTATGTTATATCGCATAAGATTATCAGTTTTTAAAATATGTAAAGCTACAATGCAAAAATATGAACTTTTATTGCCTATACGCACGCTTAATTTTTCTTAAATTTATTAGTTTGCTATAGGACAAAATTTGGGAAAACCATCAATGAGGATGGTAGACTCAAGTAAATTTGTATTTTTGTAAATAAGACCAAAGAACAACCAATTTGAAACGACTTCAACAATTCCTTGAAAGTATCTACCTATGGAACACAACTGTTTCATTGTATAATTTGTTGACAATTCTTTGGAAAAAAATTATAACTTTTGACATTGACCAGCGCGCGGCTTCAGTTTCCTATAGTTTTTTATTGGCCGTTTTTCCCGGAATTATTTTCTTGTTTACACTCATTCCTTATATCCCAATAAATCATCTTGACAGGCAGATTATGAAGTTTATGCAAGATGCCATACCCAAAGGAATATATGAAAACACAGCAGTAACCATTCACGAGATTGTAAGTAGAAAACGTAGCGACGTTCTTTCATTTGGTTTTTTCTTTACGGTTTTTGCTGCTACCAATGGTATGATGGCGCTCATGCGTGCTTTTAATATGGCCTTACAGGTAAAAGAAAAACGCAACTATCTGAAAGCCAGACTGATGGCACTTTTCTTGACTATATTATTGATCATCGTAATGGTCTGTGCGATTGTTATCCTGGTTGTGGGCAGAATCATCATAGATTTCTTATTTGCTAAAGAGTTGTTGAACGAAAATTTTAGCTTTTACCTGTTTCAGGTGGTGCGATATGGTGGTATCTTCCTGATTTTCTTTTTTGGTATCTGTGTTATCTACTATTTTGCTCCTGCGGTTCATAAAAGATTGAAATTCTTCAATATAGGAGCATTGATTGCATCTATTCTGGGGATTTTAGCCACGAACCTTTTTTCGTTTTATCTGGCTAATTTCAATTCTTATAATAAACTCTATGGTTCTATAGGTACGCTGATAGCTTTGATGGTATGGTTGTACCTGATTGCCCTGATTTTGATTCTTGGCTTTGAAATAAATATTTCGGTGAGAGAAGCGCTTACTACTTATAAAATTGAAAAAGGTGAGATTGACTCACCTTTGCAATAATAAATATCTATTGGTAAATTACTTCCAGAAACCTTCAGCAATCATAGCTTTTTCCAGCTTCTCTCCTAGGCCATCAGTGGCTTTTACCAACGGTAAGCGCACTTCTGAACTACAAACCCCTTTAATTTCAAGACATTTTTTGATACCTACCGGATTCGATTCTGTATAAAGTAAAGTATCAAAATCTACAAATCTTTTCTGCAAATCAGCTGCTTTGCCAAAATCACCATTCAGAGCAGCCCAGGTCATTTCACCAAATTCCTTCGGGAATGCATTGGCAATCACCGAAATAACTCCTTTGAAGCCCACACTGATAGATGTAGTAACCAGATTATCATCGCCTGATAATAAAAGGAAATTTTCCGGACAACGTTTTGCTAGTTCCAAAGCGTTTTCAATAGTACTGGCATCTTTGATACCAATAATATTCGGGTGTTTGGCCAATTCAACCACTGTTGCAATTTGCAGGCTGATAACCGTACGCCCCGGTACATTATACAACAAAACCGGCACCGGAGAAGCATCTGCAATAGCAGTAAAGTGTGCAATTAAACCAGCCTGAGAAGGCTTATTATAATAAGGACAAACTGATAAGATAGCTGTAACACCTGTCAAATCAGTAGTCTTGATAGTTTCTAGAACTGTCTTGGTATTATTCCCTCCTAAGCCATATACAATAGGCAGGTTCCTGGGGTTATTTTCTCTTGTAAGCTTCAGTAAATCAATCTTTTCCTTGGCAGTAGTAGTAGAGGTTTCTCCTGTTGTACCCTGCACAACAAAATAATCTACCCCGCCTGTGCTTGTAAAATCGAGCAGCCTGCCGTAAGCGTCAAAATCAACTTCGTGCTGTTCATCAAATGGTGTTATTAAAGCTACACCTACTCCTTGTAACGGATGTGCCATTTTTATAGAATAATAGATTTGTCTAGATGAGCAAAGTTCGTCAGAAAAATCGGACTTTGCAAAACGATAAGGGCAGTTCATAACCAACGGCCACTTTTTAAATTGCGAAAAGGTATACACCGTAGCGTCTACCTTTTATGTCCTTTTATTATTGTAAAACGATAACAAAGACCCATTTTTTGCCATCCTAAAGAATTGGTTCCACATAATAAATTATAAAAGTGCCTGATAAACCAGAATTCTGAATTTTCGAACAATATCAGAATAATGGGCATAAGGGTGAACATTAGTAAATACCAGTAAAATCAAATCCTCTTTAGGATCAATAGTATATTCAGAACAGTACATACCTCCCCATGTCAAAGAGCCGGGTGTAGCGTTGTCGCCATAATGCGATTCAGGTGTAATGATTTGTAAACCCAAACCAAATTTATCTTGCCTGTCCCAAACAAAGCTATCACCTATCTGATTACGAGCCATCAGTTCTACCGTACTTTTACTTAACAATCTTTTGCCATTAAACTCTCCCTTGTTCAGTATGAATTGACAAATTTTAGCATAATCCTGAACTGTGCTCACTAAACCTGCTCCACCGGAAAAATAGGTTTTTTGTCCGGTAATAGCAAACTTTCTATAGGTCTCATTAGTATGAATTTTTAAATTTTCTTCTGTACTACCTTTCGAATACAATTCCACCAATCGGCTAGCCTTATCAGCGGGCAAGTAGAAATAAGTATCATTCATGCCTAAAGGATCCAATATTTTCTTACGCAGATATTCATCGAATGACATCCCCGAAAGCACTTCAATCAATCGACCAATCACATCAGTGTTCAAACCATAAGTAAACTGTGTGCCGGGGTCTGATAGGAGCGGACGCGCAGCTATTTTATCCACTACATCTTTTAGCATATCCTTTTCTACCGAACAGAAGAAAGGCACTTTAAACTCAGGTAAATCCTGCAAGGGATGTTCATACGGAATACCCGCCGAATGACTTAGTAATTGACGGATAGTAATAGCTGATTTAGCCGGACGAGTAATATATTTGCTACGGTCTTTATCGTCATAATTGACCAGTACCTTTGCATTTTTAAAAGCCGGGATATATTTCGAAATAGGTTCATCTAAAAAGAATTTACCCTCTTCAAACAGCATGAGTAAGCCCACAGTTGTTATAAGTTTTGACTGAGAGGCAATTCTAAAAATATCGTCTTTTTTTAATGGGGTTTTATTTTCTAAATTACTAAATCCAAAAGCCTTCTCATGCACAATTTTACCTTTTCTGGCCACAAGTGTAACAATGTTAGGAGCAATGCCTTTATCTACAATCTCCTGAAAATGGGCATCCAGTTTTTTCAACCTTTCGCTTGAAAAACCTACCTCTTCGGGTGTTTTGGCCTGGGTCAATACCTGCGGTGTCTGAGCATTGACTCCGGTTATCAAAAAGAGTAGAATGAAGCTTGCTAGAGAAACTAATTTTTTCATTAGGGATAGAAATAGAGTTTATTTATACAATTCTCTCAATAATGAGAAAGGTTATACTACTTCTATAATATACAGAAGTAGTATAACCACTATTAATTTTGCTTAGAATAAAATTGAAATCAATTGGGCAGTCTTGAGGCTTGCCATGAATTTAACTGCCAGCCTTTTTTACTGTCTTTGGTATAAACAACCAGATAACGCAGGTGCAAAAGTACAGGCTTACCATCAACCGGAGGTTGGGTAATCAACACTTTGCCATTCACCACGGCAGTCTGGTTTTTATTATAGGCTCTTACAATAAGCTCTTCTATTTCTACTTTCGAATAGACACTACCTCCATTCAGCACCGAAGCCACATAGGTTTCTTTATTATCTGTTTTTCCACTCGAATGAACATAAATCAGGTCATCTGCAAAGATTTTATTCAGATAATCACCATTTTTGGCAACTTGTGCATCAAAGCGTTTTCTTTCTAAATCTTCGATTGTTGCTTTTATATCTTGTCCGAAAGAAAACTGGCTAAGCAATAAGAATATACCTAATACAATTAATTTTTTCATATTTTCGGAGGTTTAGTATTTTTATAATCGTCCAATTCTACTTTTTTCATGGTAGGTACCAGGAAGTGCATGATTGTCCAAGCTAATAAATAGGCACCACCACAAATACAGAACATAATAAAGTATCCGGTTTGTATCTGCCCGATTTTGGTATAATACACGAACATATTCTTTTGTACCAACCAGGTTAAAAGGATACCCCCTAATCCACCAAACATTCCACCAATACCTGTTACTGAACCCGTCGCTTTTTTAGGGAACATATCTGATACCGTAGTGAAGATATTCGCACTCCACGCCTGGTGAGCCGAGGCTGCAATACCAATGACTAATACTGCCAGCCACATATTGATTGCACCTAAATATTGCGAGAATAATACAGGCAATACGGCAAAAGCATAAATAAGCATACTGGTTTTACGCGCTTTAAAAGCCGGCCAGTTTTTATTGATGAAATTTAGAGGCAACCAACCACCAAAGATACTACCCACACTACCAATGATATACACCAAGGCAGATGGCACCGCAACTTCGGTTTTAGATAAACCATATTCTTTCATCAGGAAGTCTGGTAACCAGAAAAGATAAAACCACCACACTGGGTCGGTCAAAAATTTACCAATAGCAAAGGCCCATGTCTGACGGTAAGTTAACAATTTTTTCCACGGAACACTTTCTTGTGAAACAGGTTCTGATTTATCAGACTGGATATAGTCATATTCGGCTTTTGATAAGCGTTTTTGTTTTTCTGGTACTTCATAGTAGATAAACCATAAAATAAGCCAGATAAAACCAATAACCCCGGTTAGGATAAATGCCCATTGCCAGCCCCATTTTTCAGCAATCATAGGTACACTCAAAGGCACAATGATAGCACCGATATTAGTCCCTGAATTGAAAAAACCAGCCGCCAAAGCTCTTTCCTTTTGAGGAAACCACTCAGCTACTGATTTGATGGCTGCCGGAAAGTTTCCGGCCTCTGTAACGCCTAAGAAAATACGGGCAACAATAAAGCCTAAGGTTCCGGTACAAAGCGCGTGAGCTACAGCCGCTACACTCCAAAGTCCTGTGGCTATGGCATAGCCTAATTTTGTTCCGAATTTATCAACAAAGCCACCTGCGAAGAACATCCCGAAAGCGTAAGCAAATTTGAAGGCTAGTTCAATATTAGCATAGTCATTCACTTCCTGCTCAGGCGACCAGCTGAAGGCTTCTGCCAGATAAGGTTTTAAATAAGAAATTACGTTTCGGTCGAGATAGTTGATGGTGGTGGCAATAAAAAGCAGACTACAGATAGTCCAACGATACTTTCCGATTTTTTCCATAGTTTATAGGGTTAAAAAGATTAGGTCCAGAAAAGGAAGCGCTTCCTTTCCATGATGGATTAAGAAAATGTTTTGAACGTAATAAGAAGGATTCAAACAGTTTCTTATTTTTCAAAAACTAATTTTACAGTGCCTAATAGTCCTGATGGAACAGGTTCCCATTTTGCGGCATTAAAGGGTTGATAGCGTATGTCCACCATATTGGTGTCATAAAATTTCTTCCAATTTACTCCCGTTTTGTCTAAATACCTAATCCGGTTAGCTGATAAATTGGTTACTTCTATTTCTAATTTGTTGGTACTGCTCAATAAATCGGCCGTAACCGGAACTCTGAACGGTAAAGACCAGTATTTGCCTAAATCCTTACCATTAAGTTTCACAGTCGCCATTTCTCTTACATCCCCAAGGTCTATATAGCCGTTTCTGATCTGGCTTTTGTCTAAACTGAATTGTAGTTGATAGTGTGCAGTTCCGCTAAAATACTGAGCCGTCGAATCTGTCAGATTTACCCATGATTGCAGACTGTCAGTTTGAAAAGAACTTGGGATAAAAGGTTCCCCTTTCACAAAATCTACTCGCCAGTTGCCTTTCAAGGCAATTGTTTCATAGATTGCCCTAGTTGGTGAAACTTTAGCATTCGCAGGTTTTTGAGTAAAAGTTTCAATAAATACACTCTCCCCGCCAAAAAGCGATAAAGGTATTTCAACCAGATTATTACCGATTTTTTTGACATTAACCCAGGTACTTTTCTGATGCAGGGCATCATATAACCTCACAGCTTGCGCAGAAGTAGCTAATTGAATATTTCCTTGCTGAAACTGATTACCTAAATTGCTTACAAAATAGACTGTGCCATTGTCATTTTTCTTTCGGATAAATGACAAACCCGATTCAGCCATGTTCTCCTGTCTTATCTTAGCAACTTTCAAACTCTCAATAATATCAGCACTTACACTGGGATTCAATTTAACCAAAAGCTGTTCAAATTGCTTTTGGCGTGATTCCCAATCATGAAATCCTGTGGTAGATTTCGGCAATTGATTAATGAAAAATACTGGTATTCCTGCACTCTTACATTTCTCTAAATAAGCCAGTGTTTCTACGGGAAGATATTGTACTGGAGGCACAACAATAGCTTTATAGGCTTGCTTTCCTTGCGTAATCAATTGTTTATTTGCAATCTTAGAATTTTTCAATTGCAAATCAGAAACAAAATCAAAAGTATACCCGTGTTTTATCAGTTCTTTGCAAGCGTCTCCAAAAGCAGAATGCAACATACCATCTTTCATAATGGCGTGTACATCAATCGCATGAGTTTTAGTCTTATTACCTACCGATTGCCATAAATCAGGAATAGGGAAATACATCAGAATATCGTTATCCGGTTTACTATTTTGCAGTTTCTCCTGACAGCGGGCAATATAATTATTCAACTCAGGCAGATATTCCCAGAAATGGCTTTGTTGATTAAAATTGGTAGAAGCATAAAACAACCAACCCGGAAATGGCTCATTAGGTGGCGAGTAGGGCATACCATGATAAAAAATATGATTAACCCCGCCAATAAATGACTCATCAATAATGGGCTTGACTTGCGAAAGCGATACTTTAAAATGATTGGCCAGCCAGGTAGCAGTTTCTGAGCTCACCAGTTTTTTACCAGTTACATTCGCTACTGAAGAAGCCAGCTTTACAACCAGGGCATCAGGTACACCAAAGCGTTTCTCTTCATAATCAGGGTCTATTCTTGAAAGCGGAATACCATAAGGCTTGCTGCCAAAAAATTCTGTCTCTGGAATATCAGCAATAGCATATAAATCCAGAATATTTGCAGGAGAGCCATGCGCTTCATTTCGTGTAATCTTTCCTTGTTGTTTCGACCAGCCAACCCAGGTTTTAGTAAAATCTTCCCGAAGAATATCTGAAATAGTTTCGTTATAATCTCCCCAAATCAACTGTTCTCTTTCGGTTTCCGCTTTCTCTTTGGCTAATACATCCAGGTGAGTCTGCAAATCATATCCTCTTAATTCCTTGAATTTTTGGAAGAAATTAGCAGTCCAGTTGGCACCATAAACTTCATAAGAGTCATTATAAAAAGCCCGTACAGGATAGTTTTTTTGCCCGAAAGCCTCTTTGAATGTTTGCAGGTAACGCGCTACGGCAGCTTTATTAAAATGGTCAACTACCAGTCCTTCACCTCCGGGTGCTGCCCTTTTTACTTTCTGATTAGTAGGGGCGAAGGTAAGCGTATATTTCCCGTCTTTTTCTATGACTTTGAAAGCTTGTGCTGCATCTTGCGTAGAAACATTTTTACCGCCAAAAGGCCAGCCCGTACCCAGAGTCATATCAATACCCAGGTTGTTTTTCCTGGCTTCCTGCAAAGTAAAATCAAGCATATCCAGCCATTCTTTTGATAAATAGGGTAGAAACTTGCTTTCTTCACCTTTTACTCCATAAATGGGAATAATATGCATTCCTCCAAAACCCGCTTTGGCATAATCCTGTAAATTCTGTCTGATTCCATCTTTGGTAACGGCACTGCCCATCCACCACCAATAAGCCCAGGGCTTGGTAGTAGAAACTTGTGCCGATACCTGACAAGCAATCAGGCAAAAAAGAATCACAAAGCGTTTCATCAAACTTTAATTACCAGCCAAAATAGTTTTTGGCGTTGTTATAGCAAATGTTCTGGATAGTCTCTCCAATCCAAGGAATATCATTAGGCAATTCTCCATTCTCAATATCATTGCCATAAATATTGCAAAGGATACGACGGAAATATTCGTGACGAGGGAACGACAAGAAACTACGGGAGTCAGTCAGCATGCCGATAAAACGGCTCAATAGCCCCATGTTTGATAAGGCATTGATTTGTCTTTCCATGCCATCTTTCTGGTCAAGAAACCACCAGCCCGAACCAAACTGCACTTTCCCGGCCATAGAACCATCATTGAAATTACCTACCATGGTGGCGATTAATTCATTGTCACGAGGATTCAGGTTATAGATAATTGTTTTAGCCAATTGGTCAAATTCATCCAGTTTCCCTAAGAACTTTGATAAAGCAGCAGCCTGTGACCAGTCTCCGATAGAATCCCAGCCTGTGTCAGGGCCTAATACACGCATCGCACGCTTGTTATTGTTACGTAAGGCTCCTAAGTGGAATTGCTGTGTCCAGCCCAGTTCAGCATACATTTTACCTAATTCATGTAAAATAGCTGATTTGAATATGTTTGCTTCTGTTTCTGAAAGGGTTTTACCTGCAATAGCATTTTTAAAAGCACTATCGGCTGACTCTGGTGTGAAATCGGTGGCATAGATTTGTTCCAAACCGTGGTCAGAGATTTGTCCACCTTGCGAAGCAAAGAAATCTGCTCTCTGGCGAAGTGCTTTCAGTAAATCTTCAAAAGATTGTATGTCAAAATTGACAATGGCACCCAATTTCTGAATATAGGTCGGGAAATTAGGGTTGTCAATCAATATAAACTTATCAGGTCTGAATGCAGGAAGTACTTTTATTTCTAGATCACCTGCTTCTCTTAATTGCTGATGATATTCTAATGAATCAAGTGGGTCATCGGTTGTACAAACCACTTTTACATTCATTTTACGAAGCAGATTTCTGACAGAAAATTCAGGAGAATTAATTTTTTCTGAACTGATGTCGTAAATCTTTTGAGCCGTTGCAGGGCTCAAACTATCTGTTATATCAAAATAGCGTTGCAATTCCAGATGCGTCCAATGATATAGCGGGTTACGCATGGTATAAGGCACAGTCTCAGCCCATTTCTCGAATTTCTCGTAATCAGAAGCATCGCCCGTACAATATTTTTCATTGATACCATTGGTACGCATGGCACGCCATTTATAATGGTCACCATAAAGCCATATTTCTGTGATATTCTTAAACACTTTATCACCTAAAATCTGGTCAGGAGGCAAGTGATTATGGTAATCAATGATAGGCATATCTTTCGCAAACTCATGATAAAGCGTGCGGGCAGTTTTGGTTTGCAACAAAAAGTCTTCGTCTAGAAACGGTTTCATGCTCTCTGATAGGCTAATTTTTTAAGATAGAGCAAAGGACTGAAAATCCTTATGCGCGTTCTTGATAATTATTAAAATAATGATTCAGCAAAACTATTTAGTTTCAATTAATTTATTCTGCCCTAATTTTTCTTTTTTTAATACTATTTTGACGAAAAGAAACCTCTGTCAGGAAGTCTTCTATTATTTCTTAGAACTCTGCTGCAACAACCACGTCGCCAGATCCTTAGCCGCACTGAAATTCTGATACACAATCGGAATACGTCGGCCATCAGTGTATTCATTATAAAGCCAAGGGTCTCCAACCGCAAATACAGTTCCTTTACCTACTTTGGCAACGGCTAGGATCATCTCTCCTTTATCATTTAAAATAGATTTAGCCGTACCACTTAAGGCAAGCGGTGCTAATTCTTTAATATAAACGGTCTTGGTATTTTTGAAGACAGGATTGTTTGCCGGAATATCCAGTCGTCCCTGTTCCCATTGCGTTCCTTGCACCATATTGATGTTCTTAGGCAGGAACTGAATACCAAATTCTTTAGCAAGCAGATTGAAGTTTTTATGTTCACAATTGGCCGTATCATTCGCCATCATCACCAATACACCCCCATTACGTACCCAATTGCTGATATTTTTAATATCATCAGCCTGAATAAAATTAGGCTTAGCTGTTTCTTTTTTGGTATCAGGGTCAACAATGATATAAACATTCACATCTTTCAGATTTTCTGTGGTAGGAGCGGCCTTGATAGTAGTAGTTCTTGCACCTAATTCATTAAAAATACTACCCCAAACCCAGAAACCCGAGTGCATTCGGTCATCCCACGTATAATGGAAATTCTCCTGATTCCCATTCAGATCTTTTCTGAACTCATTATTAAAGTGGCCGTCAACTGCTACGACTTTACCTTTACCCAAGGCATTTTCATTGGCAATCTCCATTTCTACACTGGCAAAAATAAATGGTCCAACACCTTTCAAATCATTTTTACGGATAGGTTCGCTCAGGTAATATTCATAAGACCCATCACGATAAGGATTGCCACCCAAGCCACCTACACTCACTGTTTTATTAAGGCTGATAGTACCATCTTTTTCTTTCTCAACAAACTCTTTCAGAATACCTGCGTATCCTTTCTTAGCAGCTGTAAGATATTTAGCATCTAAATACCCTTGACGCACGCCTTTGGCCATTGCATACACAAACATACAAGAACCCGAAGCCTCAAAATAGTTGCCTTTTCTATTCCCTTGTGAAGTCATTTGATACCACACCCCAGTCTTCGCATCCTGATATTTCACCAAAGCAGGTACTAATCGTTGCAGATATTTGATAAGGTTGGCTTTTTCTGGATTATATTCCGGGAAATAATCCAATACATCAACCAAAGCCATGGCATACCAACCAATGGCACGGCTCCAGAAATGTGGTGATACTCCTGTTTTTTTATCTGCCCATTTTTGCTCCTTGCTTTCGTCGTAACCATGATAAATCAAGCCTGTTTGCTCATCTACCGCATATTTCTCAATCAAGGCAAATTGTTTGGCAATCTCATCAAAATGTTCTGTTTTATTGAAAATCTTGCTGTATTCCGCCGCAAAAGGCTCACACATAAACAAGCCATCCAGCCACATCTGGTAAGGATAACGTTGCTTATGCCAATACCCACCCTCTTTAGTCTTCGGCTGATTCTCAATCTGTTTCCACAATAAATTCGCCGCTTTAATATATTTTTCTTTATCCGGCTGGGTTTGTTGTGCGAGCATCAATAATTCTCTTCCGGTAGGAATATTATCTAAATTGAAATCATCATAGGCATAGCTTTTTATACTACCGTCTTTCTGCACATAACGATCCAGGTCATGACGGATATATTCAAAGTATTTACCATCTCCGGTGCGATACCATACTTTTTCCAAGGCTTTTAGTACAAGCCCTTGTTCATAATCCCATCCGGCAGGTTTATTGGGTTTTACGGTAATCGAATCTTTATGCCAGGTCATAAACGACTCTGCCATTTGTACCGAATAAGGTTTTTGTGCAAAGCTCGTTAAGCCAGCAAAAGATAATACTGCTATGAGTTTTTTAGTATTCATAAGGATAAAAATAAGCTACAACATTAAAATAGCTGATGGTTATTTTACAGAACTACATTCAGTTTTTGTCCTGCTTTCAAGCTGATTTTCTTTGTTTTTTTACCATTGATAAGCGTAGTCTCTCCACCATTCTTAGAAAAAATCGTCAAGGTTTTAATCCCTTTATTGGCCCACGTCATAGATACCTCAAAACCGCCTCTGGCACATAAACCACTCACCGAACCATTAGCCCAATCATCAGGTAGAGCAGGTAACAAGCGAATCTGATTTTCGTCTGATTGTACCAGCATTTCAGCTACTGCAGCTGCTCCACCAAAATTTCCATCAATCTGGAAAGGTGGGTGCGCATCAAATAAGTTAGGATAAGTACCACCGCCACGTGCATAGTTGGTTTTTACACCATCTGGCTCTACATAATGCAATAATTCACGATACATTTTATAAGCATGATTCCCATCCCATAATCTCGCCCATAAATTAATCCGCCAACCTTTAGACCAACCTGTTGTTTCATCTCCTTTAATTTCTAAAGTTTTGCGGCAAGCATCGGCTAATAGAGGTGTTTTTTCTGGCGTAATATGATTGCCCGGAAACAAACCAAACAAATGTGATTGGTGGCGATGTTTCGGGTCTTCATCATCCCAGTCGTAATACCATTCTTGTAAATTACCCTTTTTACCAATCTGGTAAGGATACAATTTATTTAAAGCTTGTTCTAGTTTGCCTCTAAACTCAGCATCGGTATTCAATATTTTAGAAGCTTTAATTGTTTGCTCAAAGCATTCTCTAATCATAGCCAGATCGGCAGTACCACCATACAAGGTGGCCCCTTTATAGCCTGCTGAATTAACATATTTATTTTCAGGAGAAGTAGAAGGAGAGGTAATCAAATGCCCGTTTTTATCTTCCACCAACCATTCCAGACAGAACTGTGCGGCACCGCGCATCAGGTCATAGGCTTCATTTTTTAAGAAATTTACATCTTTTGTAAAGATATAATGCTCCCATAAATGTGTGCTTAACCACGTGCCACCCATCGTCCAGTTAGCCCATACGGGATCACCTTTGCCAAAATCACCCACCGGATTACTCATCGCCCATATATCAGAATTATGCGCTACCGTCCACCCATTGACACCATAAAAGGTTTTTGCAGTAATTTTTCCTGTCTCAGAAGCATTTTTAATAAATCCTAAAAGCGGAGCGTGCATTTCGGATAAATTGGTGTTTTCTACCAGCCAGTAATTTTCTTCGGCATTGATATTCGTCGTATAATTACTACTCCAGGGCGGACGCATATAAGGATTCCAGATACCTTGCAAGTTAGCAGGGACACCTTTGGTGCGAGAACTACTAATTAATAGGTATCGGCCATATTGAAAATATAATACCTCTAAAACCTTATCTTCTTTTCCCTCAGCATAGCGTCTCAAGCGTTCGTCAGTTGGTAGGTTAGGGGCTTGTGAAGTGCCCACATTTAAGTTAACTCTATTAAAAAATGTCTGATAATCTTTGATATGCGCGTTTTTTAATTGAGTATAAGTTCTGGCAAAAGCTTTATTCAGATTTGCCGCAGCTACCGCCTGATTATCTACACCCTCAGTAGCTGGGTTTTTATCAAAGCCATTGAAACTGGTAGCAATAGCCACAAAAATCAACACATCAGTGCCATTTTTAATGCCAACCGTGCTATCTGTGTGTACCATTTCACCACCACCATTATTTTTAATTTTGGCTAATGTCGTAAATCGCGTTCCCTTTGTTTCATCAAAAACTACTGCATCTGGTATATTTACATAATTAGGCGCTGCTTTTATAGGCGCATAGCCATCTATTTTCAACTGGTAATCATTAGCTGATACCTTGTTTTTTAGCTGACTATTGAATTTTATATCGAAGTTGAGCGTACCTGGCTTGCTACTACTTAACTTAACAACCATCACCTGGTCAGGATGAGATACAAAATATTCTCTTGTGTATTTTACCCCATCAATTTCATAAGTAGTTTTAGAAATTGCCTCACCAATATTTAATTCACGATAATAGTTTTGAGCATTATCTCCATTTGCAAAGTTGATATACATCGTGCCTAGTGGCGCAAAAGACTCAGAATATTTGCCTTGTATATTCCGGTAAAGTTTATCTGCCAGTTGGTAATCTTCTTTTTTCAAAGCCTCTCTTATTTCGGGAATATGCTTATAGGCTTCAGGATTCATATTCGGATTGACCGGTTCACCCGACCAAAGTGTCGCATCATTCAGATAAATCTTGTCTGATTGCACACCTCCGAAAACAGTAGCACCTAATTTGCCATTTCCTAAAACCAGCGTTTCTTCAAAATACTGGGCAGGTTTTTTATACCAAAGTGTTTTTTCGGGCTGTGCATAACTGAGACTTGTAATGGTAAAAAGTAGTAGTAGTAATTTATATTTTTTCATACCTGGTGTTTTATAGGTTCGGTTAGTTTAGAGTTTAGGAACTTCTGATAAGTTAATACCCAATAACTTTTTGCTGATCACATCTAAAGCACTCTCAGTTCCCTCAAAATGGAAAGTTCTTTGGGTATGTGTCAGACTTTCATTGCGTTTTAAAGCGATGGCAGGTGAGGATGTTTCTAATTCATAGAATTGCCCCATCTGTGAGCCAGAATCGTTTTTGCCATCGTTATAGGCATTGATAGCATCGCCTTTATATGGATTTTTCTGTATCTCCCACATCGAATTGACATAGTCTGTTTCGCCACTATAATCAAACTGAAGAATCGTCAGGATTTTGTTTTCAGCATCATAGCTGCCTGCTACTGGTTTCAAAGCTTGTGGCGGAATGCCTAATTTACCTCTTGATTGCGCATCAGCTTTGAAGAATAGAATATCGTCTTTTTTTACTAATCGCTCAGCTGAAATTTTGCCGAAATAGCTATCGTTAATCTGGTCGGCCTTACCTGATTGATAGGGAATAATAATTGTATTTTGTGGTGAAGCCTTCATCATGCCCAGAAGCCAGACAGAAAGCACACCTTTCGTTTTATCCCAATCTTCTGTTCCTGTGTTTTTTACCACATTTTTGGTCTGATAGCCAACCCAAGTTAAATCTTTCAAGGATACCCCTAATAGTTTTTCAGCATCCGATTGATTCAAGAGGCTGATTTCACGATTCAGGTTTACTTTAAATATAGTGCCCGAATAGTTTTCCAATTCCATGTCTTTCGAGAAAATAGCTTTATTTGCCTGTTTCTCTACCAAATCATAAGAAACCGTATCTATTTCGGCAGGAGTTTGCCAGTTCGCAAAATCGAATGTGGTTCCTTTTTTAAAGAAAACTGAATATTGGCCCCCCTCAGGGCCAAACCAGAAGCGCTCTTCTCCACCAAAGGCATTCATGTGTGGCGTATATTTGCCCGAAGCAATGACGGCATGATTAATCCAGCCATAACTAAAGCCATTCATGCCTTTGGCCGAACTGGTCATGACACGTGCCTGATAATCGCCTACAATGGCTACTTTCATGCTGTCTTGCTCCAATAAGACAACGTCCTTGTACTTTTTCAAAAAATCATAATCGTAACCAAAAGTCTCCTCCGATTTCATAGTTGTTTGTGTTTCGCTGGTCTTTTTGTCTTGGCTGCAAGCCCAGACTGATAATGCCAATAAGGTTGAAAGAATTTTCTTCATCATTGGCTTAGTTTAATAATTTCATCACTGCTTCATCGCCCATCAATGCGTTAGCCGGCAATGGATGGTTTTCGTCAAATACTTTTAAATCGGCCACAGTCAATACTGTATTAGTACTTTCGTCTACCTTGCCGTTTACCATTACTTTATTGATGTCTAGTTTCAGATACTTTGCCAGAAAGTCATAAGCTGCCAGACGTTTAGAAATACCATAATCATGTTTTTCGTTAGGCAGATGCACATTTTCCAGTTTATCTTCGGCACCATAAAAAGAATAGATTCTCTTAACGAAAGGATACTCCAGTTCTGGCGTATTTTTTGTCCAGTCACCACCGTCCGAAATCATAATCATTGGGCGAGGGGCCGCCATGGCGGCTATTTCAACATTGCTAGTGGTATGCGTTGGACGCTTATGAACAGGCATACCGCTCTCGCAAATACAACCGCCAAAGAAAAAGCCGGATACCATTACCACAGGCACTGATACTTTTATTCTCTGGTCGATAGCTGTCAGTAAAAAAGTTTGTGTACCACCGCCAGATTCTCCGGTCATCCCGATTCTGTCTTTATCTATATCAGGTAGGCTCAATAAAAAATCTAAAGAGGCCACGCCATTAGCCAATTGTATTTTTACCGCTTTCGGAATCTTATGGTCGCATTGTTTGGAGTCTCCCATACCTATCATATCATAGGCAAATACTGTGGCACCCATACGTGCCAATGTAGCACAGCGTTGTTGGGTGTATTCTTTGAAACGTGGGTCTTGGCCATGTCCATGTGGACAAAGAATTCCAGCCATTTTTCCTGTATGATTTAAGGGACGATACAGATTACCGGTGACATAAATACCCTCTAAACTCTGAAACGAGACATTCTCAACACTATAACCATTTAATTCTTTTTTGCTATGGATGGTTATATTTGAGGGCTTTCTTAATTTAAGTTTGTCCAGTTCTGAGCCTTCCAGTATACCCTTGCGGATAAGTGCTGCGTGTTTTTTCCAGCTTTTTTTATCTGTATATTGTTTGGCTAAGTCTTCATGCACTTTTACTGCCTGTTCTTCAGTGTAGAATTTACCCTGCATCAAATCAGGTTTTTCGGGGTTGTACTGGCTGAACGCGCCGAAGCCAACCAAAGAAAGACAGATGGTGAAAAATGAGCGTTTCATAGGAGTTAGGTTTATGGTTGAATAAAATCTTCTCTCATTGGATTAAAAACATCAATCAGCACCCCATCTTCTATACAAACAGCCCCATGCAAAACATCAGACGGCACAAAATACACATCGCCTTCTTTCAGGGTTTTGCTTTTATCATTAATCGTGATTTCAAAAACACCGCTGGCAATATAGCTGATTTGCAGATGACGATGCTTGTGGGTAGCACCGATACCGCCTTTTTCGAAAGCGACTTTTACCAGCATCAGGTCTTTAGAATAAGACATGATTTTGCGTTTGATTTTATCGTTGACTACTTCCCAAGGGAGTTCGTGATCTTCTACCAATGTTTTCTCGAAGACGGATTGTACGAAAGAGTTCAAGGTATGTGCTTAATAGATGGTGAGTGAATATACTATACTTTTATGGCAAGGTAAAAGTACCTATTATTTCTAAAGAAAATATTTAATCCTGATTGATATTTTTATGCAAACGTTATCGGGAACGTTGCCAAAATTGTACTTAGGTTTAATTGAATTGTAAATATCTAAGAAATTTGCTGAAAAGCGTTAAGATTCTCTTTGGTTCTCCAATAAAAAATCCTGACAGCCTCTCAACTATCAGGATTTTTAGAATTAGTTTCAGTTTAATAAATACCAATAGATTAGTTAGTAGTCAAAGTAGCTGATTTTTGCGCAGAAACCAGACCGTTTTCTGCAACAATTTCGGCAAAAAACACGCGTGACGTCTTAGCTGTTGCCTGTGCAGTAATAGGTACTGCCAGTACATAGTTTCTGAGTGTGGCATCATATTTTTGCGTGCCTGCCGGAATAGTTGCTACCAGCGTTTGTGTGCCCGAAGCAGTAGGAGCCCAATAGACTCTGAATTCTTTTACGGGTACTTGAGAATTAAATTCAATATTGAAATTTGTATTAGTTCCTGGAGCAGCAGTTAAACCTGTTACTACTGAAGTATTAGCCGTAGTAGTGCGTGTAGTACCAATCCACACAACCGAAATCTGCGCTACTTTGCCTTTGCTGGTACTGATTTCACTTAATAAGTCAGGCTCTTCGTAGCATCCTGACATAAAGATTGTCGTAAAAGCCAATAAGGTGAATATAATTCCTTTTATATTTTTCATATTTCTTGAAATTTAAAATCGTTTAAATGTTTATACCCTGCTTTTCAGAATGAACAGGTATCATTATTTGGTAAATACCCACATTTTTACACCTGGTTGTTTCAGATTAGCTTCTGCATTAGCAGCATTTCTTGTTAATTCAGATGATGGGTATTTCATGCGTTGAATCCGTTGCCCATTCAAGTCAGGATTAACGTTGAGCGGCATCGGGAAATCCAGATAATTGTATTTTCTTACATCTGTCCAGATATCACCAATCAAAAACATGGCTTTATATTTTTCGCGCATGATATTTAATAAAGTAAGGTTTGGTGCCTCTACTGCTACTTCTTTGGCTGTCAGGTAAGTATTGATATTCTCAGTACTTACTCCTAGTTTTTGCATATTGGCTCTGGCAATTTCAAGATAAGCGTTGTAAGCATCAGTGGTTGTTCCGGTTGAGGTGATAGAGCCGCCGTTAGCCAGAAATCTGGCTTCGGCTTCCAAAGCTTTTACTTCGGCATAGGTCATCATCACAATCGGTGAGTTGATATTTGAATGCCAGGCTCTGATCGTAAAATCTACAGTTGAACCGGCATTAGAACCTGGAAATACACCAGAGTAGTTCGTTTGTCCGTTTTTCAAACTAACTACAATCGGGAGGCGAGGGTCAACAATACCTTGTACTTTGCCATTCATTAAATCAACAAAAGTGCTACCATAAGTGATAGATAAGTTCCCGGTGCTATTAGCCAATGCCACACGACTATACCAAGGGCTCAGGTTTTTCGAATTATATTGTAACTGAAAATCATCAGCATTACTTGTCATGGCATTGGGCAAAGCAGCTAAGGCTGTTTGGGAAGCCGTTTGCGGATTCAAAGCTGATTGATGCATGGCATAGCGCGCTTTCAATGAATAAGCCAGACGAGACCATTTGCCTAAGTCTCCACCATAAATCATATCGTCAGTACCTGGTTTAGTACCTGAGTTTTTAGCTAATTCAGCAATTCCTTCATCCAGCAATTTCTGAATAGTCGTATAAATGGTTTGTTGACTATCGTAAGTAGGAGTGAAAATTTTCTGATCGGCTTGTGAATAGGGAACATTCTCCCAATTGGCGGTAGCTAACCCAAGGTTATATGCCAATAAGGTTTTAGCAATACCCACATAAGCCGGATTATTGCCGGATGTTCCTTTCTGAATAATTAGATTCAACTGGGGTACCACATATAAGTAAAGGTTAGACCAGCCCGTAGCGTTTTCTGACTCATAATAAGCATCAGTCCCATTCGTACCCAAATTGCTACCTATTTGTTGAGCGTATTGTCCGGCATAATAGGCTTGCTGATAGCTAGCCTCGCTTGTATAAAACTGAGCTGTAGATAAAAGCTCTTGTACTGTCGCGTCAGATTTCAGAGTCGGGTCAACGTTTACGTCCAGAAAACTTTGACAACCCGATAGAATTGTCATAAACCCTGCCACTAAGAGTGTATATAGATAATGTACTTTTTTCATTGCATTAAATAATGTTTATTGAGGTGGATTCGATTAGAAATTAGCTGATACACCAAACATAAAACTTCTGGTAGCAGGGTTGTTTCTGCCCACAAAACCAATAATATTCGTTCCTGCACCAAAAGACAATGCCTCTGGGTCGTAACCACGGAATGGTGTATTCAGGAATAAATTCGTGCCTGTAAAGCTGAATCGCACACCGTTTTTGAATACAGTCTTACCAATCAGACTTTGCGGAAGCGAGTAATTTAAACTAACTGTACGCAGACGAATCCACGAAGCATCCTGAATATTTAATTTAGACCAGCTATTGAAACGTGTTGAAGTAGAAGGATTATATAATAGATCATCTAAATACACGGTTTTGGTATTTGGTACATAGGTTACCGAGCCATCTGCTCCCTTTTGTTCTACCACTCCATTAAATACTACCTGCTCATACCGTCTTTCTGTCAGTTTAATAGAGCCACTACGCAGGGCATTTCTTTCTCCTAAATCAATAGCATCACCACCGTGTCTCCATTCTAATAGGGCCGTTAAACTCAAGCCTTTATAGGTGAATGTATTAGTTAAACCGCCCAACCAGTCAGGTAAGGCATTGCCATATTGGGTTAAGGTTGTGCTGGTTATCGGGAAACCTGTATTGGCATCAATAATTAATTGACCATCGGGAGATCTTCGATAATCGTAACCCCATAAATCACCAATTTTACTTCCCTGTCGGATTCTCAAACTTCCAACAGTATTGTCATAATAAGATATTTCCTGTAATTCGGCAGGCATTTCGATAACCTTACCCGACATCTTTGACCAGTTTACCGAAGCATCCCAACTGAAATCTTTGTTCTGGATAATTTTTGCCGTAGCCAACAATTCCACCCCTTTATTACGAATCAGACCGATATTGGTGTAGTAGAAAGAATATCCTGAAACATTAGAAACAGGAGCCCTTACAATCTGGTTTTTGCTATCCATCGTAAAATAAGTTGCGTCTAACATGAAGCGGTTTTTGAAGAAACGTAACTCTGTCCCGATTTCAATAGAAGTAGTACGTTCTGGTTTCAGATTCGGGTCAGCTGTAGTTGCTCTACGGAAATAGCCCGGCACATTATTGCCAAACGGGAAATTATCAGTAATATCAAAATAATTGCCTGATACATAAGGGTCTGTTCCTTTACCCACTTGTGCCCACGAAGCACGCAGTTTACCATAAGATAAAGTATTTTTAGCCGAGAAATGCTCAGTAAATACATATCCTGCACTGAAAGACGGATAGAAGAATGAATTATTAGCCTGTGGTAGGGTAGATACAATATCATTTCGTCCGGTGGCATTCAGATAAAGAATGTCTTTATAACTCAATTTAGCATCGGCAAAGAAACTGGCGATGCGATAATGTGCCGGAGAATAAAAGCGTGTTTGCTGGTTTCTATAGCTGCTGATATCATTGGTAAATGGCGCTTTAAAACCCTCTCCACGAATATAATAACTATCAGGGCGCTCACTATTGACTAATGAATTACCTACCATCAACGAACCGCTCCAGTTATTGCCAAAGTCTTTCTTGGCCGTTACATATAGGTTAGAGTTTAACTCACGGTAATTCAGAAATTCATTCACAAGGAACCCTTTTACTTGAATACCTACGTCAAAAGTACTATCTACCTGACGGCTACGGGTTTCGTGATAAGTATCATAGGTCAACTGATATTTGGCAGTAAGCCAGTCGGTGATATTATAATTTAAAGTAAGATCGGCGATATAACGGTTTACTTTATCTACACGAGGGCTTTTCTCAACCAGATAACGAGGATTGTCTGTAAAGCCCGGAAGGATGTTTTTCTGCGTACCGTCAGGGTTCAGATAATCGTTTACATCATAGGTATTAGGCCAATAACCCAAAGCACTAAAAATGGATTTATCTCCGGCCGGTGGACGTTTACCCCCTGAATTAATATAATTAAATGAACCCGAAACCGAGAATTTCTTGGTAATATTATACAATCCCGACACTTTAGCTGATGTACGTCCGAAATCGGTATTAGGCACAATACCTTCCTGATAACTACGACCTAGCGACACATAGATATTACCTTTTTCACCGCCTTTCGTTAAAGTAATATTATTATTATTTGTTAAACCAGTTCTGTAAAATCCACGGAAATTATCATAAATTTTATCAGTTGTATTCTGTGGGTCTAAAACCGGACCGAAAGATTGATACGGTGTTCTACCAGGCCCTAATGGAATAAATTCTCCTAATCGACCTTGTAAGAAAGTGGTTTGTATGGCAGGAGATTTACCTAATACATCGGCACTGATTGAAGATGAAACCGAGATATTCAGCTTTCCTGATTTACCTCTTTTGGTAGTAATAATAATCGCTCCGTTCGATGCACGTAGTCCATAGAGTGCAGTTGCCGACGGCCCTTTCAGGATTGAAATACTCTCAATATCATCCGGATTAATATCGGCAGCACGGTTGGTATTGGCAAATTGTTCCCCTGCACCCGGTGAGTTACTCCCGGCACTTGGCAATGGATTCCCCACACTTGTTGAGTTCGAGATAATAATCCCATCAACTACAAAAAGCGGTTGATTATCAGCATTACCACTTAAAGAAGTGACCCCTCTTAAAATAATATTGATACCAGCGCCTGGCGCACCACCCGACCCTGTAATCACGGCTCCGGCAATTTTTCCTTGTAAAGCACCCACTAAGTTCTGATTGCCCGAATTCTTGATCTCATCAGATTTAATCGATTGTATCGAATAACCAAGTGCTCGTTTTTCCTGCGTTTGTCCAAGGGCAGTAACCACTACCTCGCCCAAGGCGGCAGCCGAAGCCACCATCACCACATTAATCGTACTCTGGTCTTGCACCAACACGGTTTGGGTTTCCATACCCACAAAACTGAAAATTAGTTCAGTTCCCCTGGCTGCTGCGATGCTATATTCGCCATTAGCATCGGTAACAGTTCCAACATTTTTTCCCTTGGCTGTAACATTGACACCCGGAATTGCTGTGCCATCATCTGAAGATGTAACTTTCCCTCTGATTGTATTCTGTGCGGATACGTGTAAAGAAAGCAAAAGACAGAGCAAAAAACTTAGTTTAAGTAGCTTTTTTTTCATAGAAATGTGAATATATTTGGTTTTAGTATAGTAAATGTAAGGAATCTATCTATATTACCTACATATTATACAACGAGAGTCATATAGGCAAAGGCTTCTTTATTTTTTAACATTTTCTATAAAAGAGTAGTTTGTATAGATGAAAATATGATATGGTGCGATAAAACAGGAAGAATTGTGGTGGTAATTTATATGTATTTTTCTTTCTGATTTTAAACTATTCAACAGACATTAATTTATAATTGAGCCTGAATTTAGCAATTGAATTTTTTAATGATTAATTAAAACTTTATTAAAAACCAGCCGGAATAACCCATATAATAAATATATTTCAAGTTTCAGAAAAATAGGCATACTTATTGCAATTGCTCAGATTAAGAGTATTCAAGTAAAGATTTTGCGAAGTGAGCAGATAATAGTGTATAAGTTTTTTAGTTCAAATTTTGCTGCATTAGAATAGATTTCTTAGCCCGTAAATATTCTGATGAAAATCTGTGGAACGATAATTTTAGTACTCTCAATATATTTTCAAAACTGCTATCAATCAATTAATTTTTTAGGTTTATATTCTTTAGCTATTATGCTTCCTTCATATTTGACTGATGGGTATAAATCGTATTAACAGATTGAATAGGTCGCATTTTTCGTGATTGTAAAACGACATATGGAAGAGATAGAACTTCTTAAAAAACAGATTGAACAAGAACGTGAAGCTCGTATGAAGGCCGAGGCTCTTCTGCATGAACAAACTATGCAGTTGATTCAGGTGCAGGAATTATTACGCAATTCGAATTTTGAACGCAGGATAGAAAAAGAAGAAGATACAGCACTGGAGTCTATAGAAAACCGACACCAGAAAATTATAGAGTCTTTGAATGATATTATATATAAAATCTCACCCGAGGGTTTTTTTACTTTTGTGAATCCGGTTGTTGATCAAGTATTAGGTTATAAAGAAAAAGAAATAATTGGGAAACATTTTACCGAATTAGTTTTACCTGAATATAGAGAACCACTTGTGAATTTTTACTGGAACATGATGAAGGAAAAACAGGGAAGTACTTACACCGAATTCCCTGTGCTGGCCAAAGACAACAGAACCGTATGGATTGGCCAAAGCGTACACCTTCTTAAACAGGACAATAAAATTGTCGAACTGACTGCCGTTGCTCGTGACATAACTGAAAAGAAAAACACTGAAGATGTCTTACGAACTACTCAGGGGCGCTTGGCGGCCTTGATTACTAATCTGCAAAAAGCTGTACTGGTTGAAGACGAAAACCGAAAGGTAATTTTGGTCAACCAATTATTCTGCGATTTTTTTGGTATTGCTTCAACTCCGGAAGCATTAATAGGTACCAACTATTTAGAATCATTAGATCAGGTTAAAAATTCTTTCAACGATGCCGAAGGTTTCGTGCGCCGGATGGCTCAGTTATTGGGCAATCAGGAGATAGTAGTAGAAGAAAAATTAACTACTGCTGATGGAAGAATATTAGAACGAGACTATATACCGATTTTCTTAGAAGGGGCTTACCGTGGTAACTTGTGGGAGTATGCCGATATTACGCAAAGGCATTTGTCTGGAGAGAGTATTCGTAAGAGTGAAGAAAAATACCGTAAAATTATGGATAACATGGAATTAGGGCTTCTTGAAGTGGATAACGACCAGCGAATTATTCGTGCATATGACCGTTTTTGCCAGATGATTGGCTATACAGAGGAAGAACTGGTAGGTAAAATTGCACCGGAACTGTTCATCGCCAAAGAATACGAAAGTATTTTAGAAACAGAACAGGAAAAACGGGCGCATGGAAAAGGTAGCTCTTATGAAATGAAGCTGAAGAGAAAAGACGGAAGTCCGCTTTGGGCTATTATCAGTGGTACACCGATAATTGATGAATATGGAGCTACTATCGGGTCGATAGGTATACATTATGATATAACAGAGCGCAAACAATTAGAACTGGAGCTTGAAAAAGCCAAACAACTGGCTGAAGAGGCTAGTCAGGCTGAAAAGCAGTTTATGGCAAATATGAGCCATGAGATTCGTACACCGCTCAATGCCATCATCGGAATGACTCACCTGTTGTTTGATACCCGTCCGAGCCAACAACAAAAAGAATACCTTGATATATTAAAAACAACTGCTGATTTTCTTTATGGACTCATTGCTAATTTATTAGACATGGCCAAAATAGAAAACGGTAAAATAGAAGTAAAGAAAAAATCTTTCGATTTAACAGGTTTACTTCGTACAACCCAACAGATATTTAAAATCAAAATAGGGGATCGTCCGATTACTTTAGATTTGATGATTGATGGACAGATTTCTGGTAACTATATTGGTGATGACTTGTTACTGAATCAGATTCTGCTGAATATTGTAGGCAATGCCGAAAAATTCACACAAGATGGCTCAATTGAGATTGCTGTAAAGGTGAAGAAAGAAGAAGGCGACACTGCCTGGATTGAGTTTAAGGTTTCTGATACAGGTATTGGTATACCAGAAGAAAAACTGGATTTGATCTTCCAGAAGTTTGAGCAGGTAACCATTCATGGCAATAAACATAAAGGAACAGGGCTTGGTCTGACAATCACCAAACAGTTAATTGAACTGCAAGGCGGAACAATTTCTGTAAAAAGTCGTGAAAGCGAAGGTTCTACTTTTACCTTTATCTTGCCTTTGCAAAAAGTGGATGATGGCATCAATACTTCCAAGAAAGACCCATCGGCCGAAGGATTGAAGATAACACAGGTGCTGGTGGCAGAAGATAATGCCATGAATCAGAAATATATCAGTAATTTGCTGAATAAATGGAATATTCCGTTTGTGATAGCACCCGATGGCAAAAAAGCCGTAGAACTGGCACAGGAAAAGGCTTTTGATATTATTCTGATGGATATTCAGATGCCGAATATGGACGGTTACGAAGCCACAATTCATATAAGAAATACTGAAAATCCGAATAGGAGAACACCGATTATAGCATTGACGGCCTCAGCGATGATTGACCAGAAGAACAGGGCGATGGCTGTGGGTATGAATGATTTCATTTCAAAGCCGTTTACGCCTAATCATCTGTTGAGTACAATTCAGGAATACCTGAATGCCAAAAAAGCGAATGCCAAAGAAAAAGAAGAGTTAATCTCAAGCACTGGCGGAAAAATAGAATTAAATCGCGCCTGCCTGAATGAAATGTATGGCGATGATAAAGAATATGCCGCTGATATGTTCCAGACTTTTTTGGCAGAAGTAATACCCGATTTTGGTACACTGAGAGGACTAATCAATGAAGAAGACTGGGACGGCCTAGCAAAAGTGGTACATAAACTGAAACCTACGCTAGCAATGGTAGGATTGACAGAGTTGGAAAAAAGAATGCTTGATTTTGAAGAGAATATAAAGCAAACCCCTGAAAAAGAGGCTTTGCAGGCAACCTGGAAAAATATTTTTGATGATATTAATCAAAGTCTGCCAATTATACAAACTGAATTAGCCAACTTACGCAGATGAAATTAAGATGTATCATCGTTGAAGATGAAGTAATGGCTCGGAAATCACTACAGCGACTCTGCGAACAGCATGAGTCGCTTGACTTGGTTTCTGTCTTTGAGAACGCCGAAGATGCATTGGTTTTCTTGTCGACAGAAAAAGTGGATGTGATATGGCTTGACGTAGAGATGCCAGGGCTTTCTGGTTTTGATTTATTAGAAAACCTGACCTCGATACCGCAGGTTGTGATGACCACCACCAAGACAGAGTATGCATTTGATGCCTATCAGTATCAGGTAACTGACTACCTGAAAAAACCTGTTATGCTGCCTCGGTTCAAGATGGCAGTAGATAAAATATTAGAACTTAACGCCCGTAAAACCACTGTTTCAACACAACGACAAGAGATTTACGTAAAATCTGAAGGCAGATATATCCGCTTACCTTATACAGACATTTTATACATCGAAAACATAGGCGATTATGTAAAAATATTTACTCTTGACAATTCGTATATTATTCATACTACGATGAAATACCTGGAGGAAAAATTAGGTAGTCAGTTCTTGCGTGTCCATCGCTCATTCATTGTTCACCTTGATAAAATCGTCGATATAGAAGAAAACAACCTGGTTATTGCCAAGAAAGTTATACCCATCAGCCGGGCAAACAAGCCTGAATTGATGAACCGATTGAATATGTTGTAATTGCTATCCTCTACATAAATAGCTACCAAAATCCCTTGAATACCATCTAAATATTTTTTCATGAAAAGAATATAATGGTACTTTTTTTGCTTTATTCTTATCTAAAAAATTATAATCGTATGTTTGAGTTTAACGCTCATCTTGATGCCGACTACATCAACGAAATTTATGGTGGAGACCTGTCTATCGTGCAAATCATGTTTAGTTCTTTCTTAGAAGAGAGTATTCCGGTTTGGAACGAGATGTACGAAAAAATCATCAGCAAGAATTATGCTGAAGTGGGTCGCCTGGCACATCAGATTAAACCATCGTTTTCGATGGTTGGGCTTACTTTTTTACATCCTAAGATTCAGGCCTTTGAAACCTTTGCCAAATCGGGCCCTGCTCAAGCAGAGTTATTGACGCAGTATCAGCAGATTGCTGTAGATGTGAATCATGCAAAACTGGTGATTGAAGAAGAACTGAAACGAATGGAGGATTATGTATAATGAATAACCCTCAATTTTTAGATAAATAAAGGTTTTGCTGGCTTTCGTTTTCCTGCTAAATATAGCTTTCCTACTATTTATATTATTCTAATGAAAACTATCATTGAAATTCTTTTCTGGGTTTGTATAGGTCTGGTTTTTCACACTTATATAGGCTACGGTATTTTAGCATGGATATTTGTTAAAATCAGGACAACCATGGGTATTTCATTTCCTACCCCGGACGACCCAGCTTTTCAACCGAAAGTTACGCTTGCCATTCCTGCTTACAACGAAATGAGTTGTATTGAAGCTAAGGTAAAAAACTCTTTCAATCTTGACTACCCGGCAGATAAAATAGAAATTCTATTTGTGACGGAAGGCTCAAACGACGGCACTACAGAATATATAGAGTCTTTGATGCCCTCTTATCCGAATTTGAGAATCATTAGCGGCACTGAGCGTAGAGGTAAAATAGAAGCCATGAATATGGCTGTAAAAACTATCACTACACCTATTGTTATCTTTACAGATGCCAACACTACGCTGAATAAAGCCGTTATTAAAAATATCGTTCGTCATTTTAAAGATGAAAAGGTAGGTGCAGTGGCAGGCGAGAAGCGTATTCAGGTAGATGATAGCGAAGCTGCCGCAGGGGCAGGAGAGGGACTATACTGGAAGTATGAGTCTTTTCTGAAAAAACTGGATACTAAACTCTATTCGGTTGTAGGAGCAGCAGGTGAATTGTTTGCTGTAAGAACAAATCTGCACGGCACAGTTGAAAAAGACACTTTGTTGGATGATTTTATGATATCATTAAGAGTAGCGGCCGGTGGCTATCGGGTAATTTATGAGCCGGAAGCTTATGCCATTGAAAGACCGTCGTTTTCTATTCAGGATGAGATGAAACGAAAAGTCCGCATTGCCACAGGAGGTTTTCAATCTATAGCCCGCCTCGGATTCTTATGGAACATTTTTAAATATGGCTGGTTGTCTTTTCAATATGTATCTCACAGAGCCATGCGTTGGGCCGTAGCCCCTTTTTGCTTACCTCTTATTTTTGCGCTCAATCTGGCTCTGGTATTGATGGAAGATATGAGCCAACTCGTAACTTTGTATAAAGTATTATTGGTTGCACAAGTAGCTTTTTATGTATTAGCTATCGTAGGCTATTGGTTAGAAAATCAGAAAATCAGAATAAAACTGCTTTTTGTACCCTTTTACTTTTCATTCATGAATTATTGCGCAATCAAAGGCTATAACCGCTACCGCCAGGGAGTTTCCTCAGGTATCTGGGAAAAAGTGAAACGCGCACAATGATAAAAGATAATAATTTCCGATAAAAACAGTTACTAAAACATGAGTAGCTGTTTTTATTCAGAATTCTGTAAAGAAATACTATAAATTCGTTGATTGTACATCTATTTCTGTAATTGAATCAAGATTTTCCTCTTTTTACTGACCTCCTGCTGCCTTTTTAGACTCCGCTATTGAGTTGCTCAAAAAAATAATTAACAAAAAATTTAATTTTTAGTAAGTATTTCTTACGAAAATGAGATTGGGTATGATATTTGAGGAACTAGCTAATAGGCCCCCGGGCTTGTTTAATAACGATAGACAACGAACCCTCGTTTTTAAGAAAATGACGTGCTTTAAGAGACTTTTTACGGCGTTTACAGCTGTATTCATCTTTATTTATACCCAAGCAGAAGTACATGCCCAGGTCACTTCTGTTGATGCTACCTTAGCGAGAGCCTTTGCTACCGACGAACTATTACCATCTTTGATTGACGCTGCCTTAAAAAATTCGGGAGAAGTAAAAAAATTTGATAAGAGTATTCAATTGGCACAGGCCAACGTGAAAATAAATAAAAATTCTATTTTTAGTGCACTTGGTTTACAGGCAAGCTATGCATACGGAACCAATTATGCAGCTGTAGCAGATGCAACCTCAACAACCAATTTTAACAGGCTTACCACTACGCAAACAGGATTTTATAATTTGGGTGCAGGTATATCCTTGCCCATAACAACTGTTCTTAACAGAAAACATTTAGTGAAATCGGCACAGATGCAGGTGGAGGTCTTTGGACATGAAAAAGAATCAGCTACAATGGCTGTAAAGCAAGAGGTGATAAGAATGTATCAGGAGCTGAAATTATCGCAGAGATTATTGGCTATTAGCACAAACAATAAGCAATCATCACAATTGAATTATGATTTAGCTGAAAAAGAGTTTTTACAAGGGCAACTGACGGTTGATCAACTTTCAAGGGTGCTTGATATGAACAACAAGGCAAAAATAGAATATGAGCAAACAGTCAATTTGTTTCAGACTAATATTTTGCAATTAGAGACATTTACAGGAACAACTTTAGTGTCATTATTAAAGCGAGTAAAATGAGTTTTTTGCATTTCCTACATTTAATTTATAAAAATCTGAAGTGGCTGATATTAGTACCTATACTATTAGCCGCAACAATTTTTTATTTTACACGTAAGGAGAAAAAAGTATATTCTTCTGAATCAACTATTTATACGGGTATAGCATCAGGCTATAGCCTGAGCGGAGAAATTAAAGGTGACTTCTTTTCTACCAGCAATGCTTTTGATAACTTATTGACCCTTATCCAGTCAAGAGATACCAAGCAAGATGTGGCAATTTCGTTGCTGGCCGAACACTTATCCTTAAAGAAACATGACCCGGAAATAATGACTTGGCTAGCTTATGATGAATTGAGCAAACAAATTCCGGATAGTGTAAGAAAAATCATAGTAAAGCCAACCTTGCCCGAAACACGTGCTGCGATTATCAAATTGATGCAGAGTAGCGACGATAACATCATTTATGAGCTTTTGAATTCGAAGGAAGCCTATTATTCTTTAGATGCTTTAAATAAAATTGAGTCTAGCCGTATTAATTCCAGTGATTTGGTAAAATTATCTTACGAAACCAACGACCCCTTTATCTGTAAAAGGACATTGGAGTTGCTGGAAAGTATTTTCATGGAAAAATACAAAACAATTAAAGGAGGGCAGACTACTTCGGTAGTAGACTATTTCGAGACACAAACCAGAAAAGCATTTGTTAAGCTTGATTCAGTAGAAAAACTCTTTCTGGATTTTAATAAAAACAACGACATCATCAACTACTATGAGCAAACCAAAGCTGTAGCAGGCGAAAGAGAAGATTTATACGCGCAGAACCATGCCTTGGAAATGGACGAACTGGCCTCCAGTAAATCGCTGGATAAAGTAAATGAAAGTATTAAAAACCGTGCATACCAATCTATTTATGGTAGCGAAATAATAGACGAGCGTCAGAAACTTTCAGATGTTTACACTAAGATTGCCAATAGTGAAATTGTCAATAAAGATGGATCGAATAAAAAAGAACTGGATAGCTTAAGAAGCCTGGCCACAGTTTATGAGGGTAATATTAAAAAATCTCTCAATAGCTTAAACCAGGAGTCCAATACACCTAATGGGATTCCAACAAAGAACGTGATGGATGAGTGGCTAAAGACTACACTTGCTTTCGAACAAAGCAAGGCGAAGCTGGCTGTTATGGACAAACGCAAGAAAGAATTTACGGAAGAATACCGGAAATTTGCTCCGTTAGGTGCCATTCTGAAAAAGATTGAGAGACAAATCAACGTATCTGAGCAAGAATATCTACAATTATTGCACGACCTCAATCAGGCAAAACTTTCGCAGCAAAATACCGAACTTACATCCAAACTAGATGTAGTTGACCCACCTTTTCTGCCGTTAAAGCCAAACCCATCAAAGCGTATTATTTTGGTGATAGTCGGATTTCTCGTTGGTTTTGTACTGGTCTTGGCGGTAGTAATTGGAAGAGCATTTGTGAATAAAACGCTACTGGAACCAGGCCGGGCTAAGAAGATGGTGAATCTTCCTCTCTTAGGTATCTACCCATTGCTTAATGATAATTCGAGTTTTTTAAGACAAGCCGATTTAAGATTATTGCAACACGTGCTTGCAAAAATAGATGGACGTCAGGATACTATTTATCTGGGTTTTATCAGCACACAAAAGGGCGAAGGTAAAAGCACTATAATAGATATATTAGAAAGGCAGCTGTTAGACCTGAATTACCATGTGGAAAGACAATTGCTATTATCTAATACTGAATACCGCCAGCTAGGTATTACTATGCCACTAAGCTTAGCCGCACACCAATTAGAATGGGCTAGCGAACAGGAAATCATCAGACAGCATGAAGTTGTTGAATTAATGAAAATACCTGGTGGTGAGCTGGTAAGAAAGAAAGAAAAAGATTTTGTATTGGTAGAGTTTCCGGCTTTAGACAAAATGGTTATAAAACCCGGTCTTTTTCCGCCACTCAATCATTCTATTCTGATTTGTAGAGCCAATCGTATCTGGGATTCGAAAGACAAGGAAATGGTTTCGATTTTTACCCAGACCACCGGTAGTCAGCCAATGTTTATTCTGAATGGAGTAGAAACCGATTTTGCCGAAGAATATATAGGCGAGGTACCCAAGAAGCGTAATGCGCTAAGGTCTTTTATCAAGAAAGTAGTGAAGTTTGAATTTGGTAATAGAAAAACAGTTTATCGGGGATAAGTATTTTTTTGCGAATGGAAGGCAATACTTTTTATAGTACTAACCGGAACATCATCAAGAATATTTGGTTGATACCAATTGTTCTGATGACGATTGCTTGCGGTTGGCTGATCGCCAAAAAAGGTATTGCTATTGGCGTGATTTTTATCGTATTGCCCTTTATCATAGGCTTTGTTACATTAGTGTTTCTGAAACCGCGCGTAGGCATATATACTTACATTGTATATGTTTTTGTAATGCCTACCATAGGTAAACATATTCCAGGCTTACAGGTTGGGTTAGGTACTGATGGAATACTACTATTGACGCTGTTTGCTATATTATTTTTCAGGAGCGACAAGTTTAAATTCAGATATGTTAATAATGATTTGTTCTGGACAGCCGTAGTATGGTTTGTAATCACCATATTGCAATTAGGTAATCCCGAAAGACCAAGTGTGCTGGGGTGGGTGTATGAAATGCGTTCAGCAACTTTATACTGGATATTAACTATTCCATTGTCTATTTTACTTTTTTATAAGAAGTCAGACATCAATACCTTTTTCACCATCATCATTGTACTCTCTTTTATTGGAGCAGTATATGGGGTAAAACAAATGAAAATGGGACCAGATGCTGCCGAAAACAGATGGCTGGAAGAAGGGCCTAAGAAAACACATATTTTATTCGGTAAACTTCGAGTTTTCTCATACTATTCTGATGCCGCACAGTTTGGAGCTTCACAGGCACATATAGCCATTATGTGTATTATTCTGGCAGTTGGACCTCATTCTAAGAAAAAGAAACTTACCTATCTGATTGCCGGATTGGTAATTATGTATGGTATGATTATTTCAGGCACGAGAGGTGCCTTATTTGGCCTGGTAGGAGGGGGCTTCATGTTTCTGGTACTGAGTAAGCAGGTAAAAATTCTGCTTTTAGGTGCTATAGTGGGTGGAGGAGCTTTAGGAGTTCTGAAATATACCACCATAGGTAATCAAAACGCCGAAATCAGACGTTTGCGCACATCATTAGACCCGAAGGACCCTTCGTTACAGGTACGTTTTATTAATCAGCAGATATTGGCTAATTATATAAAAAATAAGCCTTTCGGAGCAGGAGTAGGAACGATGGGTACATGGGGAACTACCTATAATAAGAATAAATATATTTCTACCATACCGCCAGACAGCCTTTATGTAAAAATATGGGGGATGTATGGTATTGTAGGCTTCCTGATATGGTTCGGAATGATGATGTATATTCTGGGCAAAAGCGCGGGAATTATCTGGAAAACCAGAGATCCTGTACTCAAAAACCAGTTGGCATCACTCTGTTCAGGGGTGGCCGGGATTTTGCTTTGTAGCTATGGTAACGAAGTATTAAATGCGATGCCATCAGAAGCTGTAGTTTACATTAGTCTGGCTTTTATATGGTTAAGCCCTAGATGGGACACCCCAGAACCTAAAGTAATAGAAGTAAAGGAAAATGAAGAATCGGTTTATTCCTGATGATAATAAGACTGGTTTAAACAATTAAGCATAATTTGACCTGTAATCACTTTTGTGTAAAACCCGATAATACGATGAATGTACTATACCTCTTATTAACCATTGTTCTCTACATTATTCTCGTCTACTTGTTTATACAGGTGGCATATCTGCTGTTTTATTCTATTGCAGGCAAACTGGCTTCAAAAGAAGAATTTGCAGAAGCCAAAACGCTCAGAAAAATCAGAATCTTTATTCCGGGTTATAAAGAAGACGCTGTCATTATTAATACAGCCAAAGATGCTATTCTGCAAGATTATCCAAAAGATAAATATGAAGTGGTAATTATCGCCGACTCTTTCAGCGAAGCTACTTTAACTACCCTCAAAACACTTCCTATTAAAATAGTAGAAGTAAGTTTTGAGAAAAGTACCAAGGGAAAAGCTTTGGAGAAAGCCGTTGAGGCAACTGCCAACTCGCCTGTTGATATAGTTTTGATTCTGGATGCTGATAACCATATGTCACCTGGTTTCTTGCATGCAGTTAACAATGCATTTGAAAAAGGGTATATGGTAGTGCAAGGACACAGAACAGCCAAAGATTTTAAAACGCCATTTGCCTTATTAGATGCTTGTACCGAAGAAATTAACAACCACATTTTCCGAAGAGGCCATGTGGCCGTAGGTTTACCGTCAGCCCTGATTGGTAGTGGTATGGCATTTCAATGGGATTTCTTTGTGTCGTTGCTTCATAATATCGGCGATACATCGGGTGAAGATAAAGAAATGGAATACCGGATTATCAGACAAGGCAAAGACATCGCTTTTCTGGATGGGAGATATGTATATGACGAAAAAGTAGCTAAAACTGATGTTTTCAGTAAGCAAAGAAGCCGCTGGATAGCCATGCAGATTGAGTTTTTTGAGAAGTATTTTGTAGAAGGCTGGGTGCAATTGTTCAAAGGAAATGTGGCTTTTTTCGATAAAGTTTTTCAAACGTATCTCTTACCGAGGGTGATGCTGGTAGCAGTTGTTAGCCTTTGGTTAGTGTTGACAATATTCTTTTTTAAAGAGTTTTTATACGTCACAATTGGAATGTTTTTTGCTCTGGTTTTAGCATTATTGATGGGTATTCCTGGCAAATGGTATAATAAAAAATTGCTTATGGCATTCTTACAGATACCAAGTGCTTTGTTCTCGATGCTGAAAGCCATGTTGCATATCGGTAAAGCCCGTAAACAATTTATTCATACACCACACGGTGAGTCTTAACATCTAAAATATACTACTATGCCTTGGGATATTATTGGAGTAACCGCGGTGATATGCCTACTCTGGGGTTTTTTCAAAGGTCTGAAACTTAAAAGCAAGCGCTATGTCAAAAGAAGTTGATGCATATATCCTGATTGCACAGCAGGAATGGGAGCTAAACTTAGGTAGTAATGCCCGGAACTTAGCTGCTGAAATCAGCAAGACTATACCTGTGATGTATGTAAATCCGGATACTAATATTAAATCTCTTATTAGTAGAATCGGTACTCCTTATGGTCGTAAACGCTCGAAGCTGGCATTAGGAATTGGTGAAAACACTGAAAAAATTGCAGATAAACTTTGGTTGCATACACCCCAGAATCTAAGCACTTCGATTAATTTTCTAAAAAACTTTAAGCTATACGATATTCTGAACAGAAGAAATGCTAAAGGTTTTTTTGATGATTTAAAAGAGGCAGTAAAAAGATTGGGCTGGAGGCCTGAAAGATGTATTGTTCTGAACGATAGCCAGATGTTTGCCGGACCTTTCGTCAAAGAGTTTTTTGGCCCATTATTGAGCTTTTATTATATAAGAGATAACCTGGTTGAACAAGCCTATTTCAAATTCCATGGCCCTCGCATAGAACCTATTACGCTTAAAGAAGCTGATGCTGTTTTTGGTAATTCGGCTTATTTGACTGATTATAGCTTAAAATATAATCCAAGAAGTTTAGATATAGGGCAGGGGTGTGAAACAGATATTTATGATGCCTTTTCAGAAAAAACCGAACCAGCTGATTTAGCCTCAATTGAGCATCCAAGAATTGGCTATGTAGGGTTTCTGACTCACGAGCGATTAGATATTCAATTGTTAGAACAAATTGCCGAAGCAAGAAAAGACTGGCAGATTGTATTGATAGGGCCAGAAGATCCGGTTTTTGAAAAAAGCCGATTGCATGAAATTCCGAATGTGCATTTTCTTGGGTCTAAGAAAACAACAGAATTACCTGCCTATATGCACTATATGGATGTATGTATGAATCCACAGGTGATTAATGGTTTAACTATGGGTAATTATCCCAGAAAAATTGATGAGTATTTATCAATGGGTAAACCAACAGTAGCTACTGAGACACTTGCAATGAAGATGTTTTTGCCTCACGTAGAGCTTGCCGTTGGCCTTGAGGGTTATCTCAAAGCCATAGAAAAAGCCTTGCAACTGCAAACGCATGAACAGAAATTAGGAGCTATTGACTGCGCTAAAAGTCATACATGGGAAGCCTGCGTAGAGAAAATTTATGCAGTACAAGGCCAATTATTAAACGAAAAAGACCCAAATCACCTTAAAAGCCTTTCGTCGCTGTAATCAATCGCATGAATTTAAAGAATATTATATCTAAACTGCGTAACAGACATTTTTTGTCCTTGTTTGGCAATGGAGCAATGGCTGTTCTTGGAATGGTGCTTGCTGGTATTTTATTCAGATTTATGCCCTCCGATGACCTCGGGTATTGGTTTTTTTTTCAATCGGTATTTGTGCTGTTAGATACATTCAGAAGCGGTTGTTTGCAGGTGGCCTTGATAAAGTTTTATACAGGTGCAGAAAAAGAGAAAGCAGAGGCAGTGCTGGGTTCGGTCTGGTATCTGGGAATTGTCATTACTGCTGTGATGGTAGTGCTAAATTTATTAGCTCTTCCTTTTTTACAATTTATCGATAACCCCGGTATATCTATTACGGTTCAATGGTTTGGTATTACTTTTCTTTGCAGCTTGCCTTCAAATATTGCTATGTGGGTATTACAGGCTGAGCAACGATTTGATAAACTATTGATTTTACGGGTAATTAATCAGGGGTTGTTTATTGTCACAGTTTTGGCAATGATTATATTTCATGAACTGAAACTGGACAAAATATTAATAATAAATGCGGCGTGTGTATTGGTAGTGAGTATTTATAGCTTAATAAAAGGATGGACGCATTTAGACACCTTTAAGAAGCGAACAAAAGAATCAATCAACGAATTGTTCCATTTTGGTAAATATAGTGTCGGCACTACTATTAGCGCTAACTTGTTGCGTAGTTCTGATACTTTCATCATTATGATTGTATTGGGTACAGCAGGACCTGCAGCAGTAGCAATGTATAATATTCCGATGCGCCTGATGGAGGTTATAGAAATACCTCTCCGGAGCTTTCTGGCAACGGGGATGCCTTCTATGTCAGAGGCATTTAATAAAAATAACAAGAAAGAGGTAGTAAATATCATGCAGAAATATGGCGGCTTGCTTACGATTTGCCTGATACCTATCTGTTTAATAGCAATTCTATTAGCGGATCTGGCGATTGGGATCCTCGGAGGCGGTAAGTATATAGATACGCAAGCGGTAACAGTTTATCGTATTTTTATGTCTTTTGCAATGTTTTACCCGCTTGACCGATTCATGGGTGTTACCTTAGATATAATTCATCAACCACAAATCAATTTTTATAAAGTATTATTAATGTTATCGACCAATATTGCCTTTGACTTTTTAGGGTTGTATATATTTAAGGATATTATTGGTACGGCAATTGCTACTTTCTTTACATTTTCAGCTGGTATTATTTTTGGATATATCTGGCTGAAAAAATATCTTGACTTTACGCTATTGGGTTTTTTTACAACTGGGTTTAATGAAATCAAACAATTATACAGTCAGGTCTTTTTAAAAAACAAGGCTGCTTAACAATTACCTATGAAAATAGCCCATTTAATATTGACTCATGCTACTAACCCCAATCAATTAAAAAGATTGATAGAAAGTTTAACGCATCCTGATGCAGATTTTTATATCCACGTAGACTTAAAGACTGATGTTGAACCCTTACTGCCACTGGCGAGTAATCATGTTTTCTTTATTCACAACCGTATAAAAGTATATTGGGGGGCGTATAGTATTGTTCAGGCTACTGTAAATAGTTTTTATGAAATTCTGGCTTCGCGCAAAAAATACGATTATGTGAACCTGTTGAGTGGGCAGGATTATCCTTTAAAAAATGTAGAATTCATTCATGATTTTTTTGCCCATAACCCCGACAAGGCTTTTATGGATGCCTTATTGATAGATTCTGAATGGCAGGAGGCTTTGCCAAGATTAAGGAAATATCATTTTGTGAATTTCCATTTCAGCGGTAGATATGCACTTGAAAAAACCTTGAATCTCCTTGCTCCACAACGCAAGATGCCTGACAATCTGATTCCTGTGGGGCGATCTCAATGGTTTACTATGACATTAAAACATATTAAATACATTGTTGAGTATTTACAGAAACATACGGATGTTCAGAAGTTTTTTGAGCTGACATGGGGAGCTGATGAAATTATATTCCAGACAATTCTCTATAACTCTCCTTATAGAGAAGATATTGTAAATGATAGTATGCGATACATTGACTGGTCGGAAGGAAAAGCTAGTCCAAAGACTTTTACGATGAAGGATTTCCAGGCATTGGTAGATTCGGGAAAACTGTTTGCCAGAAAATTCAATTTTGAGGTATCTACTGAATTATTAGACGAATTAGATAAAGAGAAGAGAAAATATAAAGAATTGCACTAAAATCGGTCTAACTTTTCAATATTTCATTATAAATACCCACCATTTTTTCAGTAGTCTGTTTCCACGAGAATAGCTTAACTCTCTCAAGACCATAAGCTATTACTTTTGCTCTCATTTCGGTATCGTTTAATAACTTTATTATTTTTTCGGCAATTTCTTCTGGTTGAGTTGGGTCTACCAAAACAGCCCCGCTTCCGGCTATTTCGGGCATAGCAGAAGTATTGCTGGTGATAACAGGTATACCGCACTGCATAGCTTCTAATATCGGAATCCCGAAACTTTCTCTCAATGAAGGATACAAAAATAATTCAGCTAATTGGTAGAGTTTGGGTAGCTCTTGGTTATTAACATATCCAATAAGTCTGATATGTTTGATCAGATGCTCTTGGTTTTGTTCTTTTAATATAGGTAATAGATGATCAATACTAAAATCAGTAATAACCAAAGTGAAATCTAATTGCTTTCGTTGGAAGAGTAGGCCTAAGGTCTTGATTACGTTGGGTAAATTCTTTTTTGGGTCTGTATTTCCTAAAAACAATACAAATCGCTCAGGCAGTTTCATTCGTTGTTTGAAATCTTCTAGCTCAGTTGTGCTATATTCGTTGCTAAAATGATTGCTGCAAGCATTATATACAGTTCTTACTTTCTCTTGTGGTAAATTTAGCTTTTCAATAATCCGGGTACGTTCGTAATCACTTACCGTAACAATTAAAGCTGCTTTTTTAGCTATTTCCGGTACATTCCAACGTCGATAAATACTACCAAGTTTCTGGTAAAAAACACTATTACTCCTCACTTGCTTCTCTAAATAGATAATATCATGAATAGTAACTACCAATGGCACATCTACGTTGATAGGCGCAGTATTGCTTGTGCAATGCAGCAAGTCTAGTTTATCTTTTTTGATTTCTTTGGGTAAAATGTATTGCTCCCAGATAGGATATAAAGCCTTACCCGTTAACTTTACTTTTACATTCCTCGTAGAATGAAGGGTATCTGTATCTTTATAAGGCTGAGCGTAAGCAAAATATTCGTGAGAAGTTTCTATTTGCTGCAATTGACGTAGTATTTCAAGTATGACAATGTCCATGCCATGCTTTTTCTGTCGGAAAATTCTTTGAGCTTCTATTCCTATACGCATCTCGTTCGCAAAGTAAACTTGTGTAGATATAAAAACAAAACATACTCAAAAGTTCCTTAAAGATAGCGCTAATTCCGGGCTATCTGCCGATAAACTTATTTATCATGAATATCTTTTGAGCTATTGCTGAAATTCCAGGCGAAACCCTGCCAGAAAGCTTTCAGGTGCGGCCAGTCGCGTTTGAGTAGATACCCCAACATATTTTTAGGTACAGCTATAAAGAAATAATAAATAAACATCAGAAATCTTTGGAGCCCGAATGTATTGCGGCGTAAATAAAGTAGCCTGTTACGGCTATAATAGTAGGTTTTTAAGGTTGAGCCCTTCCCTGTACTCATCGATTCTTTATGCCAGACTCTGCTTTTAGGCTCATACCAGATGGTATAACCTGCGCGCTTAAAACGCTCACAATAATCCATTTCTTCGTAATACAAAAAGAAAAGCTCGGCCATCAGGCCAACTTTTTCGAATGCCTCTCTCGAATACATCATAGCGGCACCATGTGCCCTTGAAGTTGGACGGGCTACATCATGTTGCCCCTGGTCTTTTTCAAAATGCCCGATTGAAAACCCACGGCCTGTAATAGGATTAATGGGTAGAAATCCGGCAAACTGAATCGTATCAGGTTCATCGAAATACAATAATTTCGGACAAACAATCCCAATCGTTTTATCACTTTCCATGCGGTCGACCAGCGGTTCTAAAAATCCCGGATCAACTTCTGTATCATTATTCAATAGAAAAAAGTAATCACCTGTGGCTATTTCCATGCCACGATTATTGCCTCCTGCAAAACCTAAGTTAGCGCCTGTTTCAAGATATTTAATCCATGGAAAGTCAATAGGCAACTGGTGCCCCGGCTCCTTGTTACTGTTATCAACCACAACAACTTCAATTGAAGGATAGGTGATTTTCTCCAACGAACGAAGTAATTCGGCAGTTACAGCAGTACCATTAAAATTGACAGTGATAATTGAAACCTTAGGTGTTTTGCTTGGCATAAAAGATTAAACGTAAATGTTCTATCCTTAAATGTTTATCTGATATTGCCATTTATCCAATTCGATAAATGGCAATAAATTCTTCAATATGAATGCTAAATTATATAAAAAGAAGCAGTCTTAAACGTTCTCCGATTGCAGTAACGCCGGGAATGTCATAAAGAAAATTTTCATATCATATTTGAATGAGAAGTTTCTGGCATATTCAATATCCAACTGAATTCGTTCTTCTTCGGTCATGTCTTTCTTGCCTTTTCCTCTTTTGGTTACCTGCCATAATCCGGTCAAACCTCCGGGGCCAGCAAAACGTTCTATATATTCGTCAGTGGTTAGTTTTTCAGCCTCATATAAAGGTAGAGGGCGGTTACCTACCAACGACATATCTCCTAAGAAAATATTAAATAATTGTGGCAATTCATCAATACTGCTATTACGTAAGAATTTCCCTAGTCTGGTGATACGCGGATCATTCTGGAACTTCATGAAAGCTACTTTTTCCTTTTTCTCTGTCAGGTACATTTTTTCACAAACTATTTCACCATCCAGATATAATTGTTGCTGGCAAGTGCCTATGCTTGCACAGGTATCGCACAGACCAGTTGCCTGTTTGGTTTCTGTATTTTTGGTATACATATTCAGCGAACCCATATTTTTAATCAATTGGTCGGCATTGGTTCGCATCGTACGGAATTTGTAAATACTGAAAATTTTATATCCGGCACCTACACGTTTAGACAGATAAATAACAGGCCCTTTCGAATCAAGTTTGATTAAAATGGCCACGATAATTAAAATCGGAGACAGCAATAATAGGGCTAGTCCTGTGGTACTAACATCAATAAATCTTTTCCAAAGCGGAATCTTTACATCTAGGATACTGGCTTTGGTTTGTTGCATAGCTTTATAATGGCGCCGCTTGATGAAATAATCAAGGCGGGTAATTAAATCGCCGCTGCTGAAATCGCTAGGATAAATATCATCACCCCCCTTTTCATGAATTTCCTTCAGTAATCCATGCGTGATATGGTCGCTGGTAATAATTACCGGAAGTGTCCTTGTCCAGGCCTCAGCGCGAATGGTTTCAAGGAATTTTATCCCACCGCTACTTCTGCTAATCACAATCGCATCGGGTGGATAAGTATTTTTTAAGTAGTCAAGACAACTCTCAGGGCTCTCCATCACTTTAATGTGAATTTTCTCTCCGAATTTCTTTACGAAATCCACCACAGCCTTGTCATCTCTTTCTACTAAAATTATTTTAATCGGGAGTTTCTCTTCGTCCGTAAGTGTCGTAGAATTTGGTAAAGTATTATTCATATAGGAATGATGAGTTAATATGAATCAACTATAGATTTTGGTTTAACACGTCTTAAAATCGCTTTAATTTTGGCGTGAACTTCCATTGGATTGAATGGTTTCAACATAAAGTCGTCGGCACCAATATTCAGGCATTCAATTCGTTCTTTACTTTCGTCAGTACCTGAAAGTATAATGATTGGTAGTTCTGAATATAGATTGCTTGCTCTGATTACTTTAGTAAATTCTTTCCCGTTCAGATTTGGCATATTCAAATCCGCAATGATAAAGTCGGTATCATTTCCGGCTTCAAGCCAGCTCATACCTTCCATTCCATCATTTTTGGCTGTTACTTCAAATTCTTTATTCAGGAAGTGCTCTAAAACTTTTCTAATACTTGCCTCATCATCAATTATCAGAAGTTTTAATTTTTTGTTCATCGTTATTATTTTTTGAGAATATGTTAGACAAGCTTACCAATGACTGGCTTTAATATATTGAATGAAAAAGAACCGCCCTTATTGGGTATAAAAACAGATTTTGGCTCTTGATCCTAGACAGATAATCAGAATTACCAGAATTATTGTTTGCTAAGGGTACAGTTTTTAAATAAAATGACCTTTCAATCAGTAAATTATATAGCAATTATTTTGCCAAAATACCTGATAAGAGTCTTTTTTTAAGCAGTAAACAGATGGGTTTTAGGGGCTCATTACCCCGCTCAGTAAAGAATAAAATTTTTTCTATAAATATACCATATTACTGTAATTTGTGCAATTCATCATAAATCTTTTCAACCTCACGTGTCATCCGCAAAATATTGTAATCTTTCTCAACTGTTAACCGGGCTTCTTTGCTCAATTTATCTCTTAAAGCTTTATCATGGGCTAGTCTTATGAGGGCATTTGCTAATTCGTCCGGATTCATTACTGGTACCAATAGACCGTTTTTCTGATGCACAATTACTTCTTTGGTACCATCAATGGCAGTAGCCACCACTGCTTTTGCCATAGCCATAGCCTCTAATAAGGCTATCGGTAAGCCTTCCCATAATGACGGTAAGCAGAAAATATCAATGCCGTGGAGCACATCCGGTATATCTTGTCTGAATTTTTCAAAAATTACTCTAGAGTTGATTCCCAATTCATCTGCCATTTTCAACACTGCTTCTTTACTATCTCCATCGCCTATAATCAGGAATTTTAGTTTACTATCTGCCGGAATCTTCGCTATCGCTTTTAAAAGCGTAAAAGGGTCTTTCTGAGAGGTCATGCGGGCAATAAATCCAACCAGAACCTCGTCTTCCTTTATATCAAATTCCTTCCTTATATCTTTAAATGATTGAGTCAGATTAAATTTATCCAGATTAATGCCGTTGGTAATCACTGTGGCATTTTTCATATTAAACCGTTTGGCTCCATCTTCATAGTTACTATTGGATACACAAATGGTTTTGGTAGCATTTTTTACCAGAAACTTTTCTCCGAATGTCCGTACACTTTTTACCAGAAAATTCTGGTCGTTATGAAAAGACCAGCCATGAACCGTATACAAGAGAGGAATACCCAATTTTTTGGCAGCCGAAAAAGTATTAGAATTGGCTCTGGTGCCATGCGCGTGTACTATTTCAATTTTCTCTTCTTCCAGAATATCTTTTACTTTACCCCAGACAGACCTGTCAAAGGGTTTTTCGGTATAAATTACATGGGTTTTTACACCCATCGCTTTCATCTTATCTACCATCGGGCCTTCTGTAAACGAAAGCACGATAGATTCATATTTATCTTTATTAAGTGTGCTCACTAAATCAAGCACATGGGTTTCACCGCCACCTATTTTCCCTTGTCTGATTGTTTGTAGAATTCTGATTTTATGATTTTCTGGCATGTTTGGTGACTATAAATAAAGGTAAGTATATATTAAGCAAAGATTTATGCACAAACGTAATGCCAAGTTCGACGAATAATTTTATAAAGTTATCAAGTGGAACATTAAAATTTTACTAGTTAAAAGAACAGTTGAATTGAAGAGGGTTTTATATAGTAGATAAATTTCATAAGTCTATGAGGTCCATCTTTAGTATAAAATTTGATAAGTGAAGAGTGGATTTTTAATGATTGTTTGATTTTCGTAAGTTTTGGTTTGAATTTCGTTTAGAAAATAGCTATCTGATAAACTAATTTTGTAAGGTAAAGTTTAAGCGTTTAAAGAACTATTTCCAGTACTTTTGAAGAAATAGTGAATGAAGATAATCAATTGAAGCGTATGGAAAAAGTAGAGACCATCGAAGAGATGTATCAAAGGAAGTTTGAGTGGATGCCAGAGAATATCCGCAATGAAATAGGGCATTTCAATTTATTCAGATTAGAGCCGCTGATAGATGGCAAGTCTAAACCCGTACCCTATAAACGTCGGGATTATTATAAAGTCATGCTGATGGTTGGTAATAGTCAGGTGCATTATGCCGATAAAATAATTGAGGTAAAGAAACAGGCTTTATCTTTCTCGAATCCGCAGATACCGTATAAATGGGAGCATCTAGAAAATGTTAGAAGCGGAGCTTATTGCATTTTTAATCAACACTTCTTCCATCAATTCGGCAATCTGAATCAATACGAAGTTTTTCAACCGAATGGCACGCATATATTTGAGTTGACAGATGAGCAGGCAGATAAAGTAAATGCCATTTTTGAGCGGATGTTTGACGAAATCAATTCTGACTATATGCATAAGTATGATTTGCTCAGAAATATGGTATTTGAATTATTGCATTTCGGGATGAAAATGCAACCTTCGTCAACTTTTGAAAAACAGCAGATGAATGCCTCTCAGCGCATTGCTACTATATTTTTAGAGTTGTTAGAAAGGCAATTTCCTATTGATGATGCGCATCCGGCAATCCAATTACGTTCGGCATCAGATTTTGCTAACCAACTAAATGTTCACGTCAATCACCTGAACAGAGCAGTCAAAGAAATCACACAGAAAACAACCTCTCAGATTATTACCGAACGTATTTTACAGGAATCAAAAATACTACTGAAACAAAGTAAATGGAATGTATCTGAGATAGCCTATGCTTTGGGCTTTACGGAAGTAACGCATTTCAATAATTTCTTCAAGAAGCATGTTCAGCAAAGCCCAGTGAAATTCAGGAATATTTGATTTTCGTAAAATCATTATACATGATTAAATTTTGTTCTTTATAAAATGATAATAGCTATGCAAAAACGCAAATTAGGAAATAGTAATTTAGAGGTATCAGCCATAGGTTTGGGCTGTATGGGCATGAGTTTTGGCTATGGCCCGGCAGGCGAAAAAAGCGAAATGATTAAAGTAATCCGCACGGCTGTTGAGCAGGGGGTTACTTTTTTTGATACGGCCGAGGTATATGGCCCTTTTACAAACGAAGAATTAGTAGGCGAGGCCCTGGAACCATTTAAGCATGAAGTTGTGATTGCTACTAAGTTTGGCTTCAATATTCAGGATGGAAAAATGGCTGGTGTAAATAGCCACCCGGATAATATCAGAATAGTAGCTGAAGAATCACTAAAAAGATTGAAACTGGAAGTGATAGACCTTTTCTACCAGCATCGGGTTGACCCTAATGTACCTATCGAAGAAGTGGCCGGAACGGTAAAAGACTTAATCAAGGAAGGGAAAGTAAAACATTTTGGTTTATCGGAAGCCGGAGCAAGTACTATTCGCAAAGCGCATGCAGTACAACCAGTTACTGCCTTGCAAAGTGAATACTCACTCTGGACACGCCAGCACGAAATAGATATCATTCCAACCATTGAAGAATTGGGTATTGGTCTGGTAGCATTCAGTCCACTAGGGAAAGGATTTTTAGCAGGCAAGATTGATGAAAATACCAAATTTGCGGAAGGAGATATTCGTAATATTTTACCAAGGTATACAGAAGAAGCGCGCACAGCCAATAAGACTTTGTTGGACTTATTGAATCAGTTTGCTGAACGAAGAAATGCCACAACTGCCCAGATTGCTCTGGCATGGGTATTGGCTCAAAAGCCTTGGATTGTACCTATCCCTGGTACAACCAAAATCCATCGCCTGACCGAAAATAACGGTGCGGCTGCCATTCAATTAACAACAGAAGAATTGCAGGAAATTGAAAATGCCTCAGCGCATATCAAAGTGATAGGTACACGCTATACCGAAGCCATGGAGAAATCGACGGGATTATAATTTTATAAAATACTTATGCCTATATAGTTAAGCGTCTGCTTGATTATATAGGCATTTTATTTTATAAAACAATAATATACAAATGTAGAAAAAAGGATAAATTTGCTGATATTCGTGAGATGCTCTAATGATAATCTCTCTTTGTTTTAATAGAAAGCGTTTAACACATATATATCCTAAACTCCTCATATTTGTCATTATGCACGACCAGTTTATTGAGTACGTTTACCTTATCCTGATTATTCTGGCATTGGTTATGGTGGCCAATAAACTTCGTTTGGCATACCCGATAGTACTTGTTTTAGGGGGCCTGGCTGTTAGTTTTCTTTCAATATTTTCTAATGTCACCGTTCACCCGGATTTAATCTTCTTTATTTTTCTACCGCCCTTATTATATGAATCTGCCTGGCAGGTATCATGGAAAGAATTCTGGCGATGGAGACGCATCATTATGAGTTTTGCCTTTCTGGTAGTGATTATTAATGCCGGGGTTATTGCCGTATTTTCAGTAGCACTAATTCCGGGATTCACTCTGGCACATGGCTTTCTTTTAGGTGGAATTGTCTCTCCGCCTGATGCAATATCTTCGTCTACTATCATGCGACGCCTGAAAGTACCCAAGTCATTATTAAGCCTTGGTGAGGGCGAAAGTTTGTTGAATGATGCTTCCTCTTTAATTATCTTTCGCTTTGCATTATTAGCTATACTTACAGGCAATTTTTACTTTCAGGAAGCAGCCACCAGCTTCTTTTTAGTGGTAGTGGTAGGCGTATTGATTGGCCTTTTGGTTGGGTTAGTTTTCTATGGTATACACCGGTGGTTACCTACTACCCCAAGTATTGAGATTGTCCTCACGCTCATTACACCTTACTGTATGTATTATTTTGCTGAATATTTCCATTTTTCGGGCGTATTGGCAGTAGTAAGTGGAGGGCTTTTCTTATCAAGCAGAAGGCAAAGAATACTTTCGTATGCAAGCAGGATTCAGGGTGTAAATGTCTGGGGTAGTCTGGTCTTTGTAATGAACGGCTTAGTCTTTCTCCTGATTGGATTGCAATTGCCCTCAATTGTTGAACAATTGGGAGATACGCAATTAAGTGAAGCCATTGGCTATGGCTTAGCCATATCTTTTGTACTCATTGTGGTTCGGGTTTTGTGTGCGCTCGGGGCATCTGGTTTTTCCCATTGGGTTAGTCGCTATATCACAGTAGCAGATGCCAATCCGGGATGGAGGCTGCCCCTTGTTTTTGGTTGGGCAGGTATGCGTGGGGTAGTGTCATTAGCCGCGGCGCTTTCTATTCCATTGATTACCAATGATAATCAGCCATTTCCGTATCGTAATCTTATTTTATTTATCACGTTCATTGTTATTTTAGTGACTTTGGTTTTTCAAGGGCTCACGCTTCCTTGGCTTATTAAAAAAGTACAGATGGAAGATAAATATGCAACTATGTCTGAGCATGATCAGGAAATACTCATCCAGAAGAAAATCCTGCAATATTCTATACAGCATTTAGAGAAAAAATATGAGGAAGATGGCGCTAAGGACAATCAATTAAGTGATTTGCTTGAAAAATTAAGAATTGAGCTAAGACTGTTTAACCAAACCATAGCCGAAACAGACCCAGCCGAAGAACACCCTTATAAAAGCTACCAATATACTTATCTGCAGTTATTAGAACACCAACGAGAATTGCTTAACCGAATTAACCTGAAAGCAGAGTTTGATGAAGAACTCGTCAGGAAATACCATTCTTTGATTGATATTGAAGAGTTTAAGGTGCGGGAGAAGATGTTGGAATGAGTGTTAGATTCTATTTACTAAGGTATATTTTATCAACCAGTAATTTTGGTAGATAATTCAGTAATATGTATAACATTTCAGGAGAAAAATAATGGAAACTTTGTGTTGAAAAAAGTACGACACAAATTTCTCCATATTCTCCCATGAAATCAATGAAAAAATTACTGTATTTAACGCTTATATTATCTGCCATATTTACAAAAACTGTTGCTCAGGAAACTTCTATTTTCCCCAAAGGTGAAATTTCTACCACTGACAATCATACAGGAACTGTCTGGCTTAAAGAATTAAGTGAGGCCGACAATAACTTCAATTATAGTCTGGCCTTTGCCACTTTCGCACCAAGCGCCAAGCTGGACTGGCATTCTCATCCGGCCGGTCAAGTCTTATTAATCACTGAAGGCACAGGCTATTATCAGGAAAAAGGTAAGCCTATACAGATTGTTCACAAAGGAGATGTCATTAAATGCCTTCCAGGTGTTGAGCATTGGCATGGAGCTTCTCCGGGCAGTACTTTTTCTTATATTGGTGCTACCCCAACACAGAAAGGGAAGACCGTTTGGGCTAAAAGAGTAACCGACGAAGAATATAATAGTATTACTCCACCTGTGCCGACTAATAGTAGTACAAATACAGAGCAGGAAATTATTAAGCTCTCAAAAGATAAATGGCAATGGATGGCTGATAAAAATGTAGAGTCTCTGTCAAAACTATTTGATGAAAAATCAGTTTTTGTGCACATGGGAGGTTCATGGGAGAAAGACCGTGAAATAGATATTATCAAGAGCGGTGGAATCCATTACAAAAAGGCAGATATTCACGAGGTTTCTGTAAAAATCATTGATGACAATACAGCTATTTTATTGAATAGAATTACGCTTCTGGCAGTGGTAGGAGGAAATGAAGTAACCAATCCATTCATGGTAACAGAAGTATATGTCAAGAAAGATGGTGCATGGAAAATGGGCTCACTCTCGTTTACTAAACTAATGACACCTTAATCTGTTTGATTTTCGTAAGTATCCGTTTGAATTGCGTAAGTAATTCTGATAATATAGTATTTTATTTACATCTATTTATCCTGTTAAATTCTGTAATCTATCAACACTACGATTTATGGCAAAATATAATCTGAAAGTTAATGGAAAAATCCATGCAATAGACGTTGACCCCTCAACGCCTGTTTTGTGGGTTTTACGCGACCATCTTAATATGCCCGGCACTAAGTATGGTTGCGGCGTAGGGATGTGTGGTGCTTGTACAGTTCACCTGAACGGGTCAGCAGTGCGTTCATGCCAACTACCTGTATCAGCAATAGGAAAGCAAGCTATTACTACGATTGAAGGTTTATCAGCTAATGCCAGCCATCCGATACAAAAAGCGTGGATTGAGCATGATGTAGCACAATGCGGCTATTGTCAGGCAGGGCAAATGATGAGTGCCAGCTCTCTGCTTAAAGAAAATCCCAAGCCGACAGATGAAGACATTGACGTCTATATGAGTGGCAATATCTGTCGTTGTGGAACTTATCTGCGCATCAAGGAAGCCATTAAATCAGCCGCAAAAACTCAACCCCAAAAGAAATGACAAATCCAAAAACATATAGCAGACGTTCTTTTCTGAAATCTTCTGCCTTAACAGGTGGTGGTCTGATGCTTAGCTTTACCTGGTTGTCAGGTTTCAAACCTGCAGATAAGGTAGCTGAATTGAACCTGCCTGAGCACTGGAATCAATTGACCGGATATATTCAGATTACATCTGACAATATAATTAAAATCTTTTGTCCAAATCCCGAATTCGGGCAGAATGTAATGACCTCGCTACCCATGATTGTAGCAGAAGAATTGGACGCTGATTGGAAAAATGTAGTAGTCGAGATGAGCACACACGATAATGTGAAATTCGGCTCACAATTTACAGGCGGAAGTAACTCAGTCAGAATGTATTGGAAGCCACTCCGTGAAGCAGGAGCTGCTGCTCGGCAGATGTTATGTCAGGCTGCGGCGGAAACATGGGGCGTACCAGTCAATGAAGTTTCTACAAAAGCAGGAGTATTGCATCATTCGAGTGGTAAATCGGCAAAATTTGGAGAAATGGCGGCTAAAGCAGCCACTATTCCTGTGCCAAAAGGGATGAAGCTAAAAGAGCCAAAAGATTTTACCGTAGTAAGAAATTCGAAGAAAAATGTAGAAGGGCAAAAAATAGTTACAGGCCAACCACTTTTTGGATTAGATTATCGTGTAGATGGGATGTTAATCGCCATGATTCAGCATCCTCCTGCTTTCGGTATGAAAATGAAGTCTTTTGATGCTTCACAAACCCTCAAAATGCCAGGTATCAAAGATGTTTTCACTCTGAAATTGTATGAAGAAAGTTTCCAGCAAGCAGGATTTGATACCCGTACTTTTAATGATTTATTAGTGGTAGTGGGAAATACAACATGGGAAGTAATGAATGCCCGTAAAAAACTGAAAGTAGAGTGGGAGTCCGCCGGAGATACCAAAGACACCATGACAGGCAGAGGTGGCAAAAGAGAAGTAATTGTGCCGGGCACGCTTGAAACGAGTACTACTCAGTTAGACAAAATGCAGGAACGCGCTAAACAACCTGCAACTGTTTTAAGAAAAGACGGAAATCCTGAAACGGCTTTCAAAAATGCTGCTCAGATTATTGAGCGCACTTACAATGCACCGTTTCTGGCGCACAACTGTATGGAGCCTATGAATTTTTTTGCCCATGTAACAGAGGAAAAAGCCTTATTGGCAGGACCTCTGCAAGCACCGGGTTGGACAGAGCCTACGCTTTCAAAGATTTTGAATCTGCCTGCTGATAAAATTGAAATTCAGATGACCCGTATGGGTGGAGGCTTTGGTCGCAGAGCTTATGGGCATTATCTTTATGAAGCAGCTTTGATTTCTAAAAAAGCTAAGGCACCTATTAAGCTTATCTATACCCGCGAAGATGATATGACTTATGGTATTTATCGCCCGATGTACACAGCAACTTACCGCGCGGCTTTAGATGCCAATAAAAACCTAATTGGGTTTCACATAAAAGGTGGAGGGATTCCTGAAAATGCGATTCATGCCAATCGCTTTCCGGCGGGAGCGATTGATAATTATCTGGCTGAGGGTTGGGAAATCCCATCCAATATTACCATTGGCGCATTCCGCGCACCTCGTTCTAATTTCAATGCAGCAGCCGAGCAGTCTTTTTTAGATGAGGTAGCTGAAGCGATGGGAAAAGACCCGATTGAAATGCGACTTGAATTATTGAATCGTGCCAAAGATAATCCGGTTGGTAAAAACAATGAGTACGATGCCAAGCGATATATAGGTGTTTTGGAACTCCTTCGCGAAAAATCAGGTTGGGGGAAGCCGGAAAATAATGATAGAAAGAGAGGTGTAGCCGCTTATTTCTGTCATGCTTCTTATGCAGGCCATGTAGTAGATATGGTCATGAGAGACGGACAACCTTATGTAGAAAGGGTTTTTAGTGCTGTTGACTGTGGTGTGGTGGTGAATCCCGATGCGGCCATTAATATGGTACAAGGAGCAGTAGTTGATGGTATCGGAAATTCTTTGTATGGTGCGCTGACCCATAAAGATGGTGCAGCCGAACAAACGAATTTTGATAATTATCGTATCATTCGCCACAATGAGGCACCTAAGAAAATAGAGGTTCATTTTGTGGAAAACGATATTGATCCGACAGGTTTAGGTGAACCGCCTTTTCCTCCAGTTTTTGGAGCAGTGGCAAATGCCTTATATAAAACAACAGGTAAAAGATTTTACAACCAGCCTTTTGCCGTAGAAATGACAAAGTCTTAAAAGGCTTTGGTATTTATATTTTAAATATGAAGCAGATATATAATTTCGATACAGTTAAAGCATACAACGACTTTAACAATCATGAAACCTTGCATCCTTTAGTAAGTGTACTCGATTTTTCAAGAGCATATCCAAGGACAGGGTCTCGAATGACTTTTGAATTATATTGTATTATATTAAAGGATGTAAAATGTGGCGATTTAAAATATGGTCGCAATTATTACGATTATCAGGAAGGTACGCTGGTTTTTATCTCTCCGGGACAGGTAATTGATGTAGAAAACAAAATTGATATTTATCAGCCAACAGGGCATGGGCTCGTATTTCACCCTGACCTGCTTCGTGGCACTTCGCTGGCTAAAAGTATGCAAGAGTATAGTTTTTTTAGCTATCAAACCAACGAATCATTGCATCTTTCTACTCGCGAAAGAACTTTAGTCTTAGATTGTTTTTCTAAAATTGAAAACGAACTACAACAGTCTGTTGACAAGCATAGTAAAAAACTGATTGCTTCCAATATTGAGTTATTTCTGAATTACTGCGACCGTTTTTATGACCGTCAGTTTATTACCAGAGATAATGCTAACAGAGGTATTCTGGAAAAATTTGAAGAGTTACTGAATGGCTATTTCACATCAGAAAAACCTGAAACGATTGGTCTGCCATCTGTGGCTTATTGTGCCGATGAGTTGCATTTATCACCTAATTATTTTGGAGATTTAATTAAGAAAGAAACGGGAAAATCGGCACAGGAATACATACAAAACAAAATAATAGAGGAAGCCAAAAACAGGATATTCAATGGCGATAAAACTGTTAATGAAGTTGCTTATGAACTAGGGTTTAAATATCCTCAACACTTTACACGTTTCTTTAAGCAGCACGTAGGGCAAACACCGAATGAATACAAAGCGCTTAGCCACTTGAATTAATAAAAAGATGTATCCGATAAATTTAATTATAACAAAAATGCCCCTCAACCGAAGGGCATTTTGTTGAATATACGTATTTATGTTTTAAAACAATTTCTGTTTATTTTTCAAACGCTGATAGCGTAACAATCCTTCCAAGAAATAATAATCAGCATATACCAATGGTACATCAATTTCTGACTTAAGCGGTTTGGCACCTACTGAGTGTTTCAGAATGAAATGATTGTTTTCTCCTAAATTCGCTTTATAAGCAGGGCCTGTCAGACTTTCCAGCATGGTTTCGGCAGCATCAAAATAGGTTTTGCTTTTTGCTTTGTCTACATAAGTACTTAGTTCTAACAAAGCGGAAGCAGTAATAGCACCCGCTGAAGCATCACGCTCTTCGTTCGGAATATTTGGTGCGTTAAAATCCCAGTAAGGAATTTTATCCTTTGGCAGATTCGGGTTATTCAGATAGAAATCGGCGATTTTTACTGCCTGTGCGAGATATTTTTTGTCTTTGGTTTCTCTATACATATCTGTATAGCCATACAATGCCCAGGCCTGGCCTCTCGCCCAAGCTGACTCATCGGCATAGCCCTGATGGGTTCCTTTTTTCAATACTTCACCATTTTCGCCATAAGCAATTACGTGATAGCTACTATTATCCGGACGGAAATGGTTTTTCAAGGTATTATCCGCATGGGTTACACTGATATTATAAAATTCTTTATTGCCTGATTCACGCGCCGCCCAGAACAAAAATTCAAGGTTCATCATATTATCAACAATAACAGGATATTTAAAGCCCTTCCAGTTATTCCATGATTTGATTACTCCGACCTTAGGATCGAAACGAGTGGCTAAAGATTTAGCTCCGGTGAGCATAATTTCTTTGTATTTCGGATTTTTGGTCAGGCGATACCCATTTCCAAAAGGACAATACAACATAAAACCTAAATCATGCGTGCCTGTATTGAACTGTTCCTTTTCAACGGCCATAGTCCATTTGTCGGCTGCTTCTTTCCATTTCTGGTCTTTGGTTTGTTCAAAAATATACCATAAAGAACCACCAAAGAAACCACTACACCACCAACTGGTTGGCATATCTCTTGGCGAACCATCAGGATTAGTTGACTGAGGCGTTTTAGTAATATCAGGGTGGCTTTTCAGCATGCCTTCATATTGCTGAGCAGCAAAGGCAAATTCTTTTGCTACATCAATCTTCTTCTGGCCAAGAACGATTGATGAAACAAAAAACGATAAAACAATTAGTTTTGAGGTAAGTCTCATAAAAAGAAAGGTTAAAATAATTAAAACAATCGTATGATTAACGCAGCTCTGAAATCGGAACAAAATCCATATCTGCAAATGATTGGTTTTCACCAGCCATCCCCCAGATAAATGAATAATTGGAAGTTCCACAGCCTGAATGCACCGACCATGGTGGCGAAATAATAGCCTGATGATTAGCTATCCATAAGTGACGGGTTTCCTGCGGTTGCCCCATCATATGCAATACGCCATGATTTTCTGGTACATCGAAATAACAATAAGCCTCCATACGGCGGTCGTGCGTATGCGAAGGCATAGTATTCCAGACACTACCCGTTTGCAATAAGGTCAAACCCATTACCAACTGGCAGCTTCTGATGCCATCCAGATGAATGTATTTATAAATTACACGTTGATTAGCCGTTTCAATAGCACCCATACTTGCCGGAGAAGCTTCTTCTTTGGTCATCAGGCGCGTTGGGTAAGTGGCATGTGCAGGCGCAGAAAGAATAAAGTATTTTGCCGGATTATTGGTGTCGACACTTTCAAAAACTACTTTTTTCGTGCCTTTACCTACATACAAACAATCTAATTTATTAATATTAAAAGCCTCACCATCGACAGTAATTTTGCCATCACCTGCTACATTAATAATCCCGATTTCTCTTCTTTCCAAAAAGAAATCAGATTTCAACTCATCATAATTGCCTAATTCAACCGCTTCATTTTTAGGCATAATTCCGCCTAGAATCATACGGTCATAGTGAGAATAAACAATATGTATCTGGTCGGGTGTAAACAATGTCTCTACCAGAAAATTGCTTCTCAATTCAGCCGTACTCATACCCGCCGTTTCTTTTGGGCTACTTTCATATCTTGCTTGCATATCTTTAAGAATTTAGTGATTTAGTAAATGAGTGATTGAGTGATTATATTTGAACTGTGATTAGTCTAGTTTCTGGTAACACTTCTTTAACCTTCCCTCTGCCTTAAATTAATCACTCATTCACTAAATCACACAATCACTAAATAGATTACCTCCCCATCCAACCGCCATCTACAGTCAGGATAGTGCCATGTACATAGTCGGAGGCTGCGGATGCTAAGAATACCGCTGGGCCTTTGAAATCTTCTGCTTCTCCCCATCTTCCGGCTGGGATGCGGGCTAATATCGAAGTACTTCTATCAGGGTCATTTCTTAAGGCTTCGGTATTGTCTGTGGCGATATAGCCGGGCGCAATCGCATTTACATTAACGCCTTTAGACGCCCATTCATTGGCCAATGCCTTTACCAAACTACCAATAGCACCTTTGCTGGCTGCATACCCGGGAACATTGATGCCTCCCTGAAAGGTAAGTAAAGAGGCCGTAAAAATGATTTTACCTAAGTTTTGCTCTACCATTCTGGCGCCAATTTCACGCGCCAGAATAAATTGAGAATCAAGGTTAATGGTCATTACTTTATCCCAGTATTCGTCAGGATGTTCGGCAGCAGGTTTACGCATAATTGTACCCGCGTTATTGATTAAAATATCAATCGTCGGGAAATCAGCCTTTACTTGTTGAATAAACGCATAAAGGCTTTCGCGATTCCCGAAGTCGGCCTGGTACGCCTTGAAATTTCTTTGTAAACCTCTAACGGCGAGTTCTACCGCACTGTTTTCTAATTCAATACTGGCAGATACACCAATAATATCGGCACCTGCTTCTGCCAGTCCGATAGCCATGGCTTTGCCTATACCTCTGTTGGCACCTGTTACAAGGGCAACTTTGCCTGAAAGATTAAACATAATATAAGGTAATAGAATTATTCTAAGATAAAACAGATGAAGCTGTCAGTAAAATCAATCAAATATACCTACGAAGATGCAAACTGAACATAGGAATAAACAAATAAATAATTGACTTTATTTATGCAATCGTTATCGGGAACGTTACCAAAAAGGCTTGTTCATAACACTGGTATAGATAATTTTAATATCTTTGATTGTCGTTCAGACTTCTGATTATTTATAGGCTCCCAATTGAGCCGGGCATAGAATTGTATTTTACTTGTATTAATCTTGGAAGCTATAACCATCAAAGATATTGCTAAGGCACTTAACCTCTCTACCTCTACAGTTTCAAGAGCGTTAAGGGGTAGTTATGAGATTAACCCGGAGACAAAAAAACTCGTATTGGAATATGCCGAGAAGATGAATTACCATCCAAACCCGATTGCTTTGAGTCTGAAAGAAAACCGGAGTAGGGCCATAGGAGTGATTGTACCGGAGATAGCCAATAATTTTTTCTCGCAAGCCATTAACGGGATTGAGGCGGTTGCCTATAACAGAGGCTACCATGTTGTGATTTTCCAGAGCCATGAATCGTATGCACGTGAGCGTAGTAATATCCAGCATTTAGTCGGACGAAAAGTAGATGGGGTATTAATTTCGTTATCTGGTGAAACTACAGACGTAAGCCATTTGCAGGAAATACAGAAAAGGGGAGTACCATTGGTGGTTTTCGACCGTATTTCAAATGAAATTGAGGCCAATAAGGTAATTGCTGATAATTTTCAGGGAGCATTTCAGGCAACTGAACATCTGATTCGATCAGGTAGAAAAAGGATTGCCCATATTACCAGCCCATCTTTGTTGTACACTACTAACGAAAGATTTGAAGGTTATAAAGCAGCACTGGAAAAATATGAAATACCCTTTGACACAAATCTGGTACGCTATTGCGGATTTGCCCCAGAAGAAGCACGACAAGTGATTTTTGAATTATTAGATACTCAAAAACCTGATGCCATTTTTACTGCCAGCGACCGCCTCGCTTTAGATAGTTTTGCAGCTGTAAAAGCCAAAGGAATCAATATTCCTGAGCAGGTAGCTTTTATTGGGTTTACTAATCTGCAAGTGGCACATTTATTAGACCCACCTTTAAGCACGGTTGTACAACCTGCTTTTGAAATAGGCAAAACAGCCGCAGAAATGCTCCTGGATACGATTAATAAAAAGCAGAATACGGCCACAGTAAAAACCATAAAAATACCAACAGAAGTAAATCTTCGGACATCTTCCAACTAAAAATCCACAAACCAAAGGCTTGTGGATTTATTTCTAAACTAAACTATAAATTAAAAATAAACGCTTACTGAATGCTTAGATTAAAATCTAAGTTCACATCATCGCTACCCGGTGTGGGTGTACCGTCTTTCACATCTTTTCCATTCACAGGCGGTTGATGACGTAACTGTACTTTCAGTTTACCTGTACCCACCGCTCCGGTTTGAACCGTTCCAGTCAAGCCAATCGGGAAATTACGCACGTCTTTGTCTCCATAAGTATAAGTCAGAAGGCTTGCAGGTGATGGAGTAAATACAAATAAATGTTCCTGACTTTCTGTCTTCACTTCGTTTGTAATGTCTTCCGCAGGCGTTTTCGATTCGTTTAACAACTCTACTGTAAGTGTGTAGCTGGTGTTAGGCTTTAAACTGATATTGTCGAATTTAGTAGGGGTGTTTCCTCCATCACCATCAGGGTCAGTAAAAACAAAAGTTTGTGTATTACCACCTGAGGTGAAATTTAATTTAACAGTAGTAATGATTTCGTTTTCTTCTTCAACATCTACCGAAGTGTCTTTACATGCCGTCATTGAGAACAACAGAGCTACGGCTAGGCTAACATAAACAATAATGCGATTTTTTTGCATGGGTTTTAGATTTTAATGATGAGTCTGTATTTGCAACAATGGTGCAAATATAAGGACTCATTTTTGTTTGTGCAACATTATTGCAAATTAATATTCGATTAGAAAATCGACTTTTAGAACGAATACTTAGCTCTCACCACAACGTTTCTCCCGATTTCATCCACAAAATACCTGAACCGGTTCAGATAATCCCGATAAGAGGTATTCAATAAATTGGTGACTGTTAATGATAAATCTAAATTATTTCTATTATTAAATCTCAACTGTTGTGTAAACATGGCAGACCAAAGCATATAAGCAGGTGGGGGAGGTGCAAAATCTCCACCATATTGATTAAAGATGATTTCATCCGCAGGAATCTCACTAAAAATTACTTTAGTCGGTACGCGATTTTGCTTGGCTACATAAAGATTGGTCAATGAAATACCGCTCTTTTTCCATTCATAACGCAGAGTGTTTTCCCAACGATTCGGTGGAATCATAATCAATGGCTGGTCATGCGTAAGGTCTTGTGCCTGTAAATAGGATAATTTCGAATTTAAAGAAATATGTTTCTGAATCTGAAAATTACCACTCAAATCAAGCCCTCTGAAACGAGCATTGGTTTGTGTATACCAGAATTCGGGGAAAGCTCCACGGATAGTAAGCGTTGGTCGCCCCGTTGGAGATAGAAAGATAAAATTACGTATATAATTATCGTATAGATGTAATTCTAACTGAAAGAGTTTGGTGATATAATTGGTCGTAAACGACAAATTAGTAGCTACTTCCGGATTTAGATTTTCATCTCCTTTCTCATAACTGGCTGCTCCATGATGTACCCCATCGCTATATAATTCATTGACAGTCGGTGCTCTCCAGGCAGAAGTAAGGTTGAATAAAAAATTCCATTGCGAATTAGGTCTGAAATTCAATCCAAAAGTACCAGTAAAATTTTCGTTTTGCTTGCTACTCTCTGCTACATCCTGCATTCCTCTCGGAATTCTATATACATCCAGATTTCTGAAATCATATCGAACGCCCCCCTCAATTTCCCATTTACTTTTCACAATTCTTTCAATCAGAAATACGCCCCCTGTCATGTTCTGAAAATTAGGGATTAGAACTGTAGAAGAACGAGGCTCACGCAAAGTGCCTGAAGTTAGGTTTTGCTGAAAATTGGCATTCACACCCATTGAGCCGGTTAATAATTTAAACAAAGGCTTATGTTCAAACAGTAATTCTCCGGTATAAGTAGTCAACTGAAAAAGCTGAACCAGATTTTTATCACCGCGCAGAATATCTACTTCTTTCCTATAATTATATTGGCGGCCTAAAGTAAGCGATAATTTACCTCCTTGTAACTGGTGGGTAGATTTTAGCTTTAATAAATTATGTTGCACATCCTGATAGGGTCTACCAATATTATAAGTAAAAGTTTCAGGTGTATAAATGCTCAACGGGCTTCCACGTTTAATCGCTTCAACCAAATCCGTTACATTACCAATATGTGAGCCTGAAAACACGCCAATCTGGGTATTAAACTGACTAAAGAAAACTTCTGACTGCCAGTTTCTCTGCTTATAATTAGCTCCAATCGAGAAATTGATTTCTGAAAGACCTGTATTGGCTAAACGATAATTTGGTGTCGAAATATCACCGCCCCTCTTAAAAGTACCTTGTACACGATACCCAAACGATTGGGGAATCTCAGCTTTTTTAGGACGGAGGCCGCCTTCTACTATTGCCGAGGTTACTACCTGATTGCCATTCGTAAAATAAACCGTATTTACCTCACCTCCAATTTTAGTAGAGTCGGGTAAAGTTTCCGGTTCAAGCATGATAACGCCGGCAATGGCATCAGAACCATATCTTACTCCGGCTGCCCCTTTTAAAACCGTTATTTTCTTGGCTACAAAGGGGTCAATTTCGGGTGCATGTTCACTACCCCATTGTTGTCCCTCTTGTCGCACACCATTATTCATAATCAAAACACGATTGGAGTGCATACCATGAATAACCGGCTTTGAGATAGAGCTACCAGTCTGGAGTGTAGTTACCCCTGAAATCTGCTTCAAAGTTTCACCTAACGATTGTCCTCTTGTCTGGTCAAGCGCAGTGCTTTCCAATACGTTCTTGGTTTGGGTCAGGTTATCAATTTTTTCTGCTTTAATATCTACATTAGCTAAATGTAATTCTCCTTCCGAAAGTTTAATTTCCTGCTCGGCTTCGTGTACCAATTTAATGGTATAGGTTTTATCCTGATAACCAACAATCCGGCCAATAATGGTATAAGTTCCCTGACAAAGATTGGCAATATGATAGTGCCCGTTGACATCGGTACTAATACCTTTATTGAGTTCTTTAATCAATACTACTGCCCCAACAATAGGCTCCTTCGTAACGTTGTCGAGCACTACTCCATGTATAAAACAATCACAATGTGGGGTGGGTGTAGATGTCCCTTCCTTTGTTTGAGCAAAAGATGAAGCATATAAAAAATAAAAAAATATAAGAAGGCTTTTCTTCATGAGTCAAT